>JBGGMV010000021.1:0-7878 GCA_041287865.1 Alphaproteobacteria bacterium | reverse complement strand
TTTCGTCGATACGGCTGACGTTTACAGCCGCTGGATCCCCGGCAATCAGGGCGGTGAATCCGAAACCATCATCGGCAAATGGTTCAAGGCATCCGGCAAGCGCGACAAAGTGGTGCTGGCCACCAAGGTCGGTTTCGAAATGGGGCCCGACAAGAAAGGCCTGTCGAAAAAACACATCCTGCAATCCTGCGATGAATCACTGAAACGCCTGCAGACCGATTACATCGACCTCTACCAATCACACACCGATGACGAAACCGCGCCGGTCGATGAGACGCTGGAAGCCTATCAAACGCTGATAAAAGCAGGCAAAGTCCGCGCCATCGGCGCATCAAACTTCAGCGCGGCGCGGCTACAGCAATCGCTGGAAACAGCGAAAAAGCACGGCCTGCCCATGTACCAGAGCCTGCAGCCCGAATACAACCTCTACGACCGCGCCAAATACGAAGTCGAGCTCGAGAAAATCTGTCAGGACAATAACGTCGGCGTGATCGGCTATTATTCACTCG
The DNA here is from genome assembly GCA_041287865.1 of Alphaproteobacteria bacterium. Classification (GTDB taxonomy): domain Bacteria; phylum Pseudomonadota; class Alphaproteobacteria; order Micavibrionales; family UBA2020; genus JAPWJZ01. The sequence goes on along the minus strand of JBGGMV010000021.1, from coordinate 7,369 downwards.
CGCGCGGTTTCCTTACCGGCAAATACCGCTTGCCGACCGACGCGGGAAAAAGTCCGCGCGGCGAAAAAGCAGTTGCCACGTATTTGAATCCGCGCGGCTATAAAATCCTGAACGTGCTCGATGAACTTTCGGCCAAAAAACGCAGCACCCCTGCACAAATATCGCTGGCATGGCTGATCGCCCGCCCCTCCGTCACCGCGCCCATCGCCAGCGCCACCACCCTGCTCCAGCTAAAAGACATCATGCGGGCGGCGGAGGTCGAGTTGCAGCCTGAAGAGCTGAAGAAATTAAATGACGCGAGCGCCTATTAATTTACATAATGTATAAGTTTTATTTTAAAATATGCCGTTATGGCCGAAAAGCCTTGCGCAGGTCATTTTATATTCATAATATCGGCAACAATCATACAAACTCAAACAGATGGACACCCTGATGCCCGACGCCGCTTCCCCGCGCTCCGCCTACGAAAACCTCACGCGCCTGTTCAACCAGCTGGCCGCTTTGGGCGGTGTGCAGAACAGGTTGTTCCGCGACATGCAGACCACCCTGCCCAAGGGCGGCGCGGAAGACCATGACCGCGAGGTCGTGGCGCTGTCCGAAATCGCGCACGAGAAAATCACCGACCCCCGCGTGAAGACATGGCTGGATGAAGCGCAGAAGAACATCGCCCATCTGGATACCGAGGAAAAAGCGAACCTGAAGATGATGCAGCGCGCGCATCTGCTGTCGGCCGGCCTGCCGGTTGAACTGGCGGGCAAGCTGAAACAGGCCGAAAGCGAGGGCGAGCGCCTTCACGGTCAGGAAAAAGACGGCGGCGACTGGAGCAAGGTTGTCCCCTTCTTTGAAAAACAGCTCGACCTGCAGCGCCAGCAGGGCGCGATTTTGCAGCAGGCAACCGGCGCGGCCACGATTTATGACGCTCTGCTCAACAACTACAGCCCCGGCTGGACAACCGCCGACTACGACAAGCTGTTCGGTGAACTGGAACCCTTCCTGAAAAAACTGTTGCCGCAGGTGATGGCGAAGCAGGCTGCGGAAGCGCCCGCGCAGCCCATCAATGGGCCCTTTGATCTTGCGAAGGAAGAAGTGCTCAGCCGCGACGTCGCCAAGCGCATGGGCTTCGATGAAACGCGCGGCGTTCTGTATTTCATTCCCGACCACCCCTGCGCGGGCGGCACGCTGAACGACGTGCGCGCGGCGGGCAGGCCCGATCCCGACAGCTTCCTGCGTCCGCTTTACGACATGATTCATGAACTGGGTCACGGGCTTTACGACCAGAACACGCCGAAGAAATGGGCTTTCCAGCCTGCTGGTTCGTCGCTGGGCATGGATATCCATGAATCGCAGTCGCTGATCTGGGAATTCGTCGTCGGCAAATCGCCGGAATTCAACAAATTCATCGCGGGCCGCGCGCAGGAAATTTTCGGTCGCGAGGGCGATCCTGAACTGTCGGCCACCAACCTGCAGAAAGAAAACCAGCGCGTCACGCCGGGCCTGACCCGTATCTCGATGGAAACCAGCGAAGTCACCTACCTGCTGCATATCATCATGCGCTATAAACTTGAAAAGCAAATGATCAACGGCGAGCTGGAGCCAAAAGACCTGCCCGACGCCTGGGCGAAAATGTCGGAAGACATGTTCGGCCGCAAGCCCAAGGACAATGCCGAAGGCTGCATGCAGGACGTCCACTGGTTCTGCGGCCTCTGGGCCTATTTCCCCAGCTACGCGCTGGGCTATATGGGCGCGGTGCAGCTGTTCCATTCAGCCAAGAAAGCCGATCCCGACCTGCTGAACCAGATCGAGCAAGGCAATTTCAAGCCGCTGAAAGACTGGCTGACCGACAACGTCCACAGCAAGGGCAGCCTGATCACCGCGCAAGAATTGATGAAGCAGGCGACGGGCGAACAGCTCGACGCCAAATTCCTGAAGGCGCACCTGCAGGCCCGCTACCTCGGCGAAGAAACGAAAAAGCCCGCCGCCGCGAAAGCCCCCAAGCCCTAAAAGGAAAACCCCGGCGCATCACGCCGGGGCTGCCTTGCTGTACTCTATCTTTAATAATTACGGCGTGCCGGGGCTGGACGGTTTCGCTGCGGGCGTAACAGCCGCAGGCGCCGCTGGCGGTTTCGTGATATCGCCGCCCAGCTGCTTTACCTGTTCTTCAAGATCGGCGATGCGCTTGTCGCGGGCCGCGTCTTCACGCTTCTTGATCTCGTTGTAAAGGCCACCCGTGCCAAACTTGGCGCAGATATCGAGCGCGCTTTCGCCTTTAGCGTTTTTAAGCGTCACGTCGGCGCCGCCCTGCACCAGCGCCCAGCTTGTCTGGTCGCGGTTGTGGCGCAGCGACTGCATCAGGAGCGTATTGCCTTCCGCATCGGGCTCATTAAGGTTGGCGCCCGCCTTTGCCAGCGCGTCGATGATTTCCGCCCGCGATCCCGCATAGACAGCGGCGGCGACAGGCGACTGGCCTTTCTTGTTCGGCGTGGTGATATCGGCCTTGTTTTCGCTCAGCTGCTTGGCGAATGCGGTCGCGTTGTGCACGCTGGCGCTATGCAGCAGGTTCTCGCCGTCCATGCCCGCGACATCGGGTGCCGCGCCATACTTGAGCAGCGCCTCGAAGGTGCGCCACCTGTTACCCTTGAAAGCGGCAAAGAGCGGCGTTTCGCCCTTGGCGTCCGCCTTGTTCAAGTCGACGCCCGCCGCGATCAGCACCGCCGTCGAGGCCTGCTGCTGGGTATTGATGCTATAGGTCATGGCATTCTGGCCACGATACGCGCCATAGGCATCCGCGCCGGCCTTGAGCAGGGCGGGGATTTCAAACACATCGTTATTGCGCAGCGCGTCGAAGAGCGCGCGGGTGCTGCGCTTCTTTTCGCGTTCGGCCTGCAGCGCGGGCGTATTGCCGCCGCGTTTCAGCACCTCGTCGTCGATCAGGTCCATGATACCGCTGTGGGAGGTCAACTCCGCCGCGGTCTTGCCATTCTTGTCGGTAATCGCCAGGTCGGCGCCCGCCTTGAGCAGCTCGGCCACGCGGTCGGCCCTGTCGTTTTCGGCTGCATACATCAGCGCCGTCTTGCCGTCGGCGTCCTGCGCGTCGACTTTCGCGCCAAGCTCGACCAGCATTTTCACGACCTCGGTGGTATAAGCGACCATCAGGGGCGTATGGCCCTTGGCATTCGTTGCGTTGATGTCGGCGCCCTGCTCGGCCGCAGATTTCAAATCCCTGACGCGGCCTTCGCGGGCGGCGCGGTAGATTTCCCTGTCCAGCTCCTGCTTCTTGCGCAGCGCCATGATGTCGGAGACAGGCTTTTCACCCTTGAGGTAAGGCGCGAGTTCCTGAATTTCCTTGGACGGGCTTTTTTCCGCCAGCGCCGCCGGCGTTTCGCCTTTAACGTTCGCGTACTTCGTCGTTGCGCCCGCAAGCAGCAGTTCCTGCGCAAGGCCCGCATGGCCCGTGATGATGGCAAGGGTCAGCGCCGTATCGCCGTAATTGTTCTTGGCCTCGATATCGGCCTTGTAATGCCTGAAAAGCGCAAAGGCCAGATCGGGCTCGCGGCCCGATGCCGCGTAGATCAGCGGCGTATTGCCCATGGCGTCGCGGCAGTTGATGTCAGCGCCATGATGGAGGAAATCGTTGATGTACATGCCGGCGTTGCGGCCCGGCCAGCTGCGATCCCAGTCGTTTTGATGATAACTTTTTTTATAACCGCTATCCCACGTCTTGTGATAGCCATCCGTGCGCATACCCCGGTTTTCCATGACGAAATCCAGAAGTTCCTGATTTGCCGCTTCTTTACGATTTGAAAACCACATGGAGACACACCCTTTATTTTTACGTTTTTAAACTGCAGGTATTATACATAATATTTTATGGAAGGCAAGAATTTAATATGGAAATATAACGATATTATACCATTGATAATAAATGATATTTTTTACTAGATAAAGCCAGTCCCTCCCCTTCATTTGCCTGCCACGCCAGCAGGGAGTAAATTGGACTGCGATTCATCCAGGGGCATCCCATGACAAAAAACATCGTTTACGCGCTTGAACCGGGGCTGGCCCCCGCGGAGTTCCGCGATGTGCTGGTCGCCTCGACACTGGGCGAACGCCGGCCGGTCGGCGACCTCGCGCGCCTCGACACCATGCTGCGCAAAGCCGATATCATCGTGACCGCGCGGCACGACGGCAAGCTGGTCGGCGTTGCGCGCGCGATTTCTGATTTTTCCTTCTGCTGCTACCTGTCCGACCTCGCGGTCGACACCTCCTACCAGCATCAGGGCATCGGCAAGCGGCTGATCGAGGAAACGCACAAGGCCTCCGGCCCGCTCACCGGCGTGCATTTGATTGCAGCACCGGCGGCGGAGCAGTATTATCCCAAGATCGGCATGGAGCATGTCCCCTCCTGCTGGCTTATCAAAAGGGCCGCATAACCATGGAACTTGAAAAACTGACAATCGGGGATTTAAAGGCGCTGGTGGTCGACGACCATTTCACCGAACGCGCGCACCTGAAACTTCTCCTGAAGAACATGGGCTGCCCCGTGGTCGACGAAGCGCCGACGGTGAACGAAGCCGAGTTTCTGGCGACATCGAAGCATTACGATATCATCTTCCTCGACTGGACGCTGCCGGGCAAGGAAACCGGCGTCGATATGCTGCGCCGCCTGCGCAGCGACAAGACCTTCGACTACACGGCCTTTGTCATGGTGACGGCCAAGTCGGAACCCGATGACATCATCATGGCGCTGCGCGCGGGCGCGACGTCATACATCATCAAACCCGCCTCGCCCGAAAAAATCCAGGAAAACGTCACCGACGTGGTTGAATGGATCCGCCAGAGGCGGGCGCTGCAGCGATAAATGAAGCTGCGCCGCCTCGCAACCTATGAACTAAGCGCGCTGGCGGTTATCGGTTTCATCATCGATCATTACGGCTCGGCTTTCTTTCCGCAGGAACCGTGGATGCGGCAGCTAAAATTCTGCGCACTCTTCTGGTTTTTCCCTTGCGGATATAATTCAGGCTGGCAGGTGAGCGACAGGTTGTGGATGGGCCTTGTGCTGGTGACGGCCGCGAATGTCTTTGCGGGCCTCGGATTTTTCCCCCTCAATGCGCTGGCAACTCTGATCGCCATCAAATACCTGCTCGATCCGATGATGGAATTTTGCACGCAAAACCCGCGGCGCTTCCTTGCCACGCAGGCAGCTCTGGTGCTACTGATACCATCGACCTTCGATCTTTTACAGTTCGGCACGCTGGGCTTCATCATAGCCGAGGCCGGATGGCTGGTGCGCCACCGCGACAGGCTGGTGCACGGCCGCGTGGTTGCTGCGTGGTTCCTTGTCTTTATGGCCGTGATATTTGCAGCCTGCCTGTATATTTTTCTGGGCCAAATGGATTATGCGCCGCTCTGGATCGCCGTCTCCATCGGCGTGGCCAGCTGGTATATGTGGGATTATCGCGGCAGCGTAATGGAGGCGGTGCGCCACCCGCCTAAGATTTTCTATTCTCGCGCAATATCCTATATCGGCCACCACAGCCTTGAAATATTTGTGGCGCATATGCTGATCATCAGGGCTCTGGGCTATTTTGTATATGGCGCCCACTAAACCCTAGTTGTTAAGCGACTTCGCATCCGTCTTGTAGGACAGCCCCGTAATACGCGGCGAAGGCACAAGCGCCGGCGCAGGATCTTCATGTTCTACCACCGCCGCTTCTGCAGCTTCCACTACCGGCTGCGCATCGGTTTTATAAGAGAGTCCGGCGATGCGGGGCGAAGGGATCAGCGCGGGCGGCGCGATGATGTTGCCGTTATCGTCCATGTTTTCGATCAGGACATTCTCGGGCTGGGCGGCGGGCACAGGCACCGGAATAGCGGCAATCTGGATAGGTTCGGCCAGCGGCGGCGGAACAACAACCGCGACAGGAACCCTCTCCGCCATTTCGGCGGCCGACACATTGGCCTTCACCGGTATCACCGGCAGGGTCGCCGTCTCCCGCACTTCGTCTTCGGCGGCGGCGCTAACAAGGCGCACAGGTTCAGGCGCGGGAGTGATAGCGGGAACAGGCTCGGGCAAGGATGCCGCAACCAGCCTCGGCGCAGGCTTTGACGGCGCAGCGGCGACAGTCGCCCCTGCAGGCTTGCGCCAGTTGCGCAGCTCGATAACCTGGCTGACCGGCACCAGCTGGAAACCTTTCGCCTCCAGCGTGGGCAGCCATTTGGCAAGCGCGGCGATTGTGTTGTCTTTGGGGTGGCCGATGGCAATCGCGCTGCCTGTGCGGCGCGCGGCGGCTTCGACATTCACCAGCGCGTGGGCGGCTGCGGCGGCGCTTTCGGAATGGTCGATGAAGATGTCGCGGTGCGTCGTCTTCACGCCGTTTTCACGCGCGACGGTTTCGGCGGTGGAGCAATCACCCGTGCGGCTGTCGAGGAAGCTGAGCCCCCTCTCCTTCAGTTCCGTCATCACCACGGCCAGCGCGTCGCGCGAGCAGGTCAGCTTGCTGCCCATGTGGTTGTTAATGCCCACATAACCGCTAAAGGCCGTCAGGTTTTTCACCAGCCTGCTTTGCAGCTCCAGCGGGTTCATCGACGCGCCGAGGTAATTGGGCCCCGGGTTCGCGGTTTGGCGCTCCGGCTCCATCGGCATATGCAGCAGCAATTCATGCCCCGCGTTCAGCGCCTGCGAGGCCTGCCAGCGCACGTTCGGGCTGTAGGGCAAATAGGCGAGCGTCACTTCCTTGGGCAGGTTCAATACCTTCGGGTTGCGCGCGCGATCCAGCCCCATGTCGTCGATGACAATCGCGATCACCGGTTTCGCATGTCGCAGGTTCATCGGCAGCGGTTCGGTATCGATGATGTTCTGCACGCCCTCCGCGACGGCTTCGCCGTGCTGCGTGGCCGAATGTGTTGCGGTCACGATGATCGGATCGAGCGGCTCGCTCCAGATGGCGTCATCCGCCGCCACCGCCGCTTTAGCGGAAGCAGGCAAGGCGAGCATGGCGGCCAGTAATAATGCGTATCCAGATTTCATGGCTAAAACCCCTTAAAGCCATTTTTATCATGCCGCTTTGGGAGTCACACTGCCAGCGAAAATTTCCAATATTTTCAAACCCCCTTGTAAAAGTGTGTTGACAAGGAACGAGAACTAAATTAGAACAAAAGAAGAATGAGTTTACGCAGAAGGGGTTTTTGCCATGCTCACCAAGAAACAGCGCGATTTACTGATTTTCATCAACGATTACATCCAGAAAACCGGCCTTTCACCCTCTTTCGAGGAAATGAAGACGGGTCTGGACCTCAAATCGAAATCCGGCATCCACAGGCTGATCAACGCGCTGGTGGAACGCGGCTTCCTCGAACGCCTGCCGGAGCT
>JBGGMV010000020.1:0-4204 GCA_041287865.1 Alphaproteobacteria bacterium | reverse complement strand
GGCCCGAAGGTCATCAGCGGATGCGCGCCGAAGGCTTTCTTCGTCACCAGCGCGCCGGAGAAATGGATGCGTTTCGCGGCGGGCAGACCGGCCTTCAGCGCGTGCAGCCCCTCGCCCAGCTTCTTCAGGGTGGTGGCGTCCTTCACCGCATGCGCGGATTTTTCCAGCTGTTCCATCTGCCGCTTGCTGGCGGCGTTGAGATCGTGCGATTTGGCGAAAGACTTCAGCGCGGCTTCCATGTCTTTCACATGGGCGGGCGAAATTTCTTTCTGCAGCGCGCTGAACGCCGTGTTGAACATCTTGATATGCGCGCAGGGCGCGAGGTCGACGAGGTGTTCGTCGATAAAGGGTTCGATCGCGCTGTCCTTGATGGCGAGCAGGATATGCGTCGCATCGGTTGCGGCTTCATGCAGACGGCTCAGCGGCTGGGAACGATCCCAGCGGGTGTATTGCTTGATTTTGAGGAGATCAAAATAATGGCTTAAATGCCGCGCGACGCGGCCATTGCCTACGATCAGGTATTTAGGTACTTGTCTCATGGATCAAGCCCGGGTCGTCAGTCTCTTGGTATCGCCAAGTCGGTGCCTGTCATCAAGATCAGGCCTAAGATAATTATATATTAGGCTGTTGCGGCGCGTCAAACAAGCGATTCATAAGCCATTTTAACCAAACAATTCCAATAGGTTAAAAAGGTGTAGACATAAGCAGCCGTTTGGGGTTATAAACCCAGAGCGTTATAATATAGCGCATGCCCAGATAGCTCAGTTGGTAGAGCAGATGCCTGAAGAGCATCGTGTCGCTGGTTCGACTCCGGCTCTGGGCACCACTTCCCTTCCCTACATTTCAATAGCTTACGACCGCAGCGGAACATTATTTCGCAGTGGCGCATTGGCTCCTTCAGAACGGAAAACTGGAGGACAGAACCATGAAAAAACTTTTTATGACCGCAGCTGTTATCTCGGCCCTGACGCTGGGCGTAGCGCCCGCTATCGCCGCCGATACGGAATACAAATCCGAAACCACCATCAAGAAAGACGATGATGGCGACATGAAAACCCATGTAAAAGTGGAATCGACCGACGATGCCGGCACCAACACGCTGGACGAGAAAACGATCAAGGTCGACGCCGATGATGACGGTGATTACAAGAAGACCACAGAAATCAAGAAAAAAGTCGACCCCAAAGGCATGTTCAACACGACCGATATCAAAGTGAAAGATACGGTTGAAAGCGAAGACGGCAAAACCACCATCGAACACAAGAAAACCATCGATGGCGAGACCGTGGAATCTTCCAAGGTCGAACAGGAATAACCTGCACTGCACACAAATGAAAACACGCCCCTTTTAACGGGGGCGTGTTTTTGTTATTGGCTTAGTTTCAGGGCTTCGGCGTTGCCTGAAAACGGTTGACGTTGGCTGCGGGTGCGGGCGTGCCCGTCAGCAATTGCTGCGGAATGCCGAAACCGTCCACCAGCGTTTGCGCATGGGGGCGGACCTTCACGTTCAGATCCTGCTCCAGACGCTTCAACGCATGGGTCGCTTCGGTATCGAGGTGATCGTTTTCAAGATACCAGACGGCGTTAGCGCGGAGCGTGCTCACGGCATAAAGATCGCGCAGGTCTTTCAGCACGGCCTTCACTTCCGGATCTTTCTGCGCATCCACCGCAGCGGTGAATTTTTCCAGCATCAGACGCTCGGCATAGGCATCCGAATAGGCGATCATGTCGTCCTGGATCAGGTTCGCCGTTTCTTCCTTGCTGTATTTATCGGCCAGTTTTTTGGCTTTACGGACGAGATTGTGCATCATCGTGCGTTCGCGGCCTTCGAACAGCGTAGCCTGATCGCCTGAATCGAGGAAGGCATCGCGGCCAGAGCCGTTGATCGACCAGCGGCGCCAGCGGTCCTTGCGGCCCATGTCATAGCCCTTCACGATCTTGCCCAGCGCGGACGCGCCCTGGAATTTTTTCGAGATGCGCGTCATCTGGTTCTTCGCCACCAGCATGCGGAGCACGGTGTTGTCGCCCTCGAAGGTGCGGAAGACGTCCATGTCACCGCGCAGGATGCCGTAGCGGGTTTCAGACATAAAGCCCTTGCCACCTTCGATCAAACGGCCTTCGTCAACCGACTTCATCGCGCTGTCGGACGACACGGCCTTGATCGCGGCTGCCATGGTTTCGGTGCGGGGATCGTTCTCTTCGAATGCTTTCAGCAGGTCGCGGGTGGCGAAATGCAGCGCGTAAGCTTCGGCGATTTTGGGCAGCAGGCGGGTTTGAGTGGCCTGTTTGTCCAGCAGCGTATCGCCGAACACCTTGCGGCCTTCCGCGAATTTCACGGCGGAGGCCAGCGCGTTCTTGTTGCCCGACAGCGCCGCCATCGAGACGAACACGCGACCGGTGACCAGCGTGCCGATCGTCTTGAAGAAGCGCGCGGATTTCTTGACGGTGTCGCTCTGGTATTCGCCATTGGCATCGATACTGCCGAATTTGTCCAGCAGCGCGTCGTAAGGCACTTTCACCTTGTTGAAATCGAGCGTGCCGTTATCGACGCCGTTCAAGCCGACCTTGTGGCCGTTGTCGCCGATGGTGATGCCGGGCATCACCGCGCCCTTTTCATCGCGCACGGGCACGAGGAAAGCATGGGGACCTTGGGATTCACCGTCCGGGCCCATTTTGAGCTGCGCGAAGACGACCATCATGCGGCCATGCAGCGCGGCGTTGCCGATGTAGGTCTTGCGCGCGTCGGGGTTGGGGGTGTTGATGGTGAAGCTGCGCGTGGCGTGATCGTAGACCGCTTCGGTCTGCGTGCCCTGCACGTCCGAACCGCAGGCCATTTCCGTCATGCCGAAACCGCCCAGCAGGCGGCCGGTGATGACGTCTTCGATCAGGTGCTGGTGCTTTTCGGTGCCAAGGCGCTCGATCGAGGTGCCGAAGAGGCCGAACTGCACGCCCTGCTTCACGGCAAGGCTCATATCCGCATGGGCGATGATCTCGCCGATGTTGATGTAGGCCGAACCCTGACCGCCGCCGCCATTTTTCGTCTCGTAGGGCATGCGGGTATAGCCTTTGTCGATCAGCATCTTGATGCGATCGAGCGTCAGCTCGCGGTAGTCGCCTTTGGGCATATCGGCCGGCACCGGCGCCATCGCGGGTTGCGAGACGAAGTCGCGCGCTTCCTTGCGGATGGCGGCGAAGCGTCCGTCGAGCACTTCCTGCAGGCGTTCGGCCAGCGGTTTCTGTTGCGGTTCGCTTTGCGTGCTAAAGGCAGCTGCGAGTGATTTATCCGCCATGTTACTTCTCCCTCTATTCGTTTAATTAGCCGACTTTAGGCGTTGCGGGTGCTGCGGGCTTGTTCGTATTCGCCGCTTTTGCTTCCAGCTCGGCCAGATCTTCCTTCTTCAGGGCTTTCTTGTCGGGCTGCTGCTTCAGCGTACGGGGGAAATCATCGCGGAATTTCCACAGGTGCGGAATTTCGTAGGGCGCCAGCTTGTCCTGCAGGAACGCCTTGATCTCCGCCGGGGTCGCCGACTGGCCGGGATGGAAGACGATGTGCGCCTTCACCTCTTCCTGCACTTTTGGATCGGGAACGCCGACCACGCAGACTTCCTTGATCGCGGGGTGATCGAGCAGTTTCGATTCCACTTTCAGCGGGAAGACCTTGAGGCCCTGGCGGTTGATCATGTCCTTGGTGCGGCCGGTGATGAAGATAGCGCCGGTTTTCGGGTCGATGTAGCCCGTATCGCCGGTGTGGAAGTAGCCGTCCTTGTCCATGACCTTCGCCGTTTCATCGGGACGGTTGTGGTAGCCTTTCATCACCTGCGGGCCGCGCAGGCAGATTTCGCCGACTTCGCCCAGCGCGAGGACCTTGTCGGAAATATCCGGCGAGTTCTCGATGCTGGTGATGCGGACTTCGGTACCCGGCACGGGCAGGCCGATGGAACCGGGGATATCTTCGCCCAGCGGGATGGCGATGGCGAGCGGCGAGGTTTCGGACAGGCCGTAACCCTTCGTGAACGCTTTGCCGGTGCGCTTCTTCCATGCTTCTTCAAGCGGCTCGGGCGTCGGCGCGCCGCCGGTCAGCCACAGCTTGACGGAGGAAAGGTCGTATTCTTTCTTCACCGGCGTCAGGGGATGCGCGACCTTGTTGAAGATCTTGCAGATCGTGCTGACTTTCGGCACTTTCGTGGCAAGCATCGCTTCGTAC
>JBGGMV010000019.1:0-18676 GCA_041287865.1 Alphaproteobacteria bacterium | reverse complement strand
ACGACGCTTACGCGTTCATCTTCAGCCAGCAAGGCCTGATGGCCGGCTTCAGCATCGAAGGCACGAAAATCTCGCACATCAAGAAAAAGTAAGTATTACCGCTCTTCGGTAATAAAAAAACTCTCCTTCCGGCGGAAGGGGAGTTTTTTATTGTTTTATTCCAACAGGCATCGTTTTTCCGGAACTCCCTCGCGCGGCGGGGGTTGGTTTTGAGAGGAACAGATTTTTAAGGAGAAATCACATGAGAAATCTTATTATTGCGGCAATGGCCGTAGCCTTCATGGCCTGCGCAGGCGCTGCCCAGGCACAATTCTACTACGAAGACAGCTCGCCCAGTTGGCGGTTCTTTGCACCGCGAAACACGAGTTACGTCGACTGCAATATCGTGAACGACATGCCGAGCTTCAGCCGGACTGACCGTAACGGCGACGGTTATCTCAGCGGCTGGGAATTCCGGCGCGTCGGCTTTGGCAGCCGCGCCTTCAGCCAGCTTGACATGAACAACAACGGTGTTGTCTCGCAACGCGAAATGCGCGCGGCACAACGCAGCTGCTACTAAACACGAGACTACTCGAGAGTAAAATCCCCCGCCCCCAACAGGCGGGGGATTTTCGTTGAGGACGGTTTATGAGGCGGGCTTGCTGCGCAGCTGGACGGTTTTGGGCACGGACATGCGGCCTGCGGGCTTGTAGCCGCTGCAGGTGAGTGCTTCCTCCGTCGCAGCATCGAGGATCGGGCGGATATCGGACAGGCCGGGAGTCTTGCTCACTTCGTGGATGTTGCGCACGACTTTCTTGTCGTACTCCAGCTGCTGGGCTGCGGCGTCAAAACCGGGGATGTTCGACAGGAAGCGCAGCTGAAGCGCGAAATAGATATTGTAGTTGAAATCGGGCGCTTCGCCATTGGCGAAACATTGCATCCAGAGATATTTGCGCTCGAAAATTTCTTCCACCGCATTGTGCGCGGCGCGCATCGGGCCGTCGCCGTTCCATGGCTCGGCGGTTTCGGTTTTAACCAGTTTTTCGGATACACCGCGCGCGGCGATGGCGGCCAGCGTTTCCTCGGCGGCGGCCTGCATGACCCCGCGCACGTCGTTCAGGCCGGCAACGTCGTTAAAGCTCTTCTGCAGTTTGTACAGCACCTGGTTTTCGCAGTAATCATACTCCCTGGGTGCGACAACGCCGGGAATGCCAAGGCGGATCAGGCGATCACGCTGGTCGCGCTGGATGGCGTGGAGCAGTTCTTTGCCCTTCTCGCTCGCTATTTCCTCGGCGGTGAACAAGCCAGCTTCGATCGACTTCCCGATGGCGCGGTCGTAGGCGTCTGTCAGGTCGCTCATCGCCTATCCCTTTCGCTTGAAGGTCAGCGGCTTGCGAACCTCGATGTCGCCCGACAAGGCGACGGCAGACGGGGGTTCAGCCGGCGTGCCCGGCGCGGCCACATTATTAAAGTCCACCGCCCCGCCCACATCGAGCAAGGCCTTGATGGCGTCGCGTTCTCCGGTCATGACGGCAAGGTGGAGCGCAGTCATGCCGCCTGTGTCCTTTACGTTCACATCGGCGCCGGCCGCGATCAAGGCCTTCACCGTCGCAAGGTTGTTGTCCGGGGGGACTTTGACGCCGGGGACGATCTTCTCGTTCTTCCCGATAAGCTTGTCCCAGAATGCCATGATACCCCCTGTTTTTGATATTATGTAAATTATCATACACAATAATATGAGTCAAACACTTCGGGGCGGTTATTGCCAAACCCCCGAAACTGGCCTTCGGGAGAGTCGGTAAATGCTCGTAAATCAGCTAGTATAGGGCTGGTATTTAACGATTTATTAACTTAGTTCTTGAATATTTATGACATTCTGTTATAGTCCGTCTTAACTGGCAGAATTACGACCTAACGGTACACGTTCTGTTAAATACTTGAACGCACAGGAATTTTTTCCCGGTGCTAACCTGAGAGGACAAATGGCAAAGATTACCAAAGCCAAGGCAAAAGGCAAAAAAGCCGGCGCCACCACCACCACGGCAAAAACCGTTCCGGTCAAGAAGACCGCCACCGCAGTTAAAGTTACCATGCAGGGAAAGACGGCTGTGAAAGTCACGCCCGCCCCCAAGGCCGCCCAGAAACCGGCGCCTGCCCCCGTGCAAAAATCCGTGAAGCAGGAAGCTCCTGCTCCCGTTGTCATCGCCGCTCCCAAGAAGGCCGAGAAACTGGACTTCGTGGCTGGCGACTTCGTCGTTTATCCCGCTCATGGCGTGGGTCTGGTCGAAGGCGTGGAAACCACGATGATCTCCGGCATGGAAATCACGCTTTACACCATTTGTTTCGAAAAAGACCGCATGCGTCTGAAATTGCCGGTTTCCAAGGTTAAATCCTCGGGCCTGCGCAAGCTGTCCTCCAAGGACCGCCTGAAGGACGCGCTCGGCACCCTGCAAGGCCGCAGCCAGACCCGCCGCGTCATGTGGTCGCGCCGCGCTCAGGAATACGAAGCAAAGATCAACTCGGGCGACCCCGTCGCCATCGCCGAAGTCCTCCGCGACCTGCGCAAGGACACCACCGACAGCGAGCAGTCGTATTCGGAACGCCAGATCTACCAGGCGGCTCTCGAGCGTCTTGCCCGCGAAGTCGCGGCCATTGAAAAGATCGACGAGAAGAAAGCGGCAGAGAAGCTGGAAGCAGTCCTCTCGAACGTCGCGTAACTTTCTTCTACGCATAAGTAATAAAAAAAGGCGGCCCCAGTGGTCGCCTTTTTTTATCTTGCGTTAATGCCGGCTTTAGCATAGTTTTGACATAACCAAAAACACACCGGAGCGATGTCGCGTGGCCTATCCACAGCGCAAGAAAGAGTCGTTAGACAAGGCGCCGCAGCAGCCGCAGAAGTCGCACCGTAAAAAGGTGCTGGCGGCGGTGATGGCTGCGACAGCGCTTGCGGGCGGCTGGATGGGCTACCAGAAATACGGCCCCCTGCTGAACGGCGACGGCCAGCCGCGCATCACGGCATCGGAAGTCAAGCCGCTGGAAGCGATCCAGCTGGACACCATTCCTGTTTATCCCGGCCGCGTGGCGAACCCGCAGGCGCTGGACGGGCTTTGCGAATTGCCGGGCGCCAAGACGGTCGAGACGCAGATCGACGAATTCACCCAACTGCAGGCCTTCGGCGGCACCTTCACGCGCGGGATGCTTTCCTACGCCAAGGAAGCCAAGATCTATACCTGTTTCTATGAAAGCCCCGACGTCGGCTCGACCTTCGAAGCGCAGATGGGCATCGCGCGCATCAACAAGACCGGCGACCTTGCCGATCATATGCTGCAGAACATCCATGCCACCATCCACGGCCACCAGCATAACCAGGGCGCGCTGAAATACGACAGCAACTGGGATCTCTACAGCCGCCTGCAGCAGAAAGTGACGTCGGAGGCGCTGGCGCAGGCCGGCGAATTCGTCACCGCGCAGGAAATGGATACCAACGGCAACAAGACGCTCTCGGCCTTCCACGACAAGAACGGCACCGCCGGCTGGAAAACCTTCCGCGATACTTACGCGCAGACGGCTGATCTGCAGCAGGCATCTACTGCAACAGTCAACGCCCTGCTCCGCAGCCCCGACTTCATCGCTAACAATGTCGACGAGGCGATGGCGCGTTATTACAATGACTATGCGACGAACAAGGTCAGCCGCAACGCCGGCACTAAATTCGACAGCGCCGCCGCCGTGAAAATGGGCGAAATGCCTGGCGGCACGAAGCTGGCCGCAGGCGTCACCATCCCCACGCAGGCCGAAATGGCGGCGCTGGTGCCCTCGCTGGCCAAGCCCTTCCAGATCTTCAAGCCGGGGCAGGAAAACCGCGATTTCATCGCCAAAATCGCGCCGCGCATCAAGGCCTCGGGCGACCGCTACACAGTGCGGCAGGCCGTCTCGCGCGTCGAGGGCGACCTGACCGGCAAGTTCAATTATGCCGCGCGCGCCAACGTCGGCGGTGTCTGGGAAAACTGCGCGCAGGCGGATTACAAATATTCGCAAGTGCCGCAGGGCACGAAAGACCTCTGGGCAAATCTGCAAACCATGCGCAAGGGCGAAGTGATGGGCCCCGCCATCGTCGATTTCTCCACCCGCGCCGATATCTTCCACTGCTATTTCAAGATGAGCGACGGCCACGCGGGCGAATGGTTCGACAACGACGGCCTTGTGCGCGTCAACGACAAGACGACCGAGAACGATTACATCCTGACGACGCAGGCGCACGAGGTCATCCACGGCGCGCAGCGCCTCCACAACCTGCGCACCTATGACCGCAGCTGGAAGATAGCCGATTACCAATTGATGACGCTGTCGCACGAAGCCGCCGCGCGCACGGGGCAGATGCTGATCGCGCTGGAGCTGAATAACGCGGGCGTGACGGGCCCCTGGGCGGACATGCAGGCCCGCTTCCCCGAAAGCACGAAGCTTATCAAAGACACCTATGACGCCACGATCACCGCCGGCGGCAAACATGCCGACGGCCTGAAAGCAGCCGGCGCCGCCAACTGGGCGCAGCAGTTCAAGAACCGCAGCTGGACCGACGCCTATAACCAGGACGTGCTGAAGGATTTCATCAAGGACCTGATCGCCAAGGACAAGCTGGCGCCGAACGGCAAGGGCTATACTCTCGACCGCGCGCGGCTGACGGGCTCGATCTCGGACAAATTCAACTTTACTGCCACCATCGCCGCCCTGCCCGCCCCGGCCGACCGTTTCGGCGGCAACGAGCAGATGAAACAGGCTTTCGACTATGTGAACCTTGAACACCTCGCCCGCACGGGCACGGAGGGACGCGAGGGCGCGGCCTATAAGGCCGAGCTGAAACGCCTGCAGGAAGCCAAGAACCCCTACCTCGGCGTCAACCTGTCGCTGATCGCCGGCACGCTGTCGAACAAGGATACGACCCTCTCGGCGCTCGAGGCCATGAACTGCTTCGCGGGCCTCAGCACCGGCTGCACCTATGGCGGCAAACCGCTGGATGCGGCCACCCTGAAGATAAAAATGTAACAAAACAGCGGTTTATATGGCCTTGCGGCCCGCCCTGCTCCGCAGTAAAATCGCCGGAACAGGCAGGAAACCCATGGCAAAGACAAGCAGCGCAGAAAAACCCGTGTCCAAAAACCATCCCCTTTTCGACCAGGCCTTCATGCTGCACCGGCAGGGCAAAGTGGCGGAGGCGACGGAGTGCTATCGCCAGCTGCTGCGCGAGAAGCCCGACGAAATGTCGGCATGGCTCAACCTCGGCACCATCATGCGTCAGGCGGAAAATTTTGAAAGCGCGCTTGCCTGCGCGCACCGCGCCATGGAACTTTCACCCGGCAACCCGTCCTGCATGACGAACTACGGCAACTGCCTTGTCGACCTCGACCGCGAGGAAGAAGCGCTGGCGATGCATGCCGAAGCCGTCAAGATCAAGCCCGGCGACGTGCGCCTGCACACCAATTACGCTATTGCGCTCCGCGATTTCAACCGTTTCGAGGAAGCGCTGAAGCAATTCGACATCGCCTGCAGCCTTGCCCCTGAAAACACCAACATCGCCTGGGACCGCGCGATCACCTACCTGCACCTCTGCGATTTCAAGCGCGGCTGGGAAGCTTTCGAGATCCGCTGGAAGCACAAGGACCTGCCCGAGCGCAAGTTCACCGTGCCGCGCTGGAAAGGCGAAGACCTGAAGGGCAAAACCATTCTCGTCCACGAAGAACAGGGCTTCGGCGACACCATCCTCTGCACCCGCTACCTGCCCCGCGTTGTTGCGCGCGGCGGCCGCGTGATTTTCGAATGCAAGAAACCGCTGCACCGCCTGTTCAGCGCCATTCCCGGCATCGCCAAAATTGCCGAACCGCACCAGTGCGGCGAGGATTTCGATTACCATGTGCCGATGATGAGCCTGCCCGGCATTTTCGAAACCGACCTGTCGAACATCCCGCCCGTCGCGCCGATGTTCATCCCGGATGCCCCGCCGGCAGCCGCGAAAAAACTGCTGGACGTGCACAAAGACCGTTTCCGCGTCGGCATCGTCTGGTCGGGCAGCCCGACATTCTCTCGCAACCGCAAGCGCGCGGTTGGCATCGAGCGTTTCCTGCCCTTTGCCGATATTCCGGGCGTGCAGCTTTACGGCTTGCAAAAAGGCCATGGCCAGAAAGAACTGGCCGAAGCCGGCGGCGATCCGCTGATCATCGACCTCGGCCCCCATGTGAATGACTTTGCCGATACCGCCGCCGTAGTGCGCGAGCTCGATCTCGTCCTCATGACCGACAGCTCGGTCGCGCATCTTGCAAGCTCGATCGGCAAGCCGGTGTGGAATTTGCTTTGCTATTTCCCCTACTGGCTCTACCTGCACGAACGCGAGGACAGCCCCTGGTATCCCGCCATGCGCCTGCTGCGCCAGCCTGCATCAGGCGACTGGGACAGCCTGTTCAAGCGCGCGCGCGTGGAACTGGAAAAAGCGGTTGCATTGAAGAAGGCCGGCAAGTGGCCGGCGGTTATCAAGGACAAAAAGGCTTAAGGCGCAGGGCCCGCAGGGTTCGGCTTCGCGTTAAACGCCTTCATGTGGCCTTCATACCGGTCGGCGAGATCGGACGCCGCCTTGTAATCCACATTCACTTTCTTGAGCGCCTCGGGATGTGCGACCGCCCAGTCATAGGTGCGCTTGACGCTGTCCTTTAAAGAAACCGGATCGGTGAAGCCGGTATCGCGGTGGAATTTCGACACATCCATGATGAAATTATGCGGCACGGAACCGCCGCCCGTCACCGCCGTCGGCAGGATGCGGAAGTTGAATTCATGGCCGGCGTTGTCCGCATAAAGCTCCGCCCATTCACGGCGCGTGCGGACGCTGTCTTCGCCGAGGTTGTAAATCTCGCCTTTCGTTTTGGCATGGCCGAAGCTGTGAACGACAGCGGCTGCGACGTTTTCGACATAACCGTAGGTGAACAGCGCCGATTGCTCGTTCGCGCCCATCACGATATCTTTTTGACCGTCAATAATATGCTTGATGATATCGCCGTGGCGGTGGGCGTACTGGTAATCGCCGGGGCCGTAGACCATGGGCACGCGGAAGACCGTCGCCTCGATTTTTCCGGCCTTGTGCGCGTCCATCAGCGCATTTGTCATCAAATTCTTGTCGTAGTCGCCGCCGCCGTGGGCACGGTAGTAGAACTGCGTTTTTCTGGTTGCGTCGGTTTCGCGCACCGGCATATTGCCCACAGATTCGCCATTGTTGAGCTTTTCGAAGCTTGCGTAACAATCGGCGGAGCTGAGCGCAATGACATGCGCGCCGGAACCCTGGAACACGTCGACAAGATCCTGCGCGTGTTTTTCGGTCAGCGCCATGCAATGCACAACCACATCGGGCTTCGCCGCCAGCAGATCGGCCTTGAAAGCCTGCAGGTTTTTCAAATCGCCGCCAATCGTATCATGTGTCGAATGGGGATTGCGCAGGCCGCGGTTGAACAGCACGACATCATGCCCCGCTGCCGCTGCCTTGTCCGCGATCTGGCCGGAAATAAATCCCGTGCCGCCGATGATGAGAACCTTCATGGGCCTATCCTTATATATATGTATGATTTTGGCAGATTAGCGCGACTTGCCCTGAATGGCAAGTCAGGCGCCGGGAGGCTTATAATTCAGCGGCAAACGCTTCATGCGGATATCTTCCGGCAACCCTTCGGTGAACCAGAGCAGGGCTTTTTCGTCGGCAATACGGCGCTCTTCGCGCAGGCGGGCTTCCTCGCGGATCATCTCGGCCACCAGCGGCTGTTTGTAGCCGATGGCGAAGTCGAGGGCGGTGCGGCCGCTGCTGTCTTTGACGTCAAGGTTAGCGCCCCTGCCCAGCAGGATGGAAACCGTGTCGAGCTTTTTGCGCGACAGCGACAGGTTCTTGCCGCCGCTGCGGCTGATGACGGCGCCCGCCAGCACAAGCGCGGTCAGGCCGTGTTCGTCCTGCTGGTCCATTTTCGCGCCGCGCTCGATAAGATGCGTCACGCAAAGATCATAACCGCGATGAGCAGCAGCCATCAGCGCGGATTGCCCGCGTTTGTCGGCGGCGTTGATATCGGCGCCAGCCTTTAGCAACTGATCCATCAATTCTTTATGCCCTGTGATCGCGGCATGGATCATGGCGGTGCGTCCGTGATCGTCGCGCGCATCCACGATATCCGCGCCGTATTTGTCGAGCATCTCCTGCAGCGCGACCTTAGAGCCTTTGGCGGCGATGTAGTGGAATGTCTCGATCTCCTTCGCCGTGGGCATGGCGGGAGCGGAAGCCGCGTTGAAGACAGGCGCGGCTGGCTGCGGCGGATTCCATCTTCTCATGGGCCACCCGGCTTTCTGCGCAGCGCGTGTTTTACGGGCGTTTTTTGTTCAAGGCCGGTGTGGAAGGCCGCGGCCGTGCGGTCAAGCTCCTCGCGGCGCAGGCGTTCGCGCAGCAGCAATTCATCGCGTACCAGCATGGCCGTTTCGGTTTTGCCGGCGGCGAGCGCGGCCTCCTCAGCCGTCTGGCCGCTGGCGTTCACGGCGTGAATATTCGCGCCGCGGCTGACCAGCAGTTGTGTCGTCAGCCTATCGCCCTTGGCTGCCGCCTTGATAAGCGGCGTGTTGCCGGTCAGGCCTTCGCGGTATTCAATGTCAGCACCTGCGCACAACAGGAAATCAACAGATTCAGTCCTGCCCTTTTCAATCGCCCAGAGCATCGCGTTCAGCCGCATCGGCTCGCCGCGCGTATCGTCAATATGATGCACGCCGAATTTCATCAGGAAAGAAACCATACCCATGCGGTCGCCTTCGTGCGCGGAATACATGAAATCGCGCAGGTCGATCTCTTTCGGATCGTCCAGCCCGTCATCGGGATAGCCGGATATGTTGTTATCTGCGCCCACGGTTTTCCTGCAATAAATGGAGAGAAAAACGTAGCAGATGTATTTTATTATGTCAAAATATACAGCATTCCGGTAATGCTCCACTGTGATACCACACGGATCGCATCGCAATATATTGATTTTATTAGCTTATTTAAGTTATACCTTGACCTTTACATATTATTTTTCTACGATATCCTCGCTTTTCATCAACTTTTCTTGCGGCAGAAGCCGAAGGCGGAAATAAATGCAGCTGGTCCCCGAACGCTTGAAGAAACTGTTCAACAGGCAGGCCAACAAGCCCGAAGACACCGGCGCCAAGAAAAAGAAGAAACGCAGCTGGCTGTGGAAATACTACCTCGGCTCCGCCGCGATGGCAGTAGCGTTGCAATTCGCACCGCAGCACTGGTACAGCCAAAGCCTGAACGAACATATGGCCGCCAAGGGCATCACCGTCGAAAACGCAGACCAATATTACAGCGCCAACAATATCCGCGTCTACAGCCGCTCCAACCCGCTCTATATCTGGCACGAAGCCGGCAACATGGTGAAGGTAAACGCGCAAGAGACCTTTAACGACCCCGCCGCCACCGTAGGCGCGAAAGCTATTACCGTCGCCGCCACGCCCTTTATCTTCGCGGGAACGCTGTTCAACACCACCACGACATTCATCATGCCGCACCCGCTGGATGCGCATGCGCTGGTGCCCGACCAACCGCTTGACCAGCGCACCTGCTTCATCCGTCCGCCCGGCGACGTTACCGCCGACAAGTTCGTGAACAAATTCACCGGCTTCGACGTCAAGGATTACAAATTCAAGAGCGATAAGGGCGAGCTGCGCAAGATTTTCTACACCTATGTCATGGGCCACGAGGCGCGCCATTGCGACCAGAACATGAAGCTGCACACTTCGTCGCTGAACGAAGCGGATGCGGATCTTTACGCGCTCAGGCTCGTCAATGCGCTGGGCGGTAACAGCGCCGCCGTGCAGGAAGCGCAGACGATACTGGAACACGTGCGCATGAAGAACGCTGTCGCGGGCAGCGACGCCTATCACGGCTCGACGCTCACGCTGCAGCGCATGGGCCAGACGCCGATGGACGCACAGCAGGACTACGCCAACGCCTCGACGCTCAACCGCTTGCTGCGGGACGCCGATGAAATGAACAAGGGCACGATGATCGCCTCGGGAAAAGGCGGCGAGATGGAGAAGGTCGAACGTTTCTACCACCTGACGCGCGCGCTGCTCGACGGCGGCTACCTCAAAGACAAGCCTGCGCTGACGCAAACCGCGCAATCCTTCCTCAAGAGCATGGAATATTTCCAGGGCGTGTCGGACGGCAAGGTCATCAAGACGGATCACGCGAAGGTCAAGATCGACCTCACGTACCTCACCCGCCAGTACCTGCCGGCACCGGATAAAATTCCCGCGAAAGCGCCTGCAGTACGGCCCGCCGCTTAAGCTGCGTTACCTTTTGCCGTCGACGGCGTCTTCCATTTTATTGGCGGCGCGGTCTATGCTTTGGCCAAGCTTTTCGCCAAGAGTGGGCGGGTTATAATGGCGGTCATACACCAGAAACGCGACGATGATCACAAGGGCGACGACAACGCCACCCAGTATTTGCGGATCCTTCATAGTTTAGCTCCTTATTGTCAATTGATGATGCCGAAAAGGTAAAGCAGGATGATGACCGGGATGGGAATACCCACGGCCCAGAGTATGATCGGCTTCACCGGTTAACCGAATTCTCGAGCACTTCGCCGCGGAAGTCGATGATCGCGCGGCGGTTGGCCTGCTCGCGCACGCCGTCTGCCGTATTCACCGCCGACTGGGTTTCGCCACGCGCCTGTTCATCGATGATCTGGTGTTCGATGCCGCGCCTCGTCAATTCCTGCGACACAGCCTGGGCGCGCCTAGCGGAGAGAGCCTGGTTGTATTCCGACGAACCCGCGCGGTCGGTGTGGCCGGTGATTGTTACTTGCGGCGGGTTATATTTCTTCATATCGTCCGACATCGTGTCCAGTGTGACGATTTCACTGCCGTTGATGCTCGATTTGTCAAAGCTGAAGTAAACGGGATACGAACGCGTGACAGGCAACAGGCGGTTGGTATCCTGCACCAACGGCTCCATCGGCGCGGGCTCGGTATAGGCTACAGTCGCCGGTTCGGCGGGCGCCGGCATCAGCTTGCGCATGCAACGCGGCACATAGGCCATTTTCGTTACATCCCTTTCGTACATCTGGCAGTTTTCCCGGTTCTGGTGCCCGTAGTTGCTGGCATAGACCGAGCTGTTGTCGGCGTTCGCATATCCGCCCTGTTCTGGCGATGCGCAGGCACTAAGACTGAGGCAAGTGGCAAGCAAAAGCATTTTCTTGATAGACATGAGTGAAACTCCTTTGTTGTCTTGTTTAGCTGATGCCATGGCACAGCGGGATTGCGGCCGGCATTATATTGAAGGAATGGATCTTGAACGGCATAGGCGCTGTCGGCGCCAGCATCTCCTGCAGGTTGCTGCGGGCGCGCGACAGGCGAGAGCGCACAGTGCCAACGGGGATGTCCATTTCGAGCGCGACTTCCTCGTAGCTCATTCCCTTGACGCAGACAGAGAGCAGGATGTCGCGGTGGCGACGGCTCAGGCGTTCCATGCAGGCGCTGACCGTGGCGATATCGACGCTTGCTTCCTGTGAAGGCTCGATGGAGGCATTGTCGATATAGAAAGAAGGGTCATACTGCGTTTCATGTTTCTTCGTCCGCCTGTACTGGGTGGCGAAGATGTTGAACATGATTCGGGAGATCCAGCTGAAAAGGTTTGTTCCTTCCTTGAATAAGTCCCGCTTTTGCAGTGCGCGGAGCAGCGAGGACTGCACCAGATCGTCGGCGTCACTGTTATTGCGCGTCAGGCGCATCGCGAACCGGCGCAACCGGGCCATTTCGGGGAGAAGGGCGTTTGATTTGAACACGTTAGGGTATCCTTTGACGTTTTTTCTTCTTGAGGACATCGGTGATGCCCTGTGTATTCCTCAATGTAGACCTTTCGCCGTAAGGCTGCGATGCGCCCCGCAGCGCAGCAGATAAGGAAGTCATAGTGTTTGCCGGATAGGCTCTTCACATTTTCAGGGGCGAAGAGTATGATTTCGCTATGTCTTTCAAGAATAAATTTTCGAATCTCGGCCAACCGAACCGTATCTGGACGGTTTCCGCCGTTCATGGCGAGCTCGAGCGGCTGATCGCCATCCACAAATCTATCTATGCCAAGTTTCAGGCAGGCGACCGTCTGGTTTATACCGGCAACTACCTTGGCGGCGCTTCGGCGCGGCCCAAGCAGGCGCTCGACGAGCTGCTGCATTTCCGCCGCACGCTGATGGCGCTGCCGGGCGTGGAGAACGAGGATGTCGTTTACCTGCGCGGCATTCAGGAAGCGCTGTTCGGCAAGCTGCTGCAATTACAATTCGCGCCCAACGCGGGCCAGGTGGTGGGTTGGATGGCCGAGCGCCACCCCGATATCGACGCGCTGCTGCGCGCCTATGGAAGTTCGCTGGTTGACGCGACGCGCGTCGCGCGCGAGGGCATCATGAGCCTGACCCGCTGGACGACCTTCATTAAAAACAATATACGCGCCGAAGCCGGACACGAAAAATTCTTCACAGTGCTGCGTCTCGCCGCCTTCACCGAACATCGCCAGAGCAACGACAACAATCTGCTGTTCGTCCACGCAGGCATCGACACCGAAAAACCGCTGGCCGCGCAGAGCGACCAGTTCTGGTGGGCATCGAAAGGCTTCAATAGCATCGAAGCCCCCTACGCTCCCTTCCGTTCCGTCATTCGCGGGCACGATCCCGACAAAGGCGGCATCCATATCGGCAAGAACGTCATGAGCATCGACGGCGGTTGCGGTCGCGGCGGCAAGCTTGTCTGCGCGCAATTGTCGGGCACGGGCGATGTTATCGAGATTTTAGCGGCTTAAGGCTTCAACTTTTCAGCAGCAGGTTTCCAGGCTTCCACCAGTTTATCGCCCTCGGCGATCTGTTCTTTCGTCAGGCTGACGGTGACGCCGGCCAGCGCCCTCACAGCTTCTTCCTTGCCGGCATTGACGGAAAGCTTCAACCATTTATAGGCCTCGACGCTGTTCGGCTCCACGCCGCGTCCGGTGAAATTCAAAAAGCCCAGCGCGAATTGCGCTTCGCGGTTGCCCTGCGCTGCGGATTTGAGGAACCAGCCGACCGCCGTGGTGGGATCTGACTTCACGCCCTTGCCTTCGTCATACATGGTGCCGAGGTTATATTGCGCATCGGCTACGCCCTTGTCGGCCGCGCGTTCGAACAACTTGCGCGCGATGTTGAAGTTCTGCGGCACTCCTTCGCCAAGATAATAAAGATAGGCAAGGTTATTCATGGCGGCGGGAGAACCCACATCGGCTGCTTTCGCGTATAAATCGGCGGCGGTCTTGCTGTTCTTTTCGACGCCCTTGCCTTCGTGATACATCTCGCCCAGCTTCACCTGCGCTTCGGGGTTGCCGAGCGCGGCGGATTTCTCGAACCATTTCACGGCGGCCTTGTCGTCTTTCTTCGTCCCCTGCCCCAGCTGGTTCATGACGCCGAGGTTGAATTGCGCCTCCGCATCGTCATCTTCGGCCATCGGCGTATAAAGCTTCAGCGCCAAAGCGTAGTCACCCGCGAAATAGGCCTGGACTGCGGCCTCATGGCCATCCACCGCAACCTCTTCAGCGTAAGTAGGAGAGAAGAGCCCAAGGGTGAGGACAAGAACCGCTAATATAATGTAATGGCGTTTTTTCATGCCCCTAGCCTGACGGATTCACCCGCAAAAGGTCAATCTGCAATTTGGCGCAGAGGCTTGACTTTATGGACGCGGGATTTAGGTTATGAAAATACAAATTTTTCCCCAATGTTATATTTATCTTCCGTTCATCTATCAAAAATCAGCATTTAATTTCAAAAGCTTAAATAGCGCCCAAAATTCCGTACGCGTTTAGTTCTTCTTAACTATAATTGCCTAGAATGGGTGAATACGGGGTGATCCGGTGTCAAGCCGGGTGCGTATAAGAATCACAAGAGACGAAACACAAAGTTAAGACTTGGACGTTATACTCTGCCCCGTCCATCAAAATAGTGCGGAATAACAGTTAAGCTAGAAAGAAGGCTGTCTATGGCTCATCTCGACGATCCCACCACGCAACAAGCAAACCTGCGGTATATCCGCAAGGCGATGGACGAGCCTATGCTCGAGCGGGATCACGAACTGAAACTCGCCCGCCGCTGGAAGAACAAGCGCGATGAAAAGGCGCTGCACGAACTCGTGCGCTCCTACACGCGCCTTGTCGTGGCTATTGCCTCGAAATTCAAGAACTACGGCCTGCCCATGGGCGACCTGATTCAAGAGGGCAACATCGGCCTGATGGAAGCCGCCGCGCGTTTCGAACCTGCAATGGAAAACCGTTTTTCGACCTATGCAACGTGGTGGATCAAGGCCCAGGTGCAGGATTACGTGCTGCGCAACTGGTCGATCGTGCGCACCGGCACGACCGCCTCGCAGAAATCGCTGTTCTTCAACCTGCGCCGCCTGCGCGCCAAAATCAGCGGTCAGGCCGCGCGCGACTTCCTCGATGATGACGCGGTCGACGCGATTGCCAAGGAACTTGGCGTCGACCGTAAGGAAGTGCTGCAGATGGAAGCCCGCATGAACGGCGGCGACCAGTCGCTCAACGCGCCTATTGGCGAAGAAGGCGACAACCAGTGGCAGGACATGCTGGCCGACAATACCCCCAACCCCGAGGAAATCGTCATCGGGATGAGGGATGCCTCCACCCGTTCCAACTGGCTGAACGAGGCGTTGGGCGAGCTTAGCCCGCGCGAGCGCACCATAATCAAGGAACGTCGCATGAACGACGAGGTCGTGACCCTCGAAGACTTAGGGAAACAGCTCGGTATCAGCAAGGAACGCGTGCGCCAGCTGGAACAGCGCGCAATGGAAAAACTGAAAAGCTGCATTTTGACAAAAGCCAAGGACGCCAACCTCGATCCGGTGCTCCTCGCCTAACAGCTTGGGGTAATTGTCAAAAGCGCGTCGCATGTGGTAAAGATGATCATGGGGGATATGGTCATATGAAGCACCTACGCATTTATGCTTTCTTGTTTGTTGTCAGCCTTTGCCTGTGGTTTGCCGCGCCGTCTTTCGCGGGCAACCAGCTGAAATTTTACCAGCCCATCCAGACCAAGCCCGATGATCTCGAGCTGATCGACGTTGGCACCGTCATCGGTGTGACCAAATCGGACGTCGTCCAGCTGGACAAGCATCGCACCTTCCACCTCGACAATGTCCGCGTACCCCCCGTCTATGAGAACCCCGCACGCGAATACCTGACCAAGAAGCTTGTCGGACAGAAAGTCGGCGTCTACCGCAACAAGACGCTGCCCGACGAAGGCCGGCAGGACAAGCAGGGCTATGAAATCATACACATGGTCATCAACGACGGCACCTGGGTGCAGGCCGCGCTCATCAACGATGGTTATGCCTGGGCCGATTCAACCGAATACAACCGCGACCTCGTCTCGAAGCTCTACAGCTACGAAATCGATGCGCGCGCGAAAAAGCGCGGCTTCTGGAAGGTCCCCGCCCTCAGCGTGAAAAACGAAAAGCAAATGCGCAACAACACCGTCGGCACTTACCAGGTGTTTGAAGGCCCCATCTTCAACTACCGCACGCACAGGGGCTTTGACTACCTGAACTTCTCCTCCGACTTCCACCTCGGTTTCACGCTTGTGCTTAACCGCGAACGCTATGGGATCTTCAAGGCTTACTTCAACCCCGAAGGCGCGCACGTCGGCACCTCGGCCTATGGCTTCAACCCCTATACCTGGGGTCAGGCGCGCGTGCGCGTGCGCGGTTGGGTAATCGAGAGCGGCGGCCCGATGATCGAGCTGACGCACCCCGAACAGCTTGAATTCCCCGACGGCTATCCCGGCAACACCATGCCAGTCTACAAGAAATGACCTGACCCTAAATGATGTGCCCTCCTGCCGCGCCTGCGCTGCTGATGCCCTACGCTCCGATCATGCCTTTTGATACGGGCTTCCTGAAGGTCGACGGCATCCACAATATTTACTACGAGCAGTCGGGCCGAAGGGACGGCGCGCCTGTGCTGTTTCTGCACGGCGGCCCCGGTGCCGGTTCCAGCCCCCGCCACCGCCAATTCTTCGACCCCGACCATTACCGCATCGTCATCTTCGACCAGCGCGGATCGGGCCGCTCCACGCCCCATGCCGAGCTGCGCGACAACACAACCGACCACCTCATCAGAGATATCGAGCAGTTGCGCGAAAAACTGGGCATCACACAGTGGCATCTTTTCGGCGGGTCATGGGGATCGACGCTGGCGCTGGCCTATGCCGTCGCCCATCCGCATCGCGCCGCCAGCCTCACACTGCGCGGCATCTTCCTGATGCAGCAGAAAGAAATCGACTGGTTCCTCTACGGCATGAAGACGGTCTTCCCCGAAGTCTGGGACGATTTCGTCAAGCTGCTGCCGGAAGCGGAGCGCAAGGATATCCTCGGCAATTATTACAAGCTGCTGACGCATGCGGATGCCAACATCCGCCTGAAAGCAGCGCAGGCCTGGGCGGCCTATGAAAGCCTTTGCTGCATGCTGATCCAGCGGCCCGCGATGGTGGAGGAAAGCAAGGCGCCAGAACATTCCCTGCCCATCAGCCGGATCGAGGCGCATTACTTCCTCAACTGCAAATGGACGCCCGACGATTACCTGCTGCAGAATATCAAGAAAATCCGCCATATCCCCGCCACCATCGTCCAGGGGCGTTATGACATGGTATGTCCCATCGAAACGGCCTATGCCCTGCACAAGGCCTGGCCGGAGGCCGAGTACCTCGTGGTTCCCGATGCCGGCCATTCGGCCTTCGAGGCCGGAATCCTGAGCGCCCTTATCAGTTCTACCAATAAATTCAGGGCCGTAACGGTCAAATAAACCCTCTTGATACCCTATATGACTCCGTTCATATTGCAGGGTACGGTATTTGAATAAAGGGTGCCCCCATGAAGAACTTCCTCACGCTTGACGAGCTTTCCCCCAAGGGCAAGGTCGTCCTGCTCCGCGCCGACCTGAACGTGCCGGTGCAGGAAGGAAAGGTCACCGACGCCACGCGCCTTGAACGCCTTGTGCCGACGCTGCGCGAACTGTCGAACAAAGGCGCGAAGGTCGTCATCCTCTCCCACTTCGGGCGACCCAAAGGCGTTGATGCGGCGCTGTCGCTCGCGCCGATCGGCAAGGCGCTTGAAGCCGCCTACGGCAAGCCTGTCGCCTTCGCCAGCGACTGCATCGGCCAGCCGGCCAAGGACGGCATCGCCCAGATGAAAGACGGCGACCTGCTGCTGCTCGAAAACGTGCGCTTCCATGCCGAGGAAGAAAAGAACGACATGAACTTCGCCCAGCTGATCGCGGGCCTTGGCGACGTCTACGTCAACGACGCTTTCTCCTGCGCCCACCGCGCGCATGCCACCACGCATGGCATCGCCACCCTGCTGCCCGCCTATGCCGGACGGCTGATGGAGGCTGAA
The DNA here is from genome assembly GCA_041287865.1 of Alphaproteobacteria bacterium. Lineage (GTDB taxonomy): Bacteria > Pseudomonadota > Alphaproteobacteria > Micavibrionales > UBA2020 > JAPWJZ01. The sequence continues at coordinate 1,219 of JBGGMV010000019.1, read as the reverse complement.
CTGGATGCGCTGGGCAAGGCCGTCGGCCATCCCGAGCGCCCCGTCGTCGCAGTTGTCGGCGGCGCGAAAATTTCCACCAAGCTCGACCTACTCAACAACCTTGTCACGCGCATCGACACGCTGGTGCTGGGCGGCGGCATGGCGAATACTTTCCTTGCCGCGCTCGACAATCCAGTCGGCAAATCGCTCTGCGAACGCGAGATGCGCGATCAGGCGCTGAAAATCATCGAAACCGCAAAAGCGCACAAATGCACCATCCTGCTGCCCGTCGACGCGCAGGTCGCAACCGAATTCAAGGCGAACGCACCCTCGCAGGAGCTGCCTATCGAAAACGTGCAGGACGCGATGATGATGCTCGACATCGGCCCGAAATCCGTCGCCGCGATCAGCAAGGTGCTGGACGGCGCGAAAACCGTCGTCTGGAACGGCCCGCTCGGCGCCTTTGAAACACCGCCCTTCCACAAGGGCACCGTCGCCGTCGCGCAGAAAGTCGGCGACCTCACCAAGGCCGGCAAAGTGATCAGCGTCGCGGGCGGCGGCGATACCGTTTCCGCGCTCGCCATGGCAGGCGTGGAGGAAAAGATGACCTATGTTTCCACCGCCGGCGGCGCCTTCCTCGAATGGCTGGAGGGCAAGACCCTGCCCGGCGTCGAGGCGCTTGAAAAGAGCGCGAAGCAATCGACCGCGAAACCCGCCAAAAGCCTGAACGTCAAGGGCGGCTGAGCTTGCACGCGGCGCGGATATTTTTCCTGCCCGTCATCGCGCTGATATTCTGCTGCGCCTTCGTGCCGCCGGAAGAACGCGGCGAGCGCCCCGCCCCCACCAAGTATTTCGAGATCGTCGTTCATGCACCTGACTGCAAGGGCAACGAATGCTTTACCGAATTTATTTTCCTCTCCGACGGCATCGCCATCCGAAAACTTCCCGTTACCGGCAAGAACCAAAGCCACCTGATCGAGGTGCGGCAGGCCGGCCTCGATCAAACCGCCGCGCTGTTTGCGAAAGTGGAAGCCTTCTTCGCCTCAGGCATCGGCCCCGGCAATCCGGGCAAAGCGCAGGATCAGCTGTTCTATTACGACGGTGAAAAATACTACACCCACAACGCCTTCATCCCCGCACCTGCCGAAATGGGACAGATATTCGACGAGTCAGGCCGCGCCTTCGACACCGGCAATCGCGCGGAGGATTTCTTCCTGCACACCTATTGGCAGCCACTGAA
>JBGGMV010000018.1:0-13385 GCA_041287865.1 Alphaproteobacteria bacterium | reverse complement strand
CGCTGGGCGGCGTCGTCGTGGGCGCGAAGGTTCCCGTTATCCTCAACAGCCGCTCGGCCGAAGCGGAGGAGCGCAAGGCTTCCGCCGCCATCGCCCTTGTCGCGCAGCGCAGCCAGACCGCGAGGCCGAAGAAGTAATGAGCGAGAAGAAACCGGAAACTTTCCTTGTCATCAACGCGGGCTCGTCTTCCATCAAGTACGGGCTTTACAACTCTGATGACCTGACGCCAATCGAGCACAAGACGATCGAGACGAAAAAATCCGGCGGCTATGGCCCCGCGATTGAAGAAATATTGAAGCTGGTGGAAACGCATAACGTGAAGGCCATCGGCCACCGCGTCGTGCATGGCGGCAAGGATTACGCCGCGCCGGTGAAGGTCGACGACAAGGTTCTGGCTGATCTTGAGAAACTGTCGCCGCTGGCGCCGCTGCACCAGCCGCATAACCTGAAAACCATCAAGACCATTGCAGATAAATATCCCGACCTGCCGCAGGTCGCGTCTTTCGACACCGCTTTCCACCGCACGCAATCAAAACTCAGCCAGATGTACGCGCTGCCGCGCAAGCTGACGGAAGATGAAGGCATCGTGCGCTACGGCTTCCATGGTCTTTCATACGAATATGTTGCGTCCGTTCTGCCCGAAGTCGCCGGCGAGGAAGTGGCCAGGGGCCGCGTGATCGTCGCTCACCTTGGCAACGGCGCCAGCATGGCGGCTATTAAAGACGGCAAATCAGTTGCAACCTCGATGGGCTTTACGCCGCTCGACGGGTTGATGATGGGCACGCGTGCCGGTGCGACTGACCCCGGTATTTTACTGTACCTGCTTGAAAAAGGCGAAACCGCGAAAAGCCTTTCCGATATCTTCCAGAAACAATCGGGCCTGAAGGGCGTTTCGGGCATCACCGAAGACGTGCGCGAATTGCTGGCGAGCGACAAGCCCGAGGCGAAAGAGGCGATTGATCTCTTCTGCCTCTACGCCGCGCGTCAGGCGGCATCGCTGACCGTCGACCTTGGCGGCGTAGATGCGATTGTCTTTACCGGCGGCATCGGCGAGAATTCGGAAGTCGTGCGCGAAAAAATCCTCGGCAACCTGGCGCATCTGGGCGTGAAGGTGGATACGGCGGAAAACAACGCCGACAAATCAGCCATCCATGCAGCCGACAGCAAGATCAAGGTTTTCGTCATCAAGACGGACGAAGAACTGATGATGGCGCAGCATGTGAAAAAGGTTCTAGCTCCGGCAGCGCAGAAGCCTGCCGCGCCCGGGCCCAAGGTTTAATCCCGGGCCCTAAACCGGCTTATCTTCCTTTTCCGTCACAGCCGCCAGCGGTTCCAGCAGCGCGATGTTGATGGCGCGGGGAATTTCGATTTCTTCCGCCGGCACGGGCTTGGCGATTTTTTCGTCTTTTTTGTTGTCGTTCATGATCTTCATCCTTGAAAGGGGTTCAGCAGACATGGCGCCGCATCAGGGCGGGTCGTGAAGTAGTCGCTGTAAACACTCGTGAAAATGGCAGACGCGCAAGGTGCGCGTTCTCAAGGCTCTTACCCCCATTATACCGCCTTTGGGGGATAAAGGGGGTTTATTTTCAATATATCCCGATACTTAATTTGCTTTAGCGGGGGGAACCAGAGGCTTAAGTCGCCGTTTGTCTGACAAGAACACCCACACTCAACAGGAGATACCACTATGAAGAAACTTGCCCTCATGCTTGGCGTCGCAGCCATTTTTACCGCCGGCGTCGCCAGCGCGGAAACCACTTACACCCTTACCACGCAGCACCGCGCGCTGATCGGCGACTGGATGGTGAAGACCAACGGCTGCCCCGCAGGCTCGACCGCCGTGCGCGAAGAGCACCTGTTGCGTGATGACAGCATCCGCTGCGTCGTTCCGCGCGACCGCACCGTTTACTTCAAGCCCGGCGCAACCATTCCGCAGACGGTGACCTATTCCGAACTGCCGACGACGATCGTATCGCAACTGCCCCCGCCGCCCTCTGGCGAGGTTTATGTTGCCGCTGACGGCAACGTCTACCTGATCAAGCCGCAAACCCGCACGGTTGTCGAAGCCGTGACGGTTGTCGGCGCTGAATAAGGCAAAGAACGAGGTTTTTCCTTCGATTTTTCCTTCGTGGGAAAATGGTCCCCTTCCTTGCCACAAGCGGGGAAGGGGATTTTCTTGTTAACGCGCGGGTTATACGATGGACGGAGTTTTTATGAAGGAGAATTGCCATGAAACGCCTTTTCACAGCCGCCCTGATTGCCGCCGCTCTCTTCCTCGCGCCCGTGGCCGCAAGCGTCGCGCAGCAGGCCAATATTGAACTCGCCAAGACCGCCGCCGAAGCGGCGAAGGAAGACCCGGCCCCCGCCAAAAACATCGACATCAAGGACGAAGCCGCCATCGGTGACGCCGAAGCGGTCAGCAAATCTGTCACGCAGGTGACCGAGCTTGTGATGAAGTGCACGAAAGAAACCGAGCCGCCGCAGGAATGCCAGTGCAAATTCCAGGCGGAAATGGGCTCTATCCGGACATCCTACGACGCGGCGCTGGCCAAGCACCCCGACTGGAAAGACAAGGTCGTTAACTTCCGCAAGGATGGCGGCGACAACACCTCCGTCTCCTTCCCCGGCGTGGCGGCGCAGCTGGAAACTTGTAATTGAGCCAGCTTTTTGATATCTAAGACACTGTAAATTAAGGGCTATTTACATTTGACATAATACTTGAGGTGTTATATCCTTTTAATCAACCGAAAGCGGCCATACGCCGCCGGTAAAGGATACACATGCAAGCGCGAGACCTCTGGAAAAGTTTCAAAGAAGCCTGCGGCCGTTTCGACGTTACGTACCTCGATGTGGTCAAGGCCAACGATCTTCCCATGATGGAAAAAATGCTGCGCAAGCATGCCTATTACCTGCCGCGCTATTGCTTTACGGATGAAATCGTCCGCGCTATCACGCCCGAGATGATGAAGCTGACGCTCTCGCATATTTCTTCCGACTCGCTCAACAAAACCGCCTATAACGGCCAGTCACGCCGCGGCGCCTATGATCCCGATCCGGCGTCGCGCGGCTTCATGATGCTTGGCGCAGTCATTGCCGCAGGCCGGAACGAGCTTCTGCCGCTGTTCGCCAATTGCCCGATCAATTACAACACCGGCGACGCGCGCCGGCATCCCGTCACTGCGATCATGCGCAGCAACAGCCTTTGCGTCGATGAAAAAGTCGAATGGGTGACGATCATGGCCTCGGCCGGCCTCGGCATGGTGGAGAACAAGAACGAATTCGCTGACGCCGCGCGCGAAAACAAGCTGCAGCAGCTCAATGAAACCCTTACGCGCGCCGGCGTCTACATGGGCATGGCGCAACCCGCGCCCGCAGTCTCGCCCGCCGCACCTCCGCCCGTCATCACGGGGGCCCCCGTCGCGCCGATGAAGCCCCTTGCCGTCCGAAAGGCGGGGTAGGGCATGGCGACATACCTCTGGCATTCGGCGGAAGCGGAAATAACGGCGCAGGCGCTGGCCAGTCGGCCACCCGTCAGCCATGATTTCGGCCGCTTGGCCAATCGCAATAAACTGGGATTCTGCATCTATCTCGACGAAGACGGCGACCCCGTGCGCGTCACCTGCGACAGCGACAGCGACAAGCCGCCCACATATCACAAAGATATCCGCCTTGTCGGCGTGTCGGAAAACGCCACCTGCCTTGTCAGCAATACCGGATTTTTCGATGATGACGCGAAAGAATGGTGCACGGCGCGCGACATTACGCCCAGTCTGGGCGGCTTGCTGTCATACATGGGCAGCCCCACCGCCTGCATGAGAATGCACACGAAGAAACCTCTCACGGTCGGCAAGCCGCTGAAACTCAAAACAGTCCTGTAAGCGCCTAGGCGCCGCCTTCGGGCGGGGTGTCGGCAGGTTTTTCTGTCGCGGTCGTGGCCGAATAGCCGCCGGACAGCAGGTCCTTGGCATGGCTGTTTTCGGTGCGCAGCTCGGCGTTTTCGTCGCTGGCTTTTTTCAGCTGGAGGGCACCCTTTCTCTGCACGTAGAGCAGCACGGCGTCGCTTTTGGCATTGGCGTCTTCAAGGTCGGTCACATGCCTGTCCTCGAGTATCTTGAGCGAGGTGGCATAGAGGCCGCTGTCCTTGTGCAACTGGATGTTTTCCTCGCTCAAGCGCCGGAGGTTGACGGCATAAGTGGCCTTGTTCTGCATCAGGGCGGCGGTGGTCGAGGCCTGCAGCGCCTTCAGTTCGGCCTCGCTGCGGCCCAGCGCGTCCTGGGCGTCGTGGATTTTCTTGCCGCTGGCGATGTCCGATGTCGCCTTGGCGGCCTTCAGCTGCCGGTTTTCGGCGGCCATGTCCTTGTTGTCGGCGATGTTCTTGCGCTGCACGGAGAACAGCAGCTCGTCGCTGTTCACTTTCGCCTCCTTCAGGTCGGTGGCGCCCCTGTCTTTCTCATCCTGCAGGTCGGCGGCGTTTTTCACGCTTTCGGCCTTCGACAGCTTGTCGCGCGCGCAGCAGGATTCAACCACGCTGCGCAGCCTGTCGGGGTCGTTGCGGATCTGCCATTGCGAGATATTCTCGGCAGCACCGGCCGCCATCACGAATTCGATCAGGTCGAAATCGGTGCGGTCGGTCAGGACGACAACCGGCGTTTCCGGGATGGCCTTTTTCACCTCGAGGAAATATTCCTTCGGGTAATCGGCGTTGAAAAGGCTGAGGTCGAGGAAGATCAGGTCGATGCGGCGGTCCGGCGTGCGCAGGAAATCAACCGCGCAGGAAAGGTCGGAGCAATACCAGGTGGTATACTTGAAACCCGGGATGATGCCGAGTTCGCGCCGTATCTCGTCCCCGTCCGACATGCGGCTGCCGACCAGTAAAATGTTGACGTTATCGCCGTCGCGCGGGGGCCGCTGCGAGCCGCTTTCAGACTTGTGCTTGAACATGGTGTTTCTCCTGTGAAGGCATCGTGCCTAGCCGCCCGCGCCAGAGGGCGCAGGGGGAACGTGCCTGCCATGCGCGGCTGCCGCGCAGGAGAGGGGATTGAATTGGCGCTGTCGAAAGAAGCCATAAAGGCTAAGAGCTATATAGCATTATTATAACTGTTTTCGACTGCGCGCAGGGTTTTATCTTCATGAAACCAAAAAGGCGCTGCGCAGCCAAAGAATTGGACTGTGCTGCCGGCGATTGTTTTTCTTGTCGTTGCCACTGTATTCGTTGCTTTAAACCGCGCAGCGCGAAAAAGTTGGTGGGCGGAAACCTCTGCTTTTTTCCGCCTGGTAGTTCAAAATATTCACTTGTCCAATAACCCTGCAGCTTGAAAAGCTACAGTTTTATCATAACACATGATTGCAAAAAACGCAATATTATATAAATTTAATGGCATTATTAATGTGTTTCAAATGCTTGAATACGCAATCCGGCGGCTAAGTGAAATACCCGAAACCGCAATACCTGCCATTGTCATCCTGCGCCTGCGGTATGGGATTCTTCAGTCGCTACGCGCCTTCAGAATGACAAGCGAGGCGGTGGCTTAGCTTCCCGCCATCCTGCAAAGCTCGGCGAAGTCGACCCACAATTCGTCTTCCTCGATCGCCACGGCCACCTGCACCGCGACATTCTTGCCGGTGGCGTTCAGGCTGAAATCGTATTCGTTCAGGTCTTTTTTGGCGATGAAGGATTCCAGTTTTTCCTTCCGCAGGCTGTCGTCGCAGGTGATGTCCACAATGCCCTGCGTGCAGAGAATTTTAACGGGCACTGGCGGAATATGCGGCGTGAAGGTGACGGATGATGTGGGGGCGGCCTTCGTGTTCCGGGTGCGGTGCAAGTCGAGGACAAGATCCTTGCCCTCCGCCACCAGATGTATGGCGTATTTCGGGTGGTTGTCTTTGACGGTCAGGCCCAGTTTTTTGGCCGCGCTTTCCAGCGCCTCCATCAATTCCTTTTTCGTCGCGGGCGCGCTGCCGCCGCTGCCGATCATGCCGGCGAAGCCGCTCAGCACTGCGAACATGAACAGATAACCGGCGCCCTGCATGAAATCCGATTTCATCGGTATCTTCATCGCCATGCCCGTAAACATCATCGTCATGGAAATGCCCGCGCCCGTCAGGCACAGGAACAGCGCGAACTGCGGCCAGTAAAACGGCGCAAAAGCCCCGGGCAAAAACATCGTCCCGAAAGAAACAAACGCCAGAGTGAAAAACACCGGAAAAAGAACAGCCACCGGCGGCACGGCCAGCGACAACAACCCCGACACCATCGCAATCAAAAAACACCACCCGCCAGCCTTGCGGGCAAAGAGAACGACTTTTTCGCGGAAGGGTTTTTGTTTCATTTTTAATCTGCAATCCTGAATATCAGGCCGCAACTTTTCTTCTCGGAGACTTCATTATATTCGCCTTCGTCCGGAGAATAATTCCTCCACCAGAAAAGAAATTTACTATAAAGCGTCTCGCTTTTCTTGGAATAGAAGCAGTCCGGAGAGCCGTAGGCCTGCACGTATCCCGTACCTGTCCTGCCGTCATCCAGCTTACGGTCGATTTGTCCTGCGCGTAAAGGAGTAATCGCCTGCTTTTCAGCCTCGTTCATCTCGGCTTCGCCGCGCAAAACTTCATCGCTGACTAGCAACAGAGATGTGCCTTTTATTCCTGAATATTTTGGCGCAAGGGATTTAGGCAACGGAGAGCCATCAAGGTGGCCGACGATAAAACCGCCACCGATTCTTGCGGCTGGATGGGTGACGCCAAAAGCGAATGGAACGCCATCCGCCACGCTTTCTGCTATGCCTGCAATCAGTTCTGCCTTACGAAGGTGCGACCAGAAAAGCACGCTTTCGTCTGCTGCAGAAACCGCAGGCACATGAGTTTTGGCATTGGCCTGTTCCTTCCAGCTTTTTGAAAGGTCAATCCTGCCGACAATCCTATCTCCGGCCGTGGCAGCGTGCGGATTGCAGTCGGCCCCATTATCTCCGGTGCAGCCCGGTAGAATTTTACCCGCCTCCGCCATGTCGCCTGGCAGAGCATTGTACTTGTCACGGAATGATTGAACGGCATCATTGTATGATTTTACTTGCCCTACAATTGAGTCAACACGTGCGTTGCTCTGGTAGCCGCCGCTTTGACCCTTCAATAACCCGCTTATTAAGAAGAAGGTCAAACAAGGTACGATCACAGCCCAGAACCACGGAAAGACTCGTAACTTGTCCGCGATCTGAGAGGACATCAAGCCTGCGTCCCGCCAACCGTCAACCCGTCAATCCTGAGCGTCGGCTGTCCAACACCCACCGGCACGCTCTGCCCGTCCTTGCCACATGTCCCGACGCCTTCGTCGAGTTTCATGTCGTTGCCGATCATTTTGACTTTTGTCAGGGCATCGGGGCCGTTGCCGATTAATGTCGCGCCTTTTACGGCGGGGCCGATTTTGCCGTCTTCGATCAGGTAGGCTTCGGCGGCGGAGAAGACGAATTTGCCGGAGGTGATGTCGACCTGTCCTCCGCCGAAATTCACGGCGTATAAACCCTTCTTGACCGACTTCACGATTTCTTCGGGCGATTTGTCGCCGTTCAGCATGATGGTATTGGTCATGCGCGGCATCACGTGGTCGGCGTAACTTTCGCGGCGGCCGTTGCCGGTGGGTTTTACGCCCATCAGCCTTGCGTTCATGCGGTCTTGCAGATAACCCACCAGAATGCCGTCCTCGATCAGCGTGGTGCGCTGGCTGGGCGTGCCTTCGTCGTCGATGGTGATGGAGCCGCGACGGTCGGGCATGGTGCCGTCGTCGACGACAGTGACGCCTTTCGCGGCGACTTGTTTTCCGATCAGTCCCGAAAAGGCGGAAGTTTTCTTGCGGTTGAAATCGCCTTCCAGACCGTGGCCGATGGCTTCGTGCAGCAAAATACCGGGCCAGCCGGGGCCCAGCACCACCTGCATTTCACCGGCGGGAGCGGGGACGGAGGAGAGATTCACCAGCGCGGTGCGCGAGGCTTCGTCGACCGCGCGTTTCCACGTGGCTTCCTCGAACAGCTTGTCGTAGGAATAGCGCCCGCCGAAGCCGAAATAGCCTTCTTCCATGCGGCCCTTGCCGTCGTCGAAATAGACAGTGACGTTCAGGCGCACCATGGGGCGCACATCGGCGGCCTTGTGCCCGCCGGCGCGGATAATCTGCACGGCCTTCCAGTTCGCGGCCAGCTGGATGCTGACCTGTTTCACGCGGCTGTCCCTGCCGCGCGCATAGGCGTCGATATCCTGCAGCAGTTTCACCTTGCGCTCGAAGGCGATGTGCTGGAGCGGGTTTTCATCGCTGTAAAGCTGGCTGTTGGTGCCGTTGGGGTTGAGGTCCATCGTGCCGCCGTGGCCGTGCAGCACCGATTTCACCGTTTCGCCCGCGCGGGCGATGGATTTTTCGGACAGTTCGGATGAGTGCGCGAAGCCGAACACTTCCCCCGCGACGGAGCGCAGGCCGAAGCCCGTATCAGTGTCATAGGTGCAGGTTTTCAGGCGGCCGTCGTCCCAGCCCAGAAATTCGCTCTGCACGTATTCCATGAACAGCTCGCCGTCGTCCGCGCCCTTCAGGCTGTTGTCGACCAGCTTGGTCACGGCCTGCGGGTCCAGCTTGTTCTTGTCGTAGAAAAGCTTGTCGGTGGTGTTGATGTGTGACGGCATGGATAACCCCTTCTGCAGACTTAATAAGATAGCACCGAAACTGTAACGGGCGAGGGGGCTTTTTCTGCATTATGTATATTGAATTCATTGTCATAGCCGATTGACAGAACAGGGGGCGGATCATATGACTAGGCATCACAAAAATTCACCTTTTTAAGGAATTATTTATGGGCCTCAAGAAGTCTGACGTGCTGAAAGATCCGGTTGTGCAGGAAACCATCAAGGCTCTCGAAGCCATCGGCTGCGCCGCACCCACCGAAGCCGACCTCGACCGTCCGCCCATGCTCCGCATCCTGTTCGAAACCGACAACCTCGACAGCGAAACCGCCGCGATCCTGATTGCCGGCAAAATGACGCGCGGCAAATTCCCCGAAGATTACATGACGGTGCTGCGCGAAGACCTGACCAGCACGCTGTGGATTTTGCAGGACCCCGAGAACAAGGAAAACCCCGCCCGCGTCTACGAACAATTGCTGGAAGAGGGCAGCACGCCCGCGATCCGCATCGCCATGGCCGCCGTCACCGCGCGCGGCACCGGCCCCGAGTTCGAGGCGCTGAAATCCGGCATGTCGCAATCCGAACTGGTGCAGCACGCCAACGAAATCGCCGAAACGGCGACGCAACTGCTGTCGCAGGTTGGCGACAACCTCCGCTGGCAGCCGCAGGCGAAACCCGCCGTCGAGGCGCTGGCCGACGCCGCCACCAATCTCAGCCAGCTTGCCGACAACACGCATGCGCGCGAATTCCGCAACATCGTGCGCGAATTCAAGAAACAGGCCGGCATCAAGGATGAGCCGAAGCTTGAAACCCCCAAGGTGATTGTGGATGACATGCGCGTTTCCACCCGCGCCACGCCGATGACGATGTCGACCTCCGACGGCCGCAAATCCATGCCGAAGCCCGCAGGCGGCCTGACCGCCGAAAACATGATGGACGATCCGCTGGTGCAGGAAACCGTCAAGGCGCTTGAAGAAGCCGGTTACAGCAGCGGCGGTGGCCGCGGTGGCCGCGGCCGCATGCGCGACATGGAGCATCCGGCGCTGGCGATGCTGGCCGATATGGGCGCGCTGGATAGCGTGACCGCGGCTGTGCTGGTTGCCGAAAGCATCGCTTCCGGCAGCGCATCGCCCGAAGAACTGGCCGATATCGTGCCGGCACAGGTGGGTGAAGTTCTGCGCCTGCTGGGAGATTCCGGCGGCCTTCTGGCCGGTGCCGCCTTCAGCAGCGGCAATATCCCCGCGACCAAGCTCGGCATGGCCACGCTGGCCGAAATGCTGACGGGTCCCGAGCTGCGCGAACTTGAACGCGCCGACCACCGCGAAAAACAGATGGCGATGATGCAGATCGGCGCGATCGGCTTCACCGCCGTCGATATCGCCGACGCGATGAAAGAACACAGCCTGTTCGACAAAATGCCCGCGCCGCTGGTGGAGCGTTTTGCCGAGGGCCTTGAAAACCTCGCGAGCCTGTCCGACAGCAAGTCGATGAAGCGCTTCTTCACCGAAGCCTCCAACGGGCTGAAGGAAGGCATGCTGAAAGCGAACAGCAAGGACCTGACGGAACCGAAACCGCCCGAAGGCCCCGCGCCCGGCGCAGGCCCGGCTCCCGATGCTCCCAAGGGCCCGTCCTCCGGCAGCTTCAAGTTCTGACGTGAAGACGCGCCCATGAAGACGCGTTTAGAGCAAACCCAGCTCTGGCACTCGCCTGTCGTGCGATCGACCTACGACAGCCTGAAAGCAATCGTGTCGCCGCTCGACCCGCTTGACGGCATGGACGACGAACCGCTGATGAACGCCGTCATCGATAGCGATATCGCCGACGGCTGGGCTGTTGCGGCGGTGATGGTCTGGTGCAATTCGAACAAGGTTTCGGATTGGGAAATGCAGATGGCCATTCCCGACCGCCTGACGAAAACGGTGGAGCGCCTTGCCTATAGCGGCCCCAATTTCTCGGGCGAGCCGATTTTCTCCGCCGATGACGACCTGCCCGCGCGCATCGCGCTGATGATCACGACCGGCAGGCTGAAAAACGGCTATTACGAAGAAGCGTTTGAAAAGATGGACCCCGTGGCCGCGCAATTCTACGCCAAGCGCGTGGCCGACAGCCTGATCGAAACGCAGGCGCACCTGCGCGTCTACGAAGCGGCCAAGGGCATACAGGCTTCGCTGGTCGACGCCTATCTCGACGCCGTCATCGCCTTTGCGCCCAAGCTGGCGGAGCATACACCCGTCGACGGCCTGACGAAACTGGCCGAAGAACTGCGCACCCACATCCCCCCGCCGCAGCGCGAACCCGCCGCCGGCACGCTCTACCAGCAGCTGAAGGACGACGCGAAAAGGTTCCGGCTGAAGCCGAAGTAAGATTTTTGGCGTTGTTAACGCTCGGCATTTTCCCGCAGGTGCATTTATGTATCTAATGCGTGGCCGAAGTGTTATAGATAACCCGCTGCAAATTAATTATATTTTGCGCATCAAAGCAGAACGGAATTTTGCCTGTCAAAAAAGAAGAACACAATTCTTGTCGTCGACGCGGAACGCGAGACGCACAAGATGCTTTCCATCGTCCTCGATACCGAAAATTTCATCGTCGAGGAATGCCTGACCGGCAAGGAAGCGACGCGGCTCAGCATTTCACTGCGCCCCGATCTTATCCTGCTCGACCTGAACCTGCCCGACATCAACGGCAACGACGTCATCACCTCGCTGCGCACCTGGTCGCAGGTGCCGATCATCATCCTGACCGCGCGCTCCACCAACCTCGATACCGTCACGGCGCTTAACCTCGGCGCAGACGATTACGTCACCAAGCCCTTCAACATGGGCGTGCTGGAGGCGCGGATCAACGCCAACCTCCGCCAGTCCGCAGTGCGCGAGACCGGCGAGCCTGAACTGGTCAACGGCCCGCTGCGCATGGATCTTGTCCGTCATCAGGTTTATCTGGAAGGCAAACTCGTGCCCTTCACGCCCAAGGAATACGATCTGCTGCGGCATTTCATGGTTCATTGCGGCAAGATGCTGACGCATAAAGAGCTCCTTAAAGAAGTCTGGGGCAACGCACATGGCGGGGATACGCAATATTTGCGCGTCTTTATCGGCCAGATACGCGAAAAAATCGAAAACACCGCGCCTTCGGCTTCTCTCATCACCACCGAACCCGGCATCGGGTATCGCATGGAGCTGATGGAGCCGCCGGTGCTGCGCCTGCGCCGCCTCGGCGACGCGGTTTAAGCATTATAGCGTCTTCAGTTCTTCGTCCTTCTTCGGCATTTCGACCGTCGTCAGCGCCGGATGGCAGATGATACTGAGCGCCGTGCCGCAGATATTGTGGTCGTTGCTCGCAATCGCAAGGTCGCCCAGCGATACGATGCCGACCATGCGCTTTTCGGCGTTCAGGACGACAAGGCGGCGGACTTTGTTCTCGGACATGTTTTTTGCGACGTCTTCGGCTTCGTCGGTCTCGCGGCAATAGAGAATTTCGGCGGACATGATCTTCTCGGCGGTCGTCTCGCCGGGGTTGTGCTCGAGCGCGACGCAGCGGATGGCGATGTCGCGGTCGGTGATCATGCCGATCAGCCTGTCATCCTTGCCGACCAGTATGCAGCCGAGATCGCGCTGGCGCATCTTCTTGGCGACGTCGTGCAGCAGCGTTTCGGGGGAGACGATTTCAACGTCTTTGCTCATGATGTTCTTGATGATCATTGTATTTAGTCCTTGGTAAAAACCGCATAAAGCGCCGTCAGATATGAAAGTACCCATACAGGACGGCGCCCCAGGCAGTTTAATTCAGGTCAGGCTGCTTTTTCGGACGAGCAGCTGCCGCATGATGCCTTGATTTCATCGAGGCGTTTCTGGCCGTCTTCCTTGCTCACGCCCTGTTTTTCTTTCAGCGCGGCGAAGAATTTGTCGGCTTGAGCGGGGAACAGCTTTGCGTCGTCATCCGACAGCTTGTCCCAGGTTTTCTTGATTTCAGACGAAACTTTTTCGGCTTTTGCTTCGGGGGTCATCGCGGCGGCGTTGTCCTGCTTGGCAACGGGGGCGGCGACGGGTGTTTTTTGGGCTTCGTTGGACATTAAATCTCTCCTTGTTGATTGTTCCGCTCTAGTGGCGGCTTGCAGGTAATCTAGGCTGGCACCGATAAAGAAGCGATGCGCCTTATGGCGGATGGTATAAGGAAGCCATAAGGACGCATTTTTTATCAGTTATTTTTGTGCGACTGGTCGTAGATGTAACCGCCCGCGGCACCCGCAGCGGCGCCGACAGCGGCACCACAGGTGATGCAACCGCCCGTCATGGCGGTGCCGGCAACGCCCACGCCCGTGCCGATTGCGGCGCCGGACAGCGTGCGCTGCTGGGTTCTGGTCATGTCGGAACAGGCCGAGAGGGCGAGGATCATGGCGCAGATCGCCATTGTCGATGATAGCGTTTTCATTTTTTATTCCTTATTTGTTGACTTGTGCTTTTTGCTTGTTGAGCTTGTCGAGGCGCGGGATGTACGAGCCCTGCCATTCTTTCAGGTCGACGACCTTGTCGTTGTTGACGTCGGCCTCGTTGAAGTGCATGTCCATGAATTCGTGCGGCGACAGACCGTCCTTGTTGCTGTCAAAACGCGTCAGCAGCGTGTCGCGGCTGAAGGTTTCCTGCGTGTGCTGCGTCTTGTCGGCGAGACCGTCGCCGTCAAAGTCGTAGGTAATGACGATGTTTTTCTCCATCGGCAGGACGGTGGCGACGGCG
>JBGGMV010000017.1:0-29653 GCA_041287865.1 Alphaproteobacteria bacterium | reverse complement strand
GGATTGTATCGTGCGGAACAATTCGCTTGCCAGCGGCGCGGCATCGGCCAGCTCGCCGTTTTCAATCTTATGCATCATGCCGACCGCGCGGAGCGTATGCTCGTCCGCCGTATAGGTGTGATACATGTCGTATTGCATATGCGCGAAAATATTTTCGAAGTCGGGGATCAGCGCGACCAGCACGCCCGCTTCGTTCAGGCGGCGCAACGTCTGTTCCGCATTCTTTTCATCAAGAAGAATGAGGAGGAATATCCGGTGCGCCTCCGCATCTTCATGCAATTTGGCGGAGGGCAGGGCGGCCCGCAACGCACGCAGCGCATCAGGGTGGATATCATGCCCCGATGTCTGGCTGGCGCGATAGATGCGCAAAATTTCGGAAGGGTTGCGCTTGAAATGCAGGGCATCCCTCACGGCAAGGCGGTTGTTCAACACCGGAAAGCCCTCGATCATATCCTCGATCGCCAGTTTCCGTGTGCCCGCCGTCGCGCCCCCACCCAATGACCGCGCTTCCAGATCCGCGCAGATCGTGCGCGTCAGGTGCCCGATTTCGGCGGCGCGGCGGAAGTAATCCTTCATGAAACGCTCGGCGCGGCGGTTGGGTTCACCCTCTGCATAGCCAAGGCGCGCAGCAATCTCCGGCTGGATATCGAATGACAGGCGATCATCATGCCGCCCCGTCAGCGCATGCAGCTGGCAGCGCACGTTCCAGTAAAATCCGTGCGCTTCCTCCAGCCGCTTCGCTTCCTGTGGCGTGAGGATATCTTTTTCCACCAGCCCGCGCGGCGTGGTCGCGCCATATAAAAAATTCGCCAGCCAGAGCAGCGTCTGGATATCGCGCAGCGCGCCCTTGCTCTCCTTGATATTCGGCTGCAGCTGATACCGGCTGTCGCCCATTTTCTTGTGGCGCGCTTCCTGCTCGGCCAGCTTCGCGGCGATAAAGACGCCTGCCGGCGTGGCGGCGCGGTATTTGGTGAAAACGCCTTCCAGCTTCTTGAAGGCTCCCTTACTGCCCCAGACCAATCGCTTTTCCAGCAGCGAGGTCAGGAAGTGCAGGTCGCTGCCCATCGCTTCCTCGCATTCAGCCAGCGTGCGGACGGAATAGGCGAGCTTCTGGCCTGAATTCCAGAATGCCGTGCCCATCTGCGTGACAAACTTTTTACCTGCGGGCGAGAGCTCCCCCTCGCTCACGAAAAGCACGTCGATGTCCGAAAACGGCGCGAGCTCCTGTCGGCCATAGCCGCCCACGGCCACCACACAGGGCAGGTCGGCAGAGCGTTTTTTAAGGGCGGCGGCCATTTCATCGGCCACATCGGCAATCGCCTTGTCCACGGCCAGCGAAAGAATATTAGGGAAGATTCCGCCCTCCCAGGGGGCAGCTGTCGCCCCCATGGCGCCCATCAGTTCTTTCTTTTTGGCTTTAAAATCATCAATCAATATACTGATATTACTAGAAATATCAGTTTCTTTTGCGGCAGCGGGGCTTCGTGATCCAGCGTTCATGGCGGGGGTCAAATATTTTCCCTAAAGTGCCTTTTTCAGGTGCGTAGAACTATGAAAGATGGTATCTAATAAACACCTAATTACAAACATAAATTACGCCGACATAGCGGCGATGGAAGGCAGAGCCATGTTCATCTTTTACGATACGGAAACCTCGGGTCTCGAAAAGAACTTCAGCCAGATTTTCCAGATGGGCCTTATCTTCACCGATGGCGACATGAATATCCTGTCGGCCAAGAAGATCGACTGCCGCCGCTCGCCCTGGTGCGTGCCGGCCCCCGGCGCGATGCTGACCACCGGCTTCACCCCCGACGTGCTGAAGGCCGCCAAGAATTCCCATTTCGAAATGATGCACGAAGTCGACCAGTGGATCAGGGCGCAGCACTGGCCCATCATTTTCTCGGGCTATAACACCCAGGGCTATGACGACGACGTGCTGGCCGCCAACTTCCACATGAACCTGCTGGATGGCGATACCACAACCACGCGCGACGCCAAAACGGGCGAATGCAACGGCCGCCATGACCTGATGGTCGTGGTGAAGGCAGTGCAGGCATGGATGCCGGGCGCGCTGAAACTCGACATCATGAACGACTTCGGCTATCCCAGCCTGAAATTGATGAATGTCGCCTCGCAAAACGGCGTGGCGCTCAGCGCAGATGACGCGCATGACGCGATGAACGATATCCGCGCCACCGTCGGCGTCGGCAAGATGCTGAAACGCGTCGCGCCCGACGTCTGGGATCACCTGCTGAAACTTTCCACCACCGATGGCGTCGATGAATTCGTCGCCAACAACAAGGTGTTCAACCTGACGACCGTCTTCTCGGGCAAGAACAAGGGCTATGCGGTCACCTCCGTCGGCCGCCGCAACGGCTCCGGCAATACCGAACTGCTGTTTGACCTTGCATATGATCCCGCGCCCTACCTGAACATGACGGTGGAGCAGCTGAAGCAGGTCTTTATCGATGCCGATAAAAAACCGTCGAAAGGCAATCCCTATCCGCCCAAACCCTTCCGCAAGCTGAACCGCTCCGAACAGCCGATGATCGGCACACTCGAAATGACGGAAGCGACGCTGCCCAAGGGCTTTGATGAAAAACTGGCGAACGCCCGCGCCGATGCTGTGCGCGGCAATGCCCAGTTCATGGAAAACCTTGCCGAAGCCGCGAAACTGGCCAAGGAAGAAACCGCCAAGGCTCCCCATGTCCATACCGAACAGCCCGAAGAAGGCCTGCACAAAGACCTGCAGGGTCCGCTGAAGGACAAGATGGAACAGTGGAAAAAAGAATTCGCCGAAGCGAAGTCGTGGAAAGAAGCTGCAGGCCTGGTGAAGGATTTCTACACCCGCTTTGAAAAGGAAATGGAGGAAGAACCCTCTATCCGCCGCTTCGTGAAATTCGCCGGCCGCATTGTCTTTGAACATGCACCCGAAGAATTGAGCGAGGACAAGCAGGAAGCCATGCGCCGCTTCATCGCCGCCCATATCCTGAACCCCGACAAGGGCGTGCCGTGGATGACGGTCGCAAAAGCGCGCGAAGAACTCGATGGCATCGAGGCCGACCGCGCCAGCACAGACCCGAAAAAGAAGAACAAGTGGGCGCATGCGACCGATACGCAGATCCGCTCGCTGAAGCTTTTCTACACCTCGCTGGAAAAAGAATTCGGCCCGTACCTGCAGAACCAGCCGTCTGCACCCGCAGCGCCCGCGTCGAACGACAATCCTACCGAAGCGCCCAAAGCCGCCGAGGTGAAGAAAGTCAACGAGCCGCCGAAGCCGTAACTAGAAAGCGCTGCCATGCCCCGCAAACTATCCGAGTTCCTGTTCAGGGGCGCCGACGTAAGAGTCGATGGGCGCGAAGAAACCATCATGGAGCTTGAAAAACGCAACAGTGGCCCCGGCAAGGGCCTGACGCTGCATTTCGTCAGCGGTCGCAGCGTGAAGTATTCGCAGCGCACCGTGAAACCTATCCCCGGCCGCATCCCCGAATTCATTCAAGAGGGCGCGAAGCTGCGCGTGACCGACCGCAAGGCCGGACGTCACGGCATGCCGCCGGTGCTGGACTGGACGATTTCAAGCTTCGAGATGGTGAAGGAGGGCAACCGACGCCCGCGCCTGCGGTTGGTGCTGAAGGTCGGCTCCGCGCCGACTGTCTGCATCCGCGATTTTAACGCGGCCACCATGGTTCCCGTCAACTACGACCCGAAGCCTGCTGAAACCAAGCAGACCATCACCGTGCGCAACAAGCCCTTGCAATTCAAGCCGCCGGGGCAGCCATGAAAAAGGTCGAAATTCCCGATTTCATCTATCGCGGCGCCATCATCGATGTCGACGGCTGCGCGGAAACGGTGAAGGATTTTTCGGTGCAGATTCCTATCGTCAACGGCAAGCGGATTGACGCACAGGTGCTGTACCTGCAATTCAAGAGCGGAAAGGATATGGTCTTTGACGCCAAGCGCGTAAAGGAAATACCCGGGCAGGCGCCTGAATTTTTAAAAGTCGGCGCGAAAATATTCTGCCGCGACCTGTCGCAGAATAACAACGACGCCTACAGCCGCGCCACCGCCGGCGAATGGACGGTCAACAGCGTTCACCGCGAGGACAAGGACCACGGCATTTATCTGCGCGTCAGGCTTACCCGCCCGATAGAGGGCACGCGTAAATACATGACGATCTCGCGCCAGTTCAACGCGAAAACCATGACGGCTATCAATGATAATAGCGAGCCCGATCTCCCGCCTGCCTATGAACTGCAGGAAGACCTGATGGTGAGAAAGCCTATCATTTTCAAGCCCAAATAATATTCAGCGAAGGGGCTTTGCTTTTTTAACCCTGTAGCCCATATTGGGTTGGGGGTGAGCAATGTCTTCACCGGCAACAATCTTCCGAAAATATCTTTGGCGTTCAATCGCCTGCGCTTTGCCCGCCGCAGCCTTGCTACGCGGTGCGTGGAAGCGACAATTCGAAGTAACGCAGTGGCCGAACCTGCCGCACGAACCCGCGCTTGAAGATCCTAATATATGGACACGTCTTGAACAGACGCGACAGTGGATTGCGGGCGCAGATTTTCATGAACGCCTGTTGCGCGATACCAATGCGGCGGCTGAAGGCGTCGAAAGACTCTGGACGCGCGCGACGGATACGCTGATCGGATTTTTTCATTATTTCACGCCCGTCGCATGGGCCGATGAAACGCGGCTAATGGTCGCGGCCGCTTGGTTGCCTGCGGTGCTGGGTATTATCGCCTTCGCTATTCTCGCACGCGCGGCGCTGGCGCGGTTCAACAACTGGCATGTGTTGTTCACGCTTGTTTTCCTGCTGGCGGTCAATCCGCTCACCGGCTATTTCACGCCCGGAGACGTTGACCGTCATGGGATTGTGATCGTCATGTGGTGCGGCGTGCTGGGGCTGATGCTGAAACCGCTTACGCGCCGGGGCGCGGCGCTGGCGGGTGTGATGCTGGGCGTCATGCTCTGGGGCGATATCGAAAGCCTTGCGCCGGTTGGCGTGGTTCTCGCTTTCGCCGGTTATGTCGCGTTGCGCAAGCCCGATCAGCGGCTGCCCTTTGTCGTTATGGCGGTTGCGGCGGCGTTAACGGCGGGCGTGGCGCTGGCGGCGGAAATGCGCGTCGGCGCAGGTCTTCCATGGCTGCTGGCTTCCGGCGGTTTCGATGGCTTGCGGCCTGTGCCGACAGACCTGAAACCGCTTCTGCAGCTGGAATGGTCGATTGTCTTGCAGCATATCTGGCAGCCTGTGCTGGCGCTTGCGCTGTTGCTGCGCCTGCGGCGGGGCAGGGCCTCCGATGCCGCGCTTGGCGCTGTGCTGGCGGCCTGCTGCTTCCTGATGCTGGCGCAGGTGCGGTTCAGTTATTACGCGCAGGTGGCGGCGGTGCTGGCCATTGCGCCGCTGCTGCCTGTCTATGCTATGCAGCTGGCGCGGGGGTTGACGCGCACACTGCGGCCCTATGCGGTGCTGCTGGGCTGTTGCGCGGTTGTCATCGCGCTGGCGCCGCCTTCGGGTGGTACGCCCAACGAGCTCGACAAACAATCATGTCAGGCGCAGATGCGATATGTTATCCAGACGCAGCAGTTGCAAAAACGGGCCGGCGACGGGCCGCGCGTTATCGTCGCGCCCGCAGATGTGGCGGGCGATATTATCTTCTTTACGCCTTATCGTGTGATTGCGGGCGAATACATGCGTGAAGGAAAGGATATGGAGCGGCTGCGCGCCATCGTCGCTGAACCGAAGGCAGATCAGGCCCGCGCGTTGTTGAAAGAAAATAATGCCGAGCTGGTGTTCTTCTGCCCCGCGCAGGCACCGAAGGGCAGCTGGCTGGCAGGCCCGCGCCCCGCGTGGTTGAAACCTGTCGAGGGCATGTCCTTCACCGTCAAGAAGGGAACGATGCCGCAGCTTTATGCAGTACAAAAGTGATTAGAGGTTAAGGCCGCCCTTGGGCTTGAAGGTCATGGGTTTCATGGCCTTGATCTCGCTGTCCGTGCCGTCGGTGATGACGCCGGTGTCGATCTCGGGCTTCGGTGGTTCTTCCTGCGGCGTATTGTTCTGCTCGGGCGCGGGATTGCTTGCAGCCGGATCGGCTGTGAAAGGTAGATCGCCTTTCACATGCCAGGGGCTCAGTTTTGCCAGTGCCTTGCCGATCACGCGCTTGTTGCGGCGGAAGGTATTGCCCTTGGATACTTCAAACGGGTGCGGCTCGGTATAGGTATAGCCGACCTTGTTCGGGTGGTTCGACGCGGTGTAGAAGATGCGCGCGGCCTTGCCTTTGTCAGCGCCTTTCAGCTTTTGAACCATCTCGACCGACAGCGCCAGCGCGTAGCCGACCGCCGCGCCGTCCGTCTTCGCGCCGATCATCGCCTTGATGTCGTGGATATCCTGCAGCGCGTCCGCCGTGCGGTACATCGTGACGGTAATCGGTTGCGCTGCGGGCGAGCGGTTGTTGAAGGCTTGCGCCACACCGCCGTGGCTCAGCGTATCGGTGCAGCCCCAGCTGCATTTTACCGTTGTGTACCGCCCGGCCTTGTGGTGCTCCAGCGAGGTTTTCGCGAAGGACAGGGCCGCATGCACGATATTTGTCGCCGTCATGCCGGTGTGTTTTTGTAGAAATTCGACATTCGCGGTGTCGAATTCGGAGAGGTCAAAACTGGTTTTATATGCCGCAACCATGTCAGCTCCGCAACCTGATCGGCCGCATGACCTTTATGGGCGCAGCAGTTTCGACAGAAATTTCAAATTCTTCCGGTGCTCCCAGCGCTTCTATCACTGCAGCTTGCGGATTTCTCCGCGGACCGAACGACATCGCCGCCACCGACGCGCCCGCAGCGCCCATCGCAGCCCCGACGAGGCCCAGCGCGCCCGCGCCGCCGGCCAGGCCGATGCTGGCCGCAATGCCGAGCGCGCCTGCGCTGGCGACGCCGTTATTGTAGATTTTTTTCAGCGATTTCTGTGACTTGCTCATGGGATGGCAGTCTATCACAGAATTATATTATGTGAAAGATGAAGATAAACTATTGATTTACTTATCTTCTTTGAGTTTTTCTTTGAGCGCGTAGAGGGTTTCGAGGGCTTCGCGCGGGCTCATGGCGTCGGGATTGACGTTCCTGAGCGCTTCTTCGGCGGCGGAGATGCGGCGCGGGGGCGGCGCAGAGGCGGCGGAGAAGAGGGGGAGATCCGCTCCGACAGGCCTTCCGGCCTTGGGCGCGGAGGGGTTTTCGAGGGTCTTCAACACCGCTTCGGCACGCGCCAGAACGGCTGGCGGCAGGCCCGCGAGCTTGGCGACATGGATGCCGTAGGAGCGGTCGGCGGTGCCGGGGGCGACTTCGTGGAGGAAGACGATGCTGTCCTTCCATTCCTTGACGCGCATGGTATGGCAGGAGAGGCGCGGCAGTTTTGCCGTCAGGCCGGTCAGTTCATGGTAGTGCGTGGCAAAGAGCGCGCGGCAATTGTTAACTTCGTGCAGGTATTCAAGGCAGGCCCAGGCAATCGACAGACCGTCAAAGGTCGCTGTGCCGCGCCCGATTTCATCGAGGATGACAAGAGAGCGGTTTGTGGCCTGATTGAGGATCGTGGCAGTTTCGACCATTTCAACCATAAAGGTCGAACGCCCGCGCGCTAAATCATCTGCCGCACCCACGCGGCTGAACAGGCGGTCGACAACGCCGATATGCGCGGCAGTCGCGGGCACGTAGGAACCCGTCTGCGCCAGCAGCACGATCAGCGCGTTTTGCCGCAGGAAAGTCGATTTACCCGCCATGTTCGGGCCGGTCAGTAGCCAGAGACGCGCCGTATCCGACAGTGCGCAATCATTCGCGATAAAGCCGGCGTTCTGCCGTTTCAGCGCGGCCTCCACCACCGGATGCCGCCCGCCCTGAATGTCGAAGGCAAGGCTGCCGTCAACCTTGGGCCGCACCAAGCCGCCGCGTGCCGCCAGATCGGCCAGCGACGATGCGACGTCGATGGCGGCCAGCGCCTGCGCGGTTTTGGCAATCACTTCGCCCTGCGCCAGCACGGCCTGCGCCAGTTGCGCGAACAATTCCAGTTCGAGCGCCAGCGATTTTTCGGCGGCTTCGGAAATTTTGCGTTCGAGTTCGGACAGCTCCACCGTCGTGAAGCGCGCGGCGCTTGCCATCGTCTGACGGTGGATGAATTTTCCGGTATTGGCGAAAAGCTTGTCGCCGTTCGCGGTGGATACTTCGATGAAATAACCGATAACGTTGTTGTGCTTGATCTTCAGCGTATTCACGCCCGTCAGCTGCACATATTCGGCCTGCAGCCGCGCGATATGCTGGCGGCTATCGTCGCGCAGCATCTTGAATTCATCAAGCTTCGGCGAATAGCCATGGGCGATAAAGCCGCCATCCCGCGCCAGCACGGGGAGTTCAGGCGCGAGTGCCCGCTGCAACTGGTCGATCAGCGGATGATGGGAGCCCCAGAGAACCAGCACTTCAAGCGCGGCCTGCAATCCTTCGGGCAAGATGCCCTTGCTGCCCGAAATCAGGCGATGCAGGGCGACAGTCTGCGACAGCGTGTCGCGGATCGCAGCCAGATCACGCGGGCCGCCTCGGTCAAGGCTCAGGCGTGCGAGGGAGCGTTCGATATCCGCGCATTGCTGCAAAAACCCGCGCGTATCATCGCGCAAGGATGCCTGGTTCACAAAATATTCCACCATGTCGAGGCGGCGGTTAATCTCGGCGGGCTGCGTCAGCGGCATTGAAAGATGGCGCGCCAGCATACGGGCACCCGCGCCGGTAATCGTGCGATCAATGGTGTGCAGCAGGCTGCCCATGCGCTCGCCGCTCATGGTATGGGTGAGCTCGAGGTTGCGGCGCGTGGCGGCGTCGATCTCCATCACCGAACCGGCGGGCAACTGGCGCGGGGCGGAGAGGCGGGGGAATTTGCCCTTCTGCGTCAATTCGACGTAATCGATCAAGGCGCCCGCAGCGGCCACTTCCGCGCGGCTGAAACCGCCGAAGCTTTCCAGCGTCGAAACGCCGAACATTTTCTCGAGGCGCTTGCGCGCATTTTCGCTGTCGAAGCGGGAATTGGGCTGGATGGTCAGACGCTGGCGGTAATCGGCGAATACCTCGAACAGTTCGGTATTCTGCGTCATTTTCTCCGGCGTGAGGCTTTCACCCGGATCGACGCGGCCCAGTGTTGCGCCAAGGTCGCGCGGCAGAACCGGCTGCAGCGTGAAATCGCCGGTCGACAGGTCAAGCCAGGCCATGCCGATCGCGCCGCCCACCTCGGCCATGGCGGCGAGGTAGTTGTTGGCGTTTTTCTCCAGCAGCGTGTCTTCGGTCAGCGTGCCCGCCGTCACCACGCGCACAACGTCGCGCCGCACCAGCGCCTTGTACCCGCCGCGCTGTTTCGCTTCCTCGGGCGTTTCCACCTGTTCGCAGATGGCGACCTTGTGGCCCAGTTTAATCAGGCGGGCGAGGTAGGCCTCGTGGCTATGCCACGGCACGCCGCACATGGGAATTTCCGCGCCCTGATGCGCGCCGCGTTTCGTGAGGGTAATGTCGAGCGCGGCGGCGGCCTTGATCGCATCGTCAAAAAACAGCTCGAAAAAATCGCCCATGCGGTAGAAAAGCAGGCAATCCTTATGCTGCTCCTTCACCGCCATGTACTGCGTCATCATGGGCGTGGACGGCACAATCGCGGCGGGCGCGGCTGTCTGTTGGTCGTCAGCAGGTTTCTCGGCGGAACTATTTTGCATAGATGATTTTTACGGGTTTAAAGGGGGTAAATCAATAGCGTTTCTGGAATTTAATGTGTAGGGTTTTTAGAGGGTTACAAATGATTTTTAACGATATAGCCGATTTATTAAGCACCAAGATACGAAACGTGAGGATAAAAACGTGATTACCGCTCCTCAAGAGTCAATGCGCGAGTTTTATGGTGCGGTCATTCGCGATGCTAAGCTTGGCCCGCGTCGCGAATTACAGCTATCCCTCGAGACTTGGCGGGAGGGGCAACACACATTTGGCGGCGGAGTCATCGTAAGTATCCGCTTTGGTGCGATTTACAATTACGAAGAAGTAAAAGAGTTTTTTGCTCATGTCCCAGCGGATGGACTTCATTATCTCCGTGAACTCAGTGAATCTAAACCCGACCGTCGCATTATCGAGATTCAATTCGACAGCTCTGACGCCAGTGTCCGGATTATTGCCCGCAATGTTTCTATGGAGATAGGCTGAATAAGGGCAATAAATTAAAATCCAATTGTCATTCTGAAGGAGCGCAGCGACTGAAGAATCTCCCTTGGGCGGGGCGGGAAGGGAGATCCTTCGCTGCGCTCAGGATGACAGGGAAAACGGGATTAAATGTAGCTTTATGTACCCCATCCATGTTACAATAAATCCAGAGACACCCTCTCAACACCTAACATCGCAGGCCTGATGGCAGCTGTACACGACCTACCGCTTATTTCTACCATCGCCGTGGGCTTGAGCGTGGCGTTCGGGATGGGGATGGTGTGTGCGAAGCTGCGGATTTCGCCCATTGTCGGCTACCTGCTGGCGGGCATCCTTGTGGGGCCGCATACGCCGGGGTTCGCGGCCGATATGCAGATCGCATCGGAGCTGTCGGAGATCGGCGTCGTGCTGCTGATGTTCGGCGTGGGGCTGCATTTCTCGCTCAGCGATTTTGCCGAGGTGAAAAAAATCGCGCTGACAGGCGCTCTGACCCGTATCGCCCTTATTACCACCGCCAGCGCCGCGCTGGCGAAATGGTGGTGGGACTGGAGCTGGGGTAGCGGTCTTGTCTTCGGCCTTGCGCTTTCGGTCGCCTCTACCGTCGTGCTGCTGCGCGCGATGGAGGAACGCAACAGCTTGCAGACCATCAAGGGTAAAATCTCCATCGGCTGGCTGGTGGTGGAGGATTTGGCGATGATTTTCGCCATGGTGCTGATCCCCGCGCTGGCAGGGGCTGGAACAAATGGAGCCGGCGGGATGGAAGCGGCGCAGGGCATGGCCTTTGCGCTTGGCAAGGTATTATTGTTCATCGTCATCATGATGGTGGCGGGCAAACGCATTTTGCCGTGGATTTTGTCGGTGGTGACGGCCACGGGTTCACGCGAGCTGTTCACGCTGGCGGTTTTCGCCATGGCGATGGGCATTGCCTTTGCGGCGGCCAAGCTCTTCGGCGTGTCGTTCGCACTTGGGGCTTTCTTCGCTGGCATGATGATCAGGGAATCTGACCTCAACCATGAAGTTGCTGACAGGGCGCTGCCGTTCCAGGACGCCTTCGCCGTTTTGTTCTTTGTGGCTGTTGGCATGTTGTTCAACCCGATGGTGCTTGTGCAGCAGCCGCTGGAAATTCTGGCGGTGCTGGGCATTATCATTGTGGCGAAATATGTCGTGACGATGTTCCTGCTGATGTTCTCGGGCTATCCGCTCAAAACCGGCCTGATGGTCTCGGCGGGGCTGGCGCAGATCGGGGAATTTTCGTTCATCCTGCTGTCGCTGGCGATGACGCTGAAATTGCTGCCGGAGGCGGGGAAGGATCTTGTGCTGGCCGGCGCCATTATTTCCATCGCGCTGAACCCTGTCGTTTTCTGGATTTCTGGGCAGGCGCTGAAATTCGTAGGCGCCAAGCCCAAGCTGTCCGGCATGTTCAATTTGCGCGAGGATGACCTCGCCCACCTGCGCGGCGATGAAAAGCGCGTGCTGAAAGATCTTGTGGTGCTTGTCGGCCATGGCCGCGTGGGCACGCATGTCTCGGCCCACCTGCATGTCGCCAACATGGATCTTGTCGTGATCGACTATAACCGCGAGAAGGTAGAAAAACTGCGCCTGCAGGGGTATCACGCCATCGTCGGCGATGCGACCCACCCCGAGGTGCTGGAGGAAGCGGCGATCCGCAAAGCCGTCGCCCTTGTCGTCACCGTGCCCGACCCGTTCGAGGCCGCGCGTATTGTGGAGGCGGGCAGGGCGCTGCAGCCCGGCATCAAGATATTAGTGCGCGCACATAATGATGAAGAGTCGCTGTATTTCCACCAGCAGCAGGTCGACCTCGTCGCCACGGCCACGCGGGAAATCGGCCAGCGGATGGTGGATTACCTGAACGGCATGCGGAACGCCACTCCGGGTTGAGTGGCTGGGGTACAATTCCACCCCCTTGACGCCCCCCGCAACGGGAGTATTATCCGCTTCCATCATCCCAAATCGTTACGGAGAGTGTGATGGAACAAGCAGAAAAAGAATACGTGCGCGGCGGCAAGGTGGCGACTTACTTCGGCCTTGGCGGTCTTGCGACGTTTACCCTCAGCATCGCCAGCGTTTTGCTCACAGCGCCGATCAGCATCCCCGGCGTCCTGATCGTGGGCGGCATCGTCGCCATGTCGGCGACGGAAAAGGGCCGCACCTTCAGCGGCAAACTGTTCAACGGCATCGCCGACCTGATTGACGACGGCATTTCGCATGTTTCCGAAGATCTCGGCCGCGTCAGCAAATGGTGGAATAGCCGCAAGGCCGTGAAAGCCGCGAAGCCGGAAGCAACGCCTGTTGCCGTTCCCGCCGCGCCCGAAGCCGCGAGCACGTTCAAGCCCGCCGCGAACGCAAACGAATTCAACAACGCCGCGAAACCGGCAGTGGAAGCAACGGTGGAAGCGCCCAAAGCGCAGCCGAAACCGCCTGCGCCGCCGGCCCCCTAACAAGACGGCAATATCATCAAAAGCGAATCGGAAAA
Organism: Alphaproteobacteria bacterium; assembly: GCA_041287865.1. Classification (GTDB taxonomy): domain Bacteria; phylum Pseudomonadota; class Alphaproteobacteria; order Micavibrionales; family UBA2020; genus JAPWJZ01. The sequence goes on along the minus strand of JBGGMV010000017.1, from coordinate 16,950 downwards.
GCGGGTTTCGGCCCGCTTTTTTCGTTTGGGGCCCATATGTACCACACCATTTAAGTATATGATATATATAACGAAAATGGCGTTTACGCTGTTCACAAATTTGACATAGCTGAAAATCCTTCGTAGGCTTAGGTACCTCACAAAGAGGACCCGTAAACAATGAAAGAGGCACAATTAATGACTGAACCCGCACCCGCACCCAAGAAACTCGGCAAATGGGGCTCGCTCGCCCTGCTCGCCGGAACACTTGTGGCAGCAGCCTACGTACTACCCGTCGTTCTACCCGTCGTCTTCGGCCACCTGATCGCAACCGCGGTTGTGGGCGGCATCGCGGGCGTCGGCGGATATCTCGCCACTACCGGCGAGCAACGTTCGAAAGCATGGGATACCACCAAGGGCATCGCTACGATGTACAAGGATGCTTTCAAGGACCTTCTCTCTGTCGGCAAAGACCTCACCAGCTGGGGAGACAAGATGGAGGCCGAGTACAAGGCACGCGGCGCAGCCAACGATGACGCTGGCGCACCTAAACTGGGTTCGGAAGCTTCGGCTGCCGATTTCAACGCCACTGCCGGCAGGAAAGCCGCAGCAGAGGCGGCAGCCAGCACCAAGCCTGCTCCCAAAGCAGCAGGCCTCGACCGGTAATCCCGGTCACCACGTATACGAAGCAGTAGCTCTGGACGGCTAACTCGCTTTAACGGAAGGGTCTCGTCGCCACGCGACGGGGCCCTTTTCCTTTTTTAGCCCGTCTTGATGCAATATTCGCGGAAATTGCCCAGCACGTCTTTCCAGCCTTCGCGGTGCTCGTCGACGATGCGGCCGCGGTCCTTGTCCTCGAAGATATCCCAGCCGGAATGCTGGATGCAGATTTTCGTGCCGCCCTCGGCCTGGAAGAGCAGGAATTCGACGCGGGTGGGCTTGGGCCAGCTTTCGTCCTGCCAGTCGATCTGCATGCGCATGCGGGGCTCTATCGCCGTCACCGTGCCGCGCGTGGAATGCTGGCGGCCGTACTTGTCGGTCCAGGGCTCGTAGAAATCGCCGCCCTGACGACCGTGTAGCAGCACGCCCTTGCCCCACCATTTCTGGATATGGTCGTTCTGCGTCAGGAATTCCCAGACGGTATTGCGCGGGACGGGGATGAAAAGGTCGAATTCGATCATTCGAGATCCTTGAAGGGCGGCAGCGACAGGTAACGCTCCGCCATGCTGGGGATGATGGCGACAATCGTCTTGCCCTCCATGCGCGGCTGCGCGCCGAGGCTGAGGGCCGCGGTGATGGCAGCGCCCGACGACACACCCACCGGAATGCCCTCCGTCGCCGCGGTCTTGCGCATCATGGCATAGGCGTCGTCATTGCTGACGGTGACGATTTCATCGATCAGCTTGGTATCGAGAATGGAGGGCACGAAGCCCGCGCCGATGCCCTGAATTTTATGCGGTCCCGGCGGCTTGCCCGAAAGGACAGCGCTATCCAAAGGCTCGACCGCCACGGTAATAAAGCCGGGTTTGCGTTCCTTCAGCACCTGCGCGACGCCGGTCAGCGTGCCGCCTGTGCCGACGCCGGCGATCAGCATATCGACCTTGCCGCCCGTATCGCGCCAGATTTCCTCTGCCGTCGTGCGGCGGTGGATGTCGGGGTTGGCGGGGTTGTCGAACTGCTGGGGCATAAAGCTGTTCTTGTGTTCCTTCACCAGTTCCTCCGCACGTGCCACCGCGCCACGCATGCCCTTGTCGGCAGGGGTGAGGACAAGCTCGGCACCGAACAGTCGCAGCATTTTACGGCGCTCGTAAGACATGCTCTCCGGCATGGCGAGAATGAGGCGGTAACCCTTCGCCGCGCAAATGAAAGCCAGACCAATGCCCGTATTGCCCGAGGTCGGCTCGATGATAACGGTATCTTTATTAATCTTGCCCGAAGCCTCGCCCGCCTCGATCAAGGCAATCGCAAGGCGATCCTTTACCGACGACAGCGGGTTGAAGAATTCCAGCTTCAGCAGGATGTCTGCCTTGACGCCATATTCTTTCGACAGGCGCGGGATGCGCACCAGCGGCGTATTTCCGATGGTCTCCCAGATATTGTTGTAAACCTTGCCGCGGCATTCGACGTCGGTGGCGGTCTCTACGGGTTTGGGCTGTGCGGTCATGTTACGATGCCTTCTTCACGCCGGTCGAACCAAAGCCGCCCGCGCCGCGCGCCGTTTCATCCAGCGCCTCGACAAGGTTGAACGACACGAAGGAATGCTGCGCCACCACCATCTGCGCCACGCGCATGCCGCGCTCGACGGTGAAGGGCTCGTTGCCCAAATTCGCAAGAATGACTTTAATCTCGCCGCGATAATCTGCATCGATCGTGCCGGGGGAATTCAACACGGTCACGCCGTTTTTAAACGCAAGGCCGGAGCGCGGACGGATCTGCGCCTCGTAACCGGCGGGCAGTGCAATCGCAAGGCCCGTGGGGATCAACTGCCGCTCGCCCGGCTTCAACGTGATGGGTTCGCCAACCGCCGCTTCCAGATCGACGCCCGCCGACTGCTCGGTCGCATATTTGGGCAGGTTCAAGCCCTCGGCATGGGGCAGACGGGTGATGGCGATAGAAACTTTATTAGACATAACACACTCCTCGAGGCGGGGTAAATACATATAAGTATTTACGCCGCGGGGAGGGGGAAGGCAAGCGGGTGTATCAATGCAATTTTGCCTTAAATCCTGTACTCTCAATTCCGCAATTTAATCTCCGAAAACAAGAGGGAAAAACAACCATGAAAACCGTAAAAGCCATCACCGCCATCGCACTCGCAGCCGCTCTGTTTACAGCCTCTCCCGCGCAGGCCGCGAACGGCTGCAAGAACCTGCCGAGCCATGCCGCGCTGAAGGAAGCGCTGACGGCGGCGCGGAAGGAAGCAAACGGCGGTTTCAACCTCGATATGTGGGGCACGATTGTTGATCGCGCTGGCGTGGTTTGTGCGGTGGCCTTTACGGGCGATACCGTTGACGCGCAATGGCCGGGCAGCCGCGTGATTTCGGCGCAGAAGGCGAATACGGCGAATGCCTTCAGCCTGAAGGGCCTGTCGCTGTCGACCGCTAACCTCTATTCGGCAACGCAGCCGGGCGCTAGCCTTTTCGGCCTGCAGGAAAGCAACCCCGTGAACGTTGAAGCCGCCTATGCGGGCGATGCGGCGGATTACGGTTCGGAAAAAGATGCGCTGACGGGCAAGAAAATCGGCGGCGTGAACGTTTTCGGCGGCGGGCTTGCGCTGTATGACGCGAATGGCGTGATTGTCGGCGGTCTTGGCGTGTCGGGCGACAGTTCCTGCGCCGACCACAATATCGCATGGCGCGCGCGCAACGCGCTGAAGCTCGACTTCGTGCCGGGCGGCGTTGCGCCGGACAAGAGTGACCAGATCATCTATGACATCGATGGCGGCAAGAGCGCGGGCGGCTTCGGCCATGCGGCCTGCGGCGGCACAGAAAAAGATGTCGTGAAAACGCTGGCGGTTGTCGCGAAGCCTGCGGCGCAGTAATCAGCGCGGCAGCGGCGTGGATTTGATTGAAACGCCGGTGCCGCCCGCCGTAATGGTGAAAAGCTGGCCGGGCGCGTTGTCGGAAGTGTATTCCTTCACCGACGCGTTCCAGCCTTTCAGCCTGAATTCACGCGTCAGGTGAATGGGGTTGGCGGAGGCCGCAGGCGTGCCTTCGATGGGTGTTGCGACGATATCGACGCCTGTTCCGCCTGCCACCATCGTGAACAATTGGCCGGGCGCGTTGTCGGACGTATATTCCTTCACCGTGACGTTCCAGCCCGGCACGCGGTATTCCGATTTCAGGTGAATGGGGTCAGTGCTGGAGCTGGCGGGGCCGATCGGCGCCGAGGTGGTGGCGACTCCGGTGCCGCCCGCGACGACGGTGAAGAGCTGGCCCGGCGCTGCTTCCGATGTGTATTCCTTCAGCGATACGTTCCAGCCCGGCACGCGGTATTCAGTCTTGATGTTGATGCCGGTGGGTTCGGCGGGTTTCTGGTTCTGGCTGTACTGGCCATCACAGCCCGCGCCAAGCAGAGCGGCCGCAAGGGCGAAGGAGGCGAGGAGCTTTCTTTTCATGGCGGTTTTCCTTTATCGGTATTTGCTGAATTTGACCCTTAGAATACGCTATTTTTTCAGTTTATGAAAATGTAAATATTACATAATATAAACAAGAGATTAGACGTAAGATTCCGGCTTGACCTCATCACCCGCTATGTTAATTATCCTTTATTCATAAACCGAACAACATCACTAGAGAGGGTTCTATTACCATGGCCAAGAAAGATATGGATGATTTCATCGACACGCTGCGCTCCGATGGCGAGCTGGCGCGGGCATTTGCGGAAGCTGTCGCCGGTATGGCGCGCGACGCAGGCCATGACGTGACCGAAGAAGACGTACTCGAGAAATTTGTCGATGGCGATACGCCGTCGCCCCGTCCGCTCCCCGGCGACGACGGTGACTTCGACGGCGGCATCACCACCGCTGCCATCGGCGAAGAGGGTTCTCCGCGCCCCAGCACCGAAGCTGTCGGCGAAGAAGGCGGCCGCGGTTCGCCCAGCGTGACGCTGGCGATTGGCGAGGAAGACCGCCCCACCAAGCCCGGCCCCCGTCCGCGTCCTCCCGGTGGCATCACCACCATGGCGATGGGCGAAGAAGGCGGCAGACGCTTCTAATAACGGATAAGCACCAATGCTCCTCATCGTCGGCGGCAGTCAAGACCACAACCTGGCCCGCCTGGCGAATGCGGCGAAATGGCGCGGGCATCCTTATCGTGTGATTCACACCGATAAGGATCCCGCGCCAGCCGTTTCGTGGCAGCCAGGCAGCCCCGACATCACCATCGACGGCGAAACCTTTAGCGCAAAGGGCACAAGCCTTTTCATGCGCTACGATGTTTTTAGCGACAAGGACGGGCGGCAGAAAGCCGCGTATTTCGACGCCTTCCGTGGCTGGGCGGAGGCGAACCCGGCAGTGGGCCTGCTCAACCGCCGCAACGAGATGATGGAGATGAACAAGCCCCGCGCGCTCGTCTGGGCGAAGGAAGCGGGCTTTGATACGCCGGAAACACACATCACAACCGAATTCAACCGCTTCGCCGACAAGTCAAAATACATCGCCAAGCCTGTCGCGGGCGGCGAATACACGCGCGAGCTGTCCGACATGGACGACAGCGGCGGCCGCCCCTGGATCGTGCAGGAAAAACTGAAATATCCCGAGCTGCGCCTTTTCCGCGTGGGCGAGCATTTCTTTGCTTTCGAAATCGACAGCGCCGTCATCGATTACCGCACGGATAAAAAATTCACGATGAAGGAAGTCGAAGCGCCCTCTGAACTTGTCTCCGCCATGCGCCTGCTGACCGAACGCATGGGCCTCGACTACGCCGCCTCCGACCTGAAATCCGATCCCGTGACGGGCAAGCTGAAATTCATGGAGGTGAACACCATGCCGATGTTCACCGGTTATGACGATGCGGCCCGCGGAAAACTCTCCGACGCCATGCTGCTGGCCCTGCGCCGGTTTGAGCGGCTGGCGGAATTGAAAGACGTTCTGAAGGCCGCCGCGCCTAAGCCTTGAAGGCTTCCCATGTGTTGCTGTTCTTGATTTCCACCGCTGCAACGGGCAGCGGGGCGTCACCTGTATATTTCAGGGCAAGGTCTTTGACGTTTGCGGCTATGAAATCGCGGAAGGCGGTGCGGTGCTGGTCGCGGTAAAAATGCGTCAGTTGCTCTACGACGCAGGCGAGAGAGCCGCTCTGTGGCTGCGCGCCCTCGATCTCGCCTTTCCAGCCGAGGAAGATTTTTGGCTTTGATGGCGCCAGCAAGTTATTGAAGTGCAAATTGACGCCGGTATCCGATGTTCTGACGGTTTCCAGCATCCAATCCAGAAGGATATGGTCGCGTTCATCGGGCGCGGGGTTCGGGTGCAGGCCGGGCATATGTTTTTTGCGCACCGTGACGCGCAGTTTTCCGGGAGGAAATTTTTCCAATTCGTGCTGTCTCAGAAAATGTAGCGCGGGTTGGTGGCTGAGCTCGTAATCGAAATCCCAGTTATCTGAAGGCGTGAAAGCGGAAGCGACGACGAAAGGTTTGCCGGTGCGGTGGTAAAGGTGGCGCGGGTCTTGCAGCCGTTCCGCATAGGCAATAGCCCATGGTTTCGACGCAGTGAAGAAAATGCCCTGCGTTTGCATGTTCTTCTCAGCGTTGCAGTAACTTTTCCTGATGCCTTCGGAAAGGATCGATTTAAGCACCGCATCGCCTTCGCCGGAGCCGGACGCGTGCCAGAGCATCACAGGCGAATGCCCGTATGGATGGCGGCGATGCCGCCCGACAGGTTGATGACTTTTACTTTTTCGAAACCGGCGGTTTCAAGACGTTCGGCCAGTTCGGCTTGTTTGGGGAACTGGCGGATGCTCTCCACAAGGTATTGGTAACTGTCGCGGTCTTTTGTTATTAGCTGGCCGATTTTGGGGATAGCGTTGAAAGACCAGGTGTCATAGGCCTTGCGCAGCGCGGGGTTTTTGACGTGGCTGAATTCAAGGCAGAAAAACTGCCCGCCCGGCTTCAGCACGCGGTAGGCCTCGGCCAGTGCGTCGTCGATATGCGTGACGTTGCGCAGGCCGAAGGCGATGGAATAGAGGTTATATTGCCTGTCGGCGAAGGGCAGGGATTCAGCGTTGCCCGTCACCCAGTCAAAACCTTTTAAATAACCGCGGTCGATGGCGCGGCGGCGGCCGACCTTCAGCATTTCGCTATTGAGATCGCAGACGGTGATTTTTGCGGCTTCGCCTGCGCGCTGGCGGTAGCGGAAGGCGATATCGCCCGTACCGCCCGCGACGTCGAGCAGCGAACGGTTGCCGCGCGGATGCATCAACTGTACGAAACGGTTCTTCCACAGGCGATGGATGCCGCCTGACATTAAATCGTTCATCAGGTCGTATTTGTCGGCCACGCTGTCGAAAACATCGGTGACGAGCTTCGTTTTTTCGCGCGGGTTGACGCGCTTGTATCCGAACCAGTCTTTTTCCTTGTTGCGGGCTGTCATATCCACCCCAGCGTCTTGCAGATCGTGCGGCCGCTGACGAGGATGACGAGCACACCGACCGCGATCATGAAGGGTTTCACCGGAATGCGCTTGCAAAGATATGCGGCAAGGGGTGCCGCCAGCACGCCGCCGATGGCAAGGCCGACGATGGCCTCGTAATTCGTGATGCCGATGGTGAGGAAGAAGGTGACGGAGCCCGCCAGCGTCACAAAGAATTCCGCCGCGTTCACGCTGCCGACCGTCTCGCGCACGTCGTTGCCGCGCGCGACGAGGTTCGAGGCGACAATAGGCCCCCAGCCGCCGCCGCCGATGGTATCGATGAAGGCGCCGATAAAGCCCAGCGGACGAACATGCTTGCGTACCTGCGTGGCGGGCACTTTCTTGAAAGCCTTGAGGATGATGATGCCGCCCATCAGCATCAGGTAACCCGCGATCCAGGGCTTGATCATGTCGCCGTCAAGCTGCGTGAGGATATAGGCGCCGATCACCGCACCCGCCATGCCGGGGTAGACCAGTTTCGTGAACAGTTTGCGCCTTACGTTGCCGAAGATATGGTGCGACGCGGCGGAGGCCCCCGTGGCGAAACATTCGGCCGCGTGCACCGTCGCGCTGACCGTCGCGGGCGGCAGGCCAAGGCTCAGCAAGAGGCTGGACGCCGTCACGCCATAGGCCATGCCGAGCGATCCGTCGATCAGCTGGGCCGCAAAACCGGCGGCTATAAACATCAGGAGTTGTTGTGTGTCGGGCGTCATAATGGCGGCACTTTAACGCTAAAAGGCCTTTGAAACAAGCCTTTTAAGGTATTCCCGCAGGCCTTCCTCGCCGAACAGCCAGATGGCGGGCAGGGCGATCAGGGCGAAGGCTGCGCCCGCCGCCACCATGTCGACCAAGGCTATCATTTTCACGTCCCAGCCCTCCAGCGGCAGCATCTGTGCGCGTTCCCGCATCGCGCAGATGCCCAGCGACGCAGAGGGGATGGCGACCAGTATGGTCGAGCCCAACGTCTGCCCGAGCGGCTTCAGCAGTGGTGCGCCGTGCAGGTGTCGTGCATAGAGCAGGGTGGCAAGCGCGTTTACCGTCATCGCAATCGCCCCTGCCAGCGCAAGGCCGCTGACGCCGAAGCTGTCGGACAGTGTCATATAAACCGGAATAACGCCAAGGCAGACAATCGTGCCCATGATCATCGGCCGCAGCGTATCGCCGCGCGCGTAGAATGTGCGGATGGCGATCTGCTGGATGATCCATGCCGGAATGGCGAAGGCCAGCAGCGCCGCCAGCATCCCTACCACTGTCGCGCTATGCGCATCGAATTTGCCATGCTGGTAGACGAGCCGCACGGCAGGTTCAGCCACCACGAAGAACGCCGCCCCTGCCAGCACCGCCAGCGCAAGGCCGGTCTGCAGGGTTTGCAGCAGCGCCTTGTTCATTTCTTTTTCTTTGCCCTCGGCATAAAGCTTAGAGAGCATTGGCAGTGCCGCCGCGCCGATGGCTTGCCCGATCACGGCGATGGGCACCAGCATCAGTTTGCGCGCAAACGATAGCTGCGCGACCGAGCCTGCCTCCAGCAGTGCGCCGAACCAGCGTTCGTACCATTCATCCACTGTCAGCAATGTCTGGCCCAGCATCAAGGGCGCTGCAAGGCCGAGGTAAAGCAGAAACTTTTTATCCGTCGGCTTGAACTTCAACCGGATGGGGATATGCCCGCGGCAATAGAGCAGCGGCATCAGGAAAGGCCCCAGCACCGCGCCCGCGAGCGTGCCGAAGGCAAAGCCTTCAATGCCGAAGTAAGGATATAGAAACCAGCCGCCCAGAATGGTGCAGCCGTTATAAATCAGCGGGGCCAGCGCCGCCGCCTGAAAACTGCGATGCGCCAGCAACACGGCCTGCACGATGCCGCCGGTGATAAAGAAAATCTGCGCGGGCAGCACGATGCGCGTCAGCTGCACGGTCAGCGCCGTGGTCTCGTCATCGAACTTGGGAAACTGGAAGCGCACCAGCCCCTCGGCTTTCCACCACAATACCGCCGTGGCCGCAACGACGATTGCGCCCATCATGCCGAGCACGTTGGCCATCAGCTTGTTGGCCGCTTTTTCGCCTTCTTTGGCCATGATCTTGTTGTAGAGCGGGATAAAGGCGATCGAGAGCGCGCCGCCGGCAAGGAAATAATTCAGCAGATCAGGAATCTGGAACGCTGCATAGAAAGCATCCGTCGTCGTGCCCGTGCCGAATTTGTAGGCCAGCAGCATTTCCCGCAGATAGCCAAGGATGCGAGACAATAAAATGCTGGATCCGAGGAGGAGGGCGGCTGCGCCGATGTTTTCTGTTTTTTTCATTGCCGGTGTTGCTGGGCCGTTTTTTGCAGGATAGCGGAAAAAATGGCTGGAAAATATGACGTTTTTCCGCAATTTGTTGACATAACATGCAAGCGCTATTCCTTGTCACTTCGCCATTCCCTCTATAGGCTTGCTATAGAGAGATTGCGCGAGGGGGCCGCCATGACCGAAGCACAAAAATCAGACATCACCGCCGTGAGCGACAGCACATTCCACCTGTGGCGCTGCATTATCGCGCTGGCCAAGGCGGACGGCATTATTGAAGATTCAGAAATCACGCATATCAACAGTGCGCTGGCCTCGCTCAAGGGGTTGAGCGCAGAGCAGCGCCTGACGCTGGGCGAAGACATGGTGATGGAAGAAACCGACATCGCGCCGCTGCTGGCCCGCGTGACAGACAAGGCCGACCGCGCCCTCATCTTCCATTTCGGCGGCCTGCTGGCCGAATCCGACGGCGAACTGGAACCTGGTGAGGAAGCGATCCTGCAGCGCCTTGCCGTCGCGGGCAACCTGCCCACCGCGCATGTAAAAAAATATTTCAGCGAAACCCGCGCCGTGCTCGAGCAGAAAAAAGCCGCCGCCGAGCTGAAAGCGCTGGCGGAAGCCACGCCCAAGGTCAGCCCGCTGCGCCTGATGGTGCGTTACCTGCTGAAGCGCCTTAGCGCCTGATTTTTTTTATAAAGGTAACATGGGCACGACGCGCATAGCCTCAGGAAAGCTGCCTGGCATTTTTGTTATCGTGCTGGGGCTGTTGTTTCTGCTCGGCGCTGCCTGGTCGGCTAAGAATACATTTGAACTGACGACAAACGGCGTCCATGCCGAAGGCACGGTGACCGATGTGCTCGAAACACAGGAAACCGAGAGACGCCCGGGCCAGCCCGACAGAACCGTCACCCGATACCGCTACATGGTCGAATTCCGCGACACCATGGGCACCCGCGTCGAATTCAAGGATTCAGTGATCGACAGCACTATCAGCCACCAGAAGGGCGACAAGGTGCCAGTGATTTATCTGCGGGATGACGCGGAGGACAGCGCCACCATCGATGCAGGCGCGCTCAACTGGATCGTGCCGGCAATGCTGGCTTTTTTCGGATTTTCGCTTCTGGCTGGCGGCATTTTCGCGGTCAAAGCCTGAAGCGGAGGACTTTAGTTAAAAATATTTCAACGGGCAGGAGTATTCATTTATGCGTTGGACAATCAGGAAGCCCCATAACCACAGCGTTTACTCAAAACCGGCCGGGCCGATTTCCGGCTTCTTCATGGTGTTGCTGGGGCTTGCGCTGCTGGCCGGCGCGGGGTGGGTGGGCAAGAACACTTACGAGCTGATGGCGCGGGGCATCCGTGTCGAGGGAAAAATCTCTGATGTGCTGGAAAGCCTTGAAACCTCCACCCGCAACCGCAATGGCTATTCCGAACGGGTGACCGAAACCAGATACCGTTATATGGTGTCATTCAGGGACAAGAACGGCGTGGACGTGACCTTTAAGGATATCATGAGCGACAGTCACCCTACCCGCCAGAAGGGCGATGTCGTGACCGTCCTTTATCTCGAAAAAGACGCCAAAGGCAGCGCCGTTATCGATCGCGGCGCCATGAACTGGCTGCTCCCGGGCGCGCTCGGCGTTTTCGGTTTTTTCGCGATTTTCGGCGGCGGGTTTGCGATGGTGAGAAAGCCGGCCACGGTCGCGGCTTAAGGCGGCACCGGCGCCTTCGCCGTTATTGCATCAGCTTGCCGAGTTTCCTGTACAACACCGCTTCGCGGCGCGTGATGGAATAGCTGAAACCCAGGGCCGCCAGCCCCAGAAGGGCAAAGACAGCCGCCACAAAATACGCGCCGATCTTGACGGCGATGGCAGCGGGGAAGAGGGTGAGCGGCGTGATGAGGAATATCATGAATTTCACCGGCTCGAAATAAAGGTTGGCCTCCGCCCGTTTCAGGCGCTTCGTCACTAGCGATTTTTGCGCTGCGGGGTTTTGCTTTTTCTCGGCGATATGCGCGGCCAGTTCTGTAACAGTCCAGCTTTTTTCCGATATGCCTTGTTCGAAACAAACAACGCATTCCAGCTGCAGGGCGTCGTAAAACCTGTTCAGCCGCCATAGCCCGCGGAAACTGTTGCGCACGCTGGCGAGGGGGCGGTTATCAGCCATCAGGAAATCGAGGAATTTTCCTTCGTCGAAAGCCGCGTCCGGCGCTTCGCGGTGCCGCGCGAAAATGCGCAGTATGGCGGCATGGATATCCTTTTGCGGCATTATTCCGGTTTCATCTCGCCGTTCGGCTTGTTCACTGCACCGACGAACAACACGAGATTTGTGGAGATATCCTGCAGTGCGAAGACGAAGGAACGGTCGAATTTCAGGTTCACGATCTTCGGCTCGCGCGGCGCTGCGGAACCGGCCATCTTGGTGGTCGTGATGGCGGCGGCTTCGCTGCCTTCTTCGTCGGTTTTGAAGACGATGTCATGCGAAACGGCGCTGATGAACAGCGGCGCGGATTCCTTCGTCACCATCGGCTTGAAATCGGCGCTGCCCGTGAAGGCGGTTTTGATGCCGATGTCCTTCAGCGCGGGCACGAGGTCGTGGTGCTGGGTGATATCGATGCGGGGCAGTTCAACCTTGCCCTGCGCGCCTTCGTAACCGTCGAACCAGCCGGTGTCGCCGGTTTTGCCGGCCAGCCAGTCGCGGGCGGTGACGGCCGCTTCCTTCGGGTGCAGCAGGATCAGGCGCATGGGGCGCTTGTCTTCCGTGCCGTAGGACAGCGCTACGGCCACGTAATCCGTGCCTTCTTTCCAGGCGATATCGCCCTCGCTGTCGAATTCACGCTGCATCATCGGAGTCTTGAATTTCTTGCCGCCGTCGGCGGTGAAGGTTTTATCCTCCGTCAGGGTTTTATCGAAGGGGAAGGCCCATTTGCCCTTGAAGTACAGCGCGCTTGCCAGCACCATCGCGTCGTCGGGCTTCAGTTCCTGCACGATTTTCGAAATCAGGCCCTTGGTGTTGTCGGACGCCCATTTGTTGATGCTGTCCACCGTCGCTTTATCGGCAAAATCGACGTTGTCGGCCGCCGCGCCGAAATTATCCTGCGCCTGCGCCGCGTATGAATCCGACAGCGCGGCCATTTTCCTGTTCACCCAGATGCCGTTGGCGGTCAGCAGGTCTACGGTGCCCTTGTTCGCTGCCAGCAGGCTGGCGTTGAGCGCGGCAAGGCTGCGCGTGGCGTCATCGGCGGGCAGGGGGCGGCCGAAGATGGCGGCGGCCATTTCTTCCTGCGTTTTGCCGGCTGCGCCCGATGCGACCAGCGCCATGTTGGTGATGATGTTATAGGGCGAGAGGATAAGGTTGTCGTTTTTATCCTCCTGCGCCTTCAGCACGCTGCCCGCCATGTTCAGCGTCACGGTGTTGAGGTCGGCCGGTTCGACGCCCGTGGGCGTGGCGGCGACAATCGCCTGCGCCGTGCTGGCGGAGAAGAGGAGGGCGGCGGCGGTCATCATAAACTTTTTCATGGCTGTGCTCCGGTTGCGGTCGGTTTCATTAAACCACTATCGATGTGGGGCGGATAGCGGATCGTTTTTGCCATAAACAGCTTTGGGGCCCTCATAACACCGCTATGTCAATCACTTATCCCCATGCAGCACCCGCAAAACTATTCCCAAAACGCCAAAAACGCGCCACAATCGGTTAAGGAATTCAGGAGGAGTTTTTAATGCGCAAGATTCTCGCCGCCGCCGTGATGGGCGCCATGCTGGTTTCATCCGTTGCCGCGAAGGCCGATACGTTTTTGTGGAAGGATGAAGTCCACGACTTCACCATGTCCTTCCCCGATGTCTGGAAGATCCAGACGGAAGACACGCCGACCACGCGCCTGCGCATCGCGGGCCCCCTGGCCGAAGACTGGGCGACATGCCGCATGCAGGTCTGGGACGATGGCCGCGTGAAAATCTACCCGAAGCGTCTGACCGGTCAGGCTGTGATGGAACAGCTCGACCAGGAATTCTGGGCGAAGGAAACTGCGCAATATAAAGACGCCGTGATCAGCAATTACTATGCCCCCGCCAGCCTTGGCGCGAAGGGCGACGCCACCGCCGTGCAGTTTTCTTTCACGCAGGATGACGGCGAAGGCAACAAGGTGAAAATGCAGGGCGTGTCGCTCGGCAGCATCTACGGCGGCAAGCGTTACATGGCCACCTGCTCGTCGAAGCAGGAGCTGTACAGCAAGCGCTACGCCGACCTGTTCCTCAGCATCATCGATTCAACCGAGCTTGAATCGAAGTACCATCCCTTTGCTACCGGTTACTACCGCAACTTCCTGATGGACGAGCCTATCCACATGCCGCGGTCCAAGCCCGGCACGGCTAACAAATACCAGCCGCTCAGGTGGGAAGACCGGTACAGCTATAACCGGTAAGCAGTGACAGCATTATCCTATTGCGGGCAAACGGTCCGGACACATGATCCGGACCGTTTCCTTTTGGGGCTTTTCGCGCCCGCCGACAGGCGGGACGCGCTCTGGGCGCTTTACGCCTTCAATCACGAAGTCGCCAAGACGCGCGAAGTCGTGACCGAAACGCGCCTCGGCCTGATCCGCCTGCAATGGTGGAAGGATGCGGTGGCGGGCATCTTCAACGGCCAAACGCCGCTGAAGCACCAGGTGGTCGAGCCGCTGGCCGAAGCCATCGCCAGATACAACCTGCCGCGCGAGCCCTTCGAGACGTTGATGTATGCCCGTGAATTCGACCTCGAGGATCGTCTGCCCGCCGACCTTGCAGGGATGGCTGCCTATGCCGAGTTTACCTCGCTGCCGCTGTTGAAACTTGCGCTGGCCGTGACGGGGGAGGGGGATGCTGGCGCGAAGGAAGCCGCTACTGGATATGCGCTCGCGGGCCTGCTCCGCGCCGTGCCCGCTCATGCCGCGCAGCGCCGCTGTTATCTGCCTGAGAAATTGTTGCAGCAGGAGGGAATGGATCAGTACAAACTCTATGACCGCAAGGAAGTCGACAAGATAAAGCCGGCCGTAAAGGCCGTCGCTACCTTTGCAAGCGGCCTGCTGGAAAAACCCGCCGCCAAGGGGCAAGCCGCGCTGATGCGGCATATGGCGCAGATGTATTTGAAAAGGCTTGAAACTGCGGGTTACGACGTCTTTTCATCAACCTTCCACGCGCCGCCGCCGCTGATGGCGTTGCGGTTGTGGTGGAATTCCTAGGGCTTAGGTGCTGCCGCTTTTTGCGCGGGCGCTTGCGGCGCGGGTGCGGGGGCGGCGGGTGTTTTGTTGAAATCTTCTTTTGCTTTGGGCGCGTTTTGCAGCGGCGTATTGTTGTTGGCGGGCGCGGGCGGCGCGATGACGGGCGCGGGCTGCTTTTTCGGCTTGGACTTGAAGGCCTTTTGGGCAAGTTCCTTGCCCTTTTTGAAGCTGTTGCCGATGGCGTCGAACATCTTGTCCATGACGGGCCGCGCAACGAACCCTGCGCCAAGCCCAACCACGGTTTCGACGACGCGCACGGCAAGGCCCTGAACGATCGGGTTGCTGCCCAGAACGCCCAGCGCGTTGGTCATCAGGTGCTCACCGCCCGGGATGCCGTGGATCAGCAGTCCGCCGCCAATCATCAACAACGCCAGTGTGCCGGCGATCTGGAATCCCTTGATGATATAAGGCATCGATTTTTCGAGTTTTTTGCCGACCCCGCGCGCGGCCTTTGCCACTAGGCCATCGCCCTTGCGGGCTTCCAGCCATTTCGCGGCGCGGGGGATGTTCAGGATACCGGCGATCACGCTGTACATGCCCGCCGTGCGGAGCGCGCCTGTCGCCGCCAGCACCGCGCCCGCCGCCAGCGCGGGCAATCCCGCGATCACGCCCAGCGACATGACGGTGATTTCGACCGACAGCAGCCCGTCGATCACCAGCACTTTCTTGATGCGCGCCTTTTCAACCTGTTCGGGGCTGAGGTTTTTGCCCTCATCGGCGTCATTGTCTTTTTTGTGGTTGTTGTCGTGCTTTTCGCGCATGTGGCGCACGCCTTCGGCCGCCAGATGCAGCCCGCCAACCGTCAGCAGCGGCACGATGATCCCGGGCGCGACGGCCGTCAGCGCCAGCGCGGCGGGGATGACGAGCATCTTGATGCCAAAGGAAAAGCCCATGACCTTGAGGACGGCACGGTTTTTGCGCTTCTGCTCCAGTTCCTGCAGGATGCTGGTATTGACCGCGACCTCGTCAAAGCACAGGCCGACGGCGCGCGTGGTGGCGGTAGCAGTCAGGCTGGCAATGGTCGACAGGTCGGTCATTGTCATTTTCCGGCGATTGGGGACTTCTGGCAACCTAGACAATGCAGACAGATTAGGCAAGAGGTAAAATAATACCCCACAGGGGTTTCCCGGTTTTGGCAGTATAATGTCAGGAGAAGGGGCCTCACGATGCGTTTTTTATTGATCATTTTCTTTCTTTTTATCGCTTTGCCTGCGCATTCGGCGGAGCTGGAGAAAAGAACAACCGTTCACGACGGCATCACCCGCGAATACTGGATCTATGATCCGCGCGCGAACCAGACAAGCGGCAAAAGGGCGCTGGTTCTCGTCCTCCACGGCGGCGGCGGCAAGGCCGATAAATTCGACGTCATGACTGGCAAGGAAAATTCTTTCAACACACTGGCCGACCGCGAAGATATCCTGATCGCCTATCCGCAGGGCATCAACAAAAGCTGGAACGACGGCCGCGAGGCCCCGCAGGTCGACGCACAGGCGCGGGAGATAGACGATACGGGATTCCTTTCCGGCCTGATCGACAGCCTCGTGAACAGCCGCAATGTCGACCCGAAGCGTGTCTATGTCGTGGGGCCATCGAACGGCGGGCATATGTCGAACCGCCTTGCCTGCGATATATCGGGCAAGGTCGCTGCCGTCGGCATCGTTATCGGCCTGATGCCGAAAAAATATGTCGACAAGTGTAAGCCCGAAACTCCTGTCTCCGTCCTGATCATGAACGGCACGGAAGACCCGCTGGTGCCCTATAACGGCGGCGATGTAAAACTGTTCAAGCGCGGCCGCAGCAGGGGCGAGGATATCTCGACCGAAGACACCTTTGCCTTCTGGCTGAAACACGCGGGATACGATGGCAAGCCCGACGCCATCGCCGCAAAGCAACTGCCCGATGCCGACCCCGACGACAAAACCCGTATCACAATGCGCTCATTCAAAGGCGCGCAGTCCCAGGTCGTGCTTTACACCGTCACCGGCGGCGGCCACACATGGCCGGGCGGGCGGCAGTACCTGTTCGAATCCCTCGTCGGCCGCGTGAGCCGCGACATCAACGCGACGGAAGTCATCTGGGATTTTTTCAAGGATGCCGCAAAGCCGTAGGCTGGGCGCGGCTTGTCTTCCGCAACGTGTTTATGTACACTTGGCGGAGGGGAAACTTACTACCAGCGGGGCGATCCATTTCATGCTGAAACTTATCACGCCGTTTCGTGTGCTCTTCAATCTCGACAGTTCTAAAATCGCCGCACAGCCGAAGGCTTTCGCCGGGTTCCTTGAAAAGGTGCGTGATGCGGTGACCGATCCGCAGAG
>JBGGMV010000016.1:0-84741 GCA_041287865.1 Alphaproteobacteria bacterium | reverse complement strand
TGCTCTACCCCTGAGCTACGTCCGCATGGGAAGCTGAAAGAATCTCTTCTTACAGCGAGTGTTAGATAAATAAGGCATTTGGACGCGGTTTGTCAAGAATTCGGTAAAAATAGACCGCGAGCCGGTTATATCATAAGGCATTGATTTATATCAAGAAAAAGGCCCGCCGGTTCAGGGCGGGCCTTTTCGCTGAATTATTATCAGCTGGCTTTGGGCGGCTTGGGCGTGGGCCAGTTGACCTTTGCCTTGGTATCGCGCTCCAGCTGGATGTTGTCGTTCACCGCGTTGCGGCGGCAGACTTTGTTGAAGATGTTCTTCACCGGATTGACGAAGGCGCGGGCGAAGAAGCCCGGCTTGTCCGCTTCTTCACGGATTTCCTGCGCGCGGGGGTTACCCTCGAGCGGGCCTTCGCGGAGAGGCTTGCCGGTTTTCAGCATGGTTTCCACGCGGGCCATGGTGCGCTTGTCATGGATCAGTTCCATGAAGTGCTTACGCTCCAGCTCGCGGAGATAATCTTGCGTCACGACCACGCCGGGGCCGGCCTGATCGCCGCCCGTCAACACCTTGCCCACCTTGTCGGAGACAACGACGTCATAAGGCGTCGCTTGACCTTTGAGGTAGAAGCCATCAACAGCCATATTGAGCGCAGTTGCGCCCGAGGGGCCCGGCAGCGTCATGTTGTAGGGCTGTTCCGGCTTGAAGTCGGGCACCATCTCCAGCGCCTTTTTCTTGGCGTCGGCGAGCAGGCGCGACTTGTTCATGGTGATGCCGTCGGTATCGCGGAGGTAGAAGAGGTCTTTCGCCTCGAAAGCCGACAGGCCGACTTTCGCGGTCGAAATGATCTCGAAGACCGCACCCACCGCAGGCATCGGGCCGTTCGGCAGTTTCTTGCTCTGCTTCGCGCGGGTCATCAGCTCGGTCGAGCCGCCCCAGGCGGGGAGCAAGCCGACGCCGACTTCGACGAGGCCGGGATAGGTTTCGGCATGCGCCTGCACGTGATGGCTGTGCAGCAAAATTTCGCAGCCTCCGCCCAGCGCCTTGCCGGCGGGAGCAGAGACGACGGGGAATTTCGCGTATTTCAGGCGCTTATAGGTGTCCTGACCCGATTTCACCATCTTGTCCACCAGCCAGTATTGCTTGGCTTTGGCAGCATAAAGAGCGACGCCGATGTTGGCACCGACCGAGAAATCATCGGCTTCGTTATGCACGACGAGCGCCTTGAATTTGCCGCCCTTCTCGCCATTCTCGATGATATCGCAGGCCTTGTTGATCATCTTCATGGTGAAAAGATCGAGCGAGTTCATTTTCGAATGGAATTCGAGGCAGAGCACGCCGTCGCCTGCATCCCAGAGCGAGGCTGACATGTTTTTCGCCACAAGGTTCTTCTTGTCGCGCTTGATGTCGGAGAGCAGCAGGACGCCGTCGGGGCGCTTGACTTCGTCATAAGTGCCGGCTGCGTTCAGTTGATGCAGCTTGCCGCCTTCGTTCTTGTAGAACGATTTGCCGCGCGCTTTTTCGAGCAAGGCGGGAATTTTCTCGCCGTCGGCTTCGAGACGCTTGATGAAATAATCGACGCCCAGTTTGTCGATCATCTCGAACGGGCCCCATTTCCAGTTGTAACCGAGCTTCATGCCCTGGTCGACCGAGTTGATGTCGGCCGCGATGGTGTGGGCATGCTCGAGGGAATAGATGAGCGTCTGCTTCATGACGGACCAGGCGTATTCGCCGCCTTTGTCTTTCGTCTCGACAAGGCCTTTCAGGCCTTTTTTCTTGGCGTTATCAGCGGCCTTCATCTTCACTTTTTTGGAAGGACGCTCGGCGCCGGTCTCGAGGTCAACGGCAAGTTTTTCTTTCTTGTCGTTCAGACGGTAGAAACCGCCCTTGCCCTTGCGGCCGGTGTAGCCGTCGGCGATCATTTTCTCGATCACCGGATAGGATTTATTGATCTTGCAATAGCCGTCGTCGGCGGGCAGCGCACCCGTCAGGCTCTTGCTGATGTGGGGCATCAGGTCGAGGCCGACGAGGTCGACCAGGCCGAAGATGCCGGTTTTCGGAACGCCCATGGGCGCGCCGACGATGGCGTCGGCTTCCTCGACCGTTAATTTACGCGCAACAGCTTCGTTGATGGATGCCTGAATCCAGAAGGTGCCGATGCGGTTGGCGATGAAGCCCGGGGTGTCGTTGCAATGCACGACGCCTTTGCCCATGCGCTCGTCCATGAACTTGGTGACTTCCGCCACTTTGGCGGGGTCGTTATGGGGCGAGGTGATGAGCTCCAGCAGCGGCATGTAACGCGGCGGGTTAAAGAAGTGCGTGATCACGCAATCTTTCTTGAAGGCGTCCGACTGGTCGGCCACAAGGTTCTGCAGCGGAATGGTCGAGGTGTTGGAAGCGACGATCGAGCCTTCCTTGCGGTTGGCGTCGATTTTCTTGAAGATGTCGCTCTTCACCTTCGGGTCTTCGAACACAGCCTCGATGATGAGGTCGCAGTCTTTCAGACGCTCGAGGTTGTCTTCCATGTTGCCTGGGCGGATCTTGCGCGCGTTTTTCTTGTGCATCAGCGCATCGGGCTTGGTCTTCAGCAGTTTTTCAACCGCACCTTCAGATACCGCGTTGCGGTTTGCGTTGTTGGGCAGCACGCGGTCGAGCAGTTCAACCTCGATGCCGGCATTCGCAAGCTGGGCTGCGATACCCGCACCCATCACGCCCGCGCCGATAACTGCCGCTTTTTTGATAGCCATGTCAGTTTCCTTTCAGGAATGAATCCGTGAGATCAGGGTTTCGGAGCCGAGGGGGTGTATTTCTTCAGCACCGTGGCGATACCCTGCCCTGCGCCGATGCACTGGGTGGAGACGGCATAGTCGCCTTCTTTCCCTTCATCATGCAGCAACTGGGCGGCCTTGCCCGTGATGCGGGCGCCGGTTGCGCCGAGCGGGTGGCCGAGCGCGATCGCGCCGCCGTGCTTGTTCAGCTTCTCGTCGTCGATGCCGAGCTCGCGCTGGCAGGCGATGGATTGCGACGCGAAGGCTTCGTTCATCTCGACGATTTTCACGTCTTTCATCGTGATGCCGGCTTTGTTCATGGCTTTTTCGGTAGCCGGAACGGGGCCGAGGCCCATGACCGTGGGGTCAAGGCCGACGACAGCGAAGGATTTCACTTCGGCCAGAATCTCGAGGCCGTGTTTCAGCGCGAATTCTTCGGAGCAGACCAGCACCGCCGCAGCGCCGTCGGTGACGGGCGAGGAGGATGCAGCCGTAACCGTGCCGCCGTCTTTCTTGAAGGCGGGCTTCAGTTTCGAGAGGCCTTCTTCGGTCGAATCAGCGCGGATGCAGCCGTCGTCTTTCACGATCTTGCCCTTGGGGGTCTTGATCGCGACGATTTCTGCGTCCAGCAGGCCGGCCTTTTTCGCGGCGGCGGCCTTGAACTGCGATTTCAGCGAGAATTTGTCCTGGTCTTCGCGGGAAACTTCTTTTTCTTTCGCCACGTTCTCGGCGGTTTCGCCCATGCCCATGTAGGCGCCGGGAGAATTTTTGTAGAGAACGGGGTTTGGCGAGGGGTTGAAGCCGCCCATCGGCACGCGGCTCATGCTTTCAACGCCGGCGGCGATGACGGCATCGGCCATGCCCATTGAAATGGCGCCAGCGGCGTCATGGATGGCCTGCATGGAAGAGCCGCAGAAACGGTTGATGGTGACGCCGCCGATTTCGGTGGGTAAACCAGCTTGAAGAACAACGAGACGCGCCATGTTGAGGCCCTGTTCGCCTTCGGGCATCGCGCAGCCGAGTTTCAGGTCATCGACCAGTTTCGGGTCGACGCCGGTTTTCTTGATAAGGCCGGTGACGGTTTGCGCAACCAGATCGTCGGGGCGCACGTCGGCGAGCTCGCCTTTCGTGGCTGGCGTGAAGGGGGAACGCACGTAACCTGCAATCACTACTTTTCTGGACTCGCTCATCTCTGGCCTCATTTTTTAAAGGTTGAACCCGGCCACACCCTATACGGCTTTCGACCCTGAAATCCTGAGTCGTTTGAACCGCTTGTTTTTATTTTCGACAGAGTATGTATCAACAGGGCCTTGCCGTAAAGCCGCAATAAAGCGAACGCAGAAAATAATCCGCGCGCAATAAAATGCTGCGCTGCATTTTCATAGCGGCAGCCACATTACGAAAACCAAATGATGGTTATGTATATTTATTCGGCTGCAGCGACCTTGCCGCTATTTTTTTTTTCGTCATCGCCGTCGTTCTTCTCGTCCTTGGTCTTGTGCAGGGAGAAGAGCGCGCCCCCCACCAGAAGCCCGATGGTGATGCCAAGCGACAGCGCCGGCGGGAACTTCGTCAGGTTGAAGAAGTCGACGATGAAGACTTTCGAGCCGATGAAGACCAGCACCAGCGCCAGCGAGTATTTCAGGTACTTGAACCTGTCCAGCATGGCGGAGAGCGCGAAATAGAGCGAGCGCAGGCCCATGATGGCGAAAAGGTTGCTGGTATAGACGATGAAAGTGTCCTGCGTGATGGCGAGGATCGCAGGGATGCTGTCGACGGCGAAAATCACGTCCACGACCTCAACCACCATGAGCGCCAGCAGCAGCGGCGTGGCGAACCAGATCATTTTTCCCGACTTCGGGTCTTTCTGTTTCACGAGGAAGTCGTGACCGTGCAGATCATGCGTCACGCGCATGCGCTTTTCGAAGAACTTCACGACCTTGTTGTCGGCGATGTCGTGTTCGTCGTCATCCGACATGAACAGCATTTTGATGCCGGTGAAGACAAGGAAGGCCGCGAAGAAATAAAGCACGAAGTGGAACTTCAGCACGATCGCCGTGCCGGCGGCGATCATGATGCCCCGCATCAGGATGACGCCGATGATGCCCCAGAAGAGGACGCGGTGCTGGTAATTGCGCGGCACCTTGAAATAGGTCAGCACCAGCGAAATGACGAAGATGTTATCGAGCGACAGCGACTGTTCGACCAGATAGCCGGTGATGAAAAGGCCGGCGGATTCAGCATCGCGCACATACCAGACCCAGCCGGAGAACATCAGCGCGATCAGCGCATAAAAGCCGCTCATGCGCAGGCTTTCCTTGACGCCGACCACATGGTCTTTTTTGTTCATGACGCCAAGGTCGAGCGCCAGAAGCGAAATGAACAGGGTGAAGAACGTAGCCCAGATCCAGGGTGCGGTCGTGAATTCCATGATGCTTGCTGTCCTTTACGGAGACATGATGTCAAAGACTTCGCCCAGCAGCGGGCCCAGGAAGTCCTTGAAGAAGAAGAACGCCAGCGGCAGGCCGAGCGTCACGCCCCAGACCGCGATGAAGGGGTTCATATTCGGCTTGTCGATCGCACGAATCCACAGCAGCGTCATGAAAGGCAGAATGCCGCCAAGGACGAAATACAGGAGGCCGCGCAGGAGGGGGATCACAATCATATCCTGGCTGGGCACGCCCGTCAGGCTGGGCACGCCGCCCGCGAACATGATGCGATCAAAACCCGGCATGCCGGTATGGATGTTAAGGCCGCTGGCCTTGAATTCGCCCATCATCAGGACGAAGGCGAGCGCGCAGGAAAGGATAAAGATAAGGACGACGACCGGGCCGTAATTCTGCTCCCCCTCGCCCTTGCCCTTGATATTGTCGGAGAGCCGCCCCCGCGCCATCATCTGGGCCTTCATGATCTTTTCTTTGGCGCCGACGCGGTGAGGCCCGCTTTTCTTTCCGCCCAAGCCAAACATTATGAAATCCTCTTCCAGCGTTTCAACCGGAATATACCTTAGCGAAGCCGGACGGGAAATAGAAGGGCTGTGAAAGGGAAAGGCTCAGGCCTTGACGATGTTGTCGCGTACGGTAACCGAAGCGAGAGCATTACGGGTATCCACCACCAGCTTCGCGTGTTTCGCCACCATGCCATAATCCACGTTGTCGTGGTCTGTGACAATAATAACGGCGTCCTGCGCCGCGATCGTTTCCGGAGTCAGCGCCACCGACTTCATGCCGGTGAAGGCCGCATGCTCGCGGGTCGGCGGCACAACGTCGACGTAAGGATCGTGGAAAGAGGCTTCGGCCTTGCGCGCCTGCAGCAGGTCGAGCACGGCGAAGGCGGGGCTCTCGCGGATATCGGCCACATTCTTTTTATAGGCCATGCCGAGCACGAGAATTTTCGCGCCGTTGAGCGGGCGGGCAAAGCGCGTGTCCAGCGTTTCGGCAAGACGCGTCACGACAAAGCGCGGCATGGAGATATTGATCTCGCCGGCAAGCTCGATAAAGCGTGTGGTGATGCCGTGCTCGCGCGCTTTCCACGTCAGGTAGAAAGGATCGATCGGGATGCAATGCCCGCCAAGGCCGGGGCCGGGATAGAAGGGCATGTAGCCGAAGGGCTTCGTCTTGGCGGCCTCGATGACCTCCCAGATGTCGATGCCCATGGCGTCGAAAATAACTTTCAGCTCGTTCACCAGCGCGATGTTGACGGCGCGGAAGACGTTTTCGGTCAGCTTCACCGCTTCGGCGGTCTCTGCGGAAGACACCGCCACGGTTTTGGCGAGGAACTGGTCGTACATCGTGACAGCGAGTTTCAGCGCGTCGGGGCCGTCGCCGCCGACAACTTTCGGGATCACGGCGGTATGGTATTTCGCATTGCCCGGATCTTCGCGTTCGGGCGAGAAGGCGAGGAAGAAATCGACGCCCGATTTCAGGCCGGTCGCTTTTTCAAGGATCGGGCGCATCAGGTCGCGCGTGGTGCCGGGATAGGTAGTCGATTCCAGCACGATCAATTGGCCGGGGCGCAAATATTTCGCGACAGTTTCCGCCGTACGCTCGACATAGGTCATGTCGGGTTCGCGGTTCTTGTTCAGCGGCGTCGGCACGCAAAGCAGGACAGCGTCGACATCCTTCAGTACGCTGAAGTCGCTGGTCGGCACAAGCTGACGGTCCCTGACGAAGCCCGAGACTTTATCGTTGTGGATGTTGCCGATGTAGGACTGGCCTTCGCGCAGCTTGGCGATCTTGCCGTCATCGATATCAAAGCCTACTGCCTGAAAACCGGCCGTGCAGATCGCGCAGGCGAGCGGCAGGCCGACATAGCCCAGACCAACCACGCCGATACGCGCCTTGCGCGCGATAAACTTCTGGCACAGGGCGTCGACATCAATGGTGGTAACGGCTGGCGTTGCAGCGGGCTGTTTCAGGGCTGTCATGGACTATTCCCAAGGGATAAAACTGGATTAGTTATTAACATATTAGACGCAGCGCCGCAAACATGGATTTATGTTTAACATAATCTGTGTCTTTTGGAGCACAGAGGGGTCAAGCCCCGCGAAAATCAGCCGTTATTGAAGCGCTGGCCGGGTTTACGCGGGCCGTTGTTGCGCTGATAGGGCTTCTTCGCGGCGTTGTCGTTGGCGCCGTTGGGGTTCGCTACCTTGCGGGCCTTCGATTCTGCGTCAAGCTTGTCGGCCATGGCGTTCATATTGGTGGCCAGTTTGTTGAACTTGGCATGCAGGGTGGAGGCTTCCTCGAAGGGCAGCGCCTCGACATCGGCACGCAGATCTTTCATCTGCTGGCTGCGGAAGAAGCGGGTGAACTCCCAGAAATCAAAACGGCCTTTCGGCGTATTGATTTTCGACTGGATGTCGTCATAGAGCGTCGTGACGCTGGTGGTGACGTCGGTCAGCGCGGGCTTGATGAAATTCTCGACCAGCTCGGTTGCTTTCGGATCCGCTGCGACGGCGCCCGCGAAGGCGCGACGCAAGGCGCCCGGTTTCTTCTGGGCTGCTTCGGCCTCGGCCACTTCGGCGACGGGCTTGCTGCCCGCCTGCGCAATCAGGCTGCGCACCACTTGACGCATATTGCCGGTGTTCTTGAAGCGCTCGAGATCGGCAAGCGCCGAGGTAATGACGAATTCGTTATGCTTGAGCGACTGGGGATGCGTGCCGACGCCATCAAGGCCGCTGGCTTTCGATTGCGGCGGAACGACGAAGCCCGGATGCGTGGCATCGCGCAGGGGCGCCATCATCAGGATCCACTTACCCTTGCCGTAGGGCATGTCGCTGGCGTTCTGCAGATCGTTCAGGATGTTTTTAAATTCATGCACCTTTTCGGTCAGCAGGATGTAGTTGCCGATATGGTTGACACGGAAGGTGGGCTCGGCGCCCGGCATGTCGGGATCGACGGCCTTGGTCTTGCCGAGGTTGCCGGAGCCTGCGCGTTCAATAATATGGTCGACGCTGAAATTGAACAGCTTGCCTTTGTCATCGACGGGGTCGAGGCCGTTTTTCATGCGGTTCACGCCGGCATCGGAAACGCCGAGCGCTTTCAATTCGGCTGCGCAATTCTCGCCGAGGTATTTCATGAATTTCGGGCGGACCTTGAAGGAATATTCCTCGCGGACCTTTTCGTTTTCTTCCTTGGTGATGCGCGAATAATAGGTCGGCACCAATTGGAAACCATCCGGAACATTCTTCAGCATCTTTTCGAAAGTCTGCTGGTTTTCCTTCGCCTGCGCGAGGTTCGCGGTGCGGTTGGCGATATCGCGCTCGTTTTCGGGGTCGGCAGCATCAAGCGATGCTTCGGCAGCGACGATTATTTTTGCAAGGCGGGTGCGGATTTTTACGAGAAGTTCGTCATATGTGGGGGCTGGCGGAGTCGGGTTCGTTGACCCGTTATTGGTCGGATCTGCCGTGATCCCGGTGATAGTATCGGCGGAAACGCGTTTCGCCAAATCCCGTACTCCCGTAACATATGTATGTTTTTTGATCTTATGCGCACATTATCACGAAATTTTCGGATGGCAATCTTTTCTTCGGGAAAATAAGCATCTAGAGCCCCGAAGCACCGCAGCAATCGGCCCTCCTGCTTTCAAATTGATTATTTGTTTCTAGATTATGTAAAAAATATTCTGCGCACCGTGCGTTGCGGCTGCCCGCCGGGCGTCGATTCGACAGTAAAAATTTTACTTTTGCGCTGCTAGGATGGCTCTCGGGTTGTTGCTGTCAGGGGGGCGCTGCCGATGTTTGCTTTCAGGAAATTTTCTGTGCTTATTTGCGCGCTCGTGTTGCTGGCCGCACCGGCGGCCGCACAAGAAACAGCCGCGCCGCAACCAAAACCGGCAACGGTTTTGGTGAACGAAAAAGGCGGGCGCGTCGACTGGGGCCCGCAGGGCCTGATCGCCTTCGACCAGCAGGGCGACGACGAATGGTTCGACGTCTGGACGATGAAGCCCGACGGCGCTGAAAAGAAATGCCTGACCTGCGGCGGTAACCACCCGAAACTGCACAACGGCAATCCCGCCTGGCATCCGTCGGGCAAATTCATTGTCTTTCAATCTCTGGACGAGCGCATCCCGCAACCTTTCTGGGGCGGCATCTATAAACTTTATACTGGCCCAGGCGCCGGCGTGAACAACAACATCTGGATCATGACGTCGGACGGATCGAAAGCCTGGCGCATGACCGACCTCGGCAAGGGCAAGGGCGTACTGCACCCGCATTTCTCGCCGGACGGCAACTGGCTGGTCTGGGCGGAGCTGACCGATACCAAGCCCATGCCGACAGGCACATGGGTTATCAAGCGCGTGGCCTTCAGCGCTGAAAACGGCAAGCCCAAATTTTCAAACATCGAAACGCTGACCCCCGGCAAGCTGCAATTCTATGAAACGCACAGCTTCACGCCTGACGGCGCGGGCCTTGTGTTCAGCGGCATGAAGTTCGACGGCGATGACAAAGGCTTCGATATCTATAAATACACCTTCGCCGACCAGAAGCTTGAGGTGCTGACCGAGGTCGCGAAGGGCGAATGGGACGAACATGCTCAGATGTCGCCTGACGGATCGAAAATCGTCTGGATGACCAGCATGGGCGTATCGCAAAAGCACCGCACCAACGGCCTGCTGGTGAAAACGGACTACTGGATGATGAACGCCGACGGCACGGACAAAAAACGCTTCACATGGTTCAACGAGAGAGGTTCGGCGCAGTACCTGCCCGGGCATATCGTCTGCGCCGATATTTCGTGGAGCCCTGACGGCAAGCAGCTGGTGGCCTATGTCGAGGATAACCCGAAGGCGAAAAAGCCCGGCGATGTTATGCTGATTTCGGCCGAATAATTATCCGAAGATTTTTTCCCAGCTGGTCTTCAGTGCGCGGTCAACCTCGGCCGTCGTCGTCTTGATGCCAAGATCCGCGAGCGAGGTCACACCATACTGCGACAAGCCACAGGGCACGATGCCGTTATAGTGGCTGAGGTCGGGGCTGACGTTCAGCGACAGGCCGTGATAGGTGACCCATTTTTTCACGCGCACGCCGATCGCGCCGATTTTTGCCTCGGCGCCTTTTTTACGGCCGTAGTCCTTCATGTCGACCCAGATGCCGACGCGGCCTTCGCGGCGCTCGCCCTTGACCTCGAAAGCCTTCAGGGTTTCGATCGCCCATTCCTCCAGCGCGTTGATGTATTTCTTGAGGTCGGGTTCGCGCTTTTGCAGATCAAGCATCACATAGGCGACGCGCTGGCCGGGGCCGTGGTAGGTGTACTGCCCGCCCCTGCCCGCCGCATGGACGGGGAAGCGCGCGTTGATGAGGTCTTTCGGGTCGGCGCTGGTGCCGGAGGTATAGACGGGGGGATGTTCGAGCAGCCAGACGTAATCGTTGTCGCCCTTGTCGCGGATCATGCCGACCTTGGCTTCCATGAAAGCGAGAGCGCGCTCATACGCGACCGGGCGGTCTTCGACATGCCAGTCGGGGCGCTTCGGGCCGCGTGGTGCTTTAGCGCTTGTCTGTTTAGCAGCAGGCTTGGGCGCCGCTTTTTGTGCGAGGGCCATGAAATTTTGCTTTCCAAAAATCTATAAAGAATTCGCATAACATAATGGAATAGCCTGTGGATGAAAAGCCCCCCTTGACATATCGGACTCGAATAACTACAAAAAATTCACCACTAAATGCTTGTTTATAATGAAAATTACAGGATTCTGTAAAGCAAAGGCGTTTCCATGCTGAGGAAGATATTCAACAAGGCTGCCGATTCCTTCGATCAGGTTCAGACCATGGTGACCCGCCAACTGCCCATTCCCCAGCTGGAGGGCACGGACAAGCATGTGCAGTTCACCGCCACGCGCGGCAAGGACGGTTACTGGACGATCACCAGCAAGCATAACCTGCGCCAGATGACCGGCGGCCTGCAAACCGTGAGCCGTGCCTATCAGGCCGCCGCCGCCAAGCACACCGGCCAAACGCCTGAAAAAGGCGGCGATTTCAAGCTTAACTTCGACAACGCTTTCCTGATCCTGCGGGATATGGAGGAAGCGCTGCTGAAATACGATGGCACCACCGCGAAGGAAGAGCCCAAGCACCACTACATGGCAGCCTATCGCCTGCTGCCCCAGCAGTTCCGCGAAGGCCTCGACGATCTCTTCTTCTCCCGCACGGAGAAAAAGGGCGAGATCATGGAGCCCAAGCCCAAAAAAGACCCCAAGAAAGAAACCGGTCTCGTGGCCCAGCCCGCCGTGAAGCCGAAAACCCCGAAACCCAACTAAATCGGGGCTTTAATACGGGACTTGCACTGGCTAATCCAATCTGATATTGGAATACGGTAACTTACTACCCCGTTGCGGTCGTGGCGGAATTGGTAGACGCACTACCTTGAGGTGGTAGCGGGGCGACCCGTGAAAGTTCGAGTCTTTTCGACCGCACCATTTCCCCTTGCGCTGCTTCGCAGCCTTGGGGGTAGGGGAAAACTAAAGCACTTTAAAATCCCTTTCTTATCAGAACAATGCTACCCTTTTCCCATCATATGGGCGGCTGCTGCGCAGCACGACCCTTCATCAGTTTTTTTGCCCGCTTGGAGATGATCTATGGTCCTTAAAAAAGACGCTTTATACGAAGCAGCCCTGGAATATCACCGTAACCCCAACGGGCCCGGCAAGATCACCATCCAGCCGACCAAGAACCTTGTCACCCAGCGCGACCTTGCGCTCGCCTATTCCCCCGGCGTCGCCGCCCCTTGCGAGGAAATTGCGGCCAACCCCGCCTGCGCTTCCGAATATACCGCGCGCGGCAACCTTGTCGCCGTCATCACCAATGGCACCGCCGTGCTGGGCCTTGGCGATATCGGCCCGCTGGCCTCCAAGCCGGTGATGGAGGGCAAGGCCGTCCTGTTCAAGAAATTCGCGGGCATCGACGCTATCGACCTCGAAATCGACGAGAAGAATATCGACAAAATCGTCGACATCGTGGCCTCGCTGGAGCCCAGCTTCGGCGGCATCAACCTTGAGGATATCAAGGCCCCCGAATGCTTCGAGATCGAGCGCCGCCTCAAAGAACGCATGAAGATCCCCGTCTTCCATGACGACCAGCACGGCACGGCTATCATCGTCGGCGCCGCCTTTACCAACTGGGTGAGGTATGCGGGCCGCAAGATGAAGGACGTTAAACTGGTAACGTCAGGCGCGGGCGCTTCGGCCATGGCCTGCGTCAACCTGCTGGTGGCCTTGGGCCTTCCCAAGAAGAACATCACCCTGACCGACCGCGCCGGCGTGGTCTGGAAGGGTCGCAACGAGCATATGGACGAGGTGAAGAAGCAATTCGCCGCCGATACGCCGCACCGCACGCTGAAAGACGCCATCAAGGGGGCCGACGTCTTCCTCGGGCTTTCTGCGCCGGGCGTTCTCGACAAGGCTATGGTCAAGTCGATGGCCAAGGCGCCGTTGTTGATGACGCTGGCCAACCCGACGCCGGAGATCATGCCCGAAGAAGTGCGCGAGGCGCGCTCTGACGCGATCATCTGCACGGGCCGCTCCGACTACGTCAACCAGGTCAACAACGCGCTCTGCTTCCCCTTTATCTTCCGGGGCGCGCTCGATGTGGGCGCAACCACCATTAACGAAGAAATGAAGCTGGCCTGCGTCAAGGCCATCGCCGAGCTGACGCATGAACAGGCACCCGCGGAGGTCGCCGCCGTTTATGGCGACGTGCCGCTCAGCTTCGGGCCCGAATACCTCATCCCGAAGCCTTTCGACACGCGCCTGATCTTGAAGATCCCGCCCGCCGTCGCCAAGGCGGCGATGGATAGCGGCGTCGCCACGCGCCCGATCAAGAATTTCGAGGCCTATGAAGAAAGCCTGCTGAAATACGTCTTCAAATCCGGCCAGCTGATGCGCCCCATTTATGACCGTGCGGCAGCCAACCCCAAGAAGATCGCCTTTGCCGAAGGCGAGGAAATCCGCGTGCTGCACGCGGCGCAAACCATCGTCGACGAAGGCATCGCAAGGCCTGTGCTGATCGGCCGCGAGCAGGTGATCACCCACCGCATCAAAAAGCTCGGCCTGCGCCTGCAAAAGGGCAAGGACTATGAACTTGTGAACCCCGACAGCGACCCGCGCTATAACGACTACTGGATGACCTACCACAAGCTGCTGGGGCGCAAGGGCATCACGCCCGCCATCGCCAAGCAGGCGGTGCGCACGCGCAATACGGCCATCGCCGCACTGATGGTGCACAAGGAAGACGCAGACGCGATGATCTGCGGCACCATTGGCCGTTACGACCGCCATTTCCGCTACGTCACCGACGTGATCGGCCATGCGCCGGGCACCTCGACCTATGCGGCCTTCAATGTGATGATTTTGAACAAAGGCACGTTCTTCATCTGCGATGCTTTCGTGAACCCCGACCCGACGGCCGAGCAGCTTTGCGACATGGCGATCATGGCGGCGGAAGAGGTCAAGCGTTTTGGCATCCAGCCCAAGCTTGCACTGCTATCGCATTCCGACTTCGGCAGCATGGACAGGCCGGACGCCAACAAGATGCGCCTTGCGACCGAGCTGATCAAGGAACGCGCGCCGCACCTGGAGGTCGAGGGCGAAATGACTGGTTCCGCCGCGCTGGACGAGGGCATCCGCGACCTGATGCTGCCGCAGTCCGAGCTGAAGGGGCAGGCGAACCTGCTGATCATGCCAAACATCGACGCCGCCAACATCACCTTCCACATGATGAAGGTGCTGTGCGAAGGCATCACGGTTGGGCCCTTGCTACTGGGCGCGAAGCGTCCCGTGCACATCCTGATTCCCAGCGTCACGTCGCGCGGGATCGTGAACGCCGCCGCCTATGCCTGCGCGCAGGCACAGGCGCTGGAAAAGGCCGAAACCAAGAAACAAAAAACAAAAGTCACCCGCCTGAAACGCAAGCGCGGATAAAGATAAGGTACTGATGAGCGACGAGAGGGACGATAAACAGCCCGAGGATGGCATCACGCTGGAAGGCCCGCCGGAGCAACAGCCGGATCCTTCCGACGAGCATACGATTGGCCTGACCGACGAATTCATCAAAGAGATCCTCGAGCTTCTCGGTCACCACTATACCGACCGCATTCAGGAACTGTGCCGCGACCTCTCCGCACCCGACGCTGCAGAATTGCTGACCAAGGTCAGCGCGGAAGACCGCCTGCAGCTGGTGGAGATGCTGGAAAGCGTTATTCCGCCCGAAACCTTCACCTACTTCGACCACGAGGTCCTGAACAACCTGCTGCAGAACATGCCGGGCCCGCATGTCGCTTCTATCGTTAACGAGCTGGAGAGCGATGACGCCATCCGGCTGATCGACGATCTCGATGACACGCGGCGCGCCGACATCATGCGCCACCTGTCGCGCAAAGTGCGCGCGGCGGTGGAGGAGGGTCTGACGTTTGAAGAAGGCAGCGCCGGCCGTCTGATGCAGCGCGAATTCGTCGCCATTCCGCAGTTCTGGACGGTGGGCAAGATCGTCGATTACATGCGCGCCGCCGCCGAAGCGCTGCCTGAAAAATTCTACGACATCTTCATCGTCGATCCGCGCCACCGCTTTGTGGGCTCGGTCACGCTAGCCCGCCTTGTCTGCGCTCAACGTGCGACCAAGGTCGATACGCTGGTGAGCGAAGAACATGTCACCGTGCCACTCGACATGGAATCGGGGCAAGTCGCGCACCTCTTCCGCCGCAAAGACCTTTTGTCCGCGCCCGTTGTCGACGCCGAAAGCCGTTTGGTCGGCGTGATCACGATTGACGACGTGGTCGACGTCATCGACGAGGAAGCGGAAGCCGACTTCCTGAAGCTCGGCGGCGTGAGCGATTCAGACATCAACCGTTCCATTTTCTCGACCGCGAAATCGCGGTCATGGTGGCTGGTCATCAACCTGTTTACGGCCTTCCTCGCGTCCTTCGTGATCGGGCTGTTCGAGCATTCGATTGAAAAGATTGTGGCGCTGGCAATCCTGATGCCGATTGTCGCCTCCATGGGCGGCAACGCGGGCACGCAAGCGCTGGCGGTTCTTATCCGCGCGCTGGCCACCAAGGAAGTGTCGGCGGCCAACGCCTGGCGCGTCATTGGCAAGGAATGCACCGTCGGCATCGTGAACGGGATTCTCTTCGCCATTATCCTCGGCCTCTCGGTTGCTTGGTGGTATAGCGACCAGAAGCTGGGCATCGTCATTGCGATCGCCATGGTGGTGAACCTCTTCTCGGCGGGGTTGTTCGGCGCATTGATTCCGGTCGCACTGGCGCGCTTCGGGCTCGACCCCGCGCCGTCCTCGGGCGTGCTGCTGACGACAGTGACCGATGTGGTGGGCTTTATGGCCTTTCTGGGACTTGCCACGGCGATGCTTCTATAGCATTGATTTTTAAAGGTTATAATCTTTAGAATAGACATAAGTATAAGGTCTGCCTTATACTTTTTGCTTTAGGATATCCAGCCACATGCCGACATTAACAGACAAAGACAAAGACGCATTTTTTGACGCCTGCGAGACAGGCGACATTAGCTTTGTCGAGAAAACGCTGGATGTCTTCCCCGACGCCTTGAACTTGATAAGCCCGCTCGGCCAGACCGCGCTGCATCACGCTGCGATGTACGCACAGGAAGATATCGTATCGCTGCTGCTGGGCAAGGGCGCCGACCTGACACACCGCGACCCGCACGGCTTTACCGCGCATGACCAGGCGGGCCGGCTGAACTTCACCAGCATTTGCGACAAGTTCCGCACCGTCGCCGAAAAGCGCGAACGCGACGAACAGCAGCGCACGGCAGAGGCCGTACGGCAGGAAACCGAGATTGCCATCGTGCAGTATTCCACCGGCCTCGAATCTCCCCTGAAACTCGGCAGGCCCTTGCACTTGCGCAAATGATTCCGTAAACAAAAGGCATATCGCCCTTACCCCGTCTTTTGGGTAAGGTGAAACAGTCATTTTCAGAGGTGATCGCATGTCCGTTCAGGCAAAGAAAAAAGAGCCCCATATGAGCAAAAAAGAATCATACGTTCCCAAGGCGCTGGATTACCCTTCGCTGAGATTCGACCTTGGCGAAAACGCCGATGCCATCCGCGACGCCGTACGTAAATTCGCGCAGGATCGCATTGCGCCCATCGCGGCGGATGTCGACCATAGCAACGAATTCCCGAACGAGCTCTGGCCCGAAATGGGCTCGCTGGGCCTATTGGGCGTAACGGTTTCAGAAGAATACGGCGGCTCGAGCCTTGGCTATATCGAGCATATCGTGGCGATGGAAGAAATCAGCCGCGCGTCGGCCAGCATCGGCCTTTCCTACGGCGCTTTCTCCAACCTCTGCGTCAATCAGATCAGCCTGAACGGCACCGAAGCGCAGAAGAAAAAATACCTGCCCGACCTGTGTAGCGGCAAGAAAATCGGCGCGCTGGCGATGTCGGAGCCGGGTGCCGGTTCCGACGTTGTTTCCATGAAACTCAAGGCCGAGAAAAAGGGCGACAAATACGTCCTCAACGGCAACAAGATGTGGATCACCAACGGGCCCGATGCGCATACGCTGGTCGTCTATGCAAAAACCGATCCGGCAGCGAACGCGAAAGGCATCACCGCCTTTATCATCGAAAAGTCCTTCAAGGGTTTCTCGACCGCGCAGAAGCTGGACAAGCTGGGCATGCGCGGATCAAACACCTGCGAGCTGGTCTTCCAGGATTGCGAAGTGCCGGAAGAAAACGTGCTGGGTCAGCTCGGCAAGGGCGTGAATGTGTTGATGAGCGGCCTCGATTACGAGCGTGCCGTTCTGGCCGCTGGCCCCCTGGGGATCATGCAGGCCTGCATGGACGTGGTTATTCCTTATGTGCACGAGCGCAAGCAGTTCGGCCAAAGCATCGGCGAATTCCAGCTGATGCAGGGTAAGCTGGCCGATATGTATGTCGCGCTGAACACCGCGCGTTCCTATGTCTATGCCGTGGGCAAGGCCTGCGACCGCAAGGAAATCACCCGCAAGGACGCCGCCGGCGCGATTCTCTACGCCGCCGAAAAGGCGACATGGATGGCGCTGGAAGCCATTCAGGCACTGGGCGGCAACGGATATATCAACGATTTCCCCACGGGCCGTCTGCTCCGTGATGCGAAGCTTTACGAGATCGGCGCCGGCACCAGCGAGATTCGCCGCATGCTGATCGGTCGCGAGTTGTTCAAGGAAACGACGTAACCAGCCCATGAACGGCCCTGTCGCCCAAATGGTCGCATTGGTCTGCCACGGCAATGCGCATTTGCAGGGGCAGGGCACGATCGATTATTTTTCGCGCAATTCCACGTGCCAGTTCTGCGAGTGGGTAAAGTTTTTCCAAGTGAAGAACGCCACGACGCCAAACCCCATTGAGCAGCCTGTCGCCGCATCGCCCGACGATTGGTTCCCGCTGCTGAAAAAAAGCGGCGCGACGGGATTGCGATTGATCGCCGATGCCGCGAACCGCCCGAATATTTCCGACCGCAAATCGGCGGCCTTCGCCGGCGGCGGGAAAGTCTGGACGATCGAGGAATTGCGGGATGGCGGACAAAGCGGTTACTGGGCACAGAAAATGGTGCTGGGCGACCAGAATGCGCCGGAGCAGCGCGTCTGGCAGATGTCTTACGGACGCGTCGGCCAAGGCCCCGCGTCGCCCCCTGCCCTGCCCGATGCGCTGGCCCGCGCCCATGCGGCGCTTTTCGCTACGTTGCGTGAAATTCTGTCTTTCGCCACCACACACGAAAGGCTGGACCCCTACAGCGAATATTTTTCACGCGCTATCGAAACCCTGTCTTCCAACGGGCAATTCCTGCATGCCTTCTCGCGCGACCTGGCGCCGGAGAATTTTTTAACCCCCGGCACGGTTGCATTACTGGACGCCGCGCAGACAGCCTTCGTTTTCGGTGGCAACAGCGGCTGGAACGACCTGACGTTTGAAGACGACGATCAGGTGCGTTACGAAGAATTGTCGGATAAATTATTCGAGGCGATCGCCGATGCCACGGTTGCGGGGGCAAACGCCTCCCTGCCACGCCCTACAGCCTGAGCGCCGCCTTGCGCAACAGGTCCTGTTTTTGCGGCAGGCCGGTCACCGCGTTTTTCCTGAAGGCTTTTGCCAGCCGTTTTGACGAACTGACAATCTCCGCCTTTGCCTGCTGGAATTCAGTTTCATCGATAACATCCGCATTCGAGATGGTTTTATCGACAAGGCGGATAACCCTGCGTACGTCTTTATCCTGCGCGCACAGGAATGCAGCGGCCAACGGGCGCAGTTGCGGCGGTTTTTCGCCGTAAATATCATGCAGCGCCTTGGACGGCGAAAAATCCGGTGGGGCTTTTTTAGTGGCCATCTGGTGGCGGAATTCATCGACGCTACCGGCTTTTTCGAAGGTTTTCGCATAGGCCGTGAAAAACTTGGCGTGATAGGCAGGAAGGCCCGTCAGCATCATTTCGGTGAAAAGCCCGCGCGCAAACGCGGTTTCATCGGCTACAGATTCGTAGGGCGTTTTTTTCAGGTAACTGCGGATAGCATCGAAGGCCGGCGACTCGCGTTCCATCAGCGCGTTGAAATATTCCGGGTTGCCTGCTTTTTTCTCGCGCAGGCCCATCAGCATCTGGGCGGTAAAGGCATCGGCCTCGATCATCAGGGAAATCATATGCTGCGCGCGCGTATCCTTGACGCGTGTCGTGCCGCCCGCCAGATCGCCGCGTTCGATATGCTGCTGCATATGCCGCAATTCGTGCCAAAGCGTCGTGGCCATGCGGGCATCGGAGCCTGTATTGCTGACGCGCACGCGGGCCTGCCCGTTCACGCGCGTGAATTTTCCCTTGCTGCCCTTGTTCCGGCGCAAGGAAACGACGGAGATTTTTATATCGTGCTGTTTTGCTGTCAGCAGCATCGCCTCGCCGCCCGGCAGTTCTTTCAGCCGCGCGATAATGTTTTTCTTGTGGCTGGCGTGGGAACCGTGGCGCAGCTGCGCGCAGCGGTCATCGACGGTATCGACAATTTTTTTCACGCGCAGCTTCACGCGCGCGAGCCATGGCTTCTGCGGCGCCTTGGGGGGCGGTGTACTTTTGTCGTGATTCTCTGTCATGTACTTATGAAAATATAGGGACGCGGGTAGTTTTGCAATAGCCTGAAATATATTGGTTTTCAGTAGTTTGAGGCGGCGATGAGAAACTCGCGGTTACCGTCGCCGCCCTCGATGGGGCTTTTGATGATGCCGCGCACATCCCACTTCAGCGTCGATTCGATAAAATCCTGCACGTCCTTGCAGGCCTTGCGCTGCAAGGTTTCGTCTTTGACGATGCCGCCACGGCCGATATTTTCACGGCCGACTTCGAACTGCGGCTTGATCAGGCAGACCAAGTCGCATTCTTTCGCCGCAAGTGCCGTGGCGAAGGGCAGAACTTTCGCAAGACTGATAAAGCTGACGTCGACAACAATCAATTCGACCGCTTCCGGAATGATTTTTTTGTCGAGGTCTTTCGCATGTGTACCTTCGACATTCACCACGCGGCTGTCGGCTTTCAGCTTTTCAACGAGCTGCCCATGGCCGACATCGACGGCGTAAACTTTTTTCGCGGCCCAATGCAGCAAGACATCGGTGAAGCCGCCGGTGGAAGCGCCAAGATCAAGGCAGGTTTTTCCTTCAACGATCAAGCTAAATTCCTGCAGGGCGTGATCAAGCTTTTGCCCGCCGCGGCTAGCCCAGCCATGCACATCGCCCAGCACCTGGATTTCTGTGCCGGTATCGAATTCCGAGGAAGATTTTGAAACGAGGGCGCTGCCCACTTTAACAAGACCCTTTTTGATGAGCTCTTGCGCCTGCGCACGGCTGGGGGCGAGCCCTTTTTCAACCAAAATGAGATCGATGCGCTTCTTGATAATTGGTGGTTCTGGCATCAGGCTTTCAGAGCCGAAGGCAGCGTGACGCTGACGCCCAGCGCCTGCACGGCCTGCGCCACGATATGCTGTGCGTTCAGCTGTGCGAGGTCATATTGCTTTTGCGGGGTGTCGTGGTCGATGAAGATATCGGGAAGCGTCATGGTGCGGATTTTCAGGCCCGCGTCCAGCGCGCCGGCCTGTGCCAGATATTGCAGCACAAGCGCGCCGAAGCCGCAGATGGAGCCCTCCTCAATCGTCACCACAACTTCGTGGTTGCAGGCGAGACGCCCGACGAGGTCGGTATCCAGCGGCTTGGCGAAACGCGCATCGGCCACGGTGGTCGAGAGGCCCATGGCCTCCAGCTGTTGCGCGGCAGCCAGACATTCTTGTAAACGAGTGCCGTAACTAAGCAACGCGATTTTAGTGCCCTGCTTCATCACACGGCCCTTGCCGATTTCAAGCGGGATGCCGTGCGGCAGCAGTTCAAGCCCGATGCCCTCGCCGCGCGGATAGCGGAAGGCAATGGGGCCTTGATCGTAAGCGGCAGCAGTAGCAGTCATATGCTGCAGTTCAACTTCGTCTGATGCCGCCATCAGCACCATGTTCGGCAGGCAGCCAAGGTAGGCGATGTCGAAAGACCCTGCATGCGTCGCGCCGTCGGCGCCGACAAGACCGGCGCGGTCCATGGCGAAGCGCACGGGTAAATTCTGGATGGCGACGTCATGCACCAGCTGGTCATAGGCACGCTGCAGGAAGGTCGAATAGATAACGGCGAAGGGGCGATAGCCTTCGGTTGCAAGGCCTGCCGCGAAAGTCACGGCATGTTGTTCGGCAATTCCCACATCGAACATGCGTTCGGGGAAGGCTTTTTCGAACAGGTCGAGGCCGGTGCCCGACGGCATGGCGGCGGTAACGGCGACGATTTTCGGGTCGCGCTGCGCTTCGGCAATCAGACTTTGCGCGAAAACTTTCGTATAGCTCGGCAGCACCGATTTCGGTTTTGCCTGCGTGCCGGTCAACACGTCGAACTTGGCGACGCCGTGCATTTTATCGGCTGCGGTCTCAGCGGGCGGGTAGCCTTTGCCTTTCTTGGTGACAACATGGACAAGGATGGGGCCGTCGTAGATGCTGTCGCGCACGTTTTCGAGCACGGGCAGCAAATGGTCGAGATTATGGCCGTCAATCGGGCCGACGTAATAGAAACCCAGTTCCTCGAAGAGCGTGCCGCCAGTTACCATGCCGCGCGCATATTCTTCGGCGCGTTTCGCGGCGGTCTTCATCATCGGCGGCAGCTTGCCGGTCATTTTCTTGCCGATCTCGCGCATGCTGAGATAGGGCTTGGAGGAGATAAGACGCGACAGATACGCGCTCATCGCGCCCACGGGCGGAGCGATCGACATATCGTTGTCGTTCAGGATAACGATCAGTCGGCTTTTCAGCGCGCCCGCGTTGTTCATCGCTTCATAGGCCATGCCGGCCGACATTGCGCCGTCGCCGATCACGGCGATAATGCGGTTGTCGCCGCCGCTGAAATCACGCGCGACCGCCATGCCGAGGCCTGCAGAGATAGAGGTGGAGCTATGAGCCGCGCCGAAGGGATCGTATTCGCTTTCCGAGCGCTTGGTGAAGCCGGAAAGACCGCCGCCCTGGCGCAGCGTGCGGATACGGTCGCGGCGGCCGGTCAGAATTTTATGCGGATAGGCCTGATGGCCCACATCCCAGATCAGCCTGTCTTTGGGCGTATCGAAAACGTAATGGATGGCGGTGGTCAGCTCGACCACGCCAAGACCCGCGCCCAGATGCCCGCCGGTGACGGCGACGGCATCGATCATTTCCGACCGCAGCTCGGCGGCGAGTTGCGGGAGATCCTTCTTGTCCAGCTGACGCAGGTCTTTAGGGTAGTTGACCTTGTCAAGGAGAGGGGTTTCCATGGGCGTTTTCCTTTGCCTGTTTTTATACACGTTTTCAGGAAAATTGACAGAGCCTGTATCAATCTTCCCGGGGAGCATCAGGTTCCGGTTCTTACCTAATTATATCATTGAAATAGCGCGGGAATCATGCGTTCCCGGTGCCGAAAATATGGCTTTCTTGCGCAGGGGGCTGAGGTATTTGAAAGAATTAAACCCGGCGTTCCAGCACGTAGCG
This sequence comes from Alphaproteobacteria bacterium, assembly GCA_041287865.1. Taxonomy (GTDB): domain Bacteria; phylum Pseudomonadota; class Alphaproteobacteria; order Micavibrionales; family UBA2020; genus JAPWJZ01. The sequence continues at coordinate 62,469 of JBGGMV010000016.1, read as the reverse complement.
GGCGAGGTCTTTCAGAAGGTCGACGCGGCCTTCGTCGAAGACGCGCAGGTGCATGATGGCCTGGTCGACCAGCATCCGGGCACGGGCCTTTGCCTGCTCGATACCCATGGCGGAAACGAAGGTTGCTTTCTTGCCATCCTGTCCCACGGGCTTGCCGATTTCGTGCACGTTGCCTTCAACGTCCAGCAGGTCGTCCGTCACCTGGAATGCTAAACCCAAGTCATGGGCGTAGTTGCGGAGCGATTGACGGTGGGCGGGATTGGCTTTGCCGAGAATAGCGCCGGCCTCGCAGCAAAAGGCGATCAGCTTGCCGGTTTTCATGCGCTGCATGCGCGTGATGGTTCCGGTATCAAATTCCTGTTTTTCGCCGATCAGGTCGAGCATCTGACCGCCGACCATGCCGTGCATGCCGATAGCGCCGGCGAGGTTGCCGACCAGCTCGATGCGCACGCGCGGATCTTCGTGCGTTTCGGGATCTGCAAGGATTTCAAAGGCCAGCGTCAGCAGCGCGTCGCCGGCAAGGATGGCGGTCGCTTCGTCATAGGCCTTGTGCAGCGACGGCTTGCCGCGGCGCAGGTCAGAGTTGTCCATCGCGGGCAGGTCGTCGTGGACGAGCGAATAGCAGTGCACCATCTCGGCGGCGCAGGCAACGCGGCGGGCGCGGGCGGCATCGACGCCGAAAACGCGGGCGCCTTCGAGCACCATGAAAGGGCGAAGACGTTTACCGCCGCTCAGCATCGAGTAGCGCATCGCATCGAAAAGGGAAGCTTCGGCAAGGTCTGTCGCCGGCAGCATGCTCGCAAGGGTCTTGTTGACCGCCTCGCGGCAGTCGTCCATGGCCTGGGAGAGTTTCGGTGTTGCCTCGCGTGGTGATGGCGCCATCGTTTCAATGCCTTCTGACAGGTTTTTTCTGACGACTGTTATACCCTAAGTCGCAGAAAAAAGGCACTATTTTTGAACGCTGGAGATCAGTCCTGCAGGCGGAAGGCTTCGGTTGTGGCTTTGCCGCCCTCGCCCACCGTGATCTTTTCGATGCGGCCTTGCGCTTCCTTCAGCTTGCCGTCGCAGAGCTTGCGCAGCGCCATGCCGCGCTCGTAGGCATCGATGGAGGTCTTGAGGTCGGAGGAGCCGGTTTCGAGCTGGCGGACGATTTTCTCCAGCTCCGTCAGGGCATCCTCGAAGCTCAGTTTCTCGAGATCAGCGGCTTGTTTTGACATAAGAACGACTCAGGCGGTTTTGGCCACAGGCGCGACAGTCAGGGGCTGGGTCTCGGCCACGAGGCCAAGGTTCATTTCCAGCGCGCCGCAGAACATCTGGCCGAGGGTGATGTGCATTTCCTGGATGCGCGCCGTGGTGGTGGAGGGCACGTTCAGCAGGATATCGCAGAGGGGGGCCATTTTGCCGCCCGAAAAACCGGTGAAGCCGACGGTGGTGATGCCCTGCGCCTTGCACTGTTCGATGGCTTTCAGCACGTTCGGGCTGTTGCCGGAGGTGGAGATGCAGATCGCGACATCGCCCTTGCGGCCGATCGCTTCGATCTGGCGCGAAAAGACATGCTCAAAGCCGAAATCGTTGCCGATGGCGGTGAGCGTGGAAGTATCGGTGGCGAGCGAAATGGCTGCGATGGCGGCGCGGTTGGTCTTGTAGCGCGCGGAAAGCTCGGTCGCCAGGTGCTGGGCATCGGCGGCGGAACCGCCGTTGCCGAAGAAGAGGATCTTGCCGCCCGACTTGATGCAGTCGGTTGCGGTTTCAAGGAGCTTTTCGAAGGAGCCCAGAAGCTGCTGGCGGGTGAGCGCCATGACGTCTTCATGCTCGGTGAATTCGGACTGCCAGAATTGCTTGACCTTAATAACCATTTTTCACCTTGTTATAATTCAGTTGGCGGTTGGTGAGGATAAAGCCGAAGGCCAGTTTGTACTTGCCGGCATCGGCCTTGCTGCGCACCGGAATACGGATGGTATGTTTTTCCGTGGATGTTCCGGCGCTTGCATTATCGAAATCGACCGTAGTCGAAAACTCCTCCCGTTGCAACATCTTCTCCTCGGGGGACAAAACAGCAACGAAATATGGTAAATTCTGCTTTTCCAGCTTCTGGCCCATGGGGCCCTTCTGCGCGGTAAAGCTGATATTGAGGGTAAAGGCGACCTCATTCGTCTTGTTGTTATAGGCACAGCCGCCCTCGTAGCGGCCCCAGAGGCCCGTGGCGGCCAGATTGGCGGGTTCCGGCTTGGGCGGGGAGCCAGGGGCGAAGATGGGGATGATATCGGCCCCGTAGACCACGCCAGCGGCAGGGCAGCTATAGGCGGGCCCCTCTTCCTTCTTGCCAAGCCCTACCATGGAGGCGGCGGAGGAGCAGCCGGCCAGCAAAACGACGGTAAGGCAGATAAGAAGGTTTCTCATGATTTTTTCCTGAAGATTTGCACAAAGATACCCCTGCCCGCCCCTCGACTCAAGCCCCGCGCGAACCTATAGTCACCTTCATGGAAAAGCCGCCCCTCACCATATTGCTGGCCAGCCCGCGGGGCTTCTGCGCCGGCGTCGACCGCGCGATCGAGATCGTCGAAAAGTCGCTCGCCAAATTCGGAGCACCCGTCTATGTGCGCCACGAGATTGTCCATAATAAACACGTCCTCGAAGACCTGCGCGCCAAGGGCGCTATCTTCGTCAAGGAACTGCACGAAGTGCCCGAGGGCGCGCCCGTTATTTTCTCCGCCCATGGCGTGCCGAAACATGTGCCGGAGGAAGCCAAGCGCCGGAACATGATTTACATCGACGCCACCTGCCCGCTGGTCAGCAAGGTTCACCGTGAAGCCGAACTGCACCACCGCAATGGCCACAAGATCATCCTGATCGGCCATGCGGGGCATCCCGAAGTCGTCGGCACGATGGGCCAGCTGCCGCAAGGCGCAGTAATACTGGTGGAAACGCTGGCGGACATTGAAAAACTGGCCTTTGCGGTAGATGACAAAATCGCCTATGTGACGCAAACAACGCTGTCGATCGACGATACGAAAGAAATCGTGGAGGCGCTGCGCCAGCGCTATCCTGCCGTGGCTGCGCCTAAAAAAGAAGATATCTGCTATGCCACCACAAACCGCCAGCTTGCGGTGAAGGATATCGCGCCACGTGCCGATGCCGTTGTCGTGATTGGCTCCAAAAACTCCTCGAACTCGAACCGGCTGGTGGAGGTCGCCAAAGCCTATGGCGCTAAACAGGCCTATCTGGCCGACAAGGCGGCCGATATCCCCTGGGACGCGCTCAAGGGCATTTCCGTGCTGGGCCTGACAGCCGGTGCCTCAGCCCCCGAATTGCTGGTGCAGCAGGTCATCGACCGCGCCAGAGAAGACTTCGAGGTCAAGGTAGAGACGACCGTCGTTGCCGAAGAAGGATTAACGTTTAAAGTTCCACGAATCCTGACCGCCTGATGAAATAAAAAGTCATTTTCTTACAGTTTTCAGGCTTGATTTTGAAACTTCAGCCCATATAGTAGCGCCGTAACTTACATTTAATTGCTGGAATGAGTCGCAACCGATGGCGAAGTCATATTGCCTGACCGTCGAAGTGAAGAGCGAGACCATTGAAAACGGTCTCGGCTACATGATTGGATTCAGCCTGCCGGACGACAGCCTGCAGCCCGCGCAAATCGCCGACTTCCCCGCGTGGAGCGAGCGCGTGAAAACCGCCGTCTTACGCGCCGGCGATCAGGTCTTCGACCCCGACCCCTATACGCGCAAATTGGCGCTGGCCGAGCTGATGAACGAGCTGACGCAGCTGAACGACAGTTATTCGATCCGCATCGGCGGCATGGGCGATATACCGGCCGTGCAAATTCAATCCACCAACCCTTACGACAAACAGATCGAAATCGAATTCACCGGCAGCGACGGTGAATTCGCCGTGGTCGAGCGCAGCCTGCAGGATTTGCAGCGCTCCAAGGTGGACGAGAACGGCAAGACCGGCCTGCTCGAAGGCACGCCGCGCCACTTCCCCTTTACCAAGGCAGTGCCCGCCGCCCTGCCGCGCAAGCCGCCCTCGCCGAAGGGCCCCGGCTTCTAGTCGCTGGCAGTGCCCTGCCCTTTCCGCTATCCTTTTACCGGTTATGGCTGTTTACACCCAAATTTCCGACGAGAAGATCGAAGCCCTGCTGCCAAGGCTGGGCATCGGCAAACTTGTCGCCGCGGAAGGCATTACCGAGGGCGTCGAGAATACAAATTACCTGCTGAAAACCTCCAAGGGCCGCTACATCCTCACCATTATCGAGCGGCGCGCGAACCCCGAGGAACTGCCCTTTTATATCGGCTATATGGAGCACCTGAAAAAACGCGGCATCCCCTGCCCTGCCGTGCTGCATGATTCCGATGGAAAAAACATCTTCACGCTGGAGGGAAAACCGGCGCTGGTCAGCGAATTCCTGAACGGCGCATGGCCGCGCGACATTCATGTTTATCATTGTCAGGCGGCGGGCGAAACGCTGGCGGCGATGCATCGCGCAGGCCGCGACTTCCAGATGAAGCGGAAAAATTCCGTTGCCCTGTCCGCATGGCAGGGATTGATACAGGCCTGCGCTGCCAAGGCCGATACGATTGAAAAAGGTCTTTACGGTTTCCTGATGGAGGAACTGACTTACCTGCAAAAGAACTGGCCCAAGTACCTGCCGAAGGGCGCGGTGCATGCGGATTTCTTTCCCGATAATGTTTTCTTCACGCAGGATAAACTGACCGGCGTGATCGATTTCTATTTTTCGTGCACTGAAACGCTGGCCTATGACTTGATGCTGTCGGTCAACCCCTGGTGTTTCGACTGGAAGGGTGACCTAGATATCGACAAATCGCATGCCTTCCTGTCCAGTTATCACGCCGCAAGGCCGCTCGGTAAAAACGAATTGAAAAACCTGCCCTTCTTTGGCCGCGCCGCCGCTATGCGCATTATTGCGACTAGGCTTTACGACTGGCTACACCCTGTCGAGGGCGCGCTGGTGCGCGCGAAAGATCCGATGGAGCATGTGAAGATTTTACGCTTCCACCAGAAAGTCAAAACACTCGACGACTACGGTTTCGCGCCATGAAGAAGGTCGATATCTTCACCGACGGTGCCTGCAGCGGCAACCCGGGACCGGGCGGCTGGGGCGCACTGCTCCGCTACGGCAAGCATGAAAAAGAATTATCCGGCGGCGAAGCGGCTACAACCAATAACCGCATGGAAATGAAGGCCATCATCGAGGGGTTAAAGGCCATCACACCGCCCTGTCAGGTGACGATCCATACCGACAGCCAGTATGTGCTGAAGGGCGTGACGGAATATCTGGAGGGCTGGAAAAAGCGCGGCTGGAAGACATCGGATAAAAAAGACGTGAAAAACATAGACCTCTGGATGGAACTTGACGCGCTGCTGCCGCTTCACAAGCTGAAATGGGTCTGGGTCAAGGGCCATGCCGGACATGTGGAAAATGAGCGCGTCGATGAGCTCGCCCGCAATAGTATTCCTTCAGAACCCTAGACAGGCCTGAGACGTTAACTGTTTGTTAGGCTCTTGTGGGCCATGCTGAACCGTTATTCAAATTTCCGGAGGATAAAGTGATGAGGCAATCGCAAGCAAGCCAGCCGCCGGCATTTTCGCTGCCGATCCTCGAAGTGCAGGCCGATACGCTGACGCAGCATTTCTGGTCGCAGTTCATGCACGAATTCCAGCGGCAGCGGGATATCAATCCCGAGGCGCGGATTCTGGCCGCCATTTCCGCGACGGCGCTGCGCACGCGCAGCACGCCCGAAGCCGTCGCCCGCACACTGGTCGAAAGCGGGCTTTGCGCCAGCCGCGCATCTTTCCCCAAAGCCTTCGTCGTGCAAATTGAATCGCGCTGCCTGCGCCCGAAATGGGATATCGGCGCGATCACCCTGCGCCAGCGGGAATTGCTGGATTTCTGGAACCGCTCGTCTATGAGCTATAGCTCTACGGATTATAAACCGGCACGTCGCTTCCACTGAAGCCGTCGAAGTTTCCGCCGAAATCGCCGGAAGACCAGCGGTCAAGCATGCGGGAGAAACCGTCATCCCCGTCCCTGCGCGCCGCGCCCGCGCCGTAATTCTTGACCTCGACCGCAAGCGCTTCTTCCATGTAATCATGCCAGAGACGCGCGGGATATTTGCCGCCGGACACCTGTTCCATGGGCGAATTGTCGTCGTTGCCCATCCAGATGCCCGTCACAAGGCGGTTGGTATAGCCGATAAACCATGCATCGCGGTAATCCTGCGAGGTGCCCGTCTTGCCCGCCGTGTGGCCGCGCGACAGTTGCGCCGCCTGCCCCGTGCCACGCGCCAGCACCTGCACCAGCATGCTGTCCAGCGACGATATATCGCGCTGCGTGAACATGCGCAGCTGGCCCATGGATTCGCGCGTGTAAATCTTGTTGCCCTTATCGTCCTCGATCGACAGCACCGCCCAGGGCCATGCGGCGCGGCCGCCGTTGGCAATCACGGCATAGGCTGACGTCATTTCCAGCAGCGTTGCTTCGCCTGCGCCAAGGCCCGTTGCCAGCTCGGCTTTGAACTTGCGCGTAAAGCCGAGACGCTGCGCGGTGTCGAGCAGTGCGGCAAGTCCGACGTTTTGCAACAGGCGGATCGTGGCCGTATTCAGCGACAGGGCCAGCGCATCGGTCAGCGTGACCAAACCGTAATATTTATTGTTGTAGTTTTTAGGCTGGTATTTGCCGATCTTAACGGGCGCGTCCTCGATCGTGTCGTTCGGACGCCAGCCTGCTTCCATCGCCGCAAGGAAGACGAAGGGCTTGAAGCTGGACCCCGGCTGGCGCACGGCTTGTGTCGCGCGGTTGAACTGGCTTTCGGTGTAATCCGTGCCGCCGATCATGGCCAGCACAGCACCATCAAGGCCCAGCGTCACGACAGCAGCCTGCGAAATTTTCTGGTCAGGTTTCAGCGTGGCGAAAAGCGCCTTCTGCCGCGCTTCGGCCAGCAGTTGCAGCTGCGGATTGAACGTTGTGCGGATAACAAGGTCGCCCGCTGCCGTGGTGACATAGCTGTCGATCTGGTCGATCACCCAGTCGGCGAAATAGCGGTTGAGGTCGCCGGTGGAGGATCCGGCAAGGCGCATCTTGGCCTCTTTCAGCTCCTGCACCTTCATGCCCTTGTCGATGTAACCGGCGCGTTCCATCGCCGAGATAACGACCTTGGCCCTTTCACGCGCGAGCCCGGGGTTGCTGGAGGGCGAATAGCGTGACGGCGCTTTCAGCAGGCCGGCCAATACGGCGCTTTCCCACAGGGTGATGTCATACACGGGCTTGCCGAAATAGGTGCGTGCGGCGGCGTCGATGCCGTAAGCGCCGGAGCCGAAATACACGCGGTTCAGGTAGGCCGATAGGATTTCGTCCTTGGTAAACTTGCGCTCGATCCAGAGCGCCATCAGCGCTTCCTGCCCCTTGCGGCGGAGGGTTTTATCGGGGGTCAGAAACAGGTTCTTGGCCAGCTGCTGCGTGATGGTCGATCCGCCCTGCACCCAGCGCCGCGCCTCGATATTCGCCAGCATGGCGCGGCCAAGGCCGATGGGGTCGATGCCGAAATGGTCGTAGAAGCGCCTGTCCTCGATCGCGAGGATGGCCGCCGAAACATAGGGCGGCAGTTCCTTGACATTCACGGTGTCGCCTTTCAACCCGCCGTAACGGGCAATCAGCGTGCCGTCGTCGGCCAACACGGTGATGCTGGGATGCTGCTCGAGCGGCTTGACCTGCGAGGCGTCCGGCAGGCCATAGGCGAGCCAGGCGAGCATCAGCATGAAGCCCGCAAAGCCGAAGAGCCCCAGCACAAAGCAAAAGCGCATAAAAGACCGGAAGCCGCCTGTGTGGCGGCTTCCGTTTCTTTTTCTGCCCGAAGTATCGGACTTTTTAGAGCGTCGTCTGGTCAAGGAAGATTAGGCCGCCCGTTCCAGCGCGATTGCCGTGCCTTCGCCGCCGCCGATGCAGAGCGAGGCGACGCCGCGTTTCAGGCCGCGTTTTTCAAGCGCGTGCAGCAGCGTGATGATGATGCGGGCGCCGGAGGCGCCGATCGGGTGGCCGAGGGCGCAGGCGCCGCCGTTCACGTTCACTTTTTCATGCGGCAGGCCCAGTTCCTTCATCGCGGCCAGCGTGACTACGGCGAAAGCTTCGTTGATTTCGTACAGATCGACGTCTTTCGTGGTCCAGCCTGCTTTTTCCAGCACTTTCTTGGTCGCACCGATGGGCGCCAGCGTGAATTCAGCCGGTTTCTGCGCGTGCGTTGCATGCGCCTTGATCTCGGCCAGGATTTTCAGGCCGCGCTTTTGCGCTTCGGATTTGCGCATCAGCACAAGGGCGGCCGCGCCGTCGGAGATAGAGGAAGCGTTCGCCGCCGTGACCGTGCCGTCGGGCGTGAAGGCGGGTTTCAGCGTCGGGATTTTCTCGGGCTTGCCTTTCTTGGGGCTTTCGTCTTCGGAGACGACGGTGTCGCCGGCCTTCGACTTGATCGTGATCGGCACGATTTCAGCCGTGAAAGCGCCGCTTTTCGAGGCTTCGAGCGAGCGGGTCAGCGAGGCGACGGCGAATTTGTCCTGATCTTCGCGGGTCAGCTGGCATTTGCGCGCGGTATCATCCGCGAAAACGCCCATCAGCTGGCCTTTGTCGTAGGCGTCTTCGAGGCCGTCGATGAACATATGGTCGAGCACTTTGCCATGGCCCATGCGCAGCCCGCCGCGTGCTTTATCCAGCAGGTAGGGTGCGTTGGTCATGCTTTCCATGCCGCCTGCGACCATCACATTGGCCGAACCGGCGAGGATATTGTGATGCGCGAACATCACGGCCTTCATGCCGGAGCCGCACATTTTGTTGATGGTGGTGGCGCCGGTTGAATCCGGGATGCCGGCCTTGATGGAGGCCTGACGGGCGGGAGCCTGCCCCTGCCCTGCGCCCAGCACGCAGCCCATGACGACGTCTTCGACGTCGGCGGGTTTGACGGTCGAGCGCTTCAGCGCTTCTTCAATGGCGAATTTGCCGAGGTCGGAGGCCGAGAAACTGGCCAGTTCGCCCTGGAAGGCACCCATCGGGGTGCGGGCCATGCCGACGATGACGATGGGGTCGTTGTTCTGGGTGGTCATGAATATTCTCCCTGTAAAAAAGGTGCACTGCACAAAAAGCTAGAGTGATTTAAGCCCCCGCATAGGCCTAAAGCAACCAAAAACAGCGTTTACGTAAAGAAAACGCTGTTTTTGCTCACGCTTTGCACGATTCCTAGAACTTGATCTCGTTCCCGAAGGTGATTTGCGTAAAATCGGTGTCATTGGCGGCAACACCCGTGTCGACCGAGCCGAAGGAAACCGTGCTGCGGAAGCTGACGCCGGGGGCCAGGATATACCCCCCGCCGACGGTGATTCGCTGCAGGCTGATGTCATCCACAAACCCGAAACTATTGGCATTGGAGTCGAAATTCTGCCGGTACCACGAAGCGCCCGCATGCCAGGGCCCATGGTCCCAGCCCGCGCCGACGAAATAGGTTTGGCGGTCGGTATCGGGCCCCGACACGCCGGTGTCGGAATGGCGATAGGCCGCACCAAGACTGAAGTCCTGATAATCGAGCGCAAGGCCCGCATTCCATGACGTGAGATCGTCGGAGCCGGAAGCGCCAACCGCGGCATTGACTTCCGGCGTGGCATGAACGACACCTGCGCCGGCCTGCAGGCCGACAGGCCCAAGATCGCCATCCCAGCGGATGCCGGCGTCCCATATATTTTCGAATTTACCGGGGCGGTCGTTCAGGTTCATGCCGTTGAAGGCGTCATCGACCTGGTTCTGCCCGTCTTCAGGCGCGTATGAGGCCCCTGCCCTGAACCCCATGAATTCGGGCGTGAAGTAGGCGATTTTGTCGACGCCGCGGAAATCGGCGTTGTCGTAGCCGAGCCGGAGCGCGAAACCTGCGGGCGCGAAAGAAGCGTTGATCACGCCGTCATCCCAGACATCGGGGTTGAGCCCCTGCATATAGACGCGCATCCCGTCGATATTGGTATCGGCGGCGGGCGCTGCAACCTGCAGCATATAGGCCGCGCCGTCCTTGGAGCCGAAGTGCAGCTTGCCGAATTTTCCCTTGAAGTAGAGAAAGGCCTCGTCAAACTGGTTGGGGTCCTTGCCCGTCGGCACGCTGCCGTCGTCGGCTTCGCTGCCCAGCTCGAATTCGGCCTGCAGGCCGACGGTCAGGCCGTTTTTCAGCTCCGTCTCGCCCTTGAAGTGAATTTCAATCTCGCGCCTGAAATCGAACTGGCGCAAATCGTTCGAGGCCGTCGTGCCGCCGGTTTCGTCGTTATCGGCATATATCGCGTAGCTGCGGATATAGCCGCGCAGGTCGACGTCGAGCCCTTCGGCCCCTGCCTGTGACGGCAGCGCCGCCGCAGCAACCGTAGCCAGCAAAGCAACAGCCCTTTTGATCATCCGGCAACCACTCCCTTGTTCAATTCGTCCAGCATGTCTTTCAGATAGGCAGCGGCGCGGCTGCCCTTCCCCACCGATGCGGCGTTGATCGGCTGGCGCACCTGCATCACGCTTGCCGTTTTCACCATCCCGGACGCCGTGTGGAAATCAAGGCAGCGCGGGTCCCAGGGCAGGCCGCAGAATTCCAGCAGTTTTTTTGTCTCGGCCTCTTGTTCGGCGACCAGCTTTTCGTAGGACAGCACATGGATTGCCTGCGGGAAAAGTTTCTGCCAATGCGCCATCAATTTCATCTGCGCCTTGTAATATCTTGCGATATCCCGCTGGTCATAGGCCCAGGGGGTGGGCTCGAAGAACAGCGTCGTCCAGACCGACAGGCCGGCATCAACCGGGTCGCGCTGGCAATGGATGAATTTAGCCTCGGGCATCGCCAGCTTGAGGAGCCCCAGCAGCATGAAATTGGGCAGCATCTTGTCGACGACGACCGCGTCCTTGTCAGCGGCGAGCCGCGCATAACCCGCGTAGCTCTTCCGGATGCCGGCGAGCAGGTCGGGCGACAGCCTTTCGGTCAGCGCGGCGGTGACGCGGGTATCGCGCGCGAATTTTTCACCGGGCGGCGGCGGAAAAGACAGGCGTGACGCCGAAGATTCGCCGATGCTGCGCGCGGCCGGATGGCTGTCCAGGATTTGCGCCGCCAGCGTCGAGCCGGAGCGCTGCATACCGACGATAAAAACCGGCCTTTCGCCTTTGGGCTGGGCTGCGCTTGCATGTTTCGTCACAAGCGCGGGCGTGAAAAGCGCAGCCAGACTGTCGAAATATTCTTCGAAGCGTGAAATGTTAAAGCCCGAATAGGTCGATTTTTTTATCTTGTTCCCCAACGCATAGGCGGCATAGGCGGTTTTTTCGTCGCCCTGATCGAGCCGCGCCTTGCCCAGCGCGAATTCAACGCGGGCACGGTCTGCAGGCGGCAGGCGGTCACCTGTCGCCGAAAGCTTTATCAGCGCGCGGCAGGCGGGGTCATCGGTGGCAAGCTTGTCGTAGGCTGCAAGCGTCGCAAGGGCGTTAATGTTTTCAGGCTGCGCCTTCAGCGCGGCGCGTAAAGTTTCCAGCGCCTTTTCGGTCAGCCCTAATTCGCCATACATGGCGCCCAATTGCGACAGCGCCGGGGGCGCGGGCGACAGGGCCAGCGCCTGTGCAGCCGCCGCCTGTGCTTCGGTCGCCATGCCCATATCCGCATAGGTGATGGCAAGAGACACGGCAGCATCGGCGTCCTTGGGATCGATATCGAGAACTTTTTTGAAGAGCAGCTGTGCTTCCTTGGCCGATCCGCGGCGAGCGGCCAGCAGACCCAGGTTAAACAGTGCAGCCGTATTGCCGGGCGCCTGCTGCACGATCTGGTTGTAAATGCGCTCGGCCTCGGCGGGGCGGCCTTCCTGCAGGCATTGCATCGCGGCCCGAAGTGCCGCCGCGAAGGGGCCTTGCGTGTTTTGCAGGCCTGCGCTGTTCATGCCTTTTTCCGCATGAGGCTACTGTCACCCGTCCGGAGGTCTTAATCAAGCCGAAAGAAAACAAAAAAGGCCCAAAAAAAGAGAGGAGCGCCTTGCGGCGCTCCCCCTTTTATCCATCGTCCTTTCGGGACGACATTCCCAATTAGAAGGAAACGTCGGTACCGAAGGTGACTTGAACGAAGTCAGCAGAACCGGACGCACCGACGTTCTCCTCAGCATCGCCCCACGCGACTGCGCCGCGGAAGGTCATGCCGGGACCGTAGGTGTAACCGCCGCCAACCGTGAAACGGTCGACTTCGATTTCATCACCGGCGCCGCCGAAGCCGAGGCCAAAGGCGTTCGCTTCGATGTCGCTGTTGTACCAGGTCGCGCCGATGTGCCAGGGACCATTGTCCCAAGCGCCGCCGACAACCCAGGTGGTCAGGTCGGTGCCGTTACCGCCCGTATCGTTCACACCGGTGTCGGTGTAATCGAGGTACGCAACGCCGAGGCTCCAGCCCATGTAAGCAACGTTGATGCCTGCATCCCAGGCAGCAATGTCGTCAGAGCCGAAGTTGTTCGCGCCGACAGCAACTTCGTTTTCACCGGAAGCGTGGGTGTAGCCCGCGCCGACGCTGATACCAAAGCCGTTGAATTCGCCGTCCCAACGGGCAGCGATATCCCACAGGTTTTCGAAGTCGGTCGAGTCATCATCGGTGTTCATGCCGCCAAAGGCGTTGTCAACCGAGTTCTGACCTTGTTCCGGAGCGTACGAAGCACCAGCCTGGAAGCCGTTCCATTTCGGCGTCAGGTAGGTGAGACGATCGGTGTCGCGGAAGAATGCGTTGTCGTAGCCCATGGGCAGGTTAAAGCCCGAGCCAACGAGCGAGCCGTTGATCGCTTGGTCATCCCAAACGTCAGAGTTCAGGCCCGAGATGTAGTTACGCAGACCGTCAACGTTCGAGTCAGCCGAGGGAGCAGCAACCTGCAGGAGGTATGCAGCGCCGTCTTCGGAACCGAAGTTCACGCGGCCCCAGCCGCCCGAGAAGTAGAGGTATGCTTCATCGAGTTGGTTGGGATCTTTGTCGGAGTTGTTGGTCCAGGGAGAGGGCAGACCGGTCGGGACGCCGCCGTCATCGCTCTCGTTGCCGAGGTCGAGTTCAGCGTGCACGCCAACGGTCAGGCCGTTGTCGGTCGTGGTTTCGCCCGAGAAGTGAACTTCGAAATCGCGTTTGAAATCGAAATCGCGCAGGTCGTTCGAAGTGGTGGTGCCACCGACTTCGTCGTTGTCTGCATAGACCACGTAGCCACGGAAGTGGCCGCCGAGATCCAGTTTCAGGTCAGCTTTTGCGGGCGAAGCGAGGATCGCTGCGCCGACGAGAGCCGTACCCGTCAAGAGAAGTTTTTTCATTGTGTTTTCCTCCAAAGTGCCCCGGTAAAGTTGATTCTAACCAGAGCGTTTTTGATGTGATGATGTGGCGAAACCCCGGAACAGTGCCCCTCGGCCGCTTCTCACCGTACAGTTGAGAAGTAACTTTTAAGACTGTTACAGGTCAACCTGAACAAGCGTTGAATGGCGACAATGCCGCTGACTGTGGCGGCGGTGCAACAAAGCCCGTACGGGCAGGGTCCGGTCAGGGAAAGCCCGTTTTAGCGGCAAAGCTTGGGGTTTGGCGTGTTTTTAGACTGTCTGTTGCTGTTGTGTTTTCATATTAAAGACGAGGGTGATGCAGTGCGCCACATTTGCCAGAATCCAGAATCAGCGCAGCGATAAGCGTTGAGTCTTTGAGTTTATTTTGAGTTTTCGGGCGTCCATGCTACATCAATCCTCGGCATTATATTGAACACCGGATTTGGCTGGAGCCTGACGACATGAACAAGACATCCCGTTCCGCATCACTGATCGCACTTGGCATCTCGCTGGCGCTGCTGGGCGCTTGCGAAGGCGTCAAGAAAGAAGCCAGCTATCCGACACGCCCCGAAGGCGCCACGAACGACAAGCCGCTTTATAGCGACCAGAAGCCCGATACCGTCTGGGGCGAGGGGCAAACGCTGGGTTCGCGTCTCTTCGGCAGTGACGAGAACGACAGTGGTTCGGGCTCGTCCGGCATCGGCGTCAACAGCTTCCTGTGGCGCGCGTCGCTCGACACTATTTCTTTCATGCCGATCGCCACCGCCGACCCCTTCGGCGGCGTTATCCTCACCGAATGGTATGAAAACCCCAAGACGCCCGGCGAGCGCTTTAAACTGAGCGTATATATATTGGACAAGCAGCTGCGGGCCGATGGCGTGCGCGTCGCGGCCTTCAAGCAGGTGCAGGCCAAGGGCGGCTGGAAAGACAGCGCGGTCGGCAGCGATATGGCCACCAATATCGAAAACACCATCCTGACCCGCGCGCGCGAACTGCGCGTGGCGCAGTCCGGCCGCGGCAAGCTTTAAGCCCGTTTACGCACTGGAAAACCCTATATATTTATAGTCTACTGGCTTTTGCGCCCGCAGAAGGCGGCAAGGTGTGTTGAGGAACAGGATTATGAGCGACCGTTATAATGTAAAAGAAACCGAAGCGCGCTGGCAGAAGGCCTGGGAAGACAGCAAGTGCTTCGAAGTGACGGAACGCGCCGACAAGCCCAAGTATTACACGCTGGCCATGTTCCCTTACCCTTCGGGCAAGCTGCACGTCGGCCATATGCGCAACTATACGATGTCGGACATCGTGGCGCGGTATAAACGCGCGCGCGGCTATAACGTCCTGAACCCCATGGGCTGGGACGCCTTCGGCCTGCCGGCCGAAAACGCCGCCATGGAAAACAAGACCCATCCCGCCAAATGGACTTATGCGAACATCGCGGCCATGAAGCAGGATTTGAAGCTCATGGGCCTCGCCATCGACTGGAGCCGCGAGATTGCCACCTGCGCGCCCGATTATTACAAGCACGAACAGAAATACTTCCTCGACTTCCTGAAGGCCGGGCTCGCCTACCAGAAAGAATCTTTCGTCAACTGGGACCCGATCGAAAACACCGTGCTGGCGAACGAGCAGGTGGTCGACGGCCGCGGCTGGCGTTCCGGCGCGCTGGTGGAACGCCGCAAGCTGAAACAATGGTTCCTGAAGATCACCGCCTTCGCCGACGATCTGCTGGACGGAATTTCTCAACTGGGCGGCTGGCCGGAAAAAGTGCGCCTGATGCAGGAGAACTGGATCGGCAAGTCACAGGGCCTGAAATTCACCTTTGAATTCACCAAGCCCAAGGGCCAGCGACTTGAAATCTACACCACGCGCCCCGACACATTGTTCGGCGCATCCTTCGTCGCTATCTCGCCCGACCATCCGGTCGCGCAGAAACTGTCCAAGAACGACATGGGCGTGGAAAGCTTTATCGAGAAGTGCCGCAAGATCGGCACGTCCGAAGCCGTGATCGAAACGGCGGAGAAAATCGGCCACGATACGGGCCTGACCGTCAACCATCCCTTTATCGCCGGCAAGACGCTGCGGGTATTTATCGCCAACTTCGTATTGATGGATTACGGCACGGGCGCGATCTTCGGCTGCCCCGCGCATGACCAGCGCGACCTCGACTTCGCGCGTAAATATGGCCTCGACGTTATTCCCGTCGTGATCCCGCCCGACAAGGACGGCCGCGAATTCGCCATCGACATGGAGGCCTATACCGGCCCCGGCAGGCTGTACAATTCCGACTTCCTGAACGCCATGACGATCGACGAGGCCAAGGCCGAAGTGATCAAGCGCTTCGAAGCCGCCAAAACGGGGCAGGGGACAACGCTGTACCGTCTGCGCGACTGGGGCGTCAGCCGCCAGCGCTATTGGGGCTGCCCGATTCCGATCATCCACTGCCAGGCCTGCGGCGCCGTGCCGGTGCCGGAAGACCAGCTGCCCGTGACGCTGCCGGAAGACGTTACCTTCGACAAGCCCGGCAACCCCGTCTATAACCACCCGACGTGGAAACAGGTCAAATGCCCCACCTGCGGCAAGGACGCCGAGCGCGAGACGGATACCTTCGACACCTTCTTTGAAAGTTCATGGTACCAGTTCCGCTATTGCGACCCGCATAACGCCAAGGAAGGCTTCGCAAAAGACAAAGTGAAGCACTGGGCGCCCGTTGATCAATACATCGGCGGCGTCGAACATGCCGTGATGCACTTGCTCTACGCGCGCTTCTTCACCCGCGCGCTGAAGAAATGCGGCTACCTCGATTTCGACGAGCCTTTCACCGCGCTGTTCACGCAGGGCATGGTGGTGCACGAAACCTACAAGGGCGAAGACGGCAAATGGCTGTCGCCCGCCGACATCGAAAAAGGCCATAACGGCGCTTACGTGAAAAAGGGCGACAATACGCCTGTCACCGTCGGCCGCATCGAGAAAATGTCGAAATCGCGCAAGAACGTGATCGGCCTTGAAGAAGTTTCCGTCAACTTCGGCATCGACGCCGCGCGCCTGCTGATCCTCTCCGACAGCCCGCCGGAGCGGGACGTGGAATGGACGGAAGGCGGCATCGAAGGCGCGTGGAAATACGTCAACCGTTTGTGGCGTCTTGTCACCCTTGCGGATTTCAACGGTAAAGGTGGCGACACCGACGCCATGAAGCGCAAGATCCACGGCACCATCGACATGATGACGCAGGATCTGGAGAAATTCCATTTCAACAAGGGCATCGCGCGCCTTCGCGAATTGTCGAACGCGCTGGAAGATTTCTCCGCCGCGAAAGGCGACGGCGCGGTGCTGCGTGAAGGCTGCGAGGCGCTGGTGCGCCTGATGGCGCCCGTCATGCCGCATCTGGCCGAAGAGCTCTGGGCGCATCTGGGCCATAAGGAGATGGTGGTCAATTCAAGCTGGCCCGAGGCAGACAAGGACTGGATTGGCAGCGATACCGTCACGATTGCGATACAGGTCAACGGCAAGCTGCGCGCCACCATCCAGCTACCGAAAGACCTTGCCGCGTCCGACGCCGAAAAAGCCGCGCTGGCCGAAACCGCCGTGCAAAAAGCCATGGAAGGCAAGGCCGCCAAAAAAGTCATCGTCGTGCCCAACAGGATCATCAATGTCGTCGTTTAAAACGATCGCCACTGTCCTTTGCCTTCTCGCTCTTGCCGGCTGCGGGTTCGAGCCGCTGTACGGCAAGACGGAATACCTGCAGGCCGCCGATGGCGACATGGCGATCAACCGTGCCGCCATCGACATTGCCAACGTGCCCGACCGCGAAGGCCAGCGCCTGCGCAACCTGCTGATCGACCGGCTGTATGTGCGCGGCCGCCCCAGCGTCGGCAATTACATCCTCACTCTGCTACCGCTGAAAACCGACACCACCAACCTCGGCATCCGCAAAGACGCGACATCGACCCGCGCCATGACCAATATCGGCACGCATATCAAGCTGGTGGAACGCATCAGCGGCCGCGTGGTGCTGGAACGCGACGTCCACGCGGTGGGCGGATACAACCAGCTCGACAACCAGCTGGCGACCATCGTGTCCAAGCAAAGCGTCACCGACCATATGCTGGAAGAGCTGTCGGATTCCATCGTGCGAGAGATCGATCTTTATTTTAACCGCGCCGAGCCGCCGAAACCTTTCCCCGTGCCCTCGCCGTGAAACTCCAGTTCCGCGACATTGACCCGTTTTTAAAAAAACCGGACCCCAAGGCGCTGGCGGTGCTGGTCTATGGGCCCGATGAAGGCCTTGTGCGCGAACGCGCGAGCGGCTTGGCAAAGCTGGCTGTATCCGATGCCAGCGATCCTTTCGCCGTTGCCGAGTTCAGCGGCAGCCATCTGTCCGACAATCCGTCGCTGCTGCTCGACGAAGCACAGTCAATCTCGATGCTGGGTGGGCGGCGCGTGGTGCGCGTGCGCGACGCCACCGACAAGATCGAAGCGATTGTCAAATCCACGCTGGCGGCGCTGAAGCCCGGCTGCAACATGGTGATACTGGAGGCTGCCGACCTCTGGCCGGCCTCCAAGCTGCGCAAGCTGTTCGAGGACGCGCCCAATGCCGTCGCCTTGCCCTGCTATGTCGATGACGCCCGCGACCTGACCAAGATCCTGTCCGAGGAACTGCGGAGCAGGGGATATACAATTTCATCCGACGCGCTGCAGTATATGGCGGCCAACGTGGTCGGCGACCGCGGCGTTGCGCGCGGCGAGGCGGAGAAGCTCTCTATATATATGGGCGGCTACAAGGATATCGCGCTCGAAGATGTTATGGCATCTGTCGGCGGTTCGGCCCAATTGCCGCTCGAAGACCTTGCCCGCACGGCAGCCTCCGGCAACGTGGCCGAGGCCGACCGTATCCTGACCCACTTGCTGCACGAAGGCGAGTCGCCGGTCAGAATCTTGCGCGTCATGCTCGATCATTTCACCCGCCTGCACGTCACCAAGGCCCGCATGGCGGGCGACGGGCTGGAACTGGCCCTCAAAAAACTGCGCCCGCCGTTGTTCTTCAAGCACAAGGACGCCTTCCTTGCCCAGTTAAACGGCTGGAGCTTCCAGCAGCTTGAACAGGCGCTGAACATCATTTCCAGTGCCGAAGCCAAATGCAAACAGACCGGCAGCACGCCGGACGTATTGCTGGGCCGCGCCGTGCTGTCGCTGGCGCAACTGGGCGGCAAGGCTGTCGCCGGCAAAAGACGCGCTTAAGGCTTCAGTGCCGCTTTCAAACGAGCATCAATTTCTGATTTTTGTTTCACGTGGCGAGTACCTGCCTTTTCGAAGGCATCCATCAGGCCTGTAACATCGGCCAGCGGCGTCGCAACATCTTTCATCACCAGCGCCGCAAAGGCTTTATCGTCTACATCGTCCATGTAAGAGATTTGTGTAGGCCCGTCGCCCGCCATGCACAGGCGGCGTATATCGGCCAGCGCGACCACATGGCCCTGTTTCTCGGTCATATGGTCGATAGGGTCTTGAATGTAGCGGCGATGATAGGTTGAAACCGCTTCGCGGTCATAGCTGTCCAGCCATGTCAGGGCTTCGGTGAATTTCTTTTTCAGGGCGGCGCGCTCGGCGGGCAGGCGTTCGGTTATGGCCTTGGCCATCACGTCGCTGACCTCGTTTTCCTGCTCCTCGCTCAGCGGCTGGCGACGGTTGAGAAAGAGCAGCGCGGCACGGACGCTTTCCATCTTTTTAAAATCGTCAGGGAAGTGATTGATGCGGCCAATCATCAGGTCGGTGAAGGCGAAGGCATCGGCCTCCTTCACACGGTTCAGCAGCATGGCCGTCGTCGCGTCTTTTTCGCCAAGGCCGCGGGTGAGGGCGGTCAGGCCCAGTTGCTTGTCCTGCCACAGGTGGCGCAGTTCGTGGATCAGCGCGATGGCGCAGTCTTCGGGTTTTTTATAGGGCTTGATATCGATGCGGCGTTCGCCGGTCGTGCGGTTGACGATATTGACGCCGTCGGTATCCGTGCCGATCAGATTATCGGCAAAGGCAATCGGCACTTTTTCGGCGGCGGCGAGGTCGAGCAGGGCGCGGGTCTCGGGCCAGATTGACAGGATGCGCTGCGTTTCGTCCATCAGCTGCTTCCGCTTCGCGGCGGAAGTCCAGGTCCAGCGGAAAGACGAATAAGCGTCCTTGTCGTGCTTCATCAGCGCTTCGGCACCTGGCCAAGACGCGCCAGCAGGTCATCCAGCTGGTCGAGCGTCTTGTATTCGATGGAAAGCGTTCCGGCGGGGCCGTTGCTGGCGATCGTCACGCGCAGGCCAAGCTTCGAGCTTGTCAGTTCTTCCAGCGCCAGAACATCGACGTCTTTTTCGACGAAGGCTTTTTTGCGGGCAGGCTTCAGCTTGCCTTCGGTCGCCTTTTGCACCAGCGCTTCGGTCTGACGCACGCTCAGGCCGCGGCTGACGATCAGGCCGGCCAGCGCCTCGGGATCTTTCGCGCCGACAAGCGCGCGGGCATGACCGGCGCTTAAGGTATTGCTTTGCACCATGCCGCGCACCGACTGCGGCAGTTTCAAAAGACGCAATGTATTGGCGACATGGCTGCGGCTTTTGCCAAGCTGCTGCGACAGGGCTTCCTGCGTATGGCCGAATTCTTCCATCAGGCGCGCATAGCCTTCGGCTTCCTCGACCGCTGTCAGGTCTTCGCGCTGCAGGTTTTCGACCAGCGCGATTTCAAGCGCTTCCTTGTCGGTCAGCGTCGCGATGACGACTGGAACTTCATGCAGCTGCGCTTTTTGCGCGGCGCGCCAGCGGCGTTCGCCCGCGATGATCTCGTACATATTGCCCGAGAGCTGACGAACCAACAAAGGTTGCAACACGCCATGCGCGGCGATGCTGTCCGAGAGTTGATCGAGCGCTGCATCGTCAAAGAAACGGCGCGGCTGGTATTTGCCGGGCGTCAGGCGCTCGACAGCGACCTTACGCTGCGTTGCTGTCGATGAGGTGCCGGATGCCGCTTTTGCTTCTGCCTGTGCGACGGCGGCCGCGACGATTTCGTCGGCGCGCTTGATCTTCGGCTGGAAGGCTTCTTCTTCCTTGCGCTGGTCCTGGAAGAGGGCGTCGAGGCCGCGGCCAAGGCCGCGTTTTTTCACTTCTGCAGTCATCTTATTTCTCCGATTAAAAAACTTATGTGCCGTACTGCAGCTGCAGTTTTTGTTCTTGTTCTTTTTGCTCGCGCTTCAGGATTTCTTTCGCCAGCTGGATATAAGCCTGCGAGCCCGGGCAGTGCATGTCATAAACAATCGCGGGCAGGCCGAAGGAGGGCGCTTCCGAAATGCGCACGTTGCGCGGAATCGCCGTCTCGTAAACCTTGTCGCCGAAGAAGCCGCGCACGTTGTCAGCGACCTGGTTGGCGAGGTTGTTGCGCTTGTCGTACATGGTCAGCACGACGCCCATCAATTCGAGCTTCTGGTTGAAGCTTTGCGTGACGCGCTCGATTGTCTTCACCAGATGGCTCAGGCCTTCCAGCGCATAGAATTCGCACTGCAGCGGCACCAGCACGCCGGTCGACGCCACAAGGGCGTTCAGCGTCAGGAGGTTCAGCGACGGCGGGCAGTCGAAGAGGACATAGTCATAATGTTGCTTCGAGAGCTCCAGCGCCATTTTCAGGCGGGCTTCGCGGCGTTCAGCCTCGACCAGCTCGATTTCCGCGCCCGAGAGGTGGATGGAGGAGGAAATGATGAAAAGATTGGGCACTTTGGTCGGCAAAGTCGCTTCATCAGCCGTGCAATCACCGAAAAGGACCTCGTAAGTGCCGTTTACGCGCTCGGCGCGGTCGACACCGAAGCCGGTTGAGGCGTTACCCTGGGGGTCCAGGTCGACAACCAGCACTCTTTTGCCCACCGCGGCAAGGGCGGTGGCCAGATTGACCGTCGTTGTGGTCTTGCCAACGCCGCCTTTCTGGTTCGAGACGCTGATATAACGGGTCGCGGGGGAGGCGGAACCGCCGTCCGGTGCGATGAAGGCTTCGTTTCTGATGATGGGCTGGGTCATGAACCCTTTGTATGCTTCTTCGCGAGTCCAATCAAGCCGTCCCGTGGCTAATTTAATTGCAAATGTTCCACGTGAAACAGGCGGGTATGGGTTGCCGGTGTTTCACGTGAAACATCAGGGAAATATGACGTTTACGGGAAATGGTCTATTTTTTCCTGAGGTTTTTCAGGCGCAGGATACGGGCCGTGGGGTCGGTCTCGCTGGTAAAGCTTTCAAGGTCGAAATCCCATTGCTTGCGTGCCTTTTCGATTTCTTCCTCATGCTGCGCGCCCTTGGCGAACAGGCCGTAGCAGGCATGGCCCGCCGTAGACAGGTGATTCATGTGGGCCAAAAGGTCCTTCAGCGGGGCTAAAGCGCGGGCCGAGATCACGTCCAGCGCGGGGATAGAACAGTCCTCGACGCGCCTGTCATGCACTGTCACGGCCACGCCCGTTTCACGTGAAACCTCACGCAGGAAGGTCGCCTTGCGAACATCGGACTCAATCAGATGCACATCCCGCACGCCCAGCAGGGCCAGTACAAGGCCTGGAAAACCCGCACCGGAGCCCATGTCCGCCAGTTTCACATCGGGGTCTAAAACATAGCGGAAAAGCTGCCCGCTATCATAGAAATGGCGGAGCGCGGCTTCGTCCAAAGTGGTGGGGCTGACAAGGTTGATCGCCTTCTGCCACTTAAGAAGTAAATTATTGTAAATATTGAGTTTTTCCGCTGTTTCACGTGAAACATGCAGCCCGCGCTTGGCAAAGGTATCAGAGATGGAGTCAGGCAACTTTACTCTCGGCCACAGGCTTGCGTTTGACGTGGCGGAGAAGGGCCACAAGGGCGGCGGGAGTGACGCCCGGAATGCGCGCGGCGGCCCCCAGCGTGTCGGGGCGGTGCTTGCCCAGTTTCAGGCGCATCTCGTTCGACAGGCTGCCGACCTCGTTATAGTCCAAGGTCGTGGGCAGCAGCAGGGCTTCGTCGCGGCGGAAGGCCTTTATATCGGCTTCCTGACGCTGGATATAGCCGGCGTAGCGGGCGTCGATTTCGACCTGTTCGGCGATGGCGGGGGTGATTTCCTTCAGTTCGGGCCAGATGGTGGCCAGTGCGTCGAAGGAGATATCGGGATAGCGCATCAGGTCGTGAGCGGTGCGGCGCACACCGTCCTGATTAACCTTGAAACCGCGGCGTTCCAGCTCGATGGGCAGGGCGGAAAGGCTTTGAACCTGAGCGCGCGCAGCATCTAACTGGCTGTTTTTATTTAAGAAAGAAACTTCACGCTCCGAGCCTACACATCCTATGGAAATACCGGCAGGGGTCAGGCGCTGGTCGGCGTTATCGGCCCGCAGCAGCAAGCGGTATTCGGCGCGGGAGGTGAACATGCGGTAAGGCTCGGAAACGCCTTGGGTGACCAAGTCATCAACCAGAACGCCCATATAGCCATCAGCACGGTCGAGCACGAATTCTTCACCGCTTCCAGCGGCCTTCAATGCCGCATTAATGCCCGCGATCAGGCCCTGCGCACCGGCTTCTTCATAGCCCGTTGTGCCGTTAATCTGCCCCGCCAAAAACAGGCCTTCGACAGACTGCGTTTCCAACGTGCGTTTCAACGCGCGCGGATCGACATAGTCGTATTCGATCGCGTATCCGGCCGTCAGGATAACGGCGTTTTCAAGGCCCGGAATGGTCTTGATCATGGCCGCCTGCACGTCTTCGGGCAGGGAGGTCGAAATCCCGTTCGGATAAACCGTGTGGTCGTCGAGCCCTTCCGGCTCGAGGAAAATCTGGTGGCGTTCCTTGTCGGCGAAGCGCACCACCTTGTCCTCGATCGAGGGGCAGTAGCGCGGACCAGTCGATTTAATCTGGCCCGAATACATCGGCGCGTCATGCAGGTTGTCGCGGATGATCTGGTGCGTTGCATCATTGGTATAGGTGATAAAGCACGAGATTTGCGGCACCAAAACGCGATCGTTCATAAATGAAAACGGCGTTGGCGGGTTGTCGCCCGGCTGTTCTTCGCAAACTTTCCAGTCAATCGTGCGGCCGTCAAGGCGCGCGGGCGTGCCTGTTTTCAGGCGTCCCATGGGCAAATTCAGCTTCTCCAGCGACAGCGCAAGGCCCACGGAAGGCTTCTCGCCGATGCGTCCTGCTTCATGCTGGCTGCGACCGCGATGCACAATGCCGCGCAGGAATGTGCCGGTTGTAATGACCAGCGCACCGCAAGAAAATTGCGTGCCCAGCGTCGTCGTCACGCCCGTCACGCGGCCCGAGGCATCGCGCAGAATTTCCTCCGCGCCATCACCGTGAAGGGTGAGGTTCGGATAGTTCAGCAGCATTTCCTGCATGTTTTCGCGGTACAGCTTGCGGTCGGCCTGCGCGCGCGGGCCGCGCACGGCGGGGCCCTTGCTGGCGTTTAAAATCCTGAACTGGATGCCAGCCTTGTCGATCACCTTGCCCATCACGCCATCGAGCGCGTCGATCTCGCGCACCAGATGGCCCTTGCCCAGGCCGCCGATGGCCGGGTTGCAGGACATGACCCCAACCGAATCAATTTTGTGGGTTAAAAGCAGGATTTTAGCGCCCATACGGGCGGAAGCCGCAGCTGCCTCGCAGCCGGCATGACCCCCGCCAATGACGATAACATCATATTTTGTATTCATATCAATAACTTACGATGCTTTCTTCCGGAAAATTAACTTTTTCCACACAAGACCCGATTTTCGGGTATAATGAGCATTAAGGAAAATTGATACCCGAAAACCTGAAAAAGGGCAAGGTCTTACTACCATGGTCCGTTTAAAAGGGACAGACAACCTGGACGACCTGAACGGCGCGCTCACCGGCGGCTTTAATGCCGTGACGTTGGGCACGCTGAAGGCTGCCTATGAGGCAACCGCGCCCGAAGCAAAACAGGTCATGACCGATTTCTTCCTCGCGGCTTCCCAGCTGAAAACCCGCGAAAACGAATTCAACCGCCGCGCCAAGCCTGTCGGCGAACACACGCTGCTGGTCAACATGCCCCCGCAGGATCATATGCTTGCCATGCGCGCCTGGACCGAAGCCAAGGCCAGCCTGCTCGAGGTCAACCCTGTCGTCGGCCAGCAGATCCTCGCCGTCGTGGAACGCGACCGCACCACAACCGCAAGGCGCGGGCTGAAGAAGACCTTCGGCAATACCTAGGCTTTTACCCTGAAAACAGCTGATCCCGCACTACATCTGGTCTAAGATGGCGTAATTCATCCATGCGAAATTTTTCACTCACCGCGGTGATACTCGGTCTAATCCTGATTGTCGGCGGCATGGTTCCGCTCGCGATCAACGTCAAGACGAGGATGGCCGCCACCCCCACAACACTGGAAGTCGTCAGCAAGCGCGAGTCCACTTGCCGGTTCAGCAGAAAAAGGGTCAGGCGCGACCCTTGTGCCTATCCGCTTGTCGTACACGTAGACGAAAGCGGCAAAAAACATTTCTTCGAGTTAAAGCCATGGAGAACAGAGAAGCTGCGGTGGGAGCTAAAAAAGAGCAAGAACCAGCTTGAAGTCTTCTATCTGCACAACGGCCCGTCGCCTGACGACGACGAGATATTCGAGTATGATAGTTACAATATCTATATTGGATTTCTTTGTAGCCTCCTCGGCGCGTGTCTGCTTTGGATGGAGTGCCACCACCGCAACCTGAGGCGTGCGGGTTCTCTACAGCGTTCCGCAGCCGGTTAAGACCCGTACATTGGAAAATGGCATGATCAGCCATCCTCTGATACCGCAAACCCCGTTTTTGTTGGGAAAAGCGCGTATTTACTTTCCGATAGTCAAATTCGTTTTCCAATACATCGGCATTAAAGCTAACGCAGGCAACAAAAAACGCGCCTTTGGGGGCGCGGCTTTCTGTATTTTTATATATAAATTACCGGCTTAGGTAACTTTCTTAAAGACCGGGGGCTTTCGGCAGCATCTTGAGCTGCGGCGCGGGCTTTACGTTGTCGTTGGAAGGTTCCTGCGCTTTGCCAAAGGCGGCTTTCAGCGTGGAGAGCACATTAAAGTTCGACGCGGGTTCGATCGCCATGAATTTCTGTGCGGGCGCTTGCTGCGGCTTGTCACTGCCGCGCAGTTTTTCGAGACCCACACCGATCATCTTCACGCCAAGGCCGACAGCTGCGCCAAGGCCGATGCTGGCGATTGCAACGACGGGCGCGGTAATGCGGCCCAGCAGAAGGCCGCCAACAGCGCCTGCTGCCGTCAATGCAACTGTCGCAGCCGTGCCCATGGTCGCGGCAACCGCGCCATAGGTCAGGTATGCACCGGCGGCCAATCCTGCCAGCGGGCAGAGAAACGCGCAGACAATACCAATGCCAGCTGCAAGTGCGCCTGCACCCGCTGCAACTTTAGAAGAAGCCTTCATCGAAGTACCTCCATGTGATGTTCAGATAGGCGCATCATGGGGCATCAGGGAAAAAATTGTCAAATAATATCGCTATTTGAATAGCTTATGAAAAGCTAGGCGGCGATTTTATACGCCGCGACGCGGTCGAGCAGTTTGCCGCGCGTCGCGTCATCGACAAAAGCTTCCTCGACGGCATTGCGCGACAGCTGCAGCAATTCTTTTTCAGTGAAGCCTGCCTTGTCATGCGCGTTCTGGTACTCGCGCCCGATTGAAGTGCCGAAGAATGTCGGATCATCTGATCCCAGCGTCACCCTCAGCCCCGTATCAAAAAACTTGCGCAAGGGGTGTGCTTTGTAATCGGGATAAACCTTCAGCGCCAGATTGCTGCCGACGCAGACTTCCGGCACGGCCTTGATAGCGACAAGTTCCTGCACCAGTGTCGCGTCTTCAATCGCGCGCACCATATGGCCGAAGCGCCGCAGCTTTAACAAATCACGCGCCTGACGCACGGTGTCGGGGCCCGAAGCTTCGCCCGCATGCGCCGTACGGCCAAGGTGTGAGCAGATATCAAAGGCCGGCTTGAAATCGGCAATCGTATGCGCATTTTCATCGCCCGCCATCCCAAAGCCTGTCACCAGCGGATGCGGATTGTCGCGCGTGACTTCCGCCACACGCAGCGCCGATTTCGGGCCGTAGTGGCGCACGCAGGATGAGATCAATCGCGCCTCGATACCTGTTTCTTTCTTCGCCTTCTCGTAGCCTTCGGTGATCGCGGCCAGCATCTCGGGATATTGCAGGCCGACCATCTCGCCATGCTCGACCGAAATAGTGAGCTCGGCATAGATGCAGCCTTCGGCCGCGGAACGTGTCAGGTAATCGTGGGTGAGGTCGACGTAATCTTCCGCCGTCTTCATCACCTTGGTCGCGTCGTCATAGGCCTTGAGGAACGAGACAAGGTTATCCCCCGCCGTCGTCTTCGGCTGCCAGTGGATGCTCTGGCCATCGGGCGCGGTCAGGCCCTGCGGCACGGGCAGGTTGTTGCGTTTGGCGATAAGCTCCACCATCCGGGGCGATATCGTGCCTTCCAGATGGACGTGCAAATCTACTTTAGGAATGCGGCGGATGTTCTCCGTCAGCATCAGGCGGCTTCCAGCACCGTGGCGATGCCTTGCCCGCCGCCAATGCACATGGTGGTAAGCGCGAATTGCTTTTTCTCGCGCTGGAGCAGCATCGCGGCCTTGCCGGTGATGCGGGCGCCGGACGCACCCAGCGGATGGCCAAGAGCGATTGCGCCGCCGTCAAGGTTCAGCTTGCTTTCATCGACGCCCAGCTCGCGGCAGACGGTCATGGACTGCACGGCGAAGGCTTCGTTGAATTCGAAGATATCGATATCGCTGATCTTAAGACCCGCGCGCTGCAGGGCTTTCTGGCAGGCGGGCACGGGGCCATAGCCCATGATCTCGGGCGCGCAGCCGGCGACGCCCATGGATTTAATCTTGGCCAGAACTTTCAGGCCATGCGTCTTGGCAAACTCCAGCGAGGTGACAAGCGTGGCGGAGGCGCCATCGGTCAGCGGCGACGAGGTGCCGGCGGTGACAGAACCATTCGCATCAAAGGCCAGTTTCAATTCGGCCAGACCCTGCGCGGTGGTTTCGGGGCGGATGCAACCGTCTTCGGTCACAACTTTTCCTTCGGGCGTCGTGACGGGCGTCAGCTCGGGCGCAAGGCGGCCGCCGGCGCGGGCCAGCGTTGCCTTCTGCTGCGAGCCCAGCGCGTATTTTTCCTGATCGGCGCGGCTGATCTTGAATTTGTTGGCAAGGTTCTCGGCCGTTTCGCCCATGGCGATATAGGCCTGCGGATAATCAGCCACCAGCTGCGGGTTGGGCAGCGGGTTGAAACCGCCCATTGGAATGCGGGACATGCTCTCGACGCCGCCGCAGATAAAGGCGCTGCCGGTGCCGGTCCTGATCGCGCCGACGGCCTGATGGATCGCCTGCATGGATGAACCGCAGAAACGGTTCACCGTGACACCTGCAATCGACAGGGGCAGCTTGGCGATATTGACGACAAGACGCGCCATGTTGAAACCCTGCTCGCCTTCGGGGAAGGCGCAGCCGAGGATCAGGTCTTCAATCTCTTTTTCATCGACCATGGTCTGCTTGAGCAGGCCCAGAATGGCGATGGCGGCCAGATCGTCCGGGCGCGTGGTCGCAAGATCACCCTTGCCGGCGAAGTGGAAGGGGGTGCGGGTGTATCCGCAAATGACGGCTTCGTGTTCCATAGTGGTGCCCTGTCTGGAAAAAATGACTGTATAACAATATGGTGGACAAAGAGGGCCATATCAAGAATGATCACCTCAACCGCTTGTAATACAACCCTTATCCATAGTGTTTTGCCATGGCCGCCCCGAAAAAGAAGAAGCCTTCCGCCAAAGCCCCTGTCCTGCACCGTGTCCGGCTTGGGTTTTCTAAAAAACTGGACGGTGAAACCGCGCAGGCGCTCTCTGACGTGCTGGAAGATCTGGCTGCAGCCGTTTTTCTCCATAATAAGGAAGCCGAAGACGGCGATAACTGGACGGTGACGCTCACGACCAAGGGCGCGCCCGATAAAGCCGCGATCCTCGACCGCGTGAAGGCGGTTGTCGGTGGTAAAACGGTCGTGCGCAGCGAGAAGGTGCAGCAGAAGAACTGGCTGCAGCATGTGCATGACAATTTCCCGCCGGTGAAGACGAAACGCTTCTTTGTGCATGGCTCGCATGTGAAGGGGGCCGCGCCTAAAGGGCTGATCCCTTTAAAGATCGACGCCGCCACGGCTTTCGGCTCGGGCGAGCATGAAACGACAAAAGGTTGTTTAATGGCGCTCGAATGGCTGGCGAAGGAAAAACATGTTTTTTCCAACGTGCTGGATATGGGCTGCGGATCGGGCATTCTCGGCATCGCGGCCAAGATGCTCTGGCCCAAGGCGCCTGTGACGATGATCGATATCGACCCGGAATGCATCGTTGTCACCAAACGCCATGCGAAGATGAACAGCGTGAAGCTGGCGGCGGCCGAAGCGGGCGATGGCTACAAAACCGCGTCCTGCCGTGAGAATGCGCCTTATGACCTCGTTTGCGCCAATATTCTGGCGGGACCGTTGGTCGATATGGCCCCCTTGCTCAAGAAAGCGCTGGAAAAGGGCGGTATCTGCGTCCTCTCCGGTCTTCTGGCAAGGCAGGAGGAGCTGGTTTCCTTCGCCCATGTAAAACAGGGGCTTAAACATATGAAGACCATCCCCGTGGGCAACTGGCGGACATTGGTATTCCGCAAGTAGCGGGGGGTATTCCGCAAATAACGGGAATTTTGGTTTTTTCGGGGAACAGGTCTATAATAAAGAGGATGGGGCTGGATTTCCACAGGGGGTACTTATCCATGCGTTTGCGCTTCATACTTGCCGCCGCAATCATTGCCGGGCTTACCGTCCATGCCGCGCCGGGCTTCTCGGCCGAGGACAATTTCCTCGACGAACGCGCCGGCGGCAGCAAAAGGCCCACGCCGCCCGCCAGCGGCAACAGCGGCACCGGCATGGGCGACGAATTCAACACCTTCAACGCCGACGACAGCGAAAGCTTTGTCGAGAAAAACCCCGACAAGCCGCCGCCCGTCGAAGAATACAACAATATCCGTCAGGGCGTGCTGATCCCGGTTGTCGATCCGATGGAAACGGCTACCGACGGGGCCGACGCCGAAAGCGCGATCCGCGAGGGCAAAGGCAAGCTCAACTACGAAACGCTGATGAAATATTATCAGCAGAAAAAATACGACCTCATCGCCAAGAGCATGAAGATGCTGGCCGACGGCGGCCACGTCGGCGCGCAGGAAATCATGGGCATCATGTACCGGCAGGGGCAGGGCGTGCCCAAGGACCCCGCCAAGGCGCTGACCTACCTGACCAAGGCGGCCGATGCCGCGCGTCCTCTCGCGCAGCACCATGTGGGCGTGATGTATTTCCTGGGCGAAGGCGTGCCGTCAGACCCGATCATCGCGCTGATGTGGCTGCACTTGGCGATCGTCTACTACGCCGAGGGCAACGAAAAGGTTCGCGCCGAGGCCGACCGCGACAACGTCTACGGACGCCTGACGCGGCGCGAGAAAGACCGCGCGCTCATGATGGCCAAGGAATGGCTCATCAAGCGCGGCGAGGCTCACTTGCTCGACCTTCAGGGTTTCTGATTTAGTTTAAGCGGGCTTTTTTGTTTTAAGCCGAAGGCTTCGGCGGGTTCAGCGCCAGCTTTGCCTTCGTGACCGTGTAGTCATAGGCAGCGCCTGCGGCTTCGAAGCCCTGCTGGGGCGCTTCCGCACAGATAACCGAAGCGACTGCGCCGGCCCATTGGAAGGCTTGTTTGCAGAGGGATGCTTTGGCAGGTGCGAAAATCTCGTTTTGCGGTCCGGTTGCTACTTCAGCCATTTGTGACATCCCTTACATGAATTTTGACAGTTGTTTTTTTGAATCTTCTGGCCACGAGAATAGCCCGATTCTAACGTTATGTCAAATACTATGTGAAGGGCGCGGGACTAGTTATTGTGTTGTTTTTCAATAAGTTGCGCAATATCCCGCTCGATATGGCGCAGGTGGGTGCGGTTGAACTCATCATCCATGGTGTTATACCAGCCGCCCATGAAGAGACAGCCCGACAGGTAATTTTTCCCGCCGGGCAGCGATCCCAGCTGCTGCAGAGACGATATGCGCAGGCTGCGGATGCCGACATAGGGCGGCCCGCCCAGCTGCACCAGCGACATGTCGATCAGCTCCAGCGCGACATGGTCACAGGCGGCGATGCGCTCGCGCTCGGCGAACCACTGGTTGAAGGCCGATTTCAGCGCGTAGCCGTCATACTGTTTTTGCATGCCTTCCATGATCGCGCGCTCGAAGATCACCGACATATCGCCATCGGAGCCCGACAATAAATGCCTCCACATAAAACCCGCGCCGGCCGAGCGCAATTCCCAGGCGACAAGATGTGTAACCGCGCTGGCATCAGCCTCGGCGCAACGGCAGAATTTCAGGAAATCATCAGCACGCAAGGAAACATCCGGCGCAAGGCCGCTATTCAGGTGCCATGCACGGCGCAGACCCGCCACGAAGGAAACAAGATAGCGGCTAACGCCTTTTTCGCTTTTCTGCAGCAGGTCGGGCTGGAAGCCGAGGTCGAAATGATTTTGCTGCGGATAGAAATAGCTCGCGTTCGGCTCCAGCAGCGGATCAAGCCCCACCGAAACGCCGCGCAAGACAGCGGCACGCAGCAGCGCGCGGCCCAGCGGGCTTTGCGCGGTGATGGCGGCCAGATTGCGCAGATAAGAAGCAAAAGCGGCGGCACGGGTGTCAGCAGGCGCGGTATAGGCGTCGCGGTCGAGCAGGGCCTCGAGGGAGAATTTTATCCGCCGGTCGCAATACGGCTCCAGCATTTCCTCAAACCTCCGAAATCCGGGCAATCCCGCGGGAGGCGGAAAGGCGGATATTACTGGCCCAGTTCTGAATGCCGGGCGCGCTTACCCGTGGAATATTTGCGGAAGTCGACGACTTCTGCGGACAATTTCACGGATTCTTTGACCATCTGCAGCTCTTTTTCCTGGAAGCTGCGTTCAAACTTGATGAACCAGAGGAAGTTCGCGTTGGAGCGATCTTCGACGGTCGCATAGCACATATCGGTCGGCACATGCTTTGCCTGCATCGACAGATAATTGCGGCAGCCAGGCAGCTCGCCCAGGCGCTGGAACAGCTCCATCGTCACTTTCGGGCGTTTTGATCCCGCCTTCATGTAACCGCTTTCATCCAGCAGCATCTGGTGGATCAGGCGCTTGTCATGCAGTTTGGTGCGGCTGTCTTCGAAAAACTTGTCGTAGGCGGCGCGGGCCGCTTCGCCGTTGTTCAGCGTGCGGAAATCCGCCTGCGCCTTCAGCTCGAAGGTACGGGTGACATCTCCCGAGGGCGTCGCCGCGAGGAAATCCCAGGCTTCGGATTCACCGGCCAGTTTCAGTTCCCATGCAACCTTCACGGCCATCATCAGCACGTCGGCGCTTTGCGCACGGTTGACGAGGATCGCTTCGTCGGGCTCATAGCCCAGCGGGTTGACCAGCGCGCCATGGCAATATTGCCAGTCGCGACGCAGTTCTTTCGCCAGCAGGTTGATCAGGTCGCCTTTCGGGCGCAGCGGGTTCAGGGTGATCACGCGCCAGCCTTCGCGGGAATAATATTGAGAGGCGGGGCTTTGCATGTCGTAAACAATTTCAAGGTTGCCGGCTTCCGCGAACATCGCTTCGGCGGTGCGGCTTTGCATCAGGGTTTCTTTCAGCTCGGCGACGGGAACAACATCGGCAACATGGCCGTTCTTATCGCACACGGTGCGCTGATCAAGACGCCAATCGAGGCTGGCACGGTGGCTGAGCGGCTTCTGCTTGCCTTCGCGCAGGCGGCGCGAGGTATCCTTGAAGCCCTTGGTCTCCGGCTTCTTCGTCTGGGACTCGGTCTCGAAATCGATGTCCTTAGCCATTTCACACCCTGTTTTCGTCATTTCTTGTTTTTGCGCCCTTAAACCCCTTTTTGGGTCGTTCGGGCCGGTTGCCGGAACTCTTCACTATTCCAGCCGCAGCAAGCACGCAACTAAATTCCCTCTTCACAACCATCATGCGGCCAAGATGGTTAACAACCCCTTTTCCAAATAAGAAAAGCAGCAATATTATTGTATTACGGAAACTAAATCGGGATTTTTGGGGTAAAATAACCACAGGAAAACAATAATCTAGCTGAAAATGGGGCTTTCAGAATTAATTATTGTTGATTTTGGCCATTCATCTGCGGCGGCGATTCGATTATCCCTAATCGGCTCAATAACTTGAGCTGCGCCAGCAGCATGGATTTCTGCATCCAGCGCAGGCGGGGCATTTTGTCGGGTACTTCCCGGTAAGCCTGGTCGGCAAAGTAACCCGAAAGGACGGCCATCACCGCAACATAGTCATCGGGCGGAATGCTCGCACCACCAGCAGACGCAAAAGCGGTGAAGTGATCTTCCGCCGCGCCCAGGCCAAGCGCCTCCATGTTCGAAAACAAGAACGCCAGATCAAAAACCAACGGCCCCCAGCAGGCGTTCGGCCAGTCGACAAGATAGGTTTTGTCTTTGCCGAAGAGGAAATTGTCGAGACGCAGGTCGCCGTGCACCAGTCCTTCTTCGCCCTTCAGCTTGTCGATGCGCGCCTGATACTGGCAGAGAGAAGGCACGTGTTTGTCGAACCAAGCCATGCCGGCCTTCTGGTCGGCGAACATCGTGACGAATTTTTGTTTCGCCAGCTGGTCGTTGCGCAGGCGTATCCACTTTTTTTCCGGCGTCAGGAACTGGGAGATATAATTGTGTTCCCGCGCACGCGGCAGGATGTCTTTGGCGGAGGAGTTACGTTGCCATGACTTCAGGGATTCATAAATGCGCGCGGGCGAAGCCAGTTTTGGATCGTGGTCAATGCAGCGCCACAGGCCCAGCATCCAGCCGTCTTCCTCGCCGTCTGACACGATGCCGATATAGGGCGGCGAAATTTCCGCGAGCACCGGCAGGCTCTCGTAAACCATTACCTCTTGTCCGAGATTTTTTGTGCCATGCGCCGTGTCGCCGGGATGCGCGCCCTTGGCGAAAACTTTCTGACCGTCACCGAAAGAGAAGATAAAGCCGGCAGATACGGATAAACCGCCAAATGCCGGTACAGCGCCTGTTACCTTGGCGCCGATAATCTTCTCGATCTGGCGCTGGATGGCGGGGGGAAGGTCTGCGGGTTCGGGTTTTTTTTCACGGCCGGCGGGTTCGGCGAAGAGCGGCAGCATGAATTAATTCGCCTTTAGGCTGCGGCATCCTGAAGGACAGGCATGCCCTCGATTTTCAGTTCTTCGTCAGACATGCTGACAAGACCGTCTTTTTTAACGTGCACACGGGTCTTGAAAAGACTGTCCTTGAAGACCATGAAGGCTTCGAGGTTAAAAGTGCCGTCCGCGTCCTGGCTGACAACGCCAACGGGTTCCAGCATTTCCTGCATCACCTTGCGGCCCTGCAGAGGCGGTTCCACCTGCCAGCGGATATCGTCGATCGTCTCGATAATGAGAAATCTTCCGTGGCGGCCGCGCACATAGTTGAAAAAGAATTTCACGTACTCGACAACATTGCGTTCGTCCAGCGCGATCGGTGCTTTTTCGTTGGTCTCGTAAATCGTCTGGTTCGTCCAGTTGATGACATTGATGTCGCCCGGCTTGTAGAGCGCGTATTTGCGCGCGGCGGGCACGGCCGACAGGTCGGTCAGCTCGTACAATTCGTAATTCTTATAGAAGGGAAGCTTCTGGACGCGGATCGTCGTCTGTTCGGCGCTGAAGGGTACGGGTTCCAGCTGGGGGTTCACCTCAGACAGGATACGCGCCGCTTTTTCAGCATCAAGTTTTTGCCAGTCTTCCGCCATCTTCAGCCTTTTTCAACGACTTCCCTGATTAGATTTAATCCTATCGGGAAAAATTGAGCCATGGAAGCTTGTTCTGGCCATACTGGGGATAAATAGCGGGATAAAGCGGTGGACATATCGCGGGATAACCTTACCCCCTGCATAACTCTCGAGTCAGTAGAGTCACTTACAGGAAGAATGCAGAGCAGGACTCCGGAATAGAATAACGGGGATAAGTCATTTTTACGGAATCACCAGTTATCCAGCTAATCCATAGCCGCTTCAAACGGCTGTCTTTCTTTGTCATTTCGGAATGATAAGACTGCTTTTCCCCGCTATCCCGCCGCAAAAAGGTATTCTATGCTGGTAAAACTGTGAATCCGGAGTTTTCCCCGTCATCCACCGCACTACTGACTCCAACTAAAAGATTCTAATACTTATATATTCTTAGGGAGAAAACTGTCATCTTGCATTCCGTTAAACAAGGTCTCCATGGCTAAGCCGCCGATCATCGCAGCCCTGCAGGGCGAAAGCACACCGCAGATCCCTTTCTGGCTCATGCGGCAGGCGGGCCGTTATCTGCCTGAATACCGCGAGCTGCGCAAGAATGCCGGATCCTTCCTCAATCTTTGCTTCAACCCCGAGCTTGCCTGCGAAGTGACGCTGCAGCCGCTCAAGCGCTTTGATATGGATGCCGCGATCCTGTTCTCCGATATTCTGGTCGTGCCGCATGCACTGGGCCAGCAACTCGATTTCATGGAAGGCGAGGGGCCGCGCCTTGGCCCCCTGCGTATCGCTTCACTGAAACTCCAGGAAAAGAAGCTTGAGCCGGTTTACGAGACTGTCAGGCGCGTGCGCCAGAACCTGGGGCCGGAAAAAACGCTGATTGGCTTCGCGGGCTCTCCCTGGACGGTCGCCTGTTATATGGTGCAGGGACAGGGCGGCAACGATTTTCCCGTTACCCGCCATTTTGCCGAAGTGCAACCGGAGAAGTTCAAGGAACTGCTGACCATCATTACCGACGCCACCGTGCAATACTTACGTGGGCAAATTGCCAGCGGCGCGCAGGCCATCCAGCTGTTCGACAGCTGGGCGAACCTGCTCAACCGCCAGCAATTCGTCGAATGGTCGATTGCGCCGACGCGCGAGATTGTGCGGAAATTAAAATCCGCGCATCCCGATATCCCCATCATTGGCTTCCCGCGTGCCGTGACCGCGCCTTTCTACAAGCGCTTTGCCGAGGAAACGGGCGTTGACGCGCTGGGGCTTGACCAGCTCGCCACCTTCGATGCCTTCCCGCCGAAATTCTGCCTGCAGGGCAACCTTGATCCGACGGTGCTGCTCAAGGGCGGGCAGGAAATGAAGGATGCGGCGCTGAAAATCCTGAATGCCGCCGGCAAACGGCCCTTTGTCTTTAACCTTGCCCACGGTATTATCAAGGATACGCCGCCCGAACACGTGGCGCAGCTGTCCTCCATCATCAGGGAATTCCGGCGGTGAAAACGGCCGTTGTGCTTTTCAATCTTGGCGGCCCGCTTTCCGAGGCCGACATCAAGCCGTTCCTCTATAACTTTTTCATGGACAAAAACATCATCGGCGCGCCTCTGCCGATCCGGTGGTTTATCGCCAAGCATATTTCCCGCACGCGCAGCAAGGGTGCCGCGCGCGATGCCTACGAAAAACTGGGGTTCAAATCCCCCTTGCTCGAGAACACGAAAAAACAGGCCGAAGCCCTGCAAGCTGTGCTAAGGGCAGGGGGTCTGGATGCCGATGTGCTGGTCTCGATGCGCTATTGGCATCCGCTGGCATCCGAAGTGATCGAAAAGCTGAATGCAATAAAGCCCGACCGCCTTGTGCTGCTGCCCCTTTATCCCCAGTATTCGACCACCACCACGGGATCCTCGCTAGCTGACTTCTGGGCGCGCGTGCAGGCAGATGACGGCGCCCTCCATGCGAGATGGGATGATGAAACAAAGGTCAGCACCATCTGCTGCTATCCGGTACTGGAAGGATTTATTATTGCTTCCGCCGCCCACATACGCGCGGAAATAGCCAAGGCGCCTGCCGGCACACGCATTCTGTTCTCCGCCCATGGCCTGCCTGAAAAAATCATCGCCTCGGGCGATCCTTATCAATACCAGTGCGAGAAAACCGCCGAAGCGATAGTGAAGGAATTGAATATTCCGGACCTCGACTGGCAGATCTGCTACCAGAGCCGCGTCGGCCCCCTGAAATGGATTGGCCCCTCGACCGACGAAGCGCTCGAAAAGGCCGCGCAGGATAAAAAGGGCGTCATCGTCTACCCCCATGCCTTTGTTTCCGAACATGTCGAAACGCTGGTTGAAATCAACATGGAATACAGGCATAAGGCGGTAGCGCTGGGCCTGCCTTACTTCGCCAAGGCGGAAACCGCGGGTACGCATCCCGCCTTTATCGCGGGGCTGGCGACGCTGGTGAAAAACGCGGTTGCGGGAAACACTTGCCCGAAATTCTGCCCGGCTAACCTGAAACGCTGCGGCTGCAAGGGATAACATGAACTGCTACGACCTGTACAAAGCGCTCCATATCATTTCCGTCATCTCATGGATGGCGGGGATGCTCTATCTGCCGCGCCTCTACGTTTACCACGCCGATGCCGACAAGGGGTCGGAGCTGTCAGAGACATTCAAGATCATGGAACGCCGCCTGCTGCGCATCATCATCAATCCGGCGATGATTTTGACCTTTATATTCGGCGGGCTGATGATCTGGGAAAACCCCGAGATTTTCAAACAGGGCTGGATGCACGCTAAAATCACGCTGGTAGTGCTGATGACCGGTTTTCACGGGCTGCTCGCCCGCTGGCGCAAGCAATTCGTCAAGGACCAGAACACGCGCAGCGCAAAATTCTACCGTCGCGTCA
The DNA here is from genome assembly GCA_041287865.1 of Alphaproteobacteria bacterium. Lineage (GTDB taxonomy): Bacteria > Pseudomonadota > Alphaproteobacteria > Micavibrionales > UBA2020 > JAPWJZ01. The sequence continues at coordinate 25,401 of JBGGMV010000016.1, read as the reverse complement.
ACGAAGTGCCGACGGTCCTGATGATCATCATTGTCATACTGGTGGTGATGAAGCCTTTTTAGGCTCGCGGGGCGTCGATTTCGCCTCGTCCCATGCCGCCTGCACATCTTCAAGATGGATCAGCGACAGTTCCTCGATGCCAGGCGGCGCATCGGGCGTTGCATGGCCGCTATCCAGTCGTTCCAGCCGCCCCGCCATGTATTTGATCGTGTCCTCGAACAGATTGCGCACAAAACGGCCGTTGGAAAATTCACCCGCAAAGGCGGCCGGTGCTTCTGCCATAACGGTTTTCAGCATCGCCTTGGCGGGGTCCTGTAACCGGTACTGCATCCGCTCCGCCATGCGCAGGTATATTTTCTCGAGGTCATCCGCGCCGTAATCATCAAAGACAACAAATTCGGAGAAACGCGACTTGAGCCCCGGGTTGGCATTGACGAATTCCAGCATTTCGTCGGGATAGCCTGCCGCGACGACGACAAATTCATGCCGCCTGTCTTCCATCAGCTTCAGCAGTGTGGCGATAGCTTCGTCGGTAAACGATGCCCTTGCGCCCACCGCGTTCAGTAACGAATAGGCTTCGTCGATAAACAGCACGCCGCCGATCGCGGCTTCCACCTGCCGCCCGACCTTGGGCGCGGTCGTGCCGACCCATTCGCCGATCAGGTCGCGCGCGGAACATTCGACCACATGGCCCTTTTCAAGGTATCCGCTCGATTTCATGATGCCGCCCAGGATGCGGGCCACCGTCGTCTTGCCCGTACCGGGGTTGCCGGTGAAAACAAAATGCGTGGCTGGTTTTTCGTACGGCAGGCCTGCGGCCTTGCGCTTGGCAAAAAACTTCATCTGGCTCGAAAGGCTTTTCATCGCCTTTTTGACCTTCACAAGGCCGACAAGGTTATCGAGCACGGCGAAGGGATCGGGCTGCGCTTCATGCACTGGCGCTGCGGCCTGTTGCGGCACTGTCGCGGGTGCGGGTTGTGCCGGTGCGTCGCTACCCTGCGCGGCCCCTTTAGGGGGAACGGGAGCGGCCTTTGACGCCGGTTTCGGTGGTTCCTTGAACCATGCGGCGGAAATACGGCCCTTGGTAAAATGCTCCTCGAGGTCGGCAACGGTGACGACAACCCCCTCCTTGTACGCCTTTCCAAGAAAGACCTTTGCTATTTCAGGAATGACAATCCCATCGGCCAGCAGGGCCGAAGCTTCAGCATTGTTCGCAGCGGCAGTGCGCAGGTCGTCAATCGCCCGCGCGATGCTGCGCGGCAGGCCAAGACCGCAGATGCGCATCAGCGCGTATTTAATGTCCGCGCCATCCGCGCCGCGATGAAGGGCTGTTGAGTAGGCATTGACGGCGGCTTTGTGATCGCCTTCGGCAAAATACAAATCGCCCAGCAATTCCGCGCCAAGACCGCTGCCGGCGCTTTCCGCCTGTTGCAGCCAGAGCCTGCCGACTATGGCGTCCTTGGCAAAGGGCGGCGCGCCTGCCATGCAGGCCATGCCGATGGCGCAGAGAATTTTTTCCTCGGCCTTCTCGGCCGCCTTGAAGAGCGCGGCTGCTTTTTCGTCAAGCTTGGGATCGCCCGTCTGCAGCTGGCTTTTCGTCCAGGCGATCAATGCGGGAAGGCTGCCCCCGGCTGCGTCTGTTTTTATCTGTGCGTCGATAGCCATGCCCCGTTATCCCCTTGAGCCCAAGCCTAGCGCAGCAGCTGCTAAAAAACCATGAAACCACCCGCCTGCCCGCGATATGGCAAGCTAAACCCCTGTGAAACATGACGGAATCAAGCATTTCGTCTTTAAAAGCGTTTGAAAACTGGCGAATGATGAAACACGGCAGTTGACATACATCGGCGTTTTTGTTAACCTTCATCATCAAGCCTTCATCCGAAGAGGCGCGTCCGCAGGTGATTTTTCCGCGGATGCCAGCACAAAAATCAATCCTCATTGCTGACAATCACAAAGAATTCTCGCTCTATCTCCACCCAAACCATCATAAGAAAGCTAACACAGTGGTAAAAAATTCACGTCATTCAGGTCGCCATTCCGGCGGCGGACGCTATCAAGGCGGCAATAACGAGGGCCACGGCCAGCCCCCGCAGGCGGACGTCACGCCCGAGGAAGAAGAAGCCGCCGCCCGCCGCGATCCAAACGCGAAAATGATGGATCTTCACGAGCTGAAATTAAAATCGCCCGAAGACTTGCTGAAATATGCCGACAGCCTTGGCGTCGAAAACTCCTCCACCCTGCGCAAGCAGGAGATCATGTTCTCCATCCTGAAAAAACTGGCGGAACAGGATATTCCAATCTCCGGCGAAGGCGTGCTGGAAGTATTGCAGGACGGCTTCGGCTTCCTGCGCAGCCCCGAAGAAAACTACCTTCCCGGCCCGGACGATATTTACGTTTCCCCCTCGCAGATCAAGCGTTTCGGCCTGCGCACCGGCGACACGGTGCAGGGCGAGATCCGCGCGCCGAAGGACAACGAGCGTTATTTCGCGCTGCTCCGCGTGAACAAGATCAACTTCGAAAATCCCGAAAACATCCGCCATCGCATCAACTTCGACAACCTCACGCCGCTCTATCCCGACCGCAAGATCAAGCTGGAGCTGGATGACCCGACCGGCGGCGCCCCTACCCCGCATAAAAAGGGCGAACGCCCGAAATCGCAAGTGCAGCTGCAGCGCGTGATCGAGCTTGTCTCGCCGATCGGCTTCGGCCAGCGCTCGCTCATCGTCGCCCAGCCCCGCACAGGTAAAACGGTAATGATGCAGAACATCGCGCATTCGATCGAAACCAACCATCCCGACGCCTACCTGATCGTCCTCCTTATCGACGAACGTCCCGAGGAAGTGACCGATATGGCCCGCTCCGTGAAGGGCGAGGTTATTTCCTCCACCTTCGACGAACCCGCGCAGCGTCACGTGCAGGTCGCCGAAATGGTGCTGGAGAAAGCGAAACGCCTTGTCGAACACAAGCGCGATGTCGTTATTCTTCTCGACTCCATCACCCGTCTTGGCCGCGCCTATAACACGGTTGTGCCGTCGTCAGGCAAAGTCCTGACCGGCGGTGTCGACGCCAACGCCCTGCAGCGCCCCAAGCGCTTCTTCGGTGCGGCGCGTAACATCGAACAGGGCGGATCGCTCACCATTATCTCGACGGCGCTGATCGATACCGGTTCGCGCATGGACGAAGTGATTTTCGAAGAATTCAAAGGCACGGGTAACTCCGAAATCGTGCTCGACCGCAAGCTCGCCGACAAACGCGTCTTCCCCGCTATCGACATCCAGAAGTCGGGCACGCGCAAAGAAGAGCTGCTGGTCGAATCCGGTACGCTGTCGAAAATGTGGATCCTGCGCAAGCTTATGTCCCCCATGGGCACGACCGACGCCATGGAATTCCTGCTCGACAAGATGAAGGACACGAAGAACAACGACGAGTTCTTCAAGATCATGAACCAGTAATCAGCGGGATTTTTATCCGCCTGAAGCAGCCGCGCCCGCAAGGCCGGCTGCTTTCAGTATGGCCAGTATCCAGTCGGGCTTTACCGGCGCGGCGGCCGCGCAGGCAACCCAGGCGGCGAAACTGGTGGCGATCGCCAGCATGCCTTCGTTGCCGGCGCTGGGCAGGCCTCCCTTGCCGGTCTGCGCAGTGTCGGGCAGGATTTTCTTGAGCGCTGCCGCCGCCATGAACTTGATAACCATCACCGCCGCAACCCAGCCCAGCGCCCAGACGATCAGGTCGACGCCCAGCATATGTTTCTGCATGCCCTTTTGCGCCATCATGGTCAGGAGGGGGCCACGCAACGGCACCATGAAGTAGGCGGCAGACAGCACCGCCGCCAGCAGCGTTCCCACCAAAAGGCCTTTCTTGCGCGGGCCCTTGCTCAGCGTCAGCACGGCGACGCCCGCGTATTTTACGGCGGCATTGGCGTACTTGTCCGACAGCCCCACCGGATATTCCCGTTTCAGCTGTTGGTAAACCTGTTTTTTCGACTGGTGCGAAAGCGCCGACAGCGTATGGCGGATCAGCCGGTATTTGCAGGCCTGGTCGACCAGCGCCTCGGTCGCCATCGGGCCCTTGGACAGCTTGAATAGCGCGTTGATGCCGGGCTTTATCGCATGGTCGATCAAGGGATCGATGATCAGGATGCGCCCGGGCAGCCCCGCGACGGTTGCGGGATAGGCTTTGCCCTCCACCGTGAACTCCGCGCGCGCGATCGGCAGGAAGGCCACCATGGGCACACCGATTTCATTCAGCTTGGGCTGAAGGTTCAGGCGGAACACTTCGATATATTTATCGGTCGCCAGCTTGCGCATGCCGATATGGTCGATGATCTCCATCACGTCCTGCGGTATCTGGTTCCTGTCGAGAACGAAATGGCCTTCGGCGTTGTAGCTGACCGAATAGACATAGGTCCACCAGCCGGTTTGATCGCATTCGACGCAGGCGATGCGCGCCGCGCCCTGGCAGAAGCTGCACACCATCTGCCGCTGGCCGTTGCAATGCATGCAGATGATACGCCCGGTTGCGCTACAGGTCGCGCAGGGAACGCGGCCGCCGGTGCCTTGCGTGTATTGTCCCGAGCCATAGCAGGCACGGCACGGCTGCGCGCCCTGCCCGCCGCAGGTGCTGCAGGTGACGGAACCCGTCATGTTGCAGCGCACGCAGCTGGTGAACATCTGCCCGCCGCATTTGCCGCATTGCGTCGATGCCGAATATTCTTCGCCGGCCGAGGGCAGCGGCAGCTTGAACAGGTCGATGGCGAAGCCCTGTCCGGCATCCTTATCGATGAATTGCATCATCTCGCGGTGGATATTCGGATCCAGCGCGATCTTGGTGGCCTGCGCTTCGGCCTCCAGCCTTGCGCCGTCGCGCCCGCCGCAGGTTTTGCCGCGGGCCATATTGCCCTTCGTCACCGATTCAATGACTTCGGGCTTGATCTGGATCGTGATTGACCCGGGCAGCTGGTGCACCAGCGTTTCATGTTTCGCAAGGCGCACCTGTTCTGCCTTGAGCCCGTTGCCGTCAACAAGACGGCCAAGATTTTCCGCCGCCTTCTGGCTGATCAGGAAGTGCGCCTCGTCGGGCTTGTCTGGAAGCTTAACGAGTTCCGGCATTGGCCTTCCTTGCGCTGGCGAGGTGCGAGGCAAGGAAATCGGCGGTGCGGGCATTGGCCTGATGCGCGGCTTCCTTGTCGTAGTGCTGTCCGCCTTCGCGCGCGAAGGCATGGTCGACGCCGGGGTAGACGTGGATTTCCACGTTTTTGTGCTTGTTGAGCGCGCCCAGTATCTTCTGCTGCGCCGTCATCGGCACGAATTTGTCTTTTTCGGCGATATGCATCAGCAGCTGTTTCTTGATGCCCTTGGCCTCGTCCAGCATTGCCTCGATCCCGACGCCGTAATAGCTGACGTTGCAGTCCGCGTCGGAACGCGTCGCCATCAGGAAGGCAAGCTTGCCGCCAAGGCAATAGCCCATCGTGCCGACCTTGCCCGTGCAAAGCTTGTCTTCGCGCACATGGGCGAGGGTGGTTTTAAGGTCGGCGATGCCCAGCTCGACATCGAAACCTTGATACAACTGGAAAGCCCGCTGCCATTCCGCCTCGGACTTGTCGGTTAGCTGGATGCCCGGTTCCTGCCGCCAGAAGATGTCGGGGCAGATGGCGACGTAGCCCGCCTGCGTAATATTGTCGCAAATGCTGCGCATCACGGCGTTGACGCCGAAAATTTCCTGGATGACGACAACGGCGGGGGCCGGTTTGTCGGAGGGGTAGCTGACATAGGCGCCGAAACTGCCGCCGTCGTGGGCTTTAATCTTGATATCTTTTTTCATATAAATCCCCCTTTCGGCTCCCCCTAGAGAGTAGCCGTTTGCGCCCTATCGTCAAATGAAAAGCGGCAAAAATTCAGCTGTCATTGGCGGCGCCGCGCAGGTTGCGGCGGCGTTCGCTCAGCAGCGTATTCTTGAGGTCGGCGGCTTCCGTAATCGGCGGCAGGCAGGCGCGATAGGGGCAGAGGTAAGCGGTCGCCCTGCCGCCCACGGCTTCTTTCCCGGCGGCGGGATGGGTGGGGGGCAGGCCTTCGGCGGCGTTCATCACCACCAGCTGCGGGAAAGAAACATTTTTGAGCACAGCGATAAAATCTTCGCGGCCCCGGTCGCCGGCCAGCACCAGGCTTACCGGATGCTCAAGAAAATCGCTGGCGGATAACAGGGTCGAGAGCGGAAAGAAACGTTGCAGCAGATCGCCCGAAAAAGCGCGCGCGGTTTCCGTCGCACGCGCTGCGTAATCCTGATTGCCGGTTATCAGCGACAGCCTGCCCAGCACCGAAACCATGGTGCCGTTCCCGGCCGGCGTTGCCGTGTCATCGGCGGTCTTGGGCCTGACCAGCAATTCCTGTCCTGTTGTTGCAAGGAAGAAACCCTTGCCGTCCTCATCCCAATAATCCTGCACCGCGATGGCGACCCATGCCTCGGCTTGCTGCAGAAAAGATTTGTCCCCCGTCACGGAAAACAGCGCCAGCGCTGCGTCGCAGAGGTTCGCATAGTCATCAAGCGTCGCGGCATGAGCGGTCCTGCCGTCGCAGAACACATGCCACAGGCGTCCGTCTTGCTGCATCATGTTTTTAGTGACAAATGAAAAAGCGTCTTTAGCTAATGTAAGATATTCCGGCGCATCCAACGCGAAGGATGCTTTGGCCAGCGCCGTGATCATCAATCCGTTCCAGTCGGCCAGCACTTTATCGTCCCGCGCAGGCGCGATGCGGGAACGGCGGCGTTCAGCCAGTTTGTCGCGCAGATCTGCCATCCGCTTTTCTTCCGCAGGTTTCTGCACGCCCGGGCGGCGCAGGCGGTTGGGAATGTTTTTCCCCTCCCAGTTGCCGGGCGTGGAAACATCATAGTTTTCGGCGAAATAACGCGCATCAGGGCCCAGCACTTCGTCGATGTCGGCGGCGCTCCAGACGTAGTATGCGCCTTCCTCCAGATGGCCGTGACTGTCGTGGCTATCTGCATCAAGGCTGGAGGCGAAGGCTGTGCCGACCATCATCTCGTGTTTCAGCCATTCCACCGTTTCACGGATACGGCTTTCGAACAGCGCGTTCTTGGTTTCACGATATACTTCCGACAGCAGGTTGATGAAAAGTGCATTGTCGTAGAGCATTTTTTCGAAATGCGGCACCAGCCATTCAGCATCGACGGCATAGCGGCAGAACCCGCCGCCGATATGGTCATAGATGCCGCCCTGGCACATCGATGTCAGCGCGTGAATGACAGCGGCCTTGAAAGGCGCGCCGCCCGTGCGCAGGTAGCTATCCCAGATCAGCGAGGTGATGGTGAGCGACGGAAATTTCGGCGCCGCGCCGATGCCGCCGTTGTCGTGGTCGGAAATACTCAGCAGGTAGGCGCCAATTTTATCCAGCTGGTCGCGCGTCACGATATCGCCCGCGCCGCGCGTTTGCATTTTATGCAGCGCCGCCGTCAGGCTTTTGACATTGTGGCTGATTTTTTCCTGTTCCTGCCCCCAGCTCATCTGTACGCCCCGCAATACTTCGCGAAAACCCGGCAGGCCGTGCCGTGCAAGCGGCGGGAAATAGGTGCCGCCCCAGAAAGGCTCTCCTTCGGGAGTCAGGAACATCGTCAACGGCCAGCCGCCATGTTGGCCCATCAGCGCCAGCGCGTTCTGGAAGATCATGTCGATATCCGGGCGTTCTTCGCGGTCGACCTTGATGTTCACAAAATTCTTGTTCATCAGGTCGGCAGTCTCGCCATCCTCGAAGCTTTCGTGCGCCATGACATGGCACCAATGGCAGGCCGCGTAACCGATCGACAGCAGGATCGGTTTGCCCGCGCGTTTCGCTTCGGCCAAGGCAGTCGCGCCCCAGGGCTGCCAATGGACAGGGTTGTCCTTGTGCTGCCTCAGGTAGGGGCTTGTCTCGTTTGCCAGAAGATTCATACTGCTTGCCGCCATTTTGCCTTTTGTCTACCCTAAACAAAGAGGGGAAGAAAAACCATGACCGAAGAAAACCTTTATTTTCAGCGCCATATTTTTTGCTGCACGAACGAGCGCCCCCCCGACAACCCGCGCGGCAGCTGCAAGATGCGCGGCTCGGAACCGCTCCGCAACTACCTGAAGGCCCGTGTGAAGGAACTGGGCATCGAGGGCGTGCGCGTGAACGGCGCCGGCTGCCTCGACCGCTGCGAACTTGGCCCCACCATGGTGATCTATCCCGAAGGCATCTGGTACACCTATGCCAGCAAGGAAGACGTGGAAGAAATCATCGAAAGCCATGTGAAGAACGGCAAACCCGTCGAACGCCTGCAGTTGAAACGCGACCAGAAAGAACTGACCGAAACGCAGAAAGCGGGCCGTGTAAGCTGATGGACACGATCTTTGGCCTAGCATCGGGAGGATTTGGTTGCGGCATCGCCGTTATCCGCGTATCCGGCCCGGGCGCGGTCGCGGTCTTCAAGGCAATGTCGTGGAAAAACCATATCGAACCGCGCCGCGTGGAAATACACACGCTAACCGACCCTTCCAACGGCAAGACGCTCGATACCATCATCTGCATCCACTTCCCCGCCGACTACAGCTATACGCGCGAAGACGTGATTGAATTTCAGCTGCACGGCGGCAGGGCCTCGGTCGAAAGCGTGCTGCAGGCGATCTCGAAAATTCCCGGTTGCCGTCATGCGCTGCCGGGCGAATTCACGCGCCGCAGTTTTGAAAACGGCGGTTTCGACCTGATCGAGGCGGAAGGCGTGCTGGATTTGCTGATGGCGCAAACGGAACTGCAGCGCCTGCAGGCCCTTGATGTCGCCGCGGGCAATGCCTCGCGGCTTTATAACGGCTGGCGCGAAAGCTTATTGTCGCTGCAGGCCATGCAGCCCATGGGCGCGCCGGTGCTGGCCGTCGACCTGAAAGAAAACCTTGGCCTGCTCATTAAGGACCTGCGCGATCACATGAACGACAGCCACAAAGGCGAACGCATGCAGAAAGGCATCGTGATCGCAGTGATAGGCGCGGAGGCCGCCGGCAAGTCCAGCCTGCTCCGCGCGCTGGTGCGTCGCGACGATGCCTCTGTCACCGCTCGCACCGAACGCGGCGAGATAACAGAAATACACATGGATATGGACGGTTATCCCGTCGTCATGACCGATGCGATGCTGCAGCCGGAAAAAGCGGATTTGAAACTGGCGCTTTTCGACGGCACGAAACCGACGCAGGACCCTGATACGCTGAAGATGATCGACAGCAAAACACTCAGCGTTTTCACCAAAGCCGATCTGGGCAAACCGGGCGGTGCGGTGAAATCTATTTCCGTCACAACGGGCGAGGGCATGGACGCCTTCATGGCCAAGCTGACCGAACGTGTCGCGACGCTCTTCCGCTCGCGTCCGGGTTCCGTCATCACGCGCCGCCGCCACCGCGATGCGCTGGAACTGGCCGTCGCTGCGCTGGACAGGGCTCTTGCCGGCGGCGAGGGCATCGACGCCGGGCGTGAGCTGGAAACAGCGCAAATCGCCATCGGCACGATTACAGGCGCGGTCAGGAGCGAGGAAACCGTCGATCTTGTGTTCCGCGAATTCCCCAGCGGCGCTTGATAGATTCGCGCAGTTTTTCAGGCAAAAACGGTAGCAGGCCGTATTTAAAATACTGATATAGATTGCTTTTCATTTCTTCCTTGCTGTTTGCCCAGAAACGCCTTATCAATAGCTGAAACCCCCGCCATCACCCGAGGTTTCACCCTATCCGAGCCAAAAAGCCCGGATAAAACGCATGTGTGATGATTTTTTGGAGCGCCGCCATGAGGATTGAAACCGAACGCAAACTGGACTTTGACGATGTGCTGATCCGCCCGAAACGCTCGCGCCTGAAATCGCGCGGCGATGTGGATATCGTGCGCACCTTCAAGCTTCCCCATGCGAAGGTTGAAATCACCGGCGTGCCGATCATCGCCGCCAACATGGATACGGTGGGCACGATCAAGATGGCGGCGGCGCTGGCCGAATACGATATTTTCACCTCGCTGCACAAACACTACCCGATCGAGGAATTGCAGCAGGCCAATATGTCGGGCGCTTTCTCCTTCGTCACCTTCGGCATTGACGACATCAAGAAGGTCGACAATGTGCTGAACAGCCTGAAAAGCAATTCGATCAACAAAATCTGCCTCGACGTCGCCAACGGCTATACCGAGGCCTTCGTCGAATTCGTGCAGACCGTGCGCGAGCACCATCCCGAAAAAATCATCATGGCCGGCAACGTCGCGACGCCCGACATGACCGAAGCTTTGATTCTGGCCGGCGCGGATATCGTCAAGGTCGGCATCGGCCCCGGTTCCGCCTGCATGACGCGCGCGATGACCGGCATCGGCTATCCGCAGCTTTCCGCCATCATCGAATGCGCCGACGCCGCGCACGGCCTCTCCGGCCTGATCTGCGCCGACGGTGGCTGCAAGATGCCGGGCGATGTGGCGAAGGCCTTCGCCGCGGGCGCCGATTTCGTGATGCTGGGCGGCATGTTTGCCGGCCATACCGAATGCATGAACGACGAACAGCTGAAAGCGCTGAAAAGCTCGAACGGCACCATGGTCGAATACTACGGCATGTCGTCGAAAGTTGCGATGGACCGCTATTCCGGCGGCGTCGCGCCGCACCGGGCAAGCGAAGGCCGCGTCGTGAAGGTGGAATACAAGGGCGACGTGAAGGGCACGATCCAGGACATTCTGGGCGGCCTGCGCTCGGCCTGCACCTATGTCGGCGCGTCCAAACTGAAAGAGCTTACCAAGCGCGCAACCTTCGTCGTCAAGAACGCCGCCTGATTATTTTTTAACCTTGTAGAGAAGCGTTGTATCACTGGCGACAGGCACCAGCCAGTTTGGCTGTTTCTTCGCCTGCAGCCAGCTTTCGTCGGCAAGTTGGTCTGTGCAGTAGAACAACGCCTGCACCTTGCGCTTTTGCATGGCCTTGCGGCTATCGCCGGCGTTTTTTGCGTTAAAGAGCGTATCAAGATCTTGCAGCCCTTCGCCCTCGCGGTGATAGTTTCCGGCGATGATTTTGTAGGGTGTGAAGAACAGCAACTGCCCCGCAAGATCCGTCGGCGCCGCGACAACCAGCGGGGTCTTACCCAGTTTTTCCTGCAGCCAGCCCTGCGTTACCTGCGCACGGGCAGTGGAGATGCAGGAAACACCATCTGGCTTATCGTTCAGCATCCCCGCGCCCATCGTGAGCATGATTAACAGCCAGACCACCATATAGGGCCGCCACAGGGGTGGGAATTCTTTTAACCGCCGTATCAACTTCGGCCGCGCCGCCCGCGCGGCGGCGGGCAGCAGGCTGGCGATGATCACGATGGCGACAGGTTGCAGGTAATAATGCCAGCGCAACTGCCATAGCGTCAGGCCCAACGTCAGTGACAGCAACGCCGATAGCATCATCAGGTGACGGCGCTTGGCGGGTGCCATGTCGTTGTGCCAGCAGGTCCGCATCAATATTGCGCCGGCCAATGGCAGCAGCAGCACGCGGCAGATATCGGGAAAGCTTGCGTCGAACAGCGGCTGTGCCTGCGTAATGGAGGGTAGCAGTACATCTTGCACATAAGCGCCTGCATCGGACATCGGGTCCCTGAAGAATTTGGGGTAAAGAACTGCCATACTGCCCATAACGCCCGCGCCGGCCAGCAGGCTGTATACAACCCGTGCCTTTTTCGCGGAGTTCCTGAACAAGGGCACCAGTGCCAGCGCGGCAACCGAGCAGAGCGTCAACAGCGCAACATGTACAACCGACAACTGATCGTAAACCGGCAGCAGGCGTAACCCCGGCGGTTTTTCGACCATAAGGCCAAGGCCCGCCACAATCGCCGCTGTCGTAGATACAAGGCCCAGATAGGCAATTTTGGCCGGTTCCCGCAGCGCCATCACGCCCAGCAATGCCATGATGCCGGCGGCGGGCAGCAATCCCTCGACGCTCACCCAGATAGATGTTCCCAACGCCGCGCCCAACATGATGCCCGTATTGCGGCTTTGAGGTGAAAAGACCAATGCCAGCGCCGCGCACCAGAGCAGGCAGAGCAGCCCGTGATGATCGGCCACGCCCGCCGCGAATTGCGTCGATGATAGCGAGCCGAAGAAAACCAGCAGCGCGCTGACCGCCAGCGCATGGAAGCTTCCGGCCTGCAGCCGCGCCGCGCGGGCGATGCAGGCAATCGCGCCAAGGCAAAGGAAGGCAGGCAGCCAGTTAGCCGCAAAAAGCAGTTTTGCATTGACGTCAAGGTTATGCGGCGCGATGGCGTAGAAGACCGATAGCAAAGCATCCATCGGCCTTGTCCAATGCGTCTCAATCCCGCCGAAGGGCGCATTGGTACCCGCGACCTGATGGTTGTAAAAACCCCCGCCCGTTACCCACTGGCGCACTTGCGTCAGGCGCAGCCATGTATCGGGGTCGGCGGGGCCGATGGCTTTTCCGGCCAGGATGTCCAGCTGCCGCGAAAAACACCGCCAGGCGATGCCGCAGGCAATCACCAGCCAGACGGCAAGGCGCAAATCGCGTCTGTGCAGCGCACCAGAGGCAGGCTTTTCTATGACGGGTATTTTGGCAACCAGCGGACGGAACAGCATGTATTTGAAAAGGCTGTCTACAGCGACGCCCGCCGCCAGCGCCAGCAATACTTGAGTTTCACCCGCACCCAGAATGCGCGTCAGTTTCCAGTAAACGGCAAAATCGAGCAGTAGAGCGGCTACGAACAATATACTCGTTTCAGGCGGAGCCGCACCCTTGAAAACTTTTCCACGAAACAACGGCACCGACAGCAATGATACCAGCAGCAAAGCAACACCACGCGCGACGAGCGGGTCCTTGCCCGCCTGTATCAGGAACAGGGTCAGCGCCGCATCGCTGATGGCCGCGGCAAGCGCAACGGTGGCGAAACGGGCAGTGAAGGATTTGACATCCATCTATTTCTTCACCTTGAACAGCTGCGGCTTGGGCCCCGGCATGTCCATGAAACGCATGCCCTTCACGGGCGTCATCCAGCGCGGGTATTTATCACCCGCGTCATAGGCCTGCCTGATCCAGCTGTTGGCTTCAAAGCGCGTGGAGCAGATCAGCATCGCGCCCACCTCACGCTCCTCCATCAGCTTCCGCGCCGTGTCGGGTGTTTTCGCATAGGCGATATCGTACATGGATTGCATGCCGCGCCCTTCGCGGTGGTAATTGCCGGCAATGACGCTATAGGGCGTGAAGAAAATAACGTCGCCGCCCGAATCCTGATGCACGAACAGCGTCGTCGGCTTGTCGCCGATCAGCCGCTGCAGCTGGCCGGTATGGATGACGTAGCGTATCTGCGACATGCAATAGGCGTTTTCATGCGGTTCATAGGACTTTATTTTCACGATGCCGATCGACACCATGAAAACGACCCAGAGTGCAAGGTATGACCGCCAGTTGCGCGGCAGCGCCCGCGTCCAGCGCAGGTATGGCGGCCGTGCCGCACCCATCACGGCGGGCAGGCCCATCACGATCGCCAGCACGGCGACGGGCTGCATGTAATATCCCCAGCGGATCTGCCAGCAGGTCATGATAAAGGTTCCCGCCAATAGCGCGATCACGATGGCTGTGCGCCTGCGCTTCGCCGCGCGATGCCCGCGCAACCACAAAACGGCCAGCAACGCCATGGCCAGCAGCACAGGCGTCAATTCGTTCACAAGATCCGTCCACTCGCCCTCGAACAGCGGCATGGTTTCGGTAATCGAGGGCAGGAAGGTATGCATGATGTAAGGGTCGACATCGACCAGCGGGCCCCTGAAGAATTTAGGGTAAAGGCCGAACATCCCCAGCAGTGCTGCCGCCGCAATCAGCCCTGACAGCAGCAACCGCGCCCTCAGCGTCACGCCCTTTGCGAAAAAGAACGACAGCAGCATCGCGCTGCCCGCTGCCAGCCAGAGCAGCGTGGCATGGACAATCGAAACGCTGTCGTATATGGGTGTTTTGAGTATTTCGCTTGCCGGCATCTCCACGAACAAGGCGCCCGTTACCGTTACAGCGCTTGCGATCGCCGCATACACCAGCGGCGGCATGTTTCGGGGCCTGCGCAGAGCCTCGGCCCCTAGAACCGCAAAGGCCAGCGCCATCAGCATCAGGCCCTCGGGACTGATCCAGATCATCGTGCCAAGGATAACGCCAAGCATCGCGCCCGAGGCGCGGGTCAGCGGCGTGACAAGAACCAGCATCGCGCCGCACCACAGCGTCGTCAGCAAGCCATGATGGTCTGAATCCCCCGGCGAATAGTAGCTATAGGTCAGCGCATTAAAAAGCAGAATAACGGCTGTAATGCCGGCCGTATGCAGCCAGTTGAAATGCTTCGCCGCCGCCTTGGCCAGCAACACGCAGGTGATAAAGCCCAGCAGCGGCGGCAGCCATGTGCCGGCCAGCATCAGTTTCACGTCGACGCTTAAAGTCTGCGGCATCAGCTTGTAAAACAGCGCCAGCAGCGCATCCATCGGCCGCGTCCAGGGCGTTGCGACATCGTGATAGGGCGCGTCGGTCTTGTGAACGATATGGTCGAAGAACCCGCCGCCCGTCACCCAGTCCCGCACCTGTGCAAGGCGCATCCAGACATCGGGGTCGGCGGGCAGCATTTCGCGCGTCAGGTTGGGGATGCGCAGCACATCCTGGTGGTGGCCGCGCGTGGAATTGATCATGATGACGGCGATCAGCATCCACAGCAGCCCACGCTTGATCGTGCGCGGGCTGCTATCCAGAGGCTGCTGCACCGGCGGCGGTTCAGGGGAAGCGGCTGTTGTGCTCGCGGCGGCGGCCTTTGCGCGGAAGACGACTTTTTGCAGCAGCAGGTAGTTGAAGCAAAGCCCCGCCGCCACGCCCAGCGACAGCGCGAACAACCGGCCGATCATGCCGACCGGATCAGGCAGCGCGTAAAGCACGCGGCTAAAAATCGCATAGTTCAAAATCGCCGCCGCAATCTGTATCGCGCCGAAAGCGGTGAACTGCGAACCCGCGCTTTTGGGAGGCGCCGCGCCCTTGAAGGTAAAATAACGGTGCAGCAGGTAGGTGCTGGCGATGGCCAGCAGCATCGACATTAGCCGCGCCAAGTGTACGTTGTCGAAGCCGAGAAAGATAAACCCTTCCATCCCGCCAGCGTCGACCAGAAACCCGACGCCGCCCACGGCCAGATAGCGCAGCACCTGCGGAGTGACAAGGCGCTTTACGAGCGGGGGCATGTCCATGTGATCAGCGCGATGCGTTCAGGTAGAACAGGTGGCGCGTCTCGCGGTAGGCGCGCGCCGTGCTTTCCAGCACCATGCCCGCGACGAAAAGCACCGCCGACAAAATGCCGATCGCGCTGGCAAGAATGGCTGTCGGCTGGCGTTCCACCAATCCCGTCTTCATATACTCTGCAATAACCGGCACGCCCAGCAGCAGCGAGATCGCGGCGAAAAACACGGCGATCAGGCCGAAAAAGATAACGGGGCGCAGTTCCTTGTAAAGCTGCACGATCATCCAGAGGATGCGGAACCCGTCCTTGAAGGTGCTCAGCTTGCTGAACGACCCTTCAGGCCGCTCGCCATAGGCCGAAGGAATCTCCACAAAGGGGATACGCTGTTCCAGCGTGAAGACCGACAATTCCGTCTCGATCTCGAACCTTTTCGAGTGTGCGGGAAATGATTTCACGAAGCGCTTCGAAAAAGCGCGGTAGCCCGAAAAGATATCCTGCATCCCCCGCCCGAAAAGACCGGCGACGATCAGGTTAAACAGGCGGTTGCCGAAACGGTGGCCGGGCGGGAAGGAACTGTCCTTGCCCTGCCTGACGCCCACCGCCATATCGGCCTGCCCGCTGGTCACGGCAGCGATCAGCGCGGGGGCGGTTGCGGGGTCGTAGGTTGTATCTGCGTCGACCATCAGGTAGACGTCGGCCTCGATATCGGCGAACATGCGCCGTACCACGTTGCCTTTGCCCTGCAGGCGCACCGCGCGCACCTCGACGCCCTCGGCCCGCGCCAGCTCGGCAGATTTATCCTTTGAATTGTTGTCAAAGACCACGATACGGGCGCCGGGAACGACCTCGCGCATCTGCCGGATCACGGCCTGGATGGTCAGTTCTTCGTTATAGCAGGGCAACAGCACCGCGATATTGTTGCGCTTGGATTGGTCCGCCACACTAAACCCCTTTAGTTATCCCCTTTGAACCTAAGGATATTCTGCCTGATCGGGGGGATGGGGAAAAGCTTTAAAAGGCCCATAAAATGAAAACCCCGCCATTGGCGGGGTCAGTTTTATTTTTATTTAACCCTCTCTATTACCAGAGAGACATTGTGAGCCATTTGTTTTGCTTTGGCGGGCGTTTTTTTGTTCTTCTTTTATTGCATTGATGTGTACTGAATTGAAACCCCAGACTCAACAATGTGATAAGCACGCATTGTATAACCCGCTATAGGGGCCCAAAGCAAGCTTTTTTTGTCATAAGTTTATAATTATCATATTTTGAGGGAAAACAAAATTATACTGCTCCGCAGCATAGAATTGGCTAATAAAGTTTCAAATTTCCCTCAAACGGGGGCAATCGGCGGGTCGAAAACAGGGCTGTGCGGCGGGAATCGCGGTGGAATCGGCACTTCCGCGCCCTTCAGGCTTTTTGGTGCAATATGCAGATGATGATTGACGAAAAGCAAAAATATCAGTAGTTTGCGCTTCTTAATTGAGAAGCGGCCCGTATATGGCCGAACCGGAATATGGAATCACTGTCATGAAAAAGACCTCGTCTCTCAAGTCGCTCAAAAAGCGCGACAAAAACAACAAGATCGTCCGCCGCCGCGACGGCAAGGGCAAGATGCGTTTTTACGTCATCAATAAAGAAAACCCGCGCATGAAGGCCAAGCAGTAATCGTTCTTTAGCATCTCCCGCTTAAAACTATGGGGAAGGGGAGTTAAGACCGGATGTTTTCAAAGCTGCTCGGACTGATGTCCGCCGACATGGCGATTGACCTTGGCACCGCCAACACGCTTGTGTATGTGCGCGGGCAGGGCATCGTTTTGAACGAACCGTCCGTCGTCGCCATCACCATCGTCAATGGCCGCAAGCATGTCCTCGCTGTCGGCGAAGAGGCAAAGCAGATGCTGGGCCGCACGCCCGGCAACATCATGGCTATCCGCCCCTTACGTGACGGTGTTATCGCCGACTTCGAAGTCGCCGAGGAAATGATCAAGCACTTCATCCGCAAAGTTCACAACCGCCGTTCGTTTGCTTCGCCGCAGATGGTGATCTGCGTGCCCTCCGGCTCCACTGCCGTTGAACGCCGCGCGATTCAAGAATCTGCTGAATCAGCAGGCGCACGCAAAGTTGCACTGATCGAAGAACCTATGGCTGCCGCCATCGGCGCCGGCCTGCCCGTCACCGAACCCACCGGATCGATGGTCGTCGATATCGGCGGCGGCACGACGGAAGTCGCCGTGATTTCGCTGGGCGGCATCGTCTATTCGCGCTCCGTCCGTGTCGGTGGCGACAAGATGGACGAAGCCATCATCAACTACATCCGCCGCACGCATAACCTGCTGATCGGTGAATCGACGGCGGAACGCATCAAGAAAGAAATCGGCTCCGCCTGCCCGCCCGAAGACGGCGAAGGCCGCCTGATGGAAATCAAGGGCCGCGACCTGATGAACGGCGTGCCGAAAGAACTCGTTATTTCCGAACGCCAGGTGGCAGAGGCTTTGGCCGAACCCGTCGGCGCGATCATTGACGCGGTCAAGGGTGCGCTGGAACATACCGCCCCCGAACTGGCGGCTGACATTGTTGACCGCGGCATCGTCATGACCGGCGGCGGCTCGCTCCTGTCGAATCTGGACTATGTGCTCCGCTACGCCACCGGCCTTGCCGTGACCGTGGCCGACGACCCCCTGTCCTGCGTTGCCCTCGGCACCGGACAGGCGCTCGAAAACATGAAGAAGCTGCAGGGCGTTCTTATCAGCATGTACTAAGCCGGCATCAGCTAACAGCCCATGGCGCTTGAGCTTTCCCCCTCTGTATAAAATTTATGGTAATTTGATAAGAGCGGAATTTTCGCTCTCCATAAGCCGGAAGACCAGCATTTTCAGCAACTTGTTTTGAAAGTCGCTTTGCATTTATTAAGCTATTTTTGCTATAATGGGGATACGTAATTTTTAGGGCTAGAGAGCACGTGGTATCCCGCCGACCGGCACATTCAATCCTCCAGTCAATCTCCCTCCGGAGCCTTACCGTCAGGGCGACCCCGGCTGTCCTGATTTTGCTCTGCCTGACCCTGATGGCCGCCCACCGCCTTGACCTGTTTCCGGTGGAGCGTGTGCGCATCGCCATGACCGATACCATGGCGCCGCTGATGTCCGCTATTTCCGAGCCCTTCGTCACCATGTCGGAATCCTTCGATGGAGTGAAAACGCTCCGCGCCCTCAAGGCCGAAAACATCCGCCTGAAGGCCGAAAACGAACGCCTGCTGCAATGGTATGAATCCGCGCTGAAGTATCAGGCCGAGAACAAGTCCCTGAAAGACCTGCTGAATGTGAAGACCGATCCGGCGCTCGCCTTCGTCACCACGCGCGTGGTGTCCGATCCCGGCGGTGCCTTCGTAAAAAGCGTGCTGCTGCCCGTGGGCTTGCAGGACCGCATCGCCAAGGGCAATGCCGTGATGTCGGGCCGCGGCCTGATTGGCCGGATTACCGAAGCGGGCCAGAGATCGTCGCGCGTGCTGCTGGTGACCGACCTTAACTCCCGCATTCCGGTGGTTGTCCAGAACACCCGTACCAAAGCGATTTTAGCCGGTAAAAACACGGATTTGCTGAAGCTTGAACGCCTGCCTATCGACAGCGGCCTTTCCGTCGGGCAGCGCATCGTCACCTCGGGTGACGGCGGACAGCTGCCCCCCGATATACCGATCGGCACAATCGTCGAGGCAGGGCCGGATGGCGTATACGTCCAGCCGCTTGCCGATATCGGCAAGGTTTCCCACGTGCAGGTCATCAATGCCGATGTGGATCAGGGGCTTATGACCGGCGAAATTACGCCCCTGCCGGTAAAACGCCCCAAAAACCACTAAAGGGGCATCTCCATGACGTTCAAGGCAGATGAAGGCTGGGAAGAGCCGATCCTCTCCATGCTGGGGCGCTGGGCGCTGACCTTGGCGGTCATTTTCGCGCTGTTATTGCTCTCCACCTTTCCCTTCAAATTTGCCGATTTCGGTACGATCCGCCCCTCCTTCATGCTGATTGCCGTTTATTACTGGGCGATCATGCGGCCGCAGACACTGTCGCCGGCTGCGACCTTTATCGTCGGCCTTGCCTTTGACCTGATGACCGGCGGGCCGCTGGCCCTGAACGCCCTGACGCTGCTGATCGTCCAGTGGGTGACACAGCGGCAGCGGAAATTCCTGCTCGGCCAGCCCTTCCTTGTGATGTGGATGGGCCTTGCGCTGGTGGCGGCGGGTGCTGCGGCACTGCAATGGGCCCTCGTTTCTCTTTTCAACCTGCAGCCGGTTTCTATCCGCGACTGCATCATGAGCGCCCTGATGACGGCGGCGGTCTTCCCGCTGGTCGTCATGCCGCTTTCCGCCTTCAACAAGATGCTGGCTGATGGCCGGTCCTCGCTGTAGTATTCCCCCATGAACCGCGACATGGAGAGATACAAGGAATTCTCCCGCCGCACCATTATCGTGGGCGCGGCGCAAGGTGCCTTGTTCGGCGTGCTGATCGGCCGCCTTGGCTACCTGCAGATTTTCCAGCAGGAAAAATTCCAGACGCTGTCGGACAAGAACCGCATTTCGCTGCGCCTCGTGCCTGCAGGCCGTGGCGAGATCATGGATCGTTTCGGCGTGCCGCTTGCTATCAACACACAGAACTTCCGCACCTATTTAATTTCCGAGCAGACCGACAGCGTCGAGGAGACGCTGGAAAAACTCTCGAAAATCATCCCCGTCACCGAAGCCGACAAGGACGAAGTGCTGGCCGCCATCGGCAAGAACCGCCCCTTCACCCCCATCCTCGTCAAAGAAAACCTGACATGGGAAGATATGGCGATGGTCGAACAGAACCTGCCCGACCTGCCCGGTGTTTCGACCGAGGAAGGCGAGATCAGGTCATACCCGCTCAATACCGCGACCGCCCATATCATCGGCTATGTCGGCCGTGTCAGCGAAGCCGAAATGACGGACGATCCCGTCATGATGTTGCCGGGCTTCCGGATCGGCAAATCGGGCGTCGAGAAAAAATTCGACATGACGCTGCGGGGACAGGCGGGGCAGATCCGCGAGGAAGTCAACGTGGTGGGCCGCGCCATCCGCGACCTGTCGCGCGAAGAACCGAAAAAAGGCCATCGTCTCACACTCACGCTTGACGCTGACCTGCAGATGCAATGTCAGGAAATGCTGGCGCGCGAACGCAGCGCTTCCGCCGTCGTGATGGACGCGAATTCGGGCGAGGTTTATGCGCTCTGCTCATACCCTTCGTTCGATCCGAACCTTTTCAGCCGTGGCATTCCTGCTGATATCTGGGAAGAATTGCTGGCCGATGAAACGCGCCCCATCACCAACAAGGCCATCGCCGGCCAGTATCCGCCCGGCTCGACATTCAAAATGGTGACGGCGCTGGCCGCGCTCAAAGAAGGCATATCGCCTTACGCGCGCGTCTATTGCCCCGGCCACTACATGATGGGCCGCGATAAATTCCACTGCTGGCGGCCGGCGGGCCACGGCTCCGTCGATATGGTGGCGGCGATCCAGCAGTCTTGCGACACCTATTTCTACGACACAGGCCGCAAGATCGGCGTCGATGCCATCGCGGCCATGGCGCGGCGGCTGGGCCTTGGCCAGAAAATGGACTTTGACGTGCCGGGCGAAGCCGCCGGCGTGGTGCCCGACAAGGCATGGAAGATGAAACGCTACAAGGAACCCTGGCATCAGGGCGAGACGCTCAACAGCGCCATCGGGCAGGGTTATATGCTGTCAACGCCGCTGCAGCTGGCGACGATGACGGCCCGCATGGTCAACGGCGGCAAGGATGTAAGGCCCATTCTCGTGCGCTCGATCGAGGATGTGGGCAACCTGATACCCACGTGGAACAGCCTCGGCATCCCGCAGGGACATCTGGATATCGTCATGAAGGGCATGTCGGCGGTGGTCAACAGCGAGCGCGGCACGGCCCATGGCGCGCGCATGACGCGCGAGGGCATGTCGATGGGCGGCAAGACCGGTACGGCGCAGGTGCGGCGCATCACCGCCGCGATGCGCGCGGCGGGGGTGAAGAACGAAAACCTCGCCTGGAAATTCCGCCACCATGCGCTTTTCGTCGGCTATTCACCGGTCGACAAGCCCCGTTACGTGACGGCTGTGGTGGTCGAACACGGCGTCGGCGGATCGAAAGCCGCCGCGCCCATCGCCCGCGATATCCTTGCCGCCACGCTCATGCGCGACCCGCAGCGCATCCGCACCGTTGACGAGGCCGAAGCGGAAGAAGCCCGCAAGGCTGCGGCGCTGGCCCCTGCGGCAGCGGCGGCAGTTGCCCCAAAAGGCAAGAAGAAAGGCAGGAAGAGATGAGTTTGCGCGGCGATAACCTCTCGCTTCCCGATAAATTCGCGGCGATCAGCTGGCCCTTCCTGCTGCTGATCACGCTGGTGGCTTCGATCGGTTTCCTGTCCCTTTACTCGGCGGCGTCCGGGAACATCGAAACATGGTGCGCGCCGCAGATGGTGCGTTTTGCCATCGGCATGGGCGGGTTGCTGATTGTCGCGCTGATCGATATCCGCATCTGGATGCGGCTTGCCTATCCTATTTTTGGTGTTGTCACGATACTGCTGGTCTATGTCGATATCAAAGGCCATACCAGCATGGGTGCCACGCGCTGGATCGACCTTGGGTTCCTGAAAGTGCAGCCGTCGGAGCTGATGAAGATCGCCGTCGTGCTGGCGCTGGCGCGGTTCTTCAACGGCGCAACCTCGCAGGACGTCAAAAACCCGCTCTACCTGATCGCGCCGCTCGGGATTATAGGCTTACCTGTTGCGCTGGTCATGCTGCAGCCCGACCTTGGCACGGCCATCATGATTTTGGCCTCCGCCGGCGCGATGTTCTTTATCTCGGGCGTCAGTTACTGGATGTTTGCCGTCGTGGCGGCGGGCGCGATGGCCATGTTGCCCATCGCCTGGCACCTGATGCACGATTACCAGCGGCAAAGGGTCCTGACCTTCCTCGACCCCGAAAGCGACCCTCTGGGCGCAGGCTATCACATCACGCAGTCGAAAATCGCGCTGGGCTCGGGCGGCATCATGGGCAAGGGCTTCCTGCATGGCACGCAGAGTCACCTGAACTTTCTGCCCGAAAAGCAGACCGACTTCATCTTCACGCTTTTTACCGAGGAATGGGGGCTGGTGGGCGGTCTTGCGCTCCTGTCGCTCTTTATCCTCATCATCGTTTATGGCTATTTTATGGCCTTCAACTGCAAAAACCAGTTTTCGCGCCTGCTGGCGGCGGGGATCATCATCAACTTTTCGCTTTATATTTTCATCAATGTGGGTATGGTCATGGGGCTTTTGCCGGTCGTGGGGGTTCCCCTGCCCATGATTTCCTACGGCGGCACGGCGATGCTCTCGGTGCTTTTCGGCTTCGGCCTCTTGATGTCCGCCCATGTGCACCGCGACGTGAAAGTGACAAGGCGCGGGCTCGATATGGCTTGATACGGCGATGAAGAAAAAGACCATCCTTAAAAAACCAGCTGCCAAAAAGAAGACAAAAGCGAAACAGCCCCTGGTGCCTGTGTCGCGTAAGCCCCTGCTGCACGTCCTTGCAAAGGACGAACCGCCCACGGTGCGCGTCGAAAACGCGCGCGGCGCCGGCAAATGCGTGATCGTCTGCGACCATGCCAGCAACCGCATCCCCAAGGCGCTGGGCACGCTGGGCCTGTCGGCGGCCACCTTGAAGAAACACATCGCCTGGGACCCGGGTACGGAAGAAATAGGCTTGCACCTCTCGAAAGCGCTCGATGCGCCTGCCATCATTTCCGGTTATTCGCGCCTTGTCACCGACCTCAACCGCGGCCATGACAGCGACGAATGCATGCGCGAAGTATCGGATAAAGTGAAGATTCCCGGCAATGTCGCGCTGACGCCGACAGAGAAAACCCAGCGTCTTGACGAGATTTTCTGGCCCTATCACCGGCAGGTGGACCTCACGCTCCGCCGCTATCTGGAACGCGGCATCGCGCCTGTCCTGCTCTCCATCCACAGCTTTACCCCGAAAATGGACGGCCAGCGCCGCCCCTGGCAGCTGGGCATCCTCTGGAACAAGGAAGAAGAACTGGCGCTGGCGCTGATCTCCCGCCTGCGCCGCGACAACCCGGGGCTGAAAGTCGGCGAGAACGAGCCCTATTCCCTGAAATCCGAGAACTTCACCAAGAACACCGTCAGCACCCATGCCGAAAGCCGCGGGCTGCCTTACGTGATTGTAGAGTTCCGTCAGGACCTTGTGAACACACCGAAAAAGGCGAAAAACTGGGCAGGAATTTTCTTGCGCAGCCTTAAGCCGCTACTGGCCGATCCAGGCCTTTACAAGCTTCGCAAAACGGCAAAAAGGTAACCATAATAAACCGCAGAAGCGCCGCCGCTCGAAGTGGCGGGAATCGCTGAAAACAGCAGTAAAACCGCTAGTTTTCCCACTTCGCCGTTGCTATAATTTAAGCCATCGCATATATATTGTCGCACATCGACATCAAACGGGTGGTTCATCATGAAATTCACGATCGATCGCGCAGATCTGCTTCGCTCACTCAACCACGTCCATAGCGTGGTCGAGCGCCGGAACACCATTCCAATTCTGGCCAACGTGCTGCTGCGCGCCGAAAAAGACAGCCTGTCGCTCACCACCACCGACATGGATCTCGAAATCGTCGATTCAGTGGCCGCCAAGGCCGCCACGCCGGGCGCCACCACCGTGCCCGCGCATACGCTCTACGACATCGTGCGCAAGCTGCCGGATGCTTCCTCCATTGAAATCGCCGCAGCCAGCGATACGACGCTCACCGTCAAGGCCGGCAAATCCACCTTCCGCCTCGGCTGCCTGCCCACCGAAGACTTCCCCAAGATGGGTTCATCGGATAAATTCAGCTACAACTTCTCGGTACCTGCAGCTGACCTCCGCACCCTCATCGACCGCACGCGCTTTGCGATCTCGAACGAGGAAACGCGCTATTACCTGAACGGCATCTATCTGCATGCAGCAGAGAGCGACGGCGTGCAAGTCTTGCGCGCTGTGGCAACCGATGGCCACCGCCTGGCGCGCTTTGAAATGCCGCTGCCCGACGGCGCAAAAGACATGCCCGGCATCATCATCCCGCGCAAGGCGATCAACGAGATCCGCAAGCTGATCGACGAAGCCGGCGATACGATTGGTTTGGGTCTCACCGACAACAAACTGCGTTTCTCCTTCGACCATATCACGCTCACCACCAAGCTGATCGACGGCACTTTCCCCGATTACGAACGCGTGATCCCGAAGAACAACGACAAGTTCCTCGAAGTAAACCCTGCCGTTTTCGCCTCCGCCGTCGACCGCGTGTCGACCATCTCGAGCGAGAAATCGCGCGCTGTGAAGCTGACGCTGAACGGCAAAACCATGACGCTGTCGGCCAATTCGCCCGACAGCGGCTCGGCCTCCGAAGAGATCGAAGTGCGCTTCAACGGCGCGATGGAAATCGGCTTCAATTCCGCCTACCTGATGGACGTCACGCGCCAGATCGAAGGCGAAGGCTGCCGCATTTCGCTGTCCGATCCCGCATCGCCTACTATCATCCAGGATGTGGCTGACACCTCGTCGCTCTACGTCTTGATGCCGATGCGCGTCTGATTAGACTTTTAGAATAAAAAAAGGGCGGGATGAAATTCCCGCCCTTTTTCTTTGTGCAAAGTATCAATAAGTTTTGCGCATAAAGTGCGTTGCTTACATACTGAAATCGCGGCCTGATTTACGGTCGAATTCGACCTTCTTGGGCGGCAGGTTCGGGTAGAGGTGTGCGTTTTCCATCGCGCCTTCGGTATACGACTTTGTCGCATCCAGCGTCAGGATGGGGGGCATCATGCTGCCACGCGCTTCGTCGGCGGTTAGGCCGATCAGCTTGATGGCGATATCCATGTCGCGGCACATTTCGTGCAGCTTGATGTAGCCCGGCATGTCCTTGATGTCATCCGTCGAGAAGTTGGTGAACTTCGTCACGATCGGCAGGCGCAATTCTTTAACCGGATTATACGCGCCGTCGCCGTTCTGTCCGGCCAGCGTCATGGCGTGCAGGATGATCGGGGTTTTCTGTTGCGGCTTCTTGTCGGCCTTGGCGGCTACATGATTGAAGAAGTGCGAATATTCTTTTTCGAACATCGGCGCGATGTTGTCGGCC
>JBGGMV010000015.1:0-15219 GCA_041287865.1 Alphaproteobacteria bacterium | reverse complement strand
GTTCAGGTCTTCCGCGGTGGCGGCCTGCGCTGCGCCCGCCGAAACGATGAAGGTCGCGGCAATCACGATCGCCGCCAGAATATTCCGTATCTTTTTCATGTAAGTCTCCTGACTTGGTGTTTGTTGTTAAAAAGAACCGAAATAAGTCCCCCGTCTGTTGAGGACGGGGGACTTATTTTCAGGGTGTGTGTAAGCCTGATGTTATGTGCTGGCTGCGTCGCGGGCCGCGTCCTTCATGCCGCCGATGGCGTTCTGGACTTTGCCGGCCAGCTTTTCGCTTTTGCCTTCAGCCTTCAGTTTCGCGTCACCGGTCAGTTTGCCGGCGGTTTCTTTTGCGGCGCCCGATGCCTGTTTGGCGGTGCCTTTGATACGATCTTTATCCATGGCTTTCTCCTTTGGTGTGGCAGGTTTTCCTGCGTTACTTCTATAAAGCTAACGGGCGCCGGTCGCTTTCGTTCCGCATGTTAAGAATTCACCTGAAAGCTCTGCTTCATGTGTTCCGCCACCGCGTCGGCGTTGTGCAGGGGCGAGGCGTCTTCGGAATTGATTTCCGGCTTCGGTACGGGCGAGAGCTGGCCGGCCAGCACCTTCAGCTGGTCGATGACCGCCTTGGTGAAGGCGGGCAGGTCGGCGGGCCAGCGGGCGGTGATGAACAAATCGCTTTGCAGCGCGGGGGCTGCGGCATATGACGCGCCTGCGGCCTCGATCTCGCCTTTTATTTCAGGATAGCCCGACAGCGTTTCGCCCTTGATCACGCCGGCGGCGGCCAGCAGTTGCGGGCCGTGGCAGATGGCGGCGATCGGCTTTTTCGTCGTGGCGAAGACGCGCACGAAATCGATCGCGGCGGGGTTGTTCTTCAGCGCTTCCGGTGCCTTGCCGCCCGGGATGATCAGCATGTGATAGGCCTCGGGCGACAGGCCCTCGATCTTCAGCGTTTCTTTCAGGCCATAACCGTTCTTGCCTTTGAACGCGCCGCCCGAAGGTGTCGCCACCTCGACGCGGATGCCTTCCTCGACCAGCCGGTAGTAGGGGTAAAAGAATTCCAGATCTTCAACGCCGTCAGCCGTGAGCATCACCACATACAGTGCGGAATCCGGCGCCTGCGGGGGCGTAATGATATCGGCGGGGATAATATGGTTTTCGGTCGCCATGGGGGAGTCCTTTCACGGTTGAAGGGCTCCTTATCCAACGCCGCAGCGCGAAACAGGTTCCCCGATAGGGGCAGGGATGCGTTACATGAACGCGGCACATCCCGCGATCACTCCCGCCGTTACCATGAGCCCCAGCCCGATAATGGAAATCAGTCCGTCCTTCGCCGTGAGGCCCAGCGCCAGCAGGAAAATCGGCGCCACCAGGAGGTCGGGCAGAAAGGGAATGACGCCGATCGCCATCACCAGCAACGACTGCGCGATGATCAGGACCGCCGCAATCTTCTGGAACGCAGGGCCCGTGAACAACGTCGCGCGCCGGTGGGTTATCTTGTCCACCTTGCGAAGCGCGGGAGATGTCTTCTTCACGGCCTTGTCGAATTTTTTGGCGCTGATGGAAAGCTTTTCCATGCGCTTGGGCATCCACGGCGCTGTCTTGCCCGCGATAATCTGCGCCGCCACCAAAATCATGAAAATCGCCGCCACATCCGGCACGCCGGGTATCGCGCCTGTGGGCAGCATGATGAAGATGCAGGGCACCAGCAGCAACGGCCCGAACCCCCGCGTCTCTAATGCCTCGAGAACGTCCCCCAACCGCAACCGTGTTCCCGATTTCGCGCCCCGCAATTGTCCGATCACGCCCATCAGCCCGTTTTGCTTGCCCTGCGCGGATGTCTTTGTCATGCGCTACAGCCTGTAACCGGGCGAGGCGCACGCTGGCTTGACGATGGAGTATATATGCATAGGCATAATCCTTTTAATGGCTAATCATCAAACCGGTCGTGGCTGCGGGAGGTTCCTTGCGCAGTGACTCCGCCGCATTAGAAGGCCATCAGA
This sequence comes from Alphaproteobacteria bacterium, assembly GCA_041287865.1. GTDB lineage: Bacteria > Pseudomonadota > Alphaproteobacteria > Micavibrionales > UBA2020 > JAPWJZ01. The sequence goes on along the minus strand of JBGGMV010000015.1, from coordinate 13,234 downwards.
AGGCCTTCAGAACGCCATCACGACGCGCAAAAACGGATGTTTTTCACGTGAAATTAAATCAAGTGATTGAATTTTCAGGTAAGCTATTGAAATCGTTAATTACCGGCGCCGGGCTTGTCGGAGAAGAACTCCATCTTGCCTTTTTTGTCCTTGAACTCTTCCGCTTCAGGCAGGCCGGGGATTTTCTTGGTGATGTTCGGCCATGGGCCGGTGGAATAGTCGCGGTTGAGCTGCAGGAAGGGCTCGGCGCGCTCGTCGATGTCGGTCACGATGGCGTCGATCGGGCATTCGGGGATGCAGACGCCGCAGTCGATGCATTCGTCGGGGTTGATGACGAGCATGTTTTCGCCCTCGTAGAAACAATCCACGGGGCATACCTCGACGCAGTCGGTGTATTTACATTTTATGCAGACATCTGTGACCACATAGGTCATTTTTCATTCGCCTTTTTGGCACCCTTTAGGGAGCGGGTTATAACATATCCCGCAGCCGGTACCAAGTCATGCCGAGCACGAAGAGGGGGCGCTTCAGAAGATCGCCGCCCAGGAAGGGCTGGTGCTTTATTTTCGCAAACACATCAAAGCGTTGCGCCTGCCCGCTGACCGCATCTGCCATGATCTTGCCCAGGATATTGGTCGCAATCACCCCGTGACCGCCGAAGCCGTGGGCGTAATAGACGGTGGGCGAGAGGCGGCCGAGCGCCGGCATGCGGTTGATGGTGAATTCCAGCTGGCCGCTCCAGCAGTTGTCGATACGGGTGGATTGCAGCTGGGGGAAGATCTTGATCATCCGCTGCCGCAGGCGCTGGTCTTCGCCGGCGTAACCCTTGTCGGAGTAGTTGCAGTTGCCGCCGAACAAAACCCTGTAATCACCTGAAAGTCTGTAATAATCCATGATAAACCGCGCATCCGAGACGGCGATGTCGCGGCCCATGATGTTGCGCGCGCGGCGCTCTCCCAAAGGCTCGGTGGCGATCATGTGGGCGGTGGCGGTGATGGATTTGCGGCGGATGCTTTTCGCCCCCTCCATTCCGATCGCGCCCGCAAGGATGACATATTTCGCCGTGACGCTGCCCTGCGAGGTAACGACTTTCGGCGTATCGCCCGGAATGACCCGCAGGACGGTCGTATGATCGTAAATCTTCGCGCCGGCCTTCTGCGCCGCCTGCGCGAGGCCCAGCGCGTAGTTGAGCGGGTGGATATGCGCGCCCTTCGGATCGAACATGCCGCCGATGTAAGCCTTTGTTTTTATAAGATCCTGCACCTCGTCCTTGCCCATCATCTGCAGGTCGTCGTGGCCGATTTTCTCCCAGGCCTTTATTTCGCCCTTGAGATCCGCCATGTGCTTTTGCTCGAGTGCGGCGGTCATGTGGCCGAATTTCAGGTCGCACTTGATGCCGAGGTTGTTGATGCGGGCGAGGATGAGCGCGAGGCCTTCGAGGGAGACGTTGCTCATGAACTTCGCCGCCGGTGCTCCGTATTTTTCCGTCAGCCAGTCGGGCGACTGGGCGAAACCGCGGATCAGCTGGCCGCCATTTCTGCCCGCCGCGCCGGAGCCGATTTCTGTCCTTTCCAGAATAATGACGGAAAATCCCTTCAAAGCGAGCTCAAAAGCGGCCGAGAGTCCAGTAAAACCGGCTCCGACGACGCAAATATCGCAGTTGACCTCACCTTTTAGGCTGCCTAGAGTCGCAAGCAGCCGATTGGCCGTCAAAGCGTATATCGGGACATTATAGTAGTCCGCTCTATCACCGACTAAAGGCATTTTTACATAAACCGAAAATGGGGAACCCCAATGGACAAGCTAGAAGAGTTTATCCGCGAACATAAGATAACAGAAGTTGAATGTCTTGTCCCCGATATGTCCGGCATCGCGCGCGGGAAAATCATTCCCGCCGACAAGCTCCTTCGCATCTTACGGGAAAGGGGCATGCCGCTGCCCGAAACCGTCTTCGTCCAGACCGTCACCGGCGACTACCCCGACGATATCGACAACCACGTGAGCGAGACCTACGGCGACGTTTACATGACGCCTGACGAAGCCACCGTGCGCCTTGTGCCCTGGTACCAGGAGGCGACGGCGCAGGTGATCTGCGATCCGTTCTATGCCGACGATACGCCCGTGCCGCTGTCATCCCGCAACCTGCTGAAGATGATCTGTGCCGAGTACGAAAAGCGCGGCTGGCAACCCGTGGTAGCGCCCGAGCTTGAATTCTACCTTGTGGCCGTCAACACGGACTCCGACCTTCCGCTGCAACCGCCCGTCGGGCGTTCCGGCCGGCAGGAGATTGGCCGTCAGGCCTACGGCATCGACGCCGTTAACGAATTCGACCCGATCTTTGAAGACGTCTACGACTACTGCGATAAACAAAACGTCGACATCGACACGCTCTCGCACGAAGCGGGCGCGGCGCAGATCGAGGTCAACTTCAACCACGGCGACCCCGTTGAACTGGCCGACCAGGCCTTCCTGTTCAAGCGCACCGCGCGCGAAGTCGCGATGCGTCACGGCGTCTATGCAACCTTCATGGCCCAGCCGATGCAGAACCAGCCCGGCTCCGCCATGCACGTCCACCAGTCGGTGGTCAGCCGCAAGACGGGCAAAAACCTCTTCTCCAACGACAACGGCGCGGATACGCAATTCCTGCGCCATTACGTCGGCGGGCTGCAGCGTTACCTGCCTTACGCCATTCCGCTGTTTGCGCCGAACATCAACAGCTACCGCCGCTTCGGCCACAAGGAAACCGATAGTCCTATTAACGTCGAATGGGGCCTCGACAACCGCACCGCGGGCCTGCGCATTCCGGTATCGAAAGCCGAAGGCCGCCGCGTCGAAAACCGCCTGCCCGGCGCTGACGGCAACCCGTACCTGACGATCGCCACCACGCTCGCCTGCGGTCTTCTCGGTTTGATGGAAGAAATCGAAGCCACCGACCAGATCAAGGGCAGCGCCTACAAACGCCCGCACACGCTCCCGTACCACCTTGCCGACGCCCTGAAAAAATTCAAGTCGTGCAAGCCGCTCGGCGCGCTGCTGGGTGAACGCTTCGTCAAAGCCTATATCGGCATCAAGGAAGCGGAGTACAAGGCGTACAACACGGTTATCTCGTCTTGGGAGCGGGAGAACTTGCTGCTGAACGTGTAACAGCAGAGGAATAAAACCCTTCTTTTCGTCTGGAACAAAGATCCGCCCGTCGCGTTGTAAGCGTGATAATGCGGAGATTGATTTTGACGAAGCAAGAAATTGTGTATTCAAAAGAATGGTTTGTGCAGCTTGACAGGGTAGATCCCGAAATGTCACAGCGCATCCGGGACCGGATTGCGGCGCGGAAAAGCCCCTCGTTCTGCACCATTTGCAGCGCCTATGCGACACGCGATTATGCTGTGCTGGGGGCGCGTTGCCTGTCACCGGTGCGGCTCTGCCGCATCTGCCATGATCTTTACACAGGCACCTTCGGCGGCAACAAAGTCATTCCCTTTGCGGGTCGTGCGACCGCTGCGGATCGGGCGAAAACCCCGCGCTGCAAGCGACGTGGAAACAAACCGGCGCGTGTTTTGATCTGGATCAATGGGATCAGGCAGTATTAGCAATTTTAATTGAAGTGTTCATGGGGCTGGCGCGAGCTTACTGCAACCCGTTTTCTTGCTCGAACAGATCGATCAGGATGCTGCTGGCGGCTTCTTCGGCGAGGGGGCCCTCGAGGTGAAGGGTATTTTTGACATAATCGTCTACCGTTAGCTCCACGGCGTCCTGATAGGCGGTGCTGCCTATGTCGTTGCCGCGGCTGATAATAGGCGCGGTGCGGCGTTCGATTGCGGCGCGTAGGGTGGAATGTTCGATGGCGTTCATTTTGAATCTCTTCATATGGGCACGGGCGTCTAATGCGCCAGAGATGCTGTTAGTTCCAAAATTAAAAAGGCCGGTGTAGATTGAAGCAGGAACAACAAAGGAGATATTCCATGCTAAACCGTTATCTGGGCGTTGCGCTTGTGGCGGGCTGTGTTTTTGTGGCGACCCTGGGTGCGGGAGCCGCGCGCGCCGACGAAGCGTCGCACCGCAAGGCGGCCGAGGATGTGCTGATCGCCAGCGATTCAGACAAGAACTACGAGAAAAGTTTCTTGATCGGCTTCAACGCACAGATGAAACACCTGCCGCCTGAAGTGCAGAAGGTGGGGCTGGATTTCTCCAAAAAGTACATGTCATGGGATTCGGTGAAGGGCGATATCGTCAAGCTCTATATCGATCATTTCACCGAAGAAGAACTGAAAGAGATCAAGGCCTTTTACCGCTCGCCGGTCGGCAAGAAAACCGTAACCCTGATGCCGGCGCTGATGGCCATGGGCATGGAGACAGTGCAGCGCCGGATTGACGAGCATAAGAGCGAGCTGATGGCGGCCATGGCTCTCGCCAAGGAAGACGTTCTAAAAAGAGAAGCGCTCGAAAAGCAGGAAAAAGAAAAAGCCGGAACGCCGCCGAAAGCGGCGCCGTAAGCCGGGCCGCCGTGAAAAACGACATCAAGATCATCGCCCATCGCGGCTATTCCAGTTTGTATCCGGATAACTCGCTGGAGGCTTTCGAACAGGCGGTGAAGGCCGGCGCGCATATCATCGAAACGGATATCCGCAAAGGCGCGGACGGATCGCTGATCTGCAGCCACGACCCGACGAAGAAGGCCGCGCTGGCTTTTTCCGATGCGCTGGCCTTTGCGAAGGATAAAGTCACGCTGCTGCTGGACTTGAAAACCGGCGACGCGGATTTTAACGTGCAGCTGGTGCAGGCATTGAAAGACCATGGCATGGAGGGGCAGGTGATTGTCGGCGTCCGCTCGCTCGATCAGGCACGGCAGATCAAGGCGCTGCTGCCCGACGTGCAGATGCTGGGCTTCCTGAAAAACCCCTCCGACTTCCCCGAGTTCTTCAAGATCGGCGGCACGATTGCGCGGCTGTGGGAAGACGACGTGAACGAGAAAAACATGGCGCTCGCGAAATCGGGCGGGCATCCGGTTTTTGTCATGACGGGATCGAAGCTCGGCAAGGTCGGCGATGCCACGCCCGAACGCCTGCGGAAAATAATGTCGCTGGATGTGCAGGGCGTGTTGCTCAATGATCCGGCGCTTGGGCTGCAGGTGAGGGACGAAAAAACGCGGGCGCCGCTGGGGCCGAAGGGGCCCTGACGGGCGCCATCCTGATTTTCATCAGTGTGGCAGTGGTGGTGCGAGTTATTCCAGCCGCCCGATGCCCAGGCGCTGCAGTAGGTAATCGACCGGATAGAAATAGCGGCTTTCGGCTTTTTTTGCGGCGAGGGCTTTCTGGAATTCTACCTGCTGCGGTTTCAAATCGGGCGTGTCGAGATGCTCACGCATTTGCTTGACGAAGTCTTTTTCGGCTTGACCCTGTGATCCGTCCAGCAATGAAATATATTCGCAGAAATAAGGCAGAATCACGCGGTGCAGCGGCTCGGTAACTTTTGGCAGCAGATCGTGGATGCTTTGCGGTTCGCGCAGGTCGTCGGCGAAGGTGATGCGGTGATCCATCGTCACTACATAGGCTTGTTCGAGCGCGCGGATTGCGCTGTCGAGGAATTTGCGCTCCGCCTGATGGTATAATCCGTCTGCCATGATGAGCGAGATCAGGCAGCGCCAGACGTGGAAGAGGCTGTCGCTGAGCGGCGGTTTTTCGGCAGTGGCGGGTTCGGAGGTCATGCGGGCCCTTTTGTTTGCTCAAGATAAATATAGGCATTAAAGGCTTAATAATCAAACAAACGCATGGCCGGCGCGCCGGCGGGCCGCTTTAGGGTAAATTGCGGCAATTGAAAATTAAAGGAATTGGCCTAGGCTGGATTGGTGTTTTCAGGGAGATTTCCATGCGCAATTTCGTCGTGCCTGCCATTCTGTCCATCCTGCTGCTCACGGCTTGCGAACGTATTTATATGCAGCCTGTGCCGGAAGCCGACAGGACGGCGTCGCAACTGTTCGCGCGCGCGGCGGCCGGCGATGCTTCTGCACAGCTGCGGGCGGGGCTGGAAACCTGCGACACGCGACTTGGTGTCTATGACCCCGACCCTTCAACGGCGTTGGGGTGGTGGAAGAAGGCGTCGAAAAGCCGCGACCGGTTTATTGCCAATCAGGCGCATCAGGAACTGGCCGAATATTATCTGGCGGAATATCCCTATGACAGTTACCCCGTGAAGGAAGGTGAGCCGACGCGCCCGCCCGGCACATATAAAAAAGTCGCGAAATGCAGGGGCGAACGACCGGTTAAGCCGGATTACGCCCTTGCGGAATACCATTTCAAACAATGCGCGGGTGATGATGCGCAGTCTGATTTTGGCGGACCGACCGCGTCGATGTGTCGCCATGGTCTTGGTCATCTTTACTACCTGAAGAAAAACTATGCCGAGGCGTTTTTCTGGTACCTGACCGTGACGGCTCCCACCAACATCGTGGATCATCCCGAATTCAACAAGTGGCTGGACAGCGTAAAAGATTACCGCGAGCTGGGATTCAAAGGGTCGCGTGACAATGATTACACGCGGTTTGCAGCGGAGCGGCTGAGCGCGAAAGAGCGGGCTGCGGTTCTGAAGCGCGTGAAAGCCCATGTCGGGCGGGAAATGCAAAAAAGAGCCTTATAAGCGCTTGATTCTATAGGCTTTATAACCCCTTGATTATCTACTCCGGAAAATATATCCCTTATGTCCATTAAGGGCGCTTAGCTCAGTTGGTAGAGCATCTCGTTTACACCGAGAGGGTCGGGAGTTCGAGTCTCTCAGCGCCCACCATTTTTTTAAGGACATGATCCATGCCCGACATCCTGAAAATCGAATTCAAGTCGAAAGAAGCGCAAGTTTCCGCGCTCGAGCTGAAGATCTATCGCGGCGACGAACTGACGAACCACGGCGCGCCCGACAGCCTGATCGTCCGCAAGGGCGACAAGGCGGATTACAAATTCTGGGACAACATGCGCGCGCTGAACAACGCGCTGAACGCGACGCCTGACACCTATCCGCTGCGCCAGCCGGAAATCAAGGTAACGCCGAAAAAAGGCGCGGCAGACGTTTTCAACGACGCGGGCCGCCATGTGCTGGCGGGCGGCGACGACGCCTATATCGATACCATCCGCCGTCAGGACCTGCCCACCGTCGCCACCAAGGCGTTGCGCGAACTGCGCGCGATGAACCTGATTTCAGAAGGCGATTACAAGGACGGCCTGCGCACGCTCGAAAGCTTCGGGATGCCCGCCGCCGAAAGCTATTTCCGCGACCATCGCGCGTTCCGCAAGGGCACCGAAGGCACGCCGACCGCGCCAAAGCCCTGACAATGGACTCTTCCTGGTACGAGATCGAGGAATTCTGCGCCGCCGCCAAGCGTAACGACACCGCGGCGCTGCAGCTGACGCTCGACATGCAGGGCAGCTATATCGCCAATAGCGCCGATTCAGCCGGCGACACCGCGCTTACCTGGGCCGCGTGGTACGGCCATGTCGAGTCGATGGCGCTGCTGCTCGATTACGGCGCGGACATCAACCTGAAAGGCGTGCGCGGCCGCACGGCGCTCGCCTGGGCGGTGGAAGGCAACAAGAAAGAAGCCGTCGCGCTGCTGATGTCCCGCGGCGCGGATATCAACGTCAAGGACGACGACGGCAAGACGCCGCTGCAGTCCGCGCGCGACAAGGGCTTCACCGAGATCGGCGACCTGATCGAGGGCGTCACCGCCGCGCAGAAAGCTGAAATCCGCCGCAAGCAGGAAGAGGAGGCGGGCAAAACCCTCGCCGCGCAACGCCTGCAGGAACTGAAAAAGCTCAAGCCGCCCAAGATCAAGGGCTTCTAGGCCGCATGTTTACAAAGATCATCGCTGGGTTGCTGTTCCTCATCGTCCTCGCGGTTGCGATCAGGCACCTGCCGCGCAAAAAAACTGTACCGGCCCTGCCTGAGCCGGAACCCGTCTATGTTTCAGCCGACATCTGCGACGCCTATATCCCGCTACTGGACGAGGGCATCGCCGCGGCAACTGCGCTGCGTGAACAGTATAAGGCAGCTAGGCGGGTGGAGCTGGATTTTCAAATCAAGGAATTCGAGGCCCTGCGCGGCCGCGCGCAGTCGCGCTTGTTACAGATGGCGCCTTACAGCCTGTCGCTTGACCGCAAATACGAATTCGACGGCGACGGGGCTGTCGGCCGTTTCAAGCGGGCGATTGAGGCCATCGACAGCTTCCACGACAAAAACCTTATGCTCCCCCGGAATGTCTAGCGCCTTTTGATTTCGCGCCGGTGGTTTTCGCCTTGGGTACGGGCGAGCCGGTGTCGCGGATCAGGTTGGTCGATTTCACCAGTGCTTTCATGATTTCAGGCTCGATCGCGGCATGGCCGGAAACGGTCTTGATCATATGCGCTTCGGGGAAGACCTTGTGCAAATCATCGGCGATCTGCGGCGGGCAGACCAGGTCGTACATGCCCTGCACGATGACGGTCGGGATATGACGGATTTTATCGACATCCTTCAAAATCCGGTCGTCGGGCGTAAAGAGGCAGTTGCGGAAGAAATGCGCCTCGATACGGCTGATGTTGAGGTCATCCTGATCCTGCTTTGCCTGCGCTTCGGGCGACAGCTTCGCGGCTTCGGGCTGCGGCTGCAGGAAGCAGCAGACATGCTCGAAATGCGCCCATGCGCGGGCAGCGGGGAAGCTGACGGAAGTATCGTCGCTGATCAGGCGTTTGTAGAAATTCTCCATGAAGTCCGCGCCGCGCTCGGCTTCGGGCAGGGCTTCTTTCAGCTTGCGCACTTCTTCGGGGCGCATCAGTTCGGCCGCTTCATAGAACATTTCAATGTCGCGCTTACGCATCAGGAAGATGCCGCGCAGCGTCAGGGATTCCGTTTTGTCGGGATGCGCCTGCGCATACAGCAGCGCGAGTGTCGAACCCCACGAACCGCCATAGACATGCCATTTGTCGATGCCCAGCTGCTTGCGCAGGGTTTCGATGTCCTGCACTAACAGATCAGGCGTGTTGTCTTTGATTTCTGCGGCAGGCGTCGATTTGCCCGCGCCGCGCTGATCGTAAATGATGATGCGGAAGGCTTCGGGGTCGAAGTAGCGGTGGAAATGATCGCCCGAGCCGCCGCCGGGGCCGCCGTGCAGGTAGACGATGGGCTTGCCTTTCGGGTTGCCGAATTCCTCGTAATGCAGGGTATGCACAGCATCCAGTTTTATGTCGCCGGTCTTGTTCGGCTTGCTGGCGGCGTAGAGGAATTTGTCTTTCAAATCTTTTTTGGGCAGGTCTTTTTTCATGGTTGCGGTCCCTTGGGTTTTACAGAGGGGGCGGGGCTAGAGTTTTTTTTAGCGACGGGAGAGCCGGTGTCGCGAATACGGTCGGTGGCGGCGACAAGGCCCTTCACCGTTTCGGGCATGCCGCCCGAATGACCGGCCTGCGTGAATTCGATGGTGCAGTTCTGCAGCTTTTCCGAGAGGTCGAAAGCCGACATCGGCGGACAGACGTTGTCATGACGGCCCTGCACGATATGCGTCGGGATATGCTTAATTTTATCCACGTTCTGCATGATGCTGTCGTCGGGCATGAAGTTGCGCATGAAATAGACTTCGATCAGCGCGAAGGGCAGGGCCTTGGCCGGCGGGTCGTTGCGCACGGTATCGGGCGGCACATCGAGGAAAGCGCAGCCGTTTTCAAACCGCGTCCATGCGGCGGCGGCGGCAAGATGTACTTTCGGGTCGGGGTCGGTGAGGCGCTGGTAATAGGCTTCCAGCATATTGCCGTGTTCGGCTTCGGGAATGAAATCCACAAACTCTTTATAAACTTCGGGGTAGAAGACGCCCATTTTATTGATGTACCAGTCGAGCTCCTTGTCGCGCATCATGAAGACGCCGCGCAGCGTCATGCTCTCGGTATGTTCCGGATATTTTTCGGCATAAAGCAGTGCGAGGGTCGAACCCCACGAACCGCCGAACAAATGCCATTTGTCGATGCCAAGGTGCTGGCGGAGTTTTTCGTTGTCCTCCACCAGATGTGCGGGCGAATTGTTTTCGATCAGGTGTTTGGGGTCCCCATCTTTTTTGAAAGCCTCGGGGGAGGAGAGGGGCGCGGCGCGCTGGTCGTAGGTGATGATGTGGAAGACAGCGGGATCAAAATACTGGTGGAAATGCGGTGCGCAACCGGCGCCAGGGCCGCCGTGGAGATATACAATCGGAATGCCGCCTTTTTTGCCGTACTCCTGATAGGCGATTTCGTGACCATCGCCCACATCGAGCTTGCCCGTACTGAACGGCTTGCTGGCAGGGTAAAGGATGGCGTCCTTGTCGGCGTCGGGCATCGGTACGTCTCCATATGAATGTAATGGATTCATAGCGAAGTGTGGTTGGTTATGTCAATGTTGATTTGGCATTGACTTCCATAGGCTTGATTTTATTATGTCAATATTCATTAACGCCCGGAATTGCAATGGTCAAAAGAAACAAACCCGTCCGTCCGCCCCGCGAAGGCACTGTTGTTGGCAGATGCGAGGCTTTCTGCGAAACAGGCACCGAAGGCATCGTCTGGAGCGTCTACGAAGACGGCAAGACGGGTTATGACGGGCTCAACTGCCTCGACAACGGCGACTTCCTGCAAATCTTCAACGACGCCGCGCGCACCGATGTGGCATGGGAAGGCGAGATAAAACTGAAATACCCGCCCGCGACGCGGTTCAACCGCGGCATCCAGCGCGGCGCGAATGAAAAAGAATGGGCGGATTATTTCTTCAAGGAAAGACCCGCCACCGTCATTCTTGCCGACAGCTGGAAGAAAATGAAAGCCGATAAACGCGCCGACGAGCGCGAACGCAAGAAGACGCTGCAGGAAATTAATTCTGCCTGCTATGACGGTGTGCCGGTGAAGACGCTAAAGAAGATCCAGATCAAGCCGAGGGAATAGGCTCCGTTATCTGGCCTCTTTCCATGCTCGCCGCGTTTTTCGACACCATATTCCGTGCAAGGCAGGATTCAACGATGCCGATCAGCCGGTCAGGGTCGCTGCGGATTTTCCATTGCGACACCGTTTCGGCGGCGCCGTTATTCATGACAAAGTTTATAAGTTCATAATCGGCGCAGCTTGTGAAGGCGATGATGGGGATATCCGGGATGCCTTTTTTAAGTTCGAGGAAATATTTTTTTGCCGTCTCCCCGCTGGAGGTGAGGTCAAGGAATATGATCTCGATATGGTGATCACGCTGGCGGATAAGGTCAATTGCATCGCGTTCGCGAGGGGAATAATGGATAATAAAGGGAAGCTCCGCGGTCAGGCACAGCTTCGTCTTGAAGTCGCCGGCATCAGTCGAGAGATCCCCGACAAGCAGCACGTTTATCGGTTCCCGCCGAATATAAGGCAGGGAAGCAGCGGTGACTTGGTCGAAATCTTGAAACATGCCGAATTCCTTCATGGAACGGTTTTTCGCAGGATCGGTTACAAGAGTAACATAGGCTTATAATCCGGTTATTACAGCACGTATTTGCAAGTATATCTTGCCGGGTAGCAGGAACTGCTTGAGCTTTCAGCCGTTCATCAACTGTCTGCATGGAGGCATACACATGAAACTTGCCGATTTTATCTTGTCCCGCAAACAGCAGATTATGCAGGAGTGGGAAGATTTTGCGGGCACCATTCTTCCGAATGCCGGTATGGATTCACAGGCGCTCCGTGATCATGTCGGCTATTTGCTGGATTTCATTGCAAAGGATATGAACTCTTACCAAAGCTCTCTCGAACAGTCCGATAAAGCGCAGGGTTTGGGCGAAAAGGAGGGCGGCAAACGCGATAGTGCAGCGGAAATCCATGCTGCCGTGCGTTTCGAAGAGGGTTTCGATCTTGTCCAGATCGCCTCGGAATTCCGCGCCCTGCGCGCCAGCGTGATCAAGCTGTGGAGCAAGCAGAGGAACAAGGCTGAAGACGATTACGACGAAGTGAGCAGATTCAATGAATCCATCGACCAGATATTGCAGGAAGGCCTTAAACGGTATAACGAGGTGGAGCAGCGCGCCCGCACCCTTTTCCTGGGCATGCTGGTGCATGATATGCGCAACCCCCTGGGCGCCATTTCAAATGCCGTCGAGCTTTTCAAGGTGATAGACAACCTTGACCCCACGCAAACCAAAATTATCGAACAAATCGGACGCAGCAACAAAACCGTCATCAAGCTTGTATCTGACCTCATCGACATCACACGGGTTCGTCTTGGCGAGGGGATGCCCGTTTCTCCCGTGCGCATGAATATGGGCACGGCGGTCCGGCATACCGCGCAGGAGGCCGAGCTGGCGGCGCAGCGCGGCCGCGTGAGCGTTGAAACACAGGGAAACCTCGACGGGGAATGGGATGTGGTGCGGATTAATCAAATGCTGTCCAATCTGATAGGCAATGCGTTGCAGCATGGCGAGAACAATGGCGGCGTCAAGGTGACGGCCCGGGAGGAAACGGAAGGGGTCGTTCTCTCCGTGCAGAACAGGGGAAAACCCATTTCTGCTATGGATCTCCCTGTAATTTTTAATCCTTTAAAGCGGGGCAGTGGCGAGGAGCAAAAGAAGAATGAAGCTTCCAGTCTCGGACTCGGCCTGTTTATCACGAAGGAAATCGTCGAGGCCCATGGAGGTAAAATCGAGGTGACGTCGACAGTGGAGGGTGGCACCACTTTTTCAGCCTGGCTGCCCCGCAAAGCGTTGCTTCAACCGCAGAGTATCCAATAAAGTTATATAACCTGGGATTTGCTACTCACCGCTTGGCCGCTGCAGGCTTGGACTTTGGCTTTGGCTCTTTCACGATATTGGTGTAGATGGTGGGATCGACCTTTGCAATGGCAAGGACATTTCCTATCGAAGCGGGATCCAGATCCTGTGGCAGTTCGACGACGCCTGATATTGCACCAATCATTTGCCCTTCCAGATAGCGTTCGTGCCCCGCAGCTATCACGCGGGAACTCACGCGAAAGGCGAAGCAATCACTGAAGAATTTGTTGACGGCGGAGGGCATATCCCTGTCGCCCTGGTTGCTATAAGAAACACCGTTTTCCGCCAGCTTTTCCTTGAGCGCAGGGTCGACGGACTCATTGCCGACGACGAACATTTTCTGGCGCATCTGGTCTTCAATGACGAGAAGGTGCGCAGGCTTCTTGTCGTCGCCCAGAACCCTAAGCGCCACGAAGCCCATGCCATACTTCGACTGCCCTTTAAGAATATTGAACACCTCGCGGTGCTGGTCGATAT
>JBGGMV010000014.1:0-17534 GCA_041287865.1 Alphaproteobacteria bacterium | reverse complement strand
GCGTTTTAAGGCGCTTTTTTAAGAAACGCGTGCTTTAGGAGCAAGAACCGCCCTTGTCAGAGCAGGAGCTGCCCATGTCTTTTTTGTCGTCTTCAAGCTCGATTTCCGGCTTTTTCTTTGACGGATCCATTTCTTTTTTCGTGCCGCCTGCTTCAGCGGGAATCGGCTGTTTCGGCGTCTGGGGGTTCTTGGGCGTAAGGGGCGATTGCGGGTCTGCCATGACTCTTCTCCTTGTTTAGTGTTTGTTGTTTTTATGGGTAGAGTATCAAGCGACCCGCAATAACTTCATACGAGTGAAGCTATTGCGGACCTCGTTGATTGAGTTAAGCCGGCGGTGTTCTGCCGCGCAGGGCATGGCTTGCCATTGCGACAACGAACAGGACCAGGAAGACCATGAACAGGATGCGCGCGATCTCGATCGAGATAACGGCGACACCGCCAAAGCCCAAGAAGCCTGCAATAAGCGCCAGCACCAGGAATGATAATGCCCAATGTAACATGGCGATTCTCCTTTCAGGTTATTATTCCGTCTGGATGAAAGCCGGCAATAAAGGCAGCCCGCTGCATCCGCTTATTTCACCAACCGTTCAGGTGGCAAAAAGTTTCATCAATGGAGTTTGTTTCCAGCAAGATAGCCTGCAAGGCTGGCCAGCAAAATGGAGGAGCGCGGGTGATCCGCGATCGGTTCTTCCAGGCCCTTCGTCGCGGTGTCGAGCGCATCGAGCAGTGCTTTGCCGGTATCGTCCATGTGGTTGTAGATGACGCGTGCGCGCCGGTTCGCGACAATCTTCGCCACAAGGATGCCGATGACACCAAGCGCCATGGTGGCACAGCCGGTAATGGCCCAAGCCTGCGCGGGCGTATAGACCGCTGCAGCCGAGGAGTACAAAGCCACCAGTAGCAGTACCGTCGCAGCCAGCATCAAGACACCCGAAAAAGCGTAGAGCGCCAGGACGAGCATGCTCCTGCCAGCCGCAGGTGCAACCCGGGGGGACACCAGCGAACTGGCAAGAATCTTTGCAATGATCATCGGGTCCACGAGGGACATAGGGTTTACCCTTACTTGCGCATCAGGAAGTTGAGGATGATACCCGCGGCAAAAGCCATGGCCAATGCGCGGCGGGGATTATCTTTCACGCTGTCGTCAAGCATCTCGAGACTTTTGTCGCCTTTGCTGAGGAGGGTATCGATGCCCTGATCCAGCAGTTCCCGGGCCTCGCCGGCCTTTTCCTTGCCTTCGGATTTCAGGTGCTTGCCGAGCGCGGTGACGTTTGCTTTCAGCGACTCGAGGTCTTTGCGGATTTCTTCGAATTCATCGAATCCCATCGGCGCGTGCTTGCCGTTCGATTCATGTTTTTGCGATCTGAGCATGGGTTTTCTCCTTGTTCTTCTGCATCTATGGAGGGCTAACGCCTGCCGAGCCCTAAAGTTCATATAAAAAAGAGGGCCGCGACCTGCGCGACCCTCTTTTATCATGGAAAGACAGCTGCTTAGTGCAGGGTCTTTTCCCATTCTTTCAATTGCTTTTCAGCTTCGTCCAACGTAATGCCATAGTTTTTCTGGATCGTGCCGGCGAGCTTGGTGCGGCTACCGTTGATGACGGTCAGGTCGTCATCGGTCAGCTTGCCCCATTTTTCCATGATCGAGCCCTTGAGCTCTTTCCATTCGCCTTTGATGATGTCGTTGTTCATTTCCATTCTCCTAAGGTTGAGAGAGTTTGCAGTCCGGCACTAACAACCGAAACAGTTTAATGTTCCTTGTCGCTCAGCACGGGGGCTTTTTTATTTTGCGGATGCAATGGCGTATGCGTCGTAATCGTTTCCATGTTTGCTTCCGCCACCAAGGCACCCGCAGCCGCGCCAAGCGCCGCGCCTGCGATCATGCCGGGCAATCCGCCGACAGCCACGCCAGCCGCAGCACCAACCGTCAGGCCCATCGCACCGCCGGAACCGACAGCACCGATCGAACCGTCCTGATTGTCTTTCGGGTCACGGACAGGATGGTTTTTGGGCTTGATGTCCTTCATTTTTTCCTTGCGAGCCATATTAGATCTCCTTTTGGAAGATGTTCACCATACCCACAAACCCCCTAGCGGAACGATGGTTCCAATTTGCACTTTCCAATCTGCCGCGCGCAAAGTAATCTTTAATAATGTATGAACCGATTGCCGCCATCTGGTCGCCCAAACGCACCATTATCGCCGCCCCTGCCCTGTTTGATGGCGCAAAGGCGCATTTCGCCTGCTCGGGATTAACGTCATATGAGGGCTTTGACGCAGTTGCCATCATTGCCGATATCCTCGCGCAAGCCGGCACATTTACGAGCGGCGTCAACACTGCCGCCGAAGCGCTCGAAGAACCGCTGACGGCGGCGGCGCAGCATATGCACGACAACGCTCCGGATGATTTTAAAACCCGCCTTGCCTCGCGCGAAGCACTTGCCGTTATTTTTATCGGCGTGCATGACAACGTCACATCGCTGATCCGCCTTTCCTACCGCACCAAAAAACGCGGCAAGCAGGTGGTGCTGGTGCGGGAGCAAGCGGGATACCCGAATGCCTCGACCGACATCATGAGCCTAGAGTTCATCACTGCGGGCGCCAGCCGCGACGCCGACGATGCCTTCAAAAAATCGAGCAGCCAGCAGGCACTGGTCCATCCCGAAAAGACCTTGCGCGATTTCATGAAGCAGGCGGGCGCGACGTTCCCCGTGCAGGGGTTGACCTTCACCAAGGCCGAAACCACGCCATTTACTATAGAAGCGCCTTGATTCTGCTCCGTATTTTCCGTTTGGCGCGGGGCCTGTCCTTTGCTACTCTTGGCTACCCCATATATAAGGACAACGGCCATGAAGCCGAAAATCAAGAAGATAAAAGAAGTCTTCGATGCCGCCTGCGAACCGCCGCGCGCACTGGTGGACTTCGCCAAGCTGAAGCTCGTCTGGCCGAAGATCAAGGACAAGCTGCCCGACGGCGACGGCCACCCCGTGCTGTTCCTGCCCGGTTTCCTGTCGTCCGATAACGGCTTTACCACCACCTTGCGCGCCTGCGTGGAGGAAAAAGGTTACAAGACCTATGGCTGGGATAACGGCCGCAACATGGGCTTCGATGAAAAAACCGCCAAGGCGCTGAAAAAACGCCTCAAAGAAGTTTACAAGAAAAACGGCAAGAAAAAAGTGACACTGATCGGCCATAGCCTCGGCGGTGTTTACGCGCGTGAACTGGCCCGCGAATTCCCCGAGATGGTGCGCGGCGTTATCACGCTGGCATCACCCTTCGGGATGCTGGACGACGCCGACAAGGGCGCGCGGTCACCGGCGCGCAAGGCCTATGACATGCTGAACCCCGGCGCATCGCCGCTGGATGACGCAGGATTTGAAAAACGCTGTCTGACTCCCCCGCCCGTGCCCACGACGTCCATCTATACCAAGGGCGACGGCATCGTGAACTGGAAAGCGGCGTTGAACCCCGTCGCTCCGGAAACCGAGAATATCGAAGTCGACGGCAGCCATATCGGCATGGTCTTCAACCCGCTGGCACTGTCAGCCGTGCTCGACCGCCTGTCTCAACCGGAAGGCGCGTGGCAGCCCTTTGACGCCAAGAAATACAGCCACGCCGTCTTCCCCGACACCGACCCGCAAGGCAACGTACCCGCGAACCCGGATTTCAAGCACGACAAGAAGAATTCGATTTTCAAGGGCAGCCGGAAGAAGCCGAAGCCCTGACTACTTCTTCATATAATCCTTGAACGCCGAGCCCACGGTAAATTCCGCGCTGCCGCCGCTCATGTAATATGAGACATAGTAATAATGGAAATCGTCGCTCCACAGCACCTTCTCCGGAACGCTATGGCTCTCAGAGTCTTCCAGCAGGTTGCGGTCTTCGACCGTACCCTGGCTGACGGCGGTGCCGTTCAACAGCACGGTGTAGTTGCAGGTGAACTTCACGCGCTTGCTATCGGCGGGGTCTAATTCCGCTTTCAGCGACATATTGATATGCGTCTTATTTTCCTTCGGCTGCAAATCGGCGCCGTAGGAGGTGAAGGTGGTATCTTCCCCTTCCTGCAGCGTGTTCGGGCCTTCGGCGGTATATTCTATGCGACGCGACATACCGGGCAGTTGTACGCGGTTGAATTTCATCTCGATCACGTTCTTGCCGCTCTTCACGTCAAAGGGCGCGAAGGCGCGCACGAGATAGCTGATATCCACCGACAGCAGGTGATGCCCCTTCTCCACCGGCACCAGCGCCTTGCGGATATGCTGCCCGCGTTCGCCGTCCAGCTGGAACGTCTCGCCGGTTTCCAGCTTGCCAATGTCCGATCCGTAATCGACGACGCTGATTTCGGGCGTAATGTTGGATACCTGCATCTGGACAAAGGTTGCCGTCGCAACCGCCAACACCAGCGCCACGCCCAACACCGCCAGTTTCTTCAGTGGCGTACCGCCTGCCTTCATCGCGCCTGCGGGCGCTTTCGGCTTTGTCAGCTTCGGGTTATAAGGCTCGTAAATCTCGATCGGCTCGGGAATGCCCTTCAGCATATAGCGGCCATGCTTTTCCCAGCCGACGGGCTTGTCCGATTTATCGTTCAGCCAGCCGCGCGCGCTGTCGTAAACGGCGTAGGTGACCAGAATTTGCCCGCCGTCGGCCAGCGCTTCTACCCGCGCCGCGCGGTTGACATGGCGACCGAAGACGTCGGCGTTCACATCGTCCTCCGTCGTCACCTGACCAGAATGAAGGCCCATGCGCACATTGATATCTTCAAGCTCGGGGTGTTCGCGGTTGAAGGCTGCCAGTTTTTCCTGCACTTCTATCGAGCGTGCGACCGCCGTGGAGGGCTCGGAGAAAACGGCCATCACTGAATCGCCGATATGCTTCACCACGCGACCGCCGCCGTCGCGCTCGATAATCGGCACGACCACGTCGTCATGATGCTTGCGCAGCTTGTTGGAATAGGCCTCCCCCTGCACCTCGGTCATCTGGGTGAAGCCCTTGATATCGGTAAACAGGATGGTGAGCACCGCCGTGCTTTTGAGACGGCGGAACTGGTCGATCACCTGCATTTCGCCGGCGGTCAGCGGCACTTGGGTAATGGGCGAATTATCCGTTTCCATGGGCGTTCCTGTCCAGCAAATCCAACCAGATAGCAGATTACCAAAGGCTGCCCTCGATTTGAAGCCCTAACAGGCTGGATTTTTGTTTATTTTCAATGTAGTTTGCCCATCTGAAGGGATAACGGTAATGCCGCAGCAACAACAGCAGCAGGTACAGGAACGCGCATCGTCGTTAAAGGCGAAACTGCGTCCCGCCCTCGTCGCCAATGACGAACCGGGCGTGAAGAAAGAACCGCTGGGTTTCGGCGATGTGCTGCGCTTCGCAGCAAGCTACTGGAAACGCCAGCCGCGGAAGCTGTCGTTCGTGCTGGCCTTCCTGCTGCTTAGCGCTCTGATCGAAACCTATCTGCCCAACGCGCTCGCCAATTTTCTTGGTGCCATCCGGCAGGAGCAAGGCAAGGATGCTATCCTGACCTGCCTCTACATCTTCCTCGGCCTCTACCTTGCGCAGGCGCTGGTCTATGTCGGCACCTTCCGCGTTTATAACGTGTTTGAAACCAATCTGTTCAAGCAAGTCCTCGATGACGGTTTCGCGCATGTCTTCAGATTGCCCGAACCCTATTTCGCAAATACATTCATGGGCGCGATCATTTCCAAGATCAACCGCGCGCGCAACAAGATCGAAACCTTTGAAGACCAGATCATCCTGCGCATCTTCCCCACCGCCGTGGTGCTGATCGGCACGATCATTTTCCTGTCGATGAAATTCCCCATGCTGGCGCTGCTGATGACGGTTTACCTGTTGATCCTCGCCGCCGCCAGCGCCTATCTGGTGCTGAACGTCTCCGGCCCCGCGCAGGGCGAATATGCCGAAGCGCAGGACTATTTCAGCGCGCACCTCGCCGACAGTGTCAGCGGCATCGCTACCGCCAAATCCTACGCGCAGGAACATAAAGAAGTCGGCCGCTATGTCGCCGTGACGGAGGCGCTGCGCATCAAGAACGCCCGCGCGTATTTGCGCGGTAACCTCACAGGTTTTATACAGCGCATGCTGCTTATGGGCATGCTGGCGCTAATGCTGGGCGGCGGCACATGGTATCTGTTCAATGGTCAGGCGACGATCGAGAACATGGCCTACCTCGCCTTCGCCTATAACATCTTGCAATCCTACATCCGCGAGCTGGGGGAGAATATCAAGAACCTCCTCACGTCGTCATACGATCTGCACGCCATCATCGAAATCCTGCGCGTGCCGCCGGAATCACCCGATCATCCCGTGCTGCCCGCGCTGAACATCCGCGACGGCGCGATTACGTTTGAAAACGCGACCTTCACCTACCCCGGCAAAGACCGACCGATCTTCAAGGATTTCAGCATCAATATCCGCGCGGGCGAGCGCGTGGCGCTGGTCGGCCATTCGGGCAGCGGCAAGACCAGCTTCGTGCGGCTGTTGATGCAGATGTACGCCCTTGAACAAGGCCGCATTACCGTTGATGGACAAGACATTACAAAAGGCTCGCGCCATTCGCTGCGCAGCGCGATCGCGCTGGTGCCGCAGGACCCGATTTTGTTCCACCGTTCTCTGGCCGAAAACATCGCCTACGGCCAGCCCGGCGCGACGCTGGAGGCCGTGCGCAAGGCCGCGCAGCAGGCGCATATCGACGATTTCATCATGAACCTGCCGCAGCAATACGACACGCTGGTGGGCGAACGCGGCATCAAGCTGTCGGGCGGCGAACGCCAGCGCATTGCCATCGCCCGCGCTATCCTTGCCGACCGGCCGATTTTAATTCTGGACGAAGCGACCAGCTCGCTCGATTCAGAAAGCGAACGCGCAATTCAAGACGCGCTGCTGGCGCTCACCCACGGCCGCACCTCCATCATGATCGCGCACCGCCTTTCCACCATTCTGGATGCAGACCGCATCATCGTTTTCGAGGAAGGCAGGATTGTCGAGGAAGGCACGCATGACGACCTTGTCAACCGCGAACACGGCATCTACGCCGGTTTCTTCAGGCTGCAGTCGGGCGGGTTTATTGCCGCGTAATTTTATGAATCCGCAAGACGGCGGATAATCTTCCCGGCCTTCAACAGCAAATCGCGATCCTCTGCGCTCAGCTGCCCCACCGCCTCCGCCAGCCATGTGCGCTTCGCGTCCTGCGCGCTTTTGCGCACGGCGAGGCCCTTGGATGTGAGGGCGATGATCATCTGTCGTCCGTCGGTGGGATGGGCTTTGCGCGCCAGCAGCCCGCGTTCCTCGAGCGCAGCCACGGTCGCGCCCATGGATTGCGGTTTCACCGATTCCGCACGCGCAAGGTCAGCGGTGGTAGCGGGCCCCTCTTTATCAAGCCGCACCAGCACCGCAGCCTCGGTCAGCGACAATTCCTGATCGGCTGCGGCGGAGCGGATACGACGGTATAGGCGTCCGATGGATTGGCCGAGTTCAACGGTTGTTATGTCATAGGGCTTGCTTTTCATGCGAATCCGGCCTATAGAATAGGAAGTTAAACTTGCAAGTTTATATTACAAGTTTAGCTGCGTAATTACAAGTCCCTGTTATATCAGGGCATACGGAAAAGGATACCCCATGAACAGCGCCAATATCCTCCCCCATGCCGTCGAACTGGACGGGTTGACCAAGGCCTTCGGCGCATTCAAGGCGGTCGACAATGTCACGCTGCAGGTGAAATCCGGCGAATGCTTCGCCCTGATCGGCCCGAACGGCGCAGGCAAAAGCACGATCATCAAGATGCTCACCAGTTTAGCGCAACCGACATCCGGCACGGCGCGGGTCGCGGGGTTCGACGTGAAAACACAGTCCGCCGGCGTTCGTCTCAATATCGGCTATATCCCCCAATTGCTCTGCGCCGATGGCGCGCTCACCGCCTGGGAGAACCTGCTGCTCTCCGCCAGGCTTTATCGCATCCCGCCCGCCGAACACAAGGCGCGTATCGCGGAATCGCTGGAGGCGCTTGATCTCTCCGATGTCGCGCACCAGCGCGTGCGCAGCTTCTCGGGCGGCATGATACGCCGGCTCGAGATCGCGCAGAGCATGCTTCACCGTCCCGCAGTCATCTTCATGGACGAACCGACAGTGGGACTCGACCCCGCCGCCCGCAACGCGGTGTGGAAGCACGTGCGCAAGATGCGCGACGAATACAAAATCACAATTGTGCTGACAACGCACTACATGGCCGAGGTGGAAGAACTCTGCGACCGCCTCGCCATCCTGCACCGCGGCAAGATCGTATCGCATGGCACGATCGAACAGGTAAAATCGGGCATGGGCCCGCAGGGTACGCTTGATGGCATTTTCGAGCAACTGGCCCGTAACGACGACGAAGAAAAAACCGGAAAGGAAAATTATCGTGAAATCGGACGCAATCGCCGCTCCATTGCAAAGCGTGGCTGAGCCACGCGCGCTAAACGCGGGCAACACTGTTAACCCGGTCTTTGGCTACTTCATGCAGATCTGGGCAGTGTTCAGTGCGGAAGCACAGAAACTGCGCCACGACCCCTTTGAGCTCGCCACCCGCGCGATACAGCCCATGCTGTGGCTGCTGCTCTTCGGGCAGGTGATGGTGAACCTGCGTGGCATACCCACCGGCAAGCTGGATTATATCGACTACCTCTCGGCCGGTATCCTGTCACAGAGCGTATTGTTCGCCGCCATCTTCTTCGGCATCTCCGCCATCTGGGAAAAAGACCTTGGCATCCTGCACCGCATGATGGTCAGCCCCGCACCACGCTCAACTATCGTGCTGGGTAAAGCCCTGGCCGCCGGTATCCGCGGCATAGTGCAGGGATTGATCGTTTATGTGCTGGCCAGCATTGCGGGCGCGCATGTCAGCTTAAATCCTGCGCATATCATCGGTGTGTTGCTGTTTATTGCGCTGGGCTCGGCGGTCTTTTCGACGCTGTCGCTTATCATCGCCTGCTTCGTGAAAACACGCGAACGCTTCATGGGCATCGGGCAGGTGCTGACAATGCCGCTGTTCTTCGCTAGCAACGCCATCTATCCGCTCTCGTTGATGCCCGACTGGCTCCAAATCGTCGCCCGCTTCAACCCCCTCACCTATCAGGTAGACGGCGTGCGCGCGCTGATGATCAAGGGCGGGGCTTCAGACTTTGGCCTGCTTGCCGACTATGGCATCCTTGCGACTGTGTTCTTCGTGCTTGTCCTGATTGCGGAACGCATGTACCCGAAACTGGTCGCATGAACTAAATGTCCGCTGCAGCGTTAGCGGAAAATGACCAGAAAAGAATTACAGGAACTGGATAAGCTGGCCGAATGGATGGATAACCGGTTTGTAATACCCGGTACCTCCATCCGTTTCGGTATGGATTCCCTTCTCGGCCTTATCCCAGGCCTCGGCGATACGGCGACCGCCCTCGTCACGCTGTATCTTGTCGACAAAGCGAAGAAATGCAAGCTACCCCACTATGTAGTGGCGCAGATGTATAAAAACGCTTTTATCGACTGGGTGATCGGCCTTGTGCCCTTTGCCGGCGATATTTTCGATATGGGCTGGAAGGCGAACCTGAAAAACGTCGCGCTGATCAGGAAGCATCTTGCTAAAAAATAGCACCGGCAATGAAAGCCGCCATCTGGCCAAGCAGGCACATCCCCTGAAGCTTTAGCAGGCGAAACGCGCCGCGCGATCTGTCTTCCATGCTACGCCCGGCTTTTTCCTGCTTTATTAGGCCCAGCCGCAACAAACTGTCATCAATATCTTTTGTACTCAGCTTACCGTCTGCAATCTTTTCAAAAAGATTGGCATCCAGTGCCACCCGCGCCGCGAACCAGAATTCTGCCAATCCCAGCGCCAGCACAAGCGAAGGACACACCCCGAACGCGGCACCTTTGGACAAAAACTGCGCCACGACAAGTGCGGATAAGACAAGTGAGACATAATTGAGCATCCGCCCACGATGCAGGATAGCGGCGGTGACTGCGGCGATGCCCTTATCATTATTATCCATTTACAGCCTCCGTAACCGATACCATCTGTTCCGGTGACAGAGTTAGTTTCGGCCGTTTGTCGCCGAGCAGGCGAAGGGCCGTGGCGATGCTTGACGCCCTCCCCGTGCGCACCAGCCAGACCGTCAGCGCGGCGACGCTACGGCCATAGCCCAGTGCGCAAACGACAAGCACTGGGCCCCTGGCACGTGCCTGTTCGATCGTATCGGCTGCGGCAACCAGCAGAGCGGGCGACGATGCTGTCAGGTCGAGTACGGGCAGGGATATCCACGCCGGTGACGGGCAAGGTTTCGAAAATTCGCATGTCAGGTCGACAACGGTTGTAAACGCGGAAAGATCGCCGCTATCCGGAAACCTTCCCAAATAGACGCCGTCAACAATCTCGACTGTCTTTTTATCCCTGCCTGTCCAAATGCGTGAATTGAGGCGCGCGGTTGCTAGGTAAGGGAAAAGCAATATCCGGGACGGCCAGCCAATCCTGCCGTCAGGGCTTTTATCGAATACAGCCACCCCGAGGCCCATATAAGCCAGCGACACCGCCAGCAGCGTGAAAGACGGCCAGAACATCCACAGATACCAGCCCTGAAGTGTGCATGCTGCAAACCCGCATACGGCAGCACCGAATAAGTAGCCGCAAGCAAGTTTCAACCGCCGCCCGCCTGGTTTTCTCCACGACGTCACACGTTTGCTGCCATCCGACGGCCAGAGCCAGACGCAGAACAATCCCAGCAATGCACCCGTCGGGATATCAATGAAATGATGTTGATAGGTCGTCATGACGGAGACAATCACCAGTGCCGACCATGCCGCAAAAAGAATGCGCCCCCACTTCGGCAATATCTTTAAATAAAGCGCAGCCAGAATAGTCGTCAGCGCCACATGCAATGAGGGCGCCTGATTGTAAGGCTTGTCGAAGAGCGCCAGCCCTTCATACAAAAAATTGAATGCGCCCGTGGTGTCCGGCTTGGGCCATGAAAACTTGAGCGGCAGGAGAAGAAAACAGGTAACGGATATCACCTGCGCCGTCAGAAGTCGTTTCACATGACTGGAAAATTCGGCCTGCGTGCGGCATAGGAACAAGGAAGCAGCATAAAATAGATTAGTCGTCCAATAAGGAACGATCGTCCATGCCAGAAACGGAATACTGGTTTCCCAATCGAAAACAATCGAAGAAAGGTCCGATCGCTGGCTCGCCAGCCAGTTGCTGAAACCGTAACTGGCATAGAACAGCACGCCAAGTCCGGCCAGACAGAGGAGCGCCAAGCGCCACGAAGGCCTGTTGCCTTCCCCTTCCATGTCAGCCTTCGCGCACGGCCAGCGAGGCTGTGAAGATGCCCCAATCATCGACGCGCATCGTCAGCTTGCGGAAGCCGGCGGCGGCGACCAACTGATCCATCTCCTCCTGCGTACGGCGGCGCATAACCCATGCCTGCCCGGCGCGGTGCGACGTGAGGGCGCGGGCAATCATCTCCAGCTGCGGATGCCACGGCTGGTTAGTGTAGATAAGGTAGCCATTTTTCGGGATGGCATCGGCCATACCCGCCAGCGACCTCTCGATCATATCGTTATCCGGGAACAATTCGTAAAGGCCCGAAACGATGCCCAGCGTCGGTTTTGGCGCGACGCTGGCGATGCTGGCGCGGTCGAAGGCGTCGGCCTTTTCAAAACGCGCAACATTGCCAAGCCCCTTGGTTTCGATCAGTTTCTGCCCCGCAGCGACGTTGATATCGGAATAATCGCGCAGCAGAATGCTGTCCGGTTGCGCGACGCCTTCGGTCAGCGCTTCCAGCACATACCGCCCGTGCCCTGCGGCGATGTCCATCACATGGCGCGGCTGGCCGCTACTTTGCAGTTTATCAAGCGCAATGCGGATCAATTCCTCGACATTCACCTTGCGCTGCCTAATGCCGCGCCAGCCGATAGCGTCAAGGTAAGTGCGATCGGACATGCGGCCAAGGGGGCCCAGCCCTCGCGCTTCGTTGCGGTAGACGTAGTCGAGCGTCGAACCGGAATCGAAGCCCGTCTTGTGCCCCAGTGCGACGCCTTCGGATAACACTGCGCCCAGTTTCAGGTTGGCACGATAGGCCTTCCAGTAAATACCCGGCAGCGAGCACAGCGGCAGTGGCGAGGCAAGGCGGTCGGCTTCATCGCGTGTATAGCCGATGCGATGCGCCTTGCGCAGGTCGGGCCGTGCCAAGGGGTCGGCGAAGCGTTCGGTAATAAACCGCCGCACATGGCCGACGGCGGCCTCGCGCTTGGCTTCGCCCAGCGTATCGTGATAAAAACCGGGCAGGATGTGACGTTCTTTCGTCTCCGCACCCAGATTGACGAAGAATTCATGCTGCGGCTGGTGACGCACGACGAAATCGGCGCCGGAGACCAGCAGCTGGGTCGGGATGGTAATCCCGCGCGCATCCTTCACCACCCGCTCCGCCGTATCATACAGGCCCAGCAGGATGTTGACGGCAATCGGGCGCGTAATGAGCGGATCGGCGTCGTAGGATTTCTGGCGTTCAGGGTCGTGCGTCAGGTATTTTGCCTTGACGTAGGAATTGACGAAAAAATTGCCGCGCATCTTGTGCATCAACGCAAGGCCCTGCCGCGCGAAAGGCACGTACAATTTCACGCTGAACGCCGGCGAGGCCAGCACCATCGCGCGTATTTTCGGCGCGTAGTCATGCGCCCAAGCCGAAATCACGACCGCGCCGACAGATTGCGCGACGACGGCGATATCCTCTGCCTTCGTGCCGTGCTTATCGTGTATATGCTCGACAAAGGATTGCACGTCGCGCACCAGCCACTGGAACGACGGCGCATAACCGCGTTCGCCGGGCGAACGGCCCAGGCCGCGCGCATCCCAGGCGTAAAAATCGTATTCGGGCATACCCAGTTCTTCCACCAGATGCGCCATGCGCGCGCCGTGTTCATGCCCGCGGTGGAACAGCAGGATCGCACCCTTCGCGACCGGCGCGGTTGCTTTCCAGCGGCGGTAAAAAAGCTCTACGCCATCGTGCGACGGAAAAGACAGTTCTTCTGCGCTGCGTGTCATGTGTTTACCCCCACTGCAATTTTCAGCTTATATCTCTAGTATAGCATTTAATTATACACTGTATAATAGTTTATTATACGCTGTTGAATATATTGGACTATTCGGCACTCCCGAAGATATGCCGAAGTCTTTAAATATCGCTTAAATGGCACTTTCTGGAAACCCAATCTCTTCAACTCTTTAGTAACATGCTGCCGCTATAATGATGTGAAAAGTCGCTTTGGAAAAAACATGCCCAGCATTTACCAGCTTAAAAGCAAGTTTCAAGGCCTGCTCAGGCCGCTTGTAACAGCTCTTGCCTCCGCCCGCGTCACGGCCAATCAGGTGACGCTTGCCGCAGCCGCCCTCTCCGTCGTGATGGGCGTGCTGCTGTTCGTTTTCCATGACAGCCGCTGGCCCTGGCTGCTGCTGCCGCTTTTCCTTTTCGTGCGCATGGCGCTGAACGCCGTCGACGGGATGCTGGCGCGCGAGCACGGCATGAAGTCGCGGCTTGGCGCGATACTGAACGAACTGGGCGACGTTATTTCGGATTGCGCGCTCTACCTGCCCTTTGCCCTGCTGGCCGGGGTATATGGCTGGCTGGTGACGCTGATATGCATCCTCGCCGTCATCAGCGAAATGGCGGGCCTCATCGGCATCCAGATCGGCGCAACGCGCCGCTACGACGGCCCCATGGGCAAGAGCGACCGCGCATTTGCTTTCGGCACACTGGGGTTCATCGTGGGCATCGGCGTTGAACCCGGGATTTGGCTGACGGCCGCCTTTGCGGTCATCCTGCTGCTGGTTGCGGTGACAATCCTGAACCGCGCATCGAAGGCGCTGAAGGAAGGCGCCGATGCATAGCTGCCCGACGGAAGTCATCTATGCGCTGGGCGGCATCTGGGGGCTGCTCATTCTCGCCAGCATTATCGTCTGGGGCATGAAAAAGGCGAAGCCGGAAAAAGATTACACCGAACTATACTTGCGCACGCGCAGCTGGTGGATGATTATCGGGTTGTTCAGCCTTGCGCTTGTCACACATGTTACCGCCGCGCTTTGCTTCCTCGGCTTCGTCAGTTTTCTGGCCTTCAAGGAATTCGTTTCGCTGATCCCGACGCGGCGGGCCGACAGGCGGGTGCTGTTCTGGGCCTATCTTGCGATACCTGCGCAGTATTACTGGGCAGGCATCGAATGGTACGGGATGTTCATCATCTTCATTCCCGTCTACATGTTCCTGTTTATCGCTTTCCGGATGATCATCAACCAGTCGACAGAAGGATTTTTAAAGGCCGCCGCCACGATCCATTGGGCGCTCATGACCTGCGTCTTTTCCATCAGCCATATGGCCTACCTGCTGGTGCTGGGCAAGCTGGAGGTTGGCGGCGTTGGCGGTAGCGGGTTGCTGCTCTACCTTGTCTTTCTGACGCAATTCAACGACGTCGCACAGTATTGCTGGGGCAAACCCTTCGGCAAGCACAAGGTACTGCCCATCGTCAGCCCCAAGAAATCATGGGAAGGATTGATCGGCGGCGTTGCGACGACAACCGTCACCGCTATCCTGCTCGCGCCCCTCCTCACCCCCTTCGATACGTTGCATGCGCTGGGCGCGGGCCTGATCATCGGCATTTTCGGCTTTGTCGGCGATGTCTCCATCTCCGCCATCAAGCGCGATATCGGGGTGAAGGACATGGGTAGCACGATACCCGGCCACGGCGGCATCATGGACCGCATCGACAGCCTGACCTTCACCGCGCCGCTGTTCTTCCATTACACCTATTACTTCTATTATTAGAATGCAGCAGCCGCCGAAAACACTCCGTTTCCTTTTCTTCAGCGTCGTGCGGCTCTTCGTGCTCGTGCTGCTGGGCATGAACGTGCGGCGCAGGCACCTGCTGCCAAAAACAGGCCCCGCGATCGTCGTCGCCAATCATAACAGTCATCTTGATACGCTTGTCTTGATGTCGCTCTTCTCGCTGCGCAGCCTGCCAGTGATACGCCCGATCGCGGCGGCAGATTACTTTTTGAAAACCCGCGCCCTGGCATGGTTCGCCACACGGCTTATCGGCATCATCCCGATGGAGCGCGGCAAAGCCAGCAGGGATTTCGACCCGCTCAAGCCATGCTGCGATGCGCTTGATCGCGGCGATATCATCATCCTCTTCCCCGAAGGCAGCCGGGGCGAGCCGGAAAAACTCTCGCAGTTCAAAAAAGGCATCGCCTACCTTGCCGAACGCTATCCCGCCGTACCCGTCACGCCCGTATTCCTGCACGGCCTTGGCAAGGCGCTGCCCAAAGACGATTTCGTCTTCGTCCCCTTCTTCTGCGACGTTTTCGTGGGCGAGCCGCTGGGCTATCAGGATAACAAAAACGCCTACATGGAAACGCTGAACGCGCGGTTTAAAACGCTGGCTGACGAAGGCCATTTTTCGGCGTGGGATTAAGATTTTAAAACAGCCCGCCGCCGTTCTGGAAACCGGAGATTGCTGCCGGAATTTTTTTCTTATCCGCGCGTTGTTTAAGGCACAGGAACCCGAGGAGGCGTGCATGTCCGTCTATTCCGATTACAATTTCTATTTCGACAACGGCCAGCTGACCGGCCGGTCTTTCCTGCGGCAAAACCCCGCCAACAACACCTTCACACGCTTCTTCTGGACGCCGGACGGCCGCATCGACGGCGGCGAGCAGGATCCCGCAGGAAACCCGATGTTCATGAGCCTTTTCTACACGACCGAGACGTCGGAATACGCCCTTTCACAATTCGAGCCCACCACGCAGATTCTGCTGACGGATGCGACCGACAACCAGACCTATACCAACCAGAACGACAGCGTCTTTGCCTTCGGCGGAAACGACACTATCAACGCCGGCGGAGGGCATAACGCCGTTTTCGGCGGCGACGGCAACGATCGGCTTGTTTCCATCGGCGGACTGGATGTCCTGCTGGGCGAAGCCGGTGACGACTATCTGGCCGGCGGCTCGCTGAACGATTATGCCTTCGGCGGCGCAGGCCGCGACGAGGTGCGCGGGCAGAAAGGAAACGACGTGCTGGGCGGCGACGTCGGCGACGACCTGATCGACGCAGGCGAAGGTAATGATATTATTTTCGACCTCTACGGCAACAATAAGGTCTACAGCAAGGAAGGCGAAGATTACATCATCCTCGGCAGCGGCAACGACTATGTGAGCGGCGGCGACGGCAGCGATATCGTCGAGGATTCCGGCGGCAACAACAAGATGAACGGCGGCGCCGGCGACGACAGGATCGTGACAGGCGGGGGCGCTGACACGCTCTACGGCAACGAAGACAATGACGTCATCGACAGCGGCGATGGCGCCGACATGGCAAAAGGAGGCCTCGGCAACGACATTCTCAATGGCGGTGGCCATGCAGACAAACTTTATGGCGAGGACGGCGACGACAGGCTTTTCGCAGACGGCTCCGCGCTCGCGGCAGGCGACGACCTGCTGTACGGCGGCAATGGCAATGACACGCTGTCCGGCGGCTACGGCACGGACCGGTTGAACGGCGACGCAGGCAACGATATTCTCGTCGGCACAGCGCAAGGCAAGGCGATCATGCGGGGCGGCGCCGGCGAGGATATATTCGCATTCACCGGTTTCCACATGCCGCAACATTACGTGATGGATTTCGACGGCGGGGACGTGTTGAATGTCAGCGACGTCCTGGGGGGCTATGACCCGCTCACGGACGACATCAACGATTTCGTGCAGTTGAACATCCTCGGCAGCTCCCGTACCGACATTCGCATTGACACCGGCGGCACGGGCGGCGATTTCAAAACCCTCATGGCCGTCTTCGCCAATTTTACGGGACAGACAGTCGACAGCCTTATCGCGTCAGGCAAGCTGGTGGCGGATACGCCGCTCTTCGCTTCGGACGTCTAGATTTGCGCAAGGGACGCAACACTCCGTTTTTAGCGGCTAACGACATTTGTCTTTTCTGAATGCAACGCCTGTGGTATAGTTAAAGAATGATAATACGACGTTATTATAGCAGCAGCATGACCATAAATTCGTCCTCGACCATGGGGATGGAAAGGCGCGGCATGAGATAATTTTACGTTGAAAGGTAGAATTTTTCAGGCCCGCCTCAGAAATGAAGCGGGTTTTTTTAGTTTTTCGCATGTAGCTCAGAGGCAGAGCATCGCCCTGTTAAGGCGGAGGTCGTTGGTTCGATCCCGACCATACGAGCCATATTGCCTGAAAGGAAGGTAAGAGAAAGGAAAGAAAAGGTTATTGCAGCATAGCTCAAAGGTAGAGCGGGCCTCTCATAAGGGTCTGGTTTCTGGTTCGAGTCCAGATGCTGCAACCATTCGATAAACCGGGCGGAAATTTCCGCCGTCGGTCAACGCGCCTCCCTTGCATTCGCGGGGAGGCGCGATAGGGAGCGCGTATCTTGCCGGGGACGCAAGCGCCGTTTTGAAAACGGCTGGAGCCTTTTGGGCCAGGGGTTCG
>JBGGMV010000013.1:0-6342 GCA_041287865.1 Alphaproteobacteria bacterium | reverse complement strand
GACGTGGTGCTCAACATCAACCTGACGGTCGAGGAAACACATATCATCAACGGCCAGCCCGATACCTTCCGCACCTATTTCCCGCTGGAAAACTACACGCCGCAGCGCATCCTTGTGATGGAACAGCGCATGCCCTGGAGCATCGCCGTGCCCGGCGACAGCCTGCTGGCCAATTCCAAGACGAAAAACTACCCTTTCCGCCCCGGCAAGGTGATCGTCGATTCAATCGCCAAGGACGGCAAGCCCGCCACCATCCGGCGCGAACTGCAGATCCTGATACAGGGCACGGACGCAAGGTCCTACTCCCACTTCGTTATCCACAAGAATATCCTGATCGACGAGCAGTCGGGGCAGGATTACACGCTGCACCTGCACCGCGGCTCCTTCAAGTCCCTCCCCTTGCGCATCGCGCAGCCGGAAGATATCGAGCAGTACGTATAAATAAAGAAGCCCGCCGGTTAGGACGGGCCTCTTCGTAATCTTGCAGACAGCTTTTAGAACGAGATAAAGAGGCCGCCGTTGACCGAGATGTTCGTGCCGGTGATATAGCCGGCGCGGTCGTCGCAGAGGAAGCCGACGACGTAGGCTACCTCTTCCGGCTTCGCCATGCGGGCGAGCGGGATCTGGTCGACGATCTGCTTGGAAATCTCGGGCGGGATGGCCTTGGTCATCGCGGTTTCGACGTAGCCGGGCGACACCGAGTTGACGGTGATGCCCTTGCGCGCGACTTCCTGCGCCAGCGCCATGGTGAAACCATGCACACCGGCCTTGGCGGCGGAATAGTTGGTCTGGCCGAACTGGCCCTTCTTGCCGTTCACAGACGAGATGTTGACGATGCGGCCGTACCCGCGGTCGTTCATGCCGTCGATGAATTGCTTGGTGACGTTGAACAGGCTGTTCAGATCGACGTCGAGCACCGCCTGCCAGTCGTCTTCCGACATCTTGCGCAACGTCTTGTCGCGCGTGATGCCGGCGCAGTTGATAAGAACATCAACCTGGCCGTATTTGGCGACGATCTGTTTGGCAGACTCCGCGCAGGAGGCGAAGGAGGAAACGTCGCCGGACGCGATTTCTGCGTCAACGCCCGTCTTTTTCCATTCCTTCAACCGTTCCTGCGCGGCCTGTTCTTCAGCCGGATGATAGCCAGCGATCACCTTGAAGCCTTTGGCGGCCAGTTCGACGCATATCGCCGATCCGATCCCACCAACGCCCCCGGTGACGAGAGCTACTTTCTTTGCGGATTTGTCTGCCATAGTCCTTACATCCAGCTTGTTGTTAAAACCGGCTTA
This sequence comes from Alphaproteobacteria bacterium, assembly GCA_041287865.1. Taxonomy (GTDB): domain Bacteria; phylum Pseudomonadota; class Alphaproteobacteria; order Micavibrionales; family UBA2020; genus JAPWJZ01. The sequence goes on along the minus strand of JBGGMV010000013.1, from coordinate 5,053 downwards.
TATATTAAGCGGCTTTTTTGGCTTTGGAAGCGGTTTTGCCAGCATATTCGCTGGTTGCTTTCAGGGTCGTTTCGAACAGCTGGTTGTAGACCTTGCCGGCTTCGGCAATGATGTCAGCGGTCGAACGTGCGCTGTCGAGCAGCAGCTTGCCGGTTTCCTGAGCGAGTTCAGCTTGCAGGGAAGCCAGTTCCTTGACGTCTTTCGTCTTGGAAGCAGCTTCGGCATTGGAAGAAGCGGCTTCGACGATTGCGGTCGTCAGTTCAACTTGTTCGGAGAGCAGTTTCTCGCCGATTTTCAGGTTGGTTTCGCCAAGTTTCTTCCAGTTTTCCAGCGTTTGCTGGGTGAGTTTCGTCAGGGTCTCGAAAACTTCGGTCGTCATGGGCATTCTCCTTGAATAGGTGTTGTGGTGTTTAAATGGTTCTAAAGAATCGCAATGCTGCGATGCACCATTGCTGCAATGCAACATATAGGATTCCGGCCCCTTTTGTCAACTGTTGGGAAATTGGCTATACATATCAACCCCTTCCCTGCGCCGCCCCACCTGCCTTTTTAATTTGACATAATATATAAGGGCGTTTAAAGTGCCTGAAGTTATTCAGGATTTAGAGGAGCATCCCCATGGCTGATAAAAAACCCACCGCTGACGAAAAGCTGATCGGCCGTTGCGCAATGTCCGCCTTCCGCCTCGGCGCGCTCCACGCGAGAGACCTGATCGACGACAAGACAGCCGACCGTCTCTTTTCGGCCCTGAACGCCTTCGACACAGTCCTGACCGCCCAGAGCAAGCTGCATTTCAGTGCCAGCGGCAGCGAAAACGAGGCGCTCGAAAAAGCGCTTGAAAAGCCGATCCGCCACCTGCGCCAGGCTTTTGTGCGCAAGGTCGATGCCGCCTGCCGCAAGGTCGACAAGACCAAGCTGACCGCCCGCGAACGCGCCAAGCTGCAGCTGTAACGGTTACAGCATGGCCGAGGGCGTAACGATCATCCCCGAAGACCAGAGGAAGGGCGGCGCCAAATACCCCGGCGACAAGGTGGTCACCGCATGGCTGTTCAAAGACATTAAAGAATCTGATTTCGCGCATCTGTCGCTGCTGCTGGGCGGCTACCCCGAGGCCGGCAGGTACCTGAGCGAGGCAGGCCACTCCCCCTTGCAGATGGCGATCGTTCACAAAAACGACGCCAGCCTGCGCTGGCTGCTCGCCTCAAACGCTACCGACATCAACCAGAACACGGAAGTTTTCGGCACCGCCCTGCACTGCGCCATCAACCGCAGGCAGGTGGAAACCGTGGCCCTGCTGCTGGAACACGGCGCAGAGCTGGAGCTGACCGACAAGCGCGGCAATACGCCCTTGCAGGCGGCGGCGGAATTGAATTCTCCGGAGATCTGCAGGCTGCTGCAGGATGAGGGGCTGAAACGGCTGCACGACACCCTCACCCGCGACTTCAACGCGGGAACGCAAGCGCCGATCCCCCTCAGGAAACCGCTGTCGGTCAGGCTGGCCGGACGGCCGCCTTCTCCTTAAGGAATAACGCGAACGAGGCAGGGCGTGTGATAGTCCAGGCCGCAGGTCGAGCTGATCTGCGCTTCGGCGCGGGTGCTCATCTGGCCGACGGCGATAACGCCCAGCAGGATGGCGATCACGGCCAGCAGGAATTTGATGGTCGTATCGGGTTTAATGGTTTTCAGTTCGGACATCGGTTTTCTCCTATGAACTTAAGGTATAACGCGAACAAGACAGGGCGTGTGGTAATGCATACCGCAGACTCTTTTCTCTTCCTCGGCTTTGGCTTGCACGCCTAATTTGCTTGCGCCCAGAATGCCCAGAATAATGGCGATCACAATCAGGGTCGTTTTGACGAACCCGTCGATCTGGATGACCTGCGTGTCATCTGGCGACATTGTGCTGGTATCGGACATAGCGAACCCCCTCGCGGAAAAGAATATTCCATCCGCGCCTATTGTCCAACCCCGCCGGGGATTTGGCAACCTAAATCAGCTGTCATTTTTTGAACGTGAAGACGGAACTTATTTCCGCTTCTTCTTGCCCTTGCTGTCGCCTTCGGCTTTTTCTTCCGTAGAGGCCGAGGTGGGCGTGCGCAGGCCGGAGGTCGCGATGTCCAAAAAGCCCTTTTGCATTTCCTGCCAGAATTTCAGGTTGCGCTCGGTAGCGTCCTGCATAATACGGGTAACGGGGCTGTCGATCAGGCCTTCGACCATCTGCTTCTGGAAGCGCTGCTGCTGGTCGGTGAACATCTGCATATTCTTTTCGAGGAATTCGCCGAACAGGTTCTGCGCCGCGTCGTCGTAGAAACGGATGAACTTGGTCAGCATATCGGTGGTGAAAATCGGCGTTTCGCCGCTTTCCTGCTCGATGATGATCTGGACGAGGATGGAGCGGGTGATGTCCTCACCCGTCTCCGCATCCACAACCTTGAATTCCTTGTCCTCGCGGATGATCTTCAACACTTCGGCGAGCGTAATATAGGTGCTCTTCTCCGTGTCGTAGAGACGGCGGTTCGGGTATTTCTTGATAATACGCATAGCCGTCTCTCTTTCCATCAATCCATAAAGTGTCCGCCATTAGTGGCGATGTTCGCGCCAGTAATGAAGCTGGTTTCATCCTGCATCAGGAACTGCACCACATGGGCCACGTCTTCGGGCTTGCCGAAACGGCCGACGGGGATCTGCGCCACGATGCTCTGGCGGATGTTCTCGGGAACCGCCTGGATCATGTCGGTGTCGATATAGCCGGGCGAGATGGTGTTGACGGTAATGCCCTTCTTGGCCACTTCCTGCGCCAGCGCCTTGGTGAAGCCGTGCATGCCGGCCTTGGCGGCGGCATAGTTCGACTGGCCGAACTGGCCTTTCTGGCCGTTGATCGACGAGATGTTTATGATGCGGCCGAAGTTGCTTTCCAGCATGTAATCCAGAACCGGGCGGGTCACGTTGAAGACGCTGTCGAGGTCGTTCGAGATCACATCGCGCCACTGATCGACGGTCATCTTGCGGAGCGTAGAGTCGCGGGTGATGCCGGCGTTGTTGACGAGAACCGTGATGGGGCCCAGATCGGCCACGATCGATTTGATGACCTTGCCCGTTTCCTCGAAATTCGCCACATCGCACTTATAAATGTGGAAGGTATAGCCCTGCTTGGCCATTTCGGCCTTCCAGGCCTTGGCCTTTTCCTCGTTGCGGTAAGTGGTGGCGACCACATGGCCGGCCTTGGCAAGGCGCTGGCAGATCTCGCTGCCGATGCCGCCCGTGCCGCCCGTAACCAGGCAGATGCGGGGGACAGCCACCGAAACCGGCGGAACGTCGTTGGAAATGGATTTTTGAGGTGACTCTTGCTTCATGGCTAAGGCCGTCATTGGTTGGAACTCCCTGAAATTAAGAAATTAACGTCTAAATAGCAAACTGTTTCGCCTGAGAGCCATAAGGTCCGCTGAAATAAGCGGCAACATAGGGGTCTCCCGGCAGCCGATACCATACCTTTTTTTGCTGCACTTTTGCAAGGGATTCGCGGAAAACCCCTTGTTTTTATGGTTTTTCAGCCGGAATTTATGTTGCATTTCCGCGATTTGGCCTTGCAATTTTTGTTGCGGCGCACCATGTTATCCTATATTCATGTAGCAGCTGATTTTACCCCTAACGAGGAGCCTCCATAATGGCCACCACATCCGCCCAGAGCAAAACCGAGGGCAAGACCGAAGACAACCAGAGTCACTGGGACACATGGTTCAAGGCCCAGCGCGATTTCGTCGAGCAGCAGGTGAAGACCTCTGCCGGCATGCAGGCGCAGTGGCAGGACTTCTTCGGCGAATGGCAGAAGAACCTCTCCCCCACCGTCGCCAACGCGGGCCAGTACCAGCAATTCTTCCAGCAGTCGGGCAAGCAGTTCCTCGACATGCTGCAACAGTTCTACCAGTGGTCGGGTCAGGAAAAGCCCGTCACCGACATGACCGGCGAATGGCTGAAGGGCCTGCAGACCTTCTTCCTCGGCATGCTGCAAACCAATACCCAGCCTTTTGACCCCGCTTCGGCCTGGAAGACCTTCAGCGAAAACGCCATGAAAGGCGGCAACGCCTGGGCGAACGCCTTTAACACCGGCGGCCCCTTCGGCCAGCAGGGCTTTGGCGGCTTCGGCCAAGGGTTCGGCGGTTTTGGCCAAGGTTTCGGACAAGGCGGCTTCAACCCTTCGGCATGGACCATGGCACAGCCTTGGAACCCGCAGGGCGGCCAGCAAGGCGCTTCCGGCTTCCAGAACTTCGACCCCTTCGGCTTCTACGCTTCCCTGCCCGGCATCGGCTACAGCCGCGAGAAGCAGGACAGCTGGAACCTCCTCTATAAACTCTGGACCGCCTTCGACGCACAAACCCGCAAGTACAACGCCGCCATGGCGCAGGTGGGCATCGAGGCGGTGCAGAAATTCCAGGAATACGCCGCCAACCCGCCCGCCGAGGCAGCTCCCCTCACCTCCCTGAAAGAGGTTTACGCGAAATGGGTCGACATCTGCGAAGAGGTCTATGCCCGTTACGCAATGTCGGAAGAATACACGAAACTCTACGGCGAAGTGGTCAACGCGCTGATGGCTTTCAAGGGTCAGGTAAACGTGCTGACCGACGATATCGCCGACCAGTTCAACCTGCCGACGCGCACCGAAGTCGACAGCCTGCACCAGCGTCTGCACGCGCTGCGCCGCGACAATATCGAGCTGCGCAAGGCGATCGATGAAATCCGCGGGGTGAAGAAGCCCAAGTCGCAAGCTGCCGGCGCACCGTCGCAAGCCAAGAAAACCACGAAAAAGGGAGGCAAATAATGACATCCGCCATCCAGCTGAGCCCCGAAAAGATTTTCACCGAAATCACCAACTTCAACACGAAGCTGGCCGAGGGCATCAAGAACCTGCGCAACGTGGGCGAACTGCCCTCGGGCGCGACCGAGCGCGAAGCCGTCTATACCGAAGACAAGCTGACGCTCTACCACTACAAAAACCCCTCGGGCAAGGAACCCACGAACAAGACGCCGCTGCTGATCTCCTACGCGCTGGTCAACC
>JBGGMV010000012.1:0-5462 GCA_041287865.1 Alphaproteobacteria bacterium | reverse complement strand
CGGCGGCGGCGGCGGCGGTGGCGGCGGTGGCGGTGGCGGCGGTGGCGGCGGCGGCAACGGCGGCGGCAACGGTAACGGTAACGGCCACTAATCGCGCGTCAAAATCACAAGGTTTTCAGTGCTTTTATCCGCTTAACCGGTTTCGTGGTATAATGGGGTATGAGCTTCAGGATCGCCATCGCGCTTGTCATCTGCATCGCTCTCGCTGTTTTCGCGCTCTACCGCATATGGTCGGGCTATGACAGTAAACGGGAGGGGCCGGGGGTTTATATTTTCTGGTCCGTGATCTCGGTGTTCCTGCCGTTTTTCGGTCCCGTTTTCGCGCTCGCCTTCGCCCGCATCCCGCCCCTGCACGGGGAAGACATCGAGCCCGGCACAGGCGCCAGATCCAGCAGGGACATGGGACCGTAATCTATTTTCATAATTCATGCCATTGACGTAATGCGGCGAAGCGGCCTATAGTTTCGGTATCCAAACCAACCGAAAAGCAGGCCGCGCATGACAGCGCCGAAGAAAAAAGCGGATTCCTCCGCCGACCGCAAGCGCGTCAGGGCGCTGCTGAAGGCTGTCGCCGACAATCCCGAGGGCGGGACTCTGCTGCAAATCGCAAAGGATAAAAATATCCGCATCGTGATGTCGGACAGGCCCGCGAAACAGGGCGCGGTGGGGCTGTTCAACGGCGACGCGAAGCGCATCGACCTGCAGCGCGGCGCGAAAGACGACACGCTGGTGGGCGTGCTGGCGCACGAGCTCCGCCATATGTGGCAATCAAAGCGCACGAACCTCGACACTGACGGCCTGTCGGCGCGCGACGCGCTGGTGCACCGGCGCGTGGTAGAGGGCGACGCCTTCGCCTACCAGATCCGCTTCGAGATCAACCAGCGGCAGGACGAGCTCGACGGCTTGAGAAAAGCGCTGGCGGATATTCCCGACCGCAAGCAGGCGGCCTCCGCCCTCAAGGAATTCAACAAAGTCTGCCAGAAGGCCGAGATGAAAGCCTTCTTCCTCACCATGCAGGAAGACATGGCCGCCTACGACAAGCAAACGCTGGACCTGCTGCGCCTGAAACTCAAATTATCACAGCTCTATATCAAGCAGGGCAAGCTGATCGACCAAGTGCCGTCGAAGTCGCCGAAGCTGCAAAAGGAACGCAGGAAAGTCGACGGAGAACTGAAGAAAATCTTCAACAGCGTGGCGAAGCCCCGCCCGCTGCCCGACAGCCTGTTGGACATCGCGCGCGAAGGCCTTGCCAAAGACAGCCCGAAATACCTTCGCCACAAGGATGTCCAAAGCCTTGCGGCCTATGTGCGCAAGCAGATTCCCGCTAAGACGCTCGCGCGCGCCGAGGCGCTGGAACAGAAGATTATCGCCACGATCAGCAAAGCGGGGAAGGCCCCGTGACAGCGCCCATCGCCAAGCAATTCTCCGACGCCTTTAACCTTTACGCGGCGGAAGGGCGTGCGGCCCATGCCGGCGCGGAGTTGAGCCATGTCTGCTTCAAATTCGCTTCGCAGGAATCCTATGCCGATTACGTGACAGCAGCGAAGGCGCTGGGCACGGTCACGAGCGAGCAATTCAACGGCAAGGAAATCACCTGGGTTCATCTGGCCGCGCCGCTGGAAAAAGACGGACAGCGGCTGGAGTATCTGGAACTGGTCGAACCGCGCACGGAAAAACATGCCTTCAACGGCGTTGCCAATATCGGCTATGCCGTGGCGGGGCTTTCTTCGGCGGTCAAGCTGGCGTCATCCGATAACGCAATGTCCTTCCGCTACCAGTCGCTGCACGCGAAACAGATGGCGCCGAAGGGTTAAGCATGGAACCCGAGGACATCCTGCATGCGGGGCGCAGGCGCGGCGCGGGGTTTTACTGCCTGCTGCTGTTGATGCTGGCCGTGACCTGGGGGTTGTTCACGCAGGCCATGCCCTACATGTGGACGCAAGACGGCGGGGTGGTGACGGGCAGGGTAGAGGGGCCGGCGGTGACGGGCTGGAATCCGAAACTCGACAAGGCGATTGCGCCCTTGATGCCGCTGCTTTCCTGCCATGAAATTTCCTATCAGGCTCCCGACAAATCATCGCAGCGCTTTTCCGGCTGCCTGTTCGACGCCAAAAAACATCCGGCGGGCGAACAGCTTGACCTGCGCTATAGCGTGGGAGAAGTGAGCTTTGCGGACCCGATGATCGGTATTCGCGCCGGTATTGCGGCGTCGCTCTGGCTCACCTTCAGCCTGCTGGTCTTCTTCCGCCTGCCGCGCCGCTCCTGAAAAAGTTGGCCCCTCCCGGGGGGTGTTCCGGAAGGGGCCTGTGGTGGGGGTGTGGTCGTAGTATTTGTGGAGCTTAATTATCCTCCCGGGCCGTAGCGGCTGCCGAGGAAATCCCATTTCCCGACGCCGAACGCCGCAAACATGGCGATGAGCAAGGGAATGCCGATGGTGGAAACGTACATGAAGGCCAGCTGGAATATCCCGTCACTGCACATGTCCCCTGCCTTCGCGCGCACATAGCCGGAGGTGATCAGGCTGCATATTCCGAGCGTTATGAGGACAAGCGGGCTGGTCATGACGCCTGTCAGGTACAGCAGGACCCCGGCGATGAAGACCGCCGCAAATGTCGCGTAAAAATTTGCAGCGAAGGAGCCGTCTTGCCCGGCCCGGGGCATGCAGAACGCCAGCGCCAGGCTGGCGGCCATGTTCATCGACAGCACCGTCGTGGCGCCGTATAAAAATAAATCCCGGTGGGCGGCGGATACATAGGGAGAATTCACGGGAATCGAAAGGCAAAGGCCGATCAAGAGACAGATCGTGAAGAACAACAGCGTATCGAAAAAACTGCCCCACTCGCTGATAAGGGAATAAAAAATCAGGCCTGCAATCAACGCGGCTATCCCAAGAGTGAAAAACAGGTGCAGCTCCCAAGCCCTGCCCAGGAAAAGCCCGCCGATAGTGAAGGCGAGGGATATCGCCAGCAGCACGTAGGATTGTATGGTAACGTTATCCTGCTGTTCACGTTGCCTAACCATTTTCCGATCGGTCTCCATTTCGTCTTTCCTCCTTTCTGTCCTCCTCCCCCGGGGGGTACGCCGGGGGAGGAGGTGGTGGTGTGTAGTCTTAATCCTAAAAACCGAAACTGTAGTCGCGTGCTTGGGGGCGTCCGCCAAGGCAGGCCCAGAGCGTGATCAACTGGTAGACCAGCAGCTTGGCGGGTGCGTTCCATATGCCCCAGAAGCTGTATTCGTAAGCGGTTGCGGGCGCTGTGCGGTCATAGACCACCTTCACGGCTTGCCCGGGCTTGTGCGTCGCGCTGTCAATCGTTTTTCCCTCGCCGGCGTCGCCGGCGGGAATGCCAAGCTTCACGGGCATGCCGGTTTCGGTGGGGGTGAATTCCACCTGCGCCTCGAAGGCCTTGCAGGGGCTGGTCTTGATAAAGCCGCAGCTGGCGTCCTTTGTAACGATGCGGGTGACTGTTCCCTGCGTAACACGTGCATCCGACAAAAAAGCGACCCGCTGGAAAGTCACGCCGGCGACCGACAGCAGCAGCAGGAGCGACAGGGTGAAAAGCGCGCGATACAGGATCATTTTCAATCCTCCCCTAGCTGAAACTGTAACCGCGCCGGTCCCGGCTTTCGCCAAGGGAAGCCCAGAAGGCAACCAGCTGATAGAACATGACTTGCAACGGCGTGCCCCAGATGCCCCAGAAGGTGTCTTCATAGGCGGTGTCGGGCGCGTCGGGCGCATAGGCGACCTTCACGGCCTGCCCCTGCCTGTGTGTGGCGTGGTCGACGGGCATGTAGTGGCCGCGCGTGGTGCCGGCGTCGAGCGCGATCTGGTATGTCCGGCCGGTTTCCTGTGGCGTGTATTCGACCTTGGCTTCAAATCGCGTGCAGTTGTAGCGCGTGCGGCGGCCGCCGCAGCGGCTGTCCTTGCCGGTGACGCTGATGACTTTGCCCTCGATGCGTCTTGCGCTTTGCAGGAAGATAACCCGCTGGGCCGCGAAACCGATCGCCGCGAGCAGCAGCGCGAAAGATACGAGGAAGATAACGGGATGCTTGATCATGTCGTTTTCTCCTGTTCTGCGTGTTAGAAGAAATCGAAGAAGCTGAAGAAATCAAAGCCGAAGTCCCAGTCCATGCCGGACGAGCTGTTTGCGAACATTTCGAGCACCGCGCGCAGCAGGTTGAACAGCATGTTGAAGATATCGAGGTAGAGCGACAGCGCGCCCTGCACCGTATCGTCGGGGCCCAGATGGTTGATCAGCACCGAGGTGTCGAACAAAACCCAGCCCGCGAAGAGCAACACGCCGAGGCAGCTCCAGCCCAGCACCTGCATCGGCACCGCGAAGGGGAAGAAAGCGTTGAAACACCAGCCCGCCACCGCAACGCACAGGCCCGCGAAGAGGAAGCCGCCCATGCAGCTGAAATCCGATCCCTTGAGATGTACATATATAGACAGCAGCGTGAAGAGGCCGGCCGTCAGCGCGAAGCCGGGAATGATTACCTCGCCGTAACCCTTGGCGATCATCATGCCGAGCGGGATGGAGAGCGACAGGCCCGAGATACCGGCGAAGGCGAAGAGCGCGAGAAAATTGACGCCGCGGATTTTCTGCACGATGGCGGCGAAGATCAGGGCGATGACGTTGGCGCCCATGACCTGCCAGAAATACTGGGCGGTGATGCCCGTCTGCAGGCCGACCCAGGCGCCGGCCGCGCCGGCGATCAGTGACAGCACCAGAAGCCTGTAGACACCGGCGATGAAGGCGTTGTCCTCCAGCGTGCGTTCCATCGCCTGTTGATATTGAAGATATTTCGACATTTTCTATCCCTCCCTGCCTAGACCCTACACACTTTAGTTTCCATATAATTATATACTAGTATATATTCGTATATAAATCATTAATAATTTGTATACTTTTATTGCGTAGTATATAAAAGCATGATATTGTTATACACTTCGGGCAAAGGGGAGAATGAGCCATGGACCAGCAAGATACGCGCCGCATCAGCCTCGTTATCCGCGAGGACCAGTACCAGAAAATGTCGGCCGACAATGTCAATGTCAGCGGTTTGATCCGCGATTTGATTGATGATCATTACTCCCGCCATTCCATCGTCCTGAACGTGACGGAAGAAACGCGCACGCTGTATGATCAGGTCGTTTCCAAAGCCCCCAAGGGGGATGTCGATATCGAGCCCTATTTCAAATCCGCCCTGCGCGAGATGCTGCGGGACAAGATCCACCAGATGGAAAAGCTGCAAAAAGAGCTGGATAAGGACTGAAAATTAGCGTTTGACATATATATCCGGCGTCCTATGATGTGGAAAATATAAACCCGCATCACAAGGCTTCCCATGACCAGATACACCAAGGAAGACGATTATACGCTGCTGGCCACCTCCGAAGTGCCGGATGGCGGCAAGCTCTGCCGCTATTTCAACTTCGCCGCAGGGGAGATCACCACCATCTA
>JBGGMV010000011.1:0-2776 GCA_041287865.1 Alphaproteobacteria bacterium | reverse complement strand
CATTGAGACGCTGGCGGAGGTTCAGGATTTCCTTCGCCTGGATCTCGATGTCCGTCGCCTGCCCCTGCGCGCCGCCCGAAGGCTGGTGCACCATGATGCGGGCGTTAGGCAGCGAGAAGCGCTTACCGGCAGCGCCGGCGCAGAGCAGCAGCGAACCCATCGAGCACGCCTGGCCAATGCAGACCGTCGCCACTTGCGGCTTGATGTACTGCATCGTGTCGTACATGGCGAGACCGGAGGTCACAACGCCGCCCGGCGAGTTGATGTAGAGGTAGATGTCTTTCTTCGGGTTCTCGGATTCGAGGAACAGAAGCTGCGCGCAGACGAGGGTCGAAACCGTGTCGTTGACCGCGCCGGACAGGAAGATGATGCGCTCTTTCAGCAGGCGCGAATAGATGTCGTAGGAACGTTCGCCGCGGGCCGTCTGCTCGATGACCATCGGGACCAGAAGGCTGGCTTGTTCGTCAGGATAAAAACTCATAGGGCTCCCCCAGTTATGTTTGCGCCGTTAAGGCCTTGCAGCCCTTCATATAGCCCGTTTACCGGCATAGAAAATGGGCTGGCCAGATTTTTCCGGCCAGCCCATCATAGCAAGGTTATTTGGCGAATTTAAGCCCTAAAAAAGAGCGTAAATTCACGCGATTACAGCATGGAGCCGTTCGACTTGGGAGCCGAAGCCGCGGGGGCCGTGGTCTTGTTGTCGTTCGAGGCAGCGGCGGCCTTTTTGGCCTCCAGAGCCTTGCGGGACGGCGTCCAGAACTCTTCGAACTGCGAGAGGGCGGTGACCAGCTCGGGGCGGATCATGGAGCCTTCTGCGGTGTTGATGACGTTCTTGATCTCGTTCGCGGTCTTCGGCACTTTCGCGGCGCGGTCGTCGCGCTTGGCGGAGTTGGTCGAGAACTCTTCGTGCAGCGTCTTTTTACGGTCGCCGACGATGATTTCCTCGATGACACCCATCTTCTTTGCCTGTTCGGCGGTCAGCCAGGTGTCGCGCTCGAGAACGATATCCCAGTATTTGTGGTTCAGGCCCGTGTGGCGGACGTAGATGTCCGTCAGGTCTTCGCGCAGGCGGGTGATCAGGTCTGCGTTCAGCAGGATGTCGGTCTGCTGGGTGCGCTCGCCGCCGCCCGAGAGGGGCTGGTGGATCATGTATTTCGAGTTGCGGGTCATCTTGCGGTGATCGCCTGCGACGAGCAGGATCGAACCCATCGACGCCTGCATGCCGTAGCCGATGGTGGTGATTTCCGGCTTGATGGAACGCATGGTGTCGTAGATGGCGAGGCCTGCGAGAACCGAACCGCCGGGCGAGTTGACGTGCACGGTGATCGGATCATCGGGGCGGCCCGAAGCTTCGGATTTCAGGTAGAGCAGCGACGCGCAGGCGATGGACGCCATTGCATCGTCAACTTGGCCTTCCAGCAGAACCACGCGCTGCTTCATGAGCAGCGAGAAGAGGTCGTAGCCGCGCTCGCGGCCATTTTCCACTTCCGTCACGGTCGGAACCATGCGGTTGCTTGTCGCTCCATCAGCCGTCACGCCTTTTTGGGCGGCTGCGGTGAAGCGGCGCAGTGCATCGAGGCCCGCGACGTCCATGACGTCTTCGAGGCCTTTGCCTTCGCGCTGTGCTTGCATCATCTGGTTGAAGTATTCGCGGCCTTTTTCGGAGATGTACTCCAGTTTAGCGGCGTCGACGCCTTCACGCAGGCGCGCAAAATCATTGGTGTTTTCTTTAGACATATTTGTGTGCCTTCCTTGCTAAAAGTTTTTAGTTCACCCAGTTCTATTGCCGTCTGGTTGATCCAGGGGCTGTTTTTGGTGAAAGTCCTGCCAGGTTCTTTTAATTTCTTTGCCCGGCTTTTTTTATCTCTTTATTTCGCTAGCCACCGCGGAAGAGGTTTTTTCTTCCGCAACGCACTAACCTTTTTTCTTGGCCTTGGAGCCGGACTTCGCCTTCTTGGGCGGTTCCTGCTCTGAAGCCTTGGTTAGTTCATCGATGGTGACTTGACGTTGAGCAATCGTAGATCTTTCCAGAATGAAGTCAACAACTTTATCTTCATAGATGGGCGCTTTGATCGCTTCAATCGCCTGAGGGTTTTTTTGGTAATATTCAAAGACTTGGCGTTCCTTGCCGGGATAGCGGCGGGCTTCGTTGATCACAGCCTGCTGCAATTCCTGGTTGGAAACATCGATTTTATTGATTCGACCGAACTCGGCCAGAACGAGTCCCAGTTTCACGCGGCGATGCGCGATATCTTCGTATTCTTCGCGCTCTTCCGGCGTGCCTTTGTCTTCTTCGTGGTTGCAGTCGGGGCCGTGCACGTGGTTCGGATCGTTGTGCGCGTGATCGCCGCCCTTCACCTGCTGCCAGATGCCCTGGAATTCCGATTCCACCATGCCGGACGGCACGGGGAATTCATGTTCTTCATCCAGTTTGTCGAGCAGTTGACGCTTCAGCGTCATGCGCGCGAGCTGGTCGTATTCGTTCTGGATCTGCTGGCCGATGACTTCTTCGAGCTTGGCGAGGCTTTCAAGGCCCAGCTTCTTTGCAAACTCGTCGTCGATTGCGGGCATTACTGCCTTGCGCAGTTCTTTCACATTCACTTTGAATTCAGCCTTCACGCCTTGCAGCGCGGCATGGCCGTAGTCTTTGGGGAAAGTGACGCTGACCGTTTTCTCGTCGCCCGCTTTCGCGCCGATGAGCTGGTCTTCAAAGCCTTCGATGAAGCTCTTGGAGCCGAGTTCGAGGGGGAAATCGTCGCCCTTCATGCCGGGGAAC
>JBGGMV010000010.1:0-4305 GCA_041287865.1 Alphaproteobacteria bacterium | reverse complement strand
TTGTTCCAGCATGTACTGGGCAAAGTCTTTCTGGCCGTTATTCGCGGCGCGCTGCATCAGGCCCCAGTCGTTGCCGGGAGGGTTGGCGTTCATATCCGCACCAAGGCCGACAAGATGCTTAAAGGAGCCAAGTTGTTTCGCGGCGAGAGCGACATAGAGCGCCGTGCCATTCTCGTTCTCCCAACCCAGCGCATCGGGGAATTTTTTGGTGATCGCGGTCAGCGTTTCAAGCTCTTCTTTCTTGATCGCCTTGAAGAAAGCGGGGCGGGCCTCTTCGAAGCTCATATCCTCGGGCCGCTTGGCGGCGGAGGAAGAGAAGGCGGAGGTGAGCCATTCGAAAGCCATTTGAATTCTCCTAAGGGGTGGCGTCGGGTTGTTTCTTCAGGCGCAGCGGCTGCATGACGCCGATGGTGCTGTCGGTTTCAATCGGGTCGGGGGCCTGTGCGGGCGGCGGCGCCGCTTCGCGCGCCAGATAATCGCTGCGCAGGATGTGCGCGCGCTTGGCGATATCGGCGATCAGGAAATGTTTCTGCTCGGTTGCATAGTCGACAGCTGTCTTGGGCTTGGGTTGGGGCGTGTGCTGCCGCCGAGGTGCATCGACATGCTATCACGCAGGTGGGTATAGGGCGCGGTGACACATGCGCCGCGCTCCATCAGCGTGATGGCGGCATCTTTGTTACCCTGCAGGATTGCCGTGGCGAGCGCCGTATGCGTGGTGGTGATCATGGTGCTGTGCTGGAAGGTGGTCTCCGAGAATGCACGCTCGATATCCGCGCCGCTGTCCAGCAGGAGGTCGAAAAAATCCTTCTGGTTGTTTATCTGTGCATAGTGCAGGGGGAAATCGCCGCCCGGGTAGGTTTCTTCCTTGTCCGCGCCCAGCGCCAGCAGGGCCTTGAAGCTTTGCAGACTGCTGCCTTTCTGCGCGATGGCGAGCGGCGTACCTTCGTCGTAACGCCAGGCGAGCGCTTCGCCCGGATAATCGGCGGCAATGCGTTCGATGGTGGCGCTGTCGTCTTTTTTCAGGGCGGTAAAGAAATCGTCACGCGCTTTCTCGAAATCCGCAACCGATGCCTGCACGGGGCGCGGCGTCTGCGGAGCAGCAGCGGGCAGGGGAGTGGCGGCCTGCTGGACTGCGGGCGCAACAGGTGTGGGGGCAGGCGCAGGGGCGGGCGCGGGTTTGGGCTCGTCCTGTGCGGCGCCGCCGAAGTCTGCGGCAAGTTTTTTAAGCCAGCCTTTCACGGTGTCGCGCCTTTCTTGAGTTTAAGTGGTTGCATCACCCCTACGGCGGACGCGGTCTGGGTCGCCTCCGCAGCGTCCGGTACAGGCGGTTTTTGCAGGACGGCGCGTTTGATCATATCGGCCATCTTGAATTGCTTCTGGCTTTCAGCATAGGCTGCGGGCAGGCTCGTCAACTCTACGGTTTTTTCAATGGTGCCGCCGTAGCAGGGCGCAGCGGGATCGACGCCTTTTGACAGCAGCAGTTTCACCGCTTTCTCGTCGCCTTTTTCAATGGCAAGCGACAGCGGCGTATAGGCATAGCGAATGACAATAACGCTGGCGACTGCGCAATCGTGGTGAACCTTGTTCAGGTCGCCGCCGTTGCTGGCGATATATTCCAGCCATTCGGGCTGCTTGCGGTCGATCGCGCGCAGCAGCGGCGTGCGGCCGCGGCCCTTGCCGAAGGTATAATTCTCGTTTATATCCGCGCCCAGCGCGACCAGCGCCTTGAAGGCGTCCAGCCGGTTGTTTTCATGCGCGACGTAGAGAGGCGATCCGTTTTCGGTCTTCCAGCCCAGCGCCTCGTTCGGGTAGCGCGCGGCGATTTCCTTGACCTGTTCGACGTTGTTCTTCTTGATGGCTTTGAAAAAATCGTCGCGGTCTTTCTCCCACGGCTCCTGCGCGGCTTGCGTGAATGCGTTTTTGAGCCAGCCGAATGCCATGTTACGCGACCCCCGGTTTCCTGCGCTGCGCAAAGCCATGCGTGCCCCGGATGTGCGGAAGGGGAAGGTCAGATGACTTGTTTGCGAAGCATGCTGAGAGTTGTGAAGTCATTGGAAACCCTTGAAATATTGCTTAGGGATAATATCAAATGACCAATATTATGTCAAATTCAAATTTGGCCATATATTCCAATGATTTGCGCAAAAGAAAAAGGCCCCCCGACAAAGAAGGGCGGGAGGCCCGGGTGTAAAGCTAATGCTTTGCTTTGTTCTTTCTTACTTCTTTTGCGGAAGGGTAGCGATCTATGCCTCTACATCCAGCAACTGACCGCGCCGGTTCGCAGCTGCCCTTTCCGTTGTCTGTGCCTCCGCCTGACGTCTTTGCGCCACCTGGTTCTGGCGTCTTTGTTCTTCTTCCTTAGACTGGAGATTTCGCTGCTCCAGCTTCTGTGCATCTGCGGACGGGGCGTTTCTGGCCTGAGTTTGTTCGTTCCGCGCACGTGCTTCCTGCTGCTGAACAGCAGTTGGCTGCGTGAACACCTGTTGCGGTCCTGTGCCCGCAAACTCGACCATTTTGTTTTCCGCCCTTACGTCCCTTGGGACGCTAAACCCTGTGTAATGCTGTACTAAGTCCAGATTACCATGAGGGTAGTTAATGTGCTGTTAATTTGAGAATCGTTTTCAATCGCATTCGCAATTTTTTTTGTAATTTTCGTACGTCGAGACTCGAAGCTTGCCAAAGTCAAAGAATCTCTGCTGCTCCCGTCACATTAAAAACGCTGTGTTTCCATTCAAATGACTGGGTTTAAACCTTTGTTAAAGTAATTTCGATAAAATTTTAAGTATATGCAAAGCGTTTTGCGTCTTTCTGGGGGAGAAGCGGCGCATCTTATCGCTACTACAGCGCGGGGGGAACCAGTAATGGTCCGTGCAAACGAGACAGAAGGGGTTAATATCTTGGATCCGAAGCAGCTTTTGGAGTGTGCTCAGGATAAAACTGAAGATGGCAGGCGCAAGCTGGCGCAAGCCGTTTCGGAATTTTTCGAAGAGCGCGTACTGACCGACTCGGAAAGGGGTCTGGCCAGCGATATTCTTCTCAACCTTATCAAGCAGGCAGAAACTGACTTGCGCCAGGCGCTGTCAGAACGCATGTCGGTGCTGACCAGCGTGCCGCCCGAGCTTGTCGTCTTTCTCGCCAATGACCAGATTTCCGTCGCCAGCCAGGTCCTGCTGCACAGCCCTGTGCTGAACGAAGTCGACCTGATGCACATCATTGCCTCGAAGGGGCAGGCACACTGGCAGACCATCGCCAAGCGCGAAGCGCTGAGCCCCAGCGTCGCCGATTGCCTGATCGATACCGGCGACATCGGCACGGTCAAGAACCTGATCGAGAACCCGAAGACTTCCCTGCAAAAGCCGACGATGAAAAAACTTGTGCGCGTGTCGATGAACAGCGAAGAGCTGCAAAGGCCTCTGCTGCGCCGTCCCGAGCTGGACAGCGACGTGGCGATCGACCTTTACATGGTCGTGTCACAGGCGCTGCGCGAGGAAATCGCCAGCAAGTTCGTTGTTTCCAACCATGTGCTGGATCAGGCGATCGAGTCACTCATCCACGAGCTTAGCAACGAAGCCAAGGGTTTACGCAACACCACGCCCGAAATGGCGGCGCTGGCAAGACGGTTCAACGAGCGCAAGGACGTTACAGCCGACCTCATGATCAAGACGCTTCGCCGCGGACAGATCGGATTCTTCGTGGCGCTGTTCGCCGAACGTTGCGGCCTGCCCGCCGACTCTGTGGTCAAGCTGATACAAAAAGACGGCGGCAAGCCTTTTGTCGTCGCCTGCCGTTACATCGGCATGATGAAATCGGAATTCGCCTCGATCTTCCTGCTCAGCCGGGGTATCCGGACGGGCGAAAAGATCGTCGACCAGCGCGAACTTGCTTTAGCCCTCAAGAACTTTGATGCGATGAAGGATTTCGACATCCAGCGGGTAATGAAAAGCTGGCTCAAAAGTCCTGAGTTAATCTGACCTCGGTTCTGTTCTGAATGGCCGCTTGGGTTGTGCTCCCCAGGCGGTCTTTCATTTCGCGTCGCCGTAATTGTCACGCATGTGCGTGAGGATGGGGGAGAACTGGTTTCCGGCCTCTCCGCAGGCGAAGGAACGCGCGTAGGCGCCGGCGTTCTGGAACTCGACAAAGCCGTAATCAAGTCCCGTTTCGCGCGGGCACTTCACATACGTTTTCTGGGGTGCGGTGCTGGCGGCGGCGGCAAGGACGCGGATTTTCTCGAAATCGCCGTCCTTCAGCTGCGACATGGAGGTGTACATGATGCTGCTGGTCTGCCGCACGAACATGCTGTTGATG
>JBGGMV010000009.1:0-109456 GCA_041287865.1 Alphaproteobacteria bacterium | reverse complement strand
GTATCGCGGCGGCGGTGGCGGCTGTTGCCGACGGCGTGTTCTGTCTTGGGCTTTGCGCCGTGGTGGGGTCGATGGATTACCTGATATACGAAGGAAAATTGTCGAAGGTGCTTTACGCCGACATATGGCTGTTCGGCGCGTGGATTTTCGGGCCCATTGCGCTGCTCTATCAGGTGCAGAAGAAATTCGATTTCGAGAAGAACGACTGTTTTATTCCCAAGGGCATTTATTTTATCGCCAATTACCTCGCCGTGCCGCTGGTGCTGATCTATACATGGGTGCTCTATGCCTATGTGCTGAAAATCGGCGTCACCATGTCGCTGCCCAAGGGCAATCTTGCCTATATGGTGACGGGTTTTGGCGCGGCGGGTATCGCGGTCTGGCTTTCCGTCTATCCGATGCGCGATACAGGCACGAAGCTGCTGCGGCAGTTCCACAAATATTTCTATTATATCCTCGCGCTGCCCGTCGCGCTGCTGGCGCTCGGCATCTATACGCGCATCGAACAATATGGCGTGACGGAGGAACGCTACGCCATCGGCATGGCGCTCGTCTGGCTGGCGGGGCTGACGGGTTATTATTTGTTCAGGCCGAAGCAATCGCATATCAAGCATGTGCCGATGGTGCTGTGTCTTTTGTGTTTCCTCGCCGCCGTGGGGCCGTGGAGCGCGGTTTCCGTTTCGACATGGAGCCAGAAGGCGCGGCTGGAAACCCTGCTGCAAAAGGTCGGTGTGATCAAGGCAGACGGCAGCCTCGGCAAGGTTGAAACGCCCGCCAGTTTCGAGGACAGGAAAGAGATCAGCTCCACGCTCGATTACATGATCGACGGCAAGCACAAGGCCATCGCGCATTTGATCGAACCTTTCAAGGCCGAGCTGGAAAAGAAATACATGGCCGACAATAACCTGAAAGTGATGCCCGCCTGCGAAACCGGCTGGTACGACCGCTGCTACCTCTACTACCCTTACGGCATGATGCCCGAACGGCTGATGGAGCTCTGGGGCATGGAGCATGTCAACAAATGGCAGGATCGCGAGAGCGAGTATTATTCGGTCAACCGCGTGAATTATTACAGCGACAGCGATATCGTCAAAATTTCACCCTATGACTATATGATCCGCGTTTCGGCCTATCTCTACAGCAACCGTGACTGGTCGCAGGAGCAGGATTACCGCGGGCAGTTCAAGGTGAAATTCGCCATGGACGAGGCGGGGGTGTTGACCGTCACGCATAGCGACGGGCGGAAAGTGTCGTTCCCGCTCTCGCCGTTGTTCGAGGAATTCCGGCGCGAGAAGATCAAGACCGTGCCGGATACGCAGGAACAGCGCATGATCCTGCGCGCCGAGGAGAATGGCTTCGCGGTTGAAATAAGATTGTCGGAGCTGCGCGGGCGCGACGAAGGCCGCGAAAAGCTGACCATCGACGCGGCGACGATGCTGGTTCTCTTCAGAGAATAGCGATTAGGTCAGGCCACCCGGCGATTTGTGCAGCCACCAGTTGTTGCTGTTGATGCTGAAGATCGGCTTGTAGCGGTTGACCTGCGATGCATCGGCAACTTGCTTGTTCTGGTTGTCCAGCACGAAGACGCCGTCCTGCGTATAGACGATCAGGATGGCATGGGGCACGTTCTTGATCTTGTCCTGCACGATGGCGATGCGCATTTGATCCGACGAGAAGCCGAGAGCGCGGAGGCTGGCGTACTTGGCGATCGCGTAATCTTCGCAGTCGCCCGAGCCCTTGCCCAGGAATTCGATCGGGGTCGCCCAGTAGTCGGACTTTTTGTAACCCTGGCTGTCTTCAACGTAACGGATGCTGTTCATGTAGCTGTTCACGCCGTTGATCTGGTCGCGGACCGATTTGCCCTTCAGCGTGCCGAGGTGCGCTTTCCAGTCCTTCACGACCGGCGAGCTTGCCTGTGACGCCATCTGCTGGTCAAAGCGCTTCATCACCGTCGTCCATTTGGTGAAGGCCGAGATATTGGTCGATTTGACTTCGGTCGAACCGAACAGGTTCGAAGCCGAAATGCCGGGCTTGATCACGCTGGCCGACGAGGTCGCAGCGGCAAGGCGCACCGCGCCGCCATCATCCGCGCGGGCGATGGAGGGGGTGAAAAACTGCATCATCAGCGCGATGCCGGCGGTCGATACCTTTAATACCCACTGCTGCGCCAGCTTGCGGTACAGGGCGGTGGGGGTGACATAGCCGGCTTCCAGCAGCACATGGCCGAGGCGTTTGCCGGTTTCTTTTTGTTTTCTAAGCGCGTCCTTCAGCTGGACGCGGGTAATCATGCGGGAGTTGACCAGCATGTCGCCCAGCTTGGTCGAACGCACCGAGCGGCCGACGGAGCGGATAAAGCTGTCCTGGAGATCAGGCAAAGCGGTTTTGGGGGCTGATTCCGGCGAATTTTCCGGCGACTTCAGCGGTTCTTGTCCCTGAGAAACTGTCATTAATTACCCTTTTTGCCCGTAACGGAATAAGTTCCATAAGACATTCCTATATTACGCGGAAGGCGGTTAATAATCGGTGAAAATGCCCCCGGGGGGGTGGAACTTTTTTAAGCCTTGAGAAGCTTGTAATATTATGATAACACCGAAGCTCCAATATTGGCAGCTCGGTATTTCCATATGACTGAAAACTCAGCACTTTTTAGCGACCTCACCAAACTGGCCGGAACCCGCGTTCTCTGCCTTGGCGACGTCATGCTGGACAGGTTCGTCTATGGCGCCATCGAAAGAATTTCCCCCGAAGCCCCGATTCCCGTCCTTTTGGTCGAGCGGGAGAAGGCGATGCTGGGCGGCGCAGGCAACGTGGTCGCCAATATCGCCGCCCTTGGCGCAAAGGCCGTTCTGGTGGCGGGTGTAGGGCAGGACAGCGCCGGCGCGGATGTCGCGCGACTGCTGGCCGAGCTGGGCGTAGAAGCGCATCTGGAGGCCCTCGACGACCGTTCCACGACGGTCAAAAGCCGCTTCGTCTGCGGCGGGCAGCAGATGCTGCGCGTCGACCGCGAGAAAAGCATCCCCGTTTCGGCCGCGGCAGAGAGCAAGATTATTGCGGCTGTAGAAAAGATTATTGCCACCGTCGGCGCCGTCATTCTGTCCGACTATAAAAAAGGCCTGCTGACCGACCGCATCGTGTCGGAGACCATCACGCTGGCCAAGCGCCACGGCAAGCCCGTGATCGTCGACCCCAAGGGCCTCGACTTTACCCGCTACAAGGGCGCCACCATCATCACGCCCAACCGCAAAGAACTTGAAACCGCCACCGGCATGAAGGCCGCGACGGACGAAGAAACGCGCGCCGCCGCGATGAAGGTCATCGTCGGCTCCGGCATTGGCGCGGTGCTGGCCACGCGCAGCAAGGACGGCATGAGCCTGATCACGGCCGACGCCGAACCCATCCATATCCCCGCCAACGTGCGCGAGGTCTATGACGTTTCCGGCGCAGGTGATACCGTCATCGCCACCTTCGCCGCCGCCATCTCCGCCGGCGTGACGCTGCGCAGCGCAGCCCTGCTTGCCAACATCGCCGCTGGCATCGTGGTCGGCAAACCCGGCACGGCCACCGCCCGCCCCGATGAAATCGAAAAGGTTCTGTCGAGCGGCTATGCGATGGAAAAGAACGCCTATGCCCGCAAGACGAAACTGACAACGAAAGAAGGCGCAGGCGAACAGGCCGAGCGCTGGCGCAACCGCGGGTTCAAGGTCGGCTTCACCAACGGCTGCTTCGACCTGCTGCACCCGGGGCACGTCGCCACGCTGCGCCAGTCCAAGGCCGCTTGCGATTACCTTGTCGTCGCCATCAACAGCGACGCATCGGTCAAACGCCTGAAGGGGCCGACACGCCCCGTGCAGGATGAAACCGCACGCGCCGCCATCCTGTCGGCCATGGAAATGGTCGATGCCGTTGTGATCTTCGACGAAGACACGCCGATCGAGCTGCTGAAGGCCATCCGGCCCGACGTGTTGGTCAAGGGCGGCCAGTACAAACTGGAAGAAGTCGTCGGCTACGACCTTATCACCTCCTGGGGCGGCAAAGTCGTCCGCGCCGAGATGGAAGAAGGTTTCTCGACCACGAATACGATCAGCAAGATGGCTGGGTAAGTTTCAAGACGCCTATTAAGCTGACTTTTACATTTTTAAAAGCGAGCGCCTTTATGACACCGGACGCTATCCCTCCTTTTATTTCAAAATTAACCGATCCAGACGAAATCAGAACAGTCATGGATAATGCGAAATCCAAAAACCGGATGGATGTTTACTGGGTGGCATTCAGGCGGTTTTGCGAGGTGGGGGGTAAAGACTATTCAGAGCCGCTCTATCAGGATTTTTACGCCATGCTTGCGGCCTATGAATCCCTGTTGACGGAAAAGAACGATCGTAAAACTCCCGCGAGCAGGACAAGACAAAAGCTCGCGCGTCACGGTGTTCAAAAGTGCCTTGAGGACTGGGCGATGTCTAAAACGGCCACGCAGGGCTTTACATTACTGGTCGAGAATAAAATGCCTCAATATACGGCTGAAGCCGTAGTCGTAAAACACGCGGATAAATTTCCGCAGGAGGTCGTGGCGGCAGCGCAAAAGCGTCTTATTGCGAATGGTGTCGACATTTCGTCATTGAAAACAGGCAGCGCAGAGTAGCTTAAAATGGCTTTCGATGCGAAGCTATTATGCCCACTTTGCGGTGAGAGACAGTCTCAACATACCGGATATAGATACATAAGCAGGGAGCATATTCCGCCTCAATCTATATTTGTGGACAAGACAGACGACTTAATAACCGTTCCTTCGTGCAAAGAATGTAATCATGGTACAAAAGACTTTGACGAGAAATTTAAGGCAATTTTAGGCTTGTATTTCGGATACGAGAGGCCTGCGCTTTGGAATAGCGTAAGAGGTACCGTCAGAAAAAATCAGAAAATGGGGCGGTCTTTTTTAGAGAATACTTCCGTCCACTTGGCTCCGTACGGTCAGGGGGAAATGGGGCATCCTGCTAAGATTGAAGCTGTACCTGTTAATATAGTGGTAAAAAAAATTGTACGGGGCCTGCATTGGCATGTGACTAAAAATGTACTGCCTCCGACAGCTCAAATAACAGTGGTATTGGTGGAACAACGTAATGAACTGAGTCCGGACGTTAAGGCAATTTTTGAACGCTTCGGCAGATGGCTGGAAAGCGGGGGCGGCTGCTTTCAAGCCCAATATGCGATAGTTGAGGATCAGTCATCCTCCATATGGCGGCTGCGCTTCTACGATGAAGACTTTTGTACTGCCTATGTAGAGCCCCCGGAAGGTTGAAGAATTATAACTTCATCGCTAGCGTGGTGAGTTTTCCGGTCAGTTGAATTCACACTTCACCGGTGCCACCGCATCCTGCGTCTTTAAAAATTCCGCCAATGCTTTTACCACCTTGAAAGTATCGGGATAGGCCGCCGAGAGCTTGTTCTTGTCGTGGCCATGGGCTTCGGCCCAGAGCTCGGCGAAGACTTCGCGCCTGGCGCGCTGGTCTTCCTGTATGCCAAGGCGGAAGCCCTTGTAGCTGCGCGGCATGTAATAGCCGAGCTTTCTAATCCTTTCGATCGGGATCGGTCGGCGTTGCGAGGTAAGGCGGGCGAGATCGCTGTTGAAGGCATCCATGTAATCGCTGCGGTTGCTGAGCCTTGTCCGGCCGTCGGCGGCGCGGCTGCCGCGGCTGTAGCGGCCCAGCATGGCATCGATGATATGGCCGGTTTCGTGGTTGATGGCGCGGGGCTGGTCGCGGTCTGTCGGCACCCAGCGCTCTGCGGCGAAATCGCCGTTGCGCTGCCGTTTCAGCCCCACGCCCTTTTCAAAGGGCAGGTAAAGACGGCGGTCAACCTCCATGTAAAGGCCGAGGTCGCCGAACCACTCGCTCTCCACCGCCAGCGCCGGCACGGCTTCGACAATGCCGCGCCGCGTGAAAACATAAACGCCGCCGCCCCGCCAGACGAGCGGCAGGGCGTAAGAGGGCACGCCCGCGAAAAGTTGCTCCGCCTTCTGGCGTTGCTCTGCTGTCAGATGCGGGGAATAAATGACCAGCGCGGCCATATCGTTTTTGAATGAATCGGGCCTGCCGGGGAAATAGGGCGGCTGTATATTGCGCCGCCGCTCCGCCCTCTGCGCGTCGCAAGGCAAGGCGTAGCCTCGCGTCAGTTCCTCCATATCGAAGGAGGCGGCCATATCGGCGCGCGCAGGAGCCGCTAGCAGTAGGGCGGCAAGAACGACGGGGAGAAGGAGCTGTAATTTCATTGCCTGTGCTGTGCAATTGACCTGATGCCAGCCATATAATAGCAATAGTAAATACGCGGGCCCAAGATAAAGCTGAAAACCATGGCTGCCAAACAAACCATCGGCAAGATTTTCGTTTACGCCGGCTATGGCCTGATGGGCCTTGCCGCGCTGGGCGCGCTCTTCGCCCTCGCCGTGAACGGCTATGCCTTTGTCGAAGACCTCAATCACGGCCGCGCGGAGGGCTGGGAGATTATCTGGGTGCTGGGCCTTGTGGTGCTGCTGGGCGGGATTACGGCGGGTATCGGCTATGGCCTGCTGGCGCTGGGGCGCAAATTGGGCGGGTAAAGACTCGGTAATATAGCACCGTAATTTCTATTGACATAAAACGACAATGCTTTAGGTTTCGGTGCCATAAGGAGAATCTCCATGGCAAAAGCCCCCGATAAGGCCGATATCGTCGACGACTTCAAAACCGCCGCCTGGCAGGACGAGGTCGATACGCTGCGCGCGCTTGCCAGCCGCTATCCCTTTCTGGTCGACCCGCGCGAGCCCTATCTGGTCGAGGCGCTGCACCGCGCCTGCAACTCCTGCCAGCAGGAAGCCGCCCGCGTGCTGGTGGAGGAATTCCACGCCGACGTCAACGCTGTTCCCGATGCTGCGCGCGGCATGACCGCGCTGCACGAAGCGCTCAATTCCTGCGATGCCGTCACCGCCCGCATGCTGGTCGAAAACGGTGCGGATGTGAACAAGCGCGAAACCAGCGTTGATTCCGACACCGGCGGCTGGACGGCGCTGCACTATGCCGTCTCGCAGAAAGACACAGCACTGGCGGGTTTCCTGATCGGCCATGGCGCTGATCCCGGCATCAAGGATGACGCTGGAAAATCCGCTGTCGATCTCGCGCGTGCAACCGCGCAGCCGAAATTGGCGGCGGAACTGGGCCCCTATGTCTGTTTCACCGGCAGGCTGGGCGTTGACCCCGTGCCCGCCGAATGGCGCGGCAAGGCTAAGAAGCCGCGCGCGCCGGGCCGCTAAGGACGGGATAGCAGCCTGTTGCTGTCCTTCAGGCCGCGCCTTATAATCCGAGGTATTGGCAGAGCTTGCCGGAACTGCGGGCGGTGCGCGTGGAAAAGTATAAAAAACATATCCGTCTTGCGGCGATCGTCTGCCTGCTAGCGCTGTTCGCGGTTTATTTTTCCAACCGCGGCTGCAGCCCTTCTGTGCCTTATCTGTGCTGGACGCCTGACAAAACCTACGCGCCGGGACAGGCGACGGAGCAACGCACCGATTTTTATTACAAGCATCGCGCGCGCAAATGGCATAACACCTGCGATGCGCAGTGCCGCAAAGAATCCGAATGCTATTATTACTGCTGCGGCGGCGACGACCGTTTCGACCAGAGCGAGGCGCTGGAAAACGAGGGCGAGGGCGGCTGCCGCTGCTATGCCGCCGACAAGTATTATTTCGACAGCGACGGCCCCGGCACCTGCACGGGGCCCGGCAACCTGCGCAAATTGCAGGCCAAGGGCGGCGCGGGCGATATAGAGGCGCAGCTGACGCTGGGTTCTTTTTACGAGACCGGCCGCAACGACGATCCGCGCCCCGATGCAAAGGAAGCTTTCTACTGGTATAACCGCGCGGCGGAGCAGGGCAGCGCGCGCGGGCAGTTCAAGACAGGCCTGTTTTACGAGCAGGGCAGGGGCGTCGCGGCCGATTGCACGCGGGCGATGCAATGGTACGAAAAATCGACCGCCGCCGCCGAAGCCTACAAGGTCTTGGCAGAAGCCTATAACGCCGATGCTTTTTCGGGGATGGAGGCGGCGAAGCGCCTTGCGATCATCTACGAGCAGGGCAGTTGCGGGCCGGTCGATTACGTGAAGGCCGTGAAGTGGTACAGGCTGACCGGGAAAATGGAGAACGCGATATCGCCCATGCCCGATGACGCTGCCGCGCTGCATCTGGCCGATCTTTACATGAAGGGCGGTCACGGGCTGGAGAAGAACACCGCTGAAGGCATCAAATGGTATCGCGCGGTGGCGACATCGAGCAGCCCGCCCGAGAACGCGCGCGCCGAGTTCGAGCTTGCGATGATTTACGCCAAGGGCGATCTGGTCGAGCAGGACTTCCAGAAGGCCTGCCACTGGTACGCCATCGCCGGGCGCAATCCTAAATACCGCAGCCGCAATATCTGCGACCCCATCGAACCCTACCTGATGCCGGGAGAACTTGAACAGGTTACGCCGAAGATAGGCTCCGGCCAAATGCCGGAGTAGCGCCTTTTATCCTGATCGGCTTGACGGTGATCGCCTGCCCCGTGGCGGGATCGAAAACCGGCGGCGGGGGTGGCGGCGGGGCGGGCCTGCTGGCGGCCAGCGCTTCTTGGGCCTTCTGCGCTTTCAGCGCCTCTGCCTGCCGCAGCTTTTCCGCTTTTTCCGCCGCATCGATTTGATCTTTCCATCTGCCCTCCAGCACGTTGAGCGCAATGCCCGCGCCGATCATCGCCGCCATCGTGCACAGCATGAAGATGGCGCTGTGATTGTTGTAGCGTGTCGTGCAGGCGGCGATGGCTTCCGCGCTTTGGGCTGACGGCGCGGCTGTTGCCGCCGTTTCCTGCTGGCAGAGGTGGATGGCGGAATTGCCCGCCGCCCGCGCCTTGATATCGTGGAGGTAGGCGGGCGTCACCGTGCCGTTCTCTTTCGCCAGCCGCTTCACCCCGTCCTCGATCTCGGAGATCGACAGCTGGCGCGCATGCATCAGCTGCACGCCCTGCGCCGCGACGCTGGCTTCATAGGCATATTTCGCCTGCAGCGTCTGTTCGGCCAGCGCGTTCCGCGCTTCCGGCGCGAGGGGCGTTGCTTGCGTGGCCTGCGCCTTATGGCGGCTGGCATATTTTTCGTACTCCGCTTTCAGCTCTTTTGTATGCTGAAAGCTGTTCTCGACCTCCTGCACCTCGGTGGCGCGGGGCTGCGGTGCGCCGGCAGAGCCGCTTTCATCATAATAAATCGCGCCGCCGATGCTGGCGATAAGGCCTGTCAAGGCGAGCGCCAGGCTCGTGAAGGCGACAGGCAGCAACGCGGGCAATATTTTCTTTTTCGTGGAAATCTTCATGAAGCGGCTTCCTGCGTTTCGCTCGCAAGGCTGCTCGCGCCCGGGGTGCGGTAATTGCTCCAGAGCACAACCGGCATCGCCGCGACCACGGTTGCCAGATAGATGGTGCGCAAAATCCGGCTGCTGTTCTTCAACCGGGCGTGAATTTTCTGTTTTGTTTTCAGCGGCAGCGGTTTCATGGGGGTTCCCGAGGGGGCGCTTTATCGTTGGGCGACTATACGCCCGTTTAATTGTTATGGCAAAAGTAAACCGTCAACAGGCTGATAAGTAGTAATATTTTGGAGGGTCATATGCCCGTTTCTGCTTGCCTTATGTAAATCATGGTGTTATAGTACCGCAGCTATTTTTACAGGGCGCAGCATGGACGTTGCAGACAAAAATCTTTCCAGTGCTTTCAACAGCGAGGGTTACAAGCGCCTGCGCGACGCCGTGGAGTACAATAATCTCGACGCGGTGAAGGCCATCATCGCCGAAGGCGTCGACGTCAATGCGCATACGGGGAACGGCCATACGGCGCTGGTGGATGCGGCGGGCAGCGAGCGCAAGCTGGCCATCGTCGAATGGCTGCTTGAAAACGGCGCCAATCCCGATGCCAATGCATCGCACTGGCCGCCGCTGATGGCCGCCTGCGAGGGCGGGCCCGGGCGGCTCGACATCGTCAAGGCGCTCTGCCGCCATGGCGCGGACGCCTTCATCACCAACCACCGGGGCAAAAAGCCCATGGACTACCTCTGGAACGGGCCGGGCGATGCGGTCAAGGCCGTGCTGCTGGAGCGGCAGGCCGAACAGGTGGCGGCATACCTCAGCAAACTGAGGGCGGACTGGGAGACTGAAATGAAGGCCGTGACGGAGGGTGTCGTCACGCTGCCGGCACCTGTATCCGTGCGCGCGCCGCTGAAATTCGGCCCCAAAGCATAAGATTCCCCCTTGCCGAAGCCCGCCGCGGCTTTCATGATGCGGTATGTCACCGAAAGATGAAACACACACCGACAAGGTCTTTAGCCTGCGCGTGCCCGTTGCGCCGCGCGGCTGCCTGATCGCCGACAGCCCGCATTCGGGGCGCGACTATCCCGCCGATTTCGGCCAGGCCTGCCCGCGCCATGAACTGGAGAAGGCGGAGGATCGCTTCCTCGACAGGCTCTACGATTTTCTGCCGGCGCTGGGCGTGCCGCTGCTGCAGGCGGAATTCCCCCGTTCTTACGTCGACCCTAACCGCCGCGATACTGTGACGGAGAAATTTCTGAAGGAAGGCGAGCAGGAATATATTCCCGCCGAAAGCGGCCTTGTGCGCGCCCGCTGCACGCCACGATCATCGCATGATGTTTACGACAGGCCGCTGAAACTATCGGAAGTCTTCAACCGCGTGGCGGCAAAGCACAAGCCCTATCATGACGCGCTGGACGCGCTGGTGGATAAAACACAGGCGCGGGAGGGGCTGGCGGTGCATCTCAACTGCCATTCCATGCCCTCGCTCACGCAGCGCGGCAAGGCAAAAAATCCTTTCGATGTTGCGCTTGGCACGCGGGGCGGGACGTCCTGCGATCCGGCGATTGTGCAGAAATTGAAGGAATTGTTCGAGGCCAAGGGCTATACGGTCGGCATCGACGTGAAAGGCTTCAGCGGCGCGGAAATTATCCGCCGCACCGGCAATCCCGCGAAAGGCGTGCACAGTATCCAGCTGGAGCTGAACCGCGCGCTTTACATGGATGAGGAAACGCTGGAATTTACGGCGGGCGCAGTGAAGCTTAAGGAAGATTTGAAGGATATCGTGCGCGACTTCGCGGCTTATTGCGAGACGCTGAAACCAAAGCCCTTCAAGCCAAAAGGCCCTACTGCTTCGCCCTGAATTTATTGATCTCGAGCTGCAATTCGTCCAGTTCCTGGCATTCCAGCGTGCCGCAGGCAAGGCGGATCACCTGCATCTGCTCCACCGCGCGGTCAAGCTCGCCGTCGTTGAGGAACATGGAGGCAAGATACTTGTTCGCGCCAAGGTGCGTCGGGTTCAGCGTCACCGCGCGGTTATAATTGTCGCGCGCTTTTTTCAGGTCGCCAAGCTGCTGGTAGGCAAGGCCGCGGTAGGTATAGGCATCGGCGCTGCCCGGATGGCGTTCCAGCACGCCCGCCAGCACGCTCAATGCTTGCGAATATTTGCCGACCGAGAGGTAATATTCGGCCGAGATCAGGCCCGCGTCCTCGCGGAACGGCACTTCGGGCTTTTTCGGGATGATGGGCGCGGCCTGTTCCTGCGCAAAAGCGGGCGATACCATCAGCATCAGCGCGATGGCCAGAATAAAACGTGTCATACGGTGTCCTCGATGCGGAAGCCTTGGGTGCCGTCGTATTCGGCGGGTTCGCTGTGCACGCGGTCGACGCGCGCGTTGATGGGGCCGTGGCGGCAGGCGCGGACAAGGTCGTCGACGGCCTTGAAATCGCCGTAGAGGATCGCCTCCACCGTGCCATCGGCGCGGTTGCGCACCCAGCCGTGCACGTCGCGTGATAAGGCTTCGCCCTGCAGCCAGCGGCGGTAATTGACGCCCTGCACAAGCCCGTAAACGAAAACGCGCACAGTCTCTGTGGCTTTGGGTTGGTTTTCCATCGGGGGCCTCCGTAAATCTATTACTGGGCTGTCATGACAAGGCAGCTGCCGCGCAGGGTCTGGCAAGCCTGGGTGGCCTGCCCCTCGCTCAATCCGGCGAGACGCGCGCGGTAAATCATGCCGCGGTTGGTTTTCAGGGGTGCAATCACATAGCGGCTGGCGGCATTGATCTTCTGCGGCAGCGACTCCCGCGCCGTTTTCAGCGCCATCATGCCGGCATCGTGGCTGGAGAAAGCGCCGATCTGCACCGCATAGGCGCCCGTGCCGCCGGGGGCCGAGGCCAGCGACGACAGGCTGGTGAAGTTGGCGGGCTGCTGCTGCGGTTTCCCGCTCGCATTCGTCATGACGGGCTTCGCCACCGGCCTGACCATAGGCGCGACAGGCTTCTGAACGACATAGGCGGAGGTGCGCGGTTGTGCCGCCGGTTTATAATTCTGCTGTGCGGAGGGCGTGTAAGCCGTTACGTTGGGCGTCGGCGTGCCGGCGGTATCAAGCCTTTGCTGGTTGATTGGCCGCGGCCTGAATTCGGAGGTGAAGCCGTTCACGCGGCCGCCCGACAGGCTTTCGTCGCTGTCTCCCTGCCCTTCGGGCTCGGATGCCGCCAGCGCCAGTTTCGCGTTGCGCGCGGAGGAGGAGGAGGGCGAGAGGGGTTTTTTCTTGGGCATCTTCGCGGCCAGCATTTTCTGGCGCTGCGCGATCAGGGCCGCGACGCGCGGGTCTTTCAGGCGGGCGAAGCCGTTGTCCAGGAGCGTCACCATGGCCGAGTTGCGGCTGGCCGAGGTGCGCCCGCCGAAGATGAGGGCCGTCACGCGACGCCCGTTCTGCACGGCGGAGGCGGCGAGGTTGTAACCGGAGGCATAGACGTAACCTGTCTTGATGCCGTCCATGCCGGGATAGGTGGCCAGCAGTTTATTGTGGTTCATCGAGGTCACGCCCGCATAAACGAAGCTGGGCGTCGAGAAGTAACGATACTCGCGGGGGAAGTCGCGGATAAGCGACTGGCACAAGATCGCCATGTCGCGTGCGGTGGAATATTGCTGCGTGTCATGCAGGCCCGAGGCGTTGACGAAATGCGAGGCCTTCATCCCCAGCTGCTGCGCCTTGAAGGTCATGAGCCGCGCGAAGCGTTCTTCCGACCCGCCGATGCCTTCGGCCAGCACCACGGCGGCGTCGTTGGCGGAGCGCGTGACAAGCGCGTAGATCGCATCTTCAACGCGTAAACTGTATCCGGCTTCAAGGCCGAGTTTCGACGGCGACTGGTACTGCGCATTGGCGGAAACGGGCAGGCGCTGGTTTTTCGTCAGCGTGCCGGCCTGCAGCGCTTCGAAGGTCAGGTACAGCGTCATCATCTTGGTAAGCGAAGCCGGATAGCGGCGCACGTCGGCATTCTTTTCGCTGAGCACGTATCCTGTCGCGGAATCCACGACAATAGCGGCGTAACGGTCAGGCTGCGGGGCGGCGGCTTTCTTGCGGGATTTCTTGCGGGCGGCTTCCGCGACATCGGGCGAAAGGATGGCCAGGGACAGTGCGACCAGCAGGATGAGCACCAGAAAACGCTTCAAGAACGATAATCCCCTGCCGGATGTTATGCGCATGGGCGCTGTGCCCCTTAACCGTAATAAACCCTTATAATTATATTATCGTATCGGCAGCCCCGTTTGTCTAGGGACGCTTTAGTAAAAGACACTGTAAAAACACGCAATTATCCACAGGCGCATGGTTGGAAACAGCGAAAAAGCGCTGATTTTAAAGGCTTGATAACAATCGCTCTAATCAAACGGAGGGCGGGGTCGTCGCGTTCCAGCGGCGGGAGGGCAGGAAGGCGGTTTTCTCTCCCGCAGCGGGCAGGGGCGCGTCGCCCCCGCCTTTGCCTTCGCCGGGCTGCGCGGTGACCTCGGGCGGTGTGGCCGCGGCGGGCTTTTCCGTCGAGTCGGGGATCAGGGTTGAATTGGTAATAATCACCGGCTCCGCAGGCGGCGGGATGACCGGCGCCTCCACCACGACGGGCGGCGCAAGCTGCGGCACAGTGACATAGCGCTCGCCGGCGGGCGCGGTCGAGGGGCCGTAGCGGTAGGTCGCCTTGGGGTCCTGCAGCTTCAGGAAGCCGAAATCGAGCAGCTGGCGCATGTCTTCGTTGCGTTCTTCCGTGCTGGCCGCGCCGAACACGACGCCGATCACGCGGTCGTCGCCCTTCACGGCCGAGGCCGCAAGGTTGAAGCCCGAGGTCCTGATCCAGCCGGTCTTGATGCCGTCCATGCCGGGATAGGTCGTCAGCATGCGGTTGGTGTTGCGCCATGTCGCGCCGTTGAAGGTCACGGTGCGGAGCGAGAAATAATGGTAATGCTGCGGGAAATCCTGCAGCAGCGCGCGGGACAGTTTCGCCATATCCTCGACCGTCGTCATCTGGCGGGGATCGGGCAGGCCGTTCGGATTTTCGAAATTGGTATGCGTCATGCCGAGGCGTTTTGCTTCCGCGTTCATCATGTCGGCGAATTTGGCTTCGGTGCCGCCCAGCGCTTCGGCAAAGACGACGGCGGCGTCGTTGGCGGAATGGGTCAGCATGCCGCGCAGCGCCTTGTCGACGGTGATTTTATGCACGGTCTGGCGCGTGACGGTATTGGTGACGGTGCGTTTCTTGCCGTCCTTGCCGGTGACGGTGCGCTTGGTGGTGGTCGTCGGCATCATGCCGAGGTTGGTGGAGGGCTGGCCCGCCGCGTTGCTGGATACCGTCAGCTCCTGATCAACCGTCAGCTTGCCTTCCTCGATCGCCTTGAAGACCATATAGGCCGTCATCATCTTGGTGGTAGAGGCGGGGTGCAGGCGCTGGTTCGCGTCGCGCTCGTACAAAACCTTGCCGGTCTCCGCATCGAGCACGATTGCGGCATAACGGTCGGCGCGGTCGTTGCGCTGCGTCTGCGCCTGCGCCGTCTGCGACGCCATGGCGCCGGTGAGTGCGGCGGCGAAAAAGAGCTTGCGAAGAATCCCGCGTGGCTTCAAGACACTGGTCCCGTTGTTGTATTTTCCGAATCTGAAATAATCCGGTGAATTTATGAAAAGAAAGGGGTTTCGTAAAGCCTTTTTCTTGGGAGTACCCTTGGGCTGCAGGCTGTACTATATTCTTTGTATGGCTTCTTTTCGCCAGCAACCCGCATGTGCGATAAGGACAAAACGGGCATATATGCAAGATATTGAATTAAAACATTTTTTTGTGACTTCCGCCGCCGGCGACGATGACCGCGAGCCCGATCGCCCGGGCCGCACCGATGTGGGCGTGCTCACCCGCACCCGCCCGCAGACCAAAAAACCGGCGATGTACAGGGTTCTTCTGTTAAATGACGATTTCACGCCCATGGACTTCGTCGTTCACGTTTTAGAAAAGTTTTTCGGCAAGAATAGGCAGGAAGCAACCGAGATCATGCTGCATGTTCACCGCCGTGGCGTGGGCGTTTGCGGGACCTATACTTATGAAGTAGCCGAAACAAAGGTGAACCTGGTGATGGACTACGCCCGCAAGAACGAACATCCGTTGCAATGCACGATGGAAAAGGAATGATGGCGAAGCCATCAGTGGAAAAGGAATAGTGAATGCTTTCACGCCATCTTGAACAGACCCTGCACCGCGCGCTGGCCTATGCCAATGCCCGCCACCATGAATTCGCAACGCTGGAGCATTTGCTGCTCGCGCTGACCGAAGACCAGGACGCCGTCGCCGTGATGCGCGCCTGCGGCGTCGATATCGACCTGCTGCGGCAGGAAGTGACGCATTTCATCGATCAGGATCTGGAGAACCTCGTCCATCCGGCCTCCGAAGAAGCGAAGCCGACCTCCAGTTTCCAGCGCGTGCTGCAACGCGCCGCCATCCACGTGCAGTCATCGGGCCGCGAGGAAGTGACGGGCGCCAACGTGCTGGTCGCGCTGTTCTCTGAACGCGAGAGCAATGCGGTGAATTTCCTGCAGATGCAGGACATGACGCGCTTTGACGCCGTCAACTATATCTCGCACGGCATCGCCAAGGTGCCGGGCCAGTCGGAAACCCGCACCGTTCCCGGCGCGGACGAAGACACGCAGGAAGAAAACGTTATCAAGAAGGGCCGCGAGGCGCTGGACGCCTATTGCATCAACCTCAACATCAAGGCCAGCAAGGGCAAGATCGACCCGCTGATCGGCCGCGAGGCGGAGGTGGAGCGCACGATTCAAATCCTCTGCCGCCGCACCAAGAACAATCCGCTCTATGTAGGCGAACCCGGCGTGGGCAAGACCGCGATTGCCGAAGGCCTCGCGCGCCGCATCACCGAAAACGATGTGCCGGAAGTGCTGAAAAAATCCGTCATCTACGCGCTCGACATGGGTTCGCTGCTGGCGGGCACGCGCTACCGCGGCGATTTCGAGGAACGCATCAAGGCAGTGCTAACCGAACTGCAGCAGCTGGACGGCGCGATCCTGTTTATCGATGAAATTCATACGGTTATCGGCGCGGGCGCGACCTCGGGCGGGGCGATGGATGCCTCGAACCTGCTGAAGCCGTCGCTGTCCAACGGCCAACTCCGTTGCATCGGCTCGACCACGTACAAGGAATACCGCAACCACTTCGAAAAAGACCGCGCGCTGGTGCGCCGCTTCCAGAAGATCGATGTGAACGAACCTTCCATCGAGGATGCGATTAAAATTCTCAAGGGCCTGAAGCCCTATTACGAGGAACATCACAAGGTTGTTTTCTCGGAAGAAGCAATCCGCACGGCGGTGGAGCTTTCCGCCCGCTATATCGGCGACCGCAAGCTGCCGGATAAAGCCATCGATGTGATTGACGAGGCGGGGGCGTCGCAGATGCTGCTGCCCGAAGACAAGCGCAAGAAGAACATCGGCGTGAAGGAAATCGAGGCCATCGTCGCCAAGATCGCCCGCATCCCGCCAAAGACCATTACCAAGGACGACAAGGAAACGCTCTCCAACCTCGAGCGCGACCTGAAAACCATGGTCTTTGGTCAGGAAGACGCGATTATCGCCATCTCGACCGCGATCAAGCTGTCGCGTGCCGGACTGCGCGAACCTGAGAAGCCGATTGGCTCCTACCTCTTCTCCGGCCCCACGGGCGTCGGCAAGACGGAAGTGGCGCGGCAACTGGCCAAGACGCTGGGGCTTGAACTGACACGCTTCGACATGTCGGAATACATGGAACGCCATTCGGTCTCGCGCCTGATCGGCGCGCCGCCGGGCTATGTGGGCTTTGATCAGGGTGGCCTGCTGACCGACAAGATCGACCAGCATCCGCATTCGGTTGTGCTGCTCGACGAGATCGAGAAAGCGCATCCCGACCTGTTCAATATCCTGCTGCAGGTGATGGACTACGGCAAGATCACCGACAACAACGGCAAGACGATTGATTGCCGCAACATCATCCTGATCATGACCACCAACGCCGGCGCATCGGAGCTTGCCAAGGCGACGATGGGCTTCGAACGCACGCACCGCGAAGGCGACGATGAAGAGGCGATCAACCGCACCTTCACGCCGGAATTCCGCAACCGCCTTGACGCCATCATCCCCTTCAAGCCGCTGAACCCGACCACCATCGGCCGTGTGGTCGATAAATTCATCATGCAGCTGGAAGCGCAGCTGGGCGACCGCGGCGTGACGTTTGAGCTGACCGACGACGCGCGCCAGTGGCTTGGTAAAAAAGGCTACGACCCCGCGATGGGTGCAAGGCCGCTCTCCCGCACGATACAAGAGTACGTCAAGAAACCGCTGGCCGACGAACTGCTGTTCGGAAAACTTACCAAGGGCGGCGCGGTCAAGATCGGCGTGAAGGACGACAAGCTGTTGTTCGAATACCCTCCCTCCAAAAACCCGCGCCCGCAACCCGAAGAACCCGAGCTTGAACACGAACACGTGAAATAACCATGACCGCCGAAAGCAAGGGCCATATCCTCGTCCTCGAGCCGAACGACATGACGCGCAAACTGATCGCGGGCATCCTCGTCAAAAACGGCTATCAGGCCTCGGAGGCCAAGAACGGCGACGAAGCGGTAAGCCTGCTGGCCAAGACGCCCAGTCTTGTCGTGTTCGATGTCGAAGGCGACAATGCCGACAATTTCGGCTTCATCAAGAAAATGCAGCGCGACCATGCCAAGGTCCCCGTCATTGCCGTCTGCGAAGAAGGCGAGCGCGACGGGCTCAAGCAGCGCGTGAACCTGCCGAAGCTCAGCTTCATGGACAAGCCCGTCAACCCGATGGCGCTGCTGGCCAGCATCGAAAGCGCGCTGGTGCAGGAAGCCGTGTCGGGCGCCGTCAACGCGCGTCCCGAAAGCGACATGGAAGCGCAGCGGAAAATCTTTATGCGCCGCGCCATCGACCTTTCCCAGCAGAAAATGGATGAAAATGCGGGCGGCCCCTTCGGCGCCGTGATCGTCAAAAGCGGCAAGATCATCGGCGAGGGCTGGAACTGCGTCACCTCGACCAACGACCCGACGGCGCATGCCGAAATGGTCGCCATCCGTGCCGCGACAGCCCACATCAAGGATTTCAAGCTGGAAGGCTGCGAGATTTATACCTCCTGCGAGCCCTGCCCGATGTGCCTTTCCGCCATCTACTGGGCGCGTCTTGATAAAATTTTCTACGCCAATATGCGCGAAGACGCCGAGCGCATCGGTTTCGACGATGCGTTTTTATACCGCGAAGTGGCGCTGCCGGAAAACAAGCGCAGCCTGCCCGTTTACCGGCTCTTGCGCGAAGAGGCGAAAATCGTATTCGACAACTGGATGAAGAAAATGGACAAGACGGCTTACTAATTTTTAATCAGGGGGAGTTACTGCAATGAAATGCGAAGTTTTAGGCGATACATCATTCCCGCTCGTGCGCGTCACGCTGCAAGAGGGCGAAATCATCAAGGCTGAATCGGGCGCGATGGTCGCCATGTCGGAAGGCCTCGAGCTGACCGGCAAAGCCGACGGCGGCATCATGAAAGGCCTTGGCCGCATGATCTCGGGCGAGAGCTTCTTCATGCAGCAGATCGAGGCGAAAAAAGGCCCCGGCTGGGCGCTGCTCGCGGCGTCGATGCCGGGCGAGATTGCGACGCTGGACGTGAAACCGGGCCAGGAATGGTCGGTGCAAAAGGGAGGCTTCCTCTGCGGCACGCCGGGCGTCACCGTTTCGACCAAGATGCAGAGCCTCGGCAAAGGCATCTTCTCGGGGCAGGGTCTTTTCGTCGTCAAAGTCGGCGGCGAGGGCACGGCTTTCCTCTCCACCTACGGCTCGATCTACCCGATCGACCTGAAACCCGGCGAAAGCCTGCTGATCGACAACGGCCACCTTGTGGCCTGGCCGTCGACCACCAAGTACGAAATCACCAAGGGCGCGAAAAGCTGGACCTCGGCCGTGACCTCGGGCGAAGGCCTTGCCTGCCGCTTCTTCGGGCCGGGACAGGTCCTGATCCAGACCCGCAACCCCTCGTCGCTCGGCGCGTGGCTGCTGCCCTTCCTCCCCATCAGGAAATACGGCTAAGTTTTACATAGCTGCGTCGCTTGTTATTTGAATCTAAACGTTTATGGCGTTAGACTGGTAACGGCTATTGGGGATTTTTCTACCGGGGGTTTTTCGCCATGCGTAATACTTTTTTCTGCCTGATGATTGCGGCCGCGCTCTTCGCGCTGCCCCATGCAGCACAGGCGCAGGCCAAACCCGCCGCACCGAAAGCCGCCGCGCCCTCGGGCCCCGCCGCCGCGCCCATGATGCAGGCGCCCGCCGTGCCGGTGCCGACCGGCGTGCGCCCCGCCGCTGCCGGCGATGACGACCGGCCCTCCACCCCCTTGGCGCCGCTGCCCGAGCGCATCCAGCGCCCGATGCGCGCCATCGACCCGATGACGCTGCGCGCCGAAGGCCAGAGCATCCGCCTCTGGGGCATCCGTCCGGCCTCCACCGCCGAAACGCCGCTTGAATTAAAAGCATTGGACCTGATGGACGGCCTCATCCAGGAGGGCCAGGTCAACTGCCGCATCATGCCGAAGAGCACATGGACGAATATCGTCGCGCGCTGCTCGACCTCCGAGAACCAGGATCTCGCGCTTGAACTGCTGTCGACCGGCTTCGTCGTCGTCGACCGGGATCAGACCTACGGCACTGTCTTCGCCACCTCGTACGAAACCGCGCAGGAAAAAGCGCGCCTTGCCGGCGCCGGCGTCTGGAAGCTGCTGAAACTGGAAGAAAACCCGCAGGGCGGCGTGCCGGCCTGGCTCAAGCCGCATATGGATTTCCTCCTGCCCTTCGCGCTGATCTTCGGCCCCTTCGGCGGCCTTGTCATCGTCGGCCTTGTGATGTGGTACTGGCTGAAGCGCATGGCGACCGCGCAGGAACAGGATCAGGAACAGGCCAGCCGCAAGGAAGCGATGCTGCTCACAAGGGAAAGACAGGTGCTTGTCACCACGCTGGAAGGCGAGCTGTCGGAGAACAAGAACAAGATCGATGCCTTCCTTGTCATTTACGGCGACATGCTGCAATCGCTGAAAGACCCGAACGAAACGCCCAAGTACCAGCAGGGCGGGGACATCGTGCAGAAACATCCGCGCTTTAGCCGCACAGTGTTTGAATCGAACGTCAGCAAACTCTCGCTGCTCGATATCAAGCTGGCGGGAAAGGTGTCGAAGCTTTATTCGTCCATGCCGAAAGAAGAGGAATACATCAACCTTGAACCCGGCGTGCCGCTCGAAACCGCGGTGCAGCTGGTCGAAAAGGTTTTGAAGGATGCCGAGACGCTGATCGATCCGATCAATACCGTCATCGGGGGCCTGCAAGCCTCGCTGCAGGCCAAAAACACGGGCCTTGCGGCCGGCGTGTCTTCGACAACTGCCGCAGCGGCCTGATCATCCGTCACAAAAGCAAAAGGGCCGCAAGATTTCTTGCGGCCCTTTTGCTTTAAGTCATTTGATGATTACGAACCCGTCTTCATGCGGGCGGAGACCGTGGCGTCAACGCCTTCGGCCGAGGCCGGGGGTGTTGCGCGTTCGATAAACTGGATCAGGTCGGTAAGATCAATGAACAGGTCTGCCTGGCGGCGCAGCTCGTCGGCCACCATCGGCGGCTGGGTGCGGATGGTCGAAACGACCGTCACGCGGGTGCCCTTGCGCTGCACCGATTCCAGCAGGCGGCGGAAATCGCCGTCGCCCGAGAAAAGGACGATATGGTCGACGTGGTCGGCCAGTTCCATCATGTCGATGGCCAGCTCGATATCCATGTTGCCCTTCACCTTGCGGCGGCCGGAATGGTCGGTGAATTCCTTGGCGGGCTTGGTGACCATCGTATAGCCGTTGTAATCGAGCCAGTCGATCAGCGGGCGGATGGGCGAATATTCCTGGTCTTCCATCAGCGCGGTGTAATAAAAGGCGCGGACGAGGCGGCTCTGCTGCTGGATCCAGCCGAGCAGGCGCTTGTAATCAATGTCGAAATCGAGGCTTTTTGCGGCGGCGTAGAGGTTCGCGCCGTCGATAAATACCGCTAATTTTTCTTCAGGATAGAAAAAGCTGGAATAATTAGTTTTCAAGTTACGTCTCCCTGCCCCGGTGACAAGCCCCGGAGGCTTTTTTTCTTATTGTTGTTTAGTCAGTGTTCCCAATCCCAGCCGGTCCCTTAAAATTGCAGGCTTTTCAACGGTGAAAAGTCGAGCATGGTAACGGCTTGCAGACGAGCCTTTGTAGTCCAAACTGGTTGACTTTGTCAAGGTATTTTATTAAAAATGAAGGTGGGTTCTGGAATACGGAAGTCAAGGCCTTAGCTCTGTATAAGTCTATTAGTAGACACAGGCAAAACACCGGCCAGACGGGCGCGTCCGAATCATGTTGCAAAAAACCCTGCAAGACTTTATAAAAAATGACTGTTTTTGAGTTTATAACCTGAAAGTGGAAGACCATGGCCCGCGTTACAGTTGAAGACTGCATCCTTAAAGTGCCGAACCGTTTCGAGCTCTGCCTGCTCGCCTCGCAGCGCGCGCGTGAACTGGGCTCGGGTGCCGCGATGATGGTCGACCGCGACAACGACAAGAACCCCGTCGTGTCCCTGCGCGAAATCGCCGATACCGACATTTCGCTGGAAGGCCTGCTGGACAGCCTGATCAAGAACCACCAGAAAGTCATCGAAGTTGAAGACGATGGCGAAGACGTCATCGACGTCATGGAAGGCGAATCCGAATGGGCGCAGGTCGCCAACCAGGCCGCCGAGACCGAACTGGAAGGCGCTGGCCTGCAGGAAGACGCAGGCGAAGCCGCTGCCCCCGAAGCCGAAGAGGAAGATGAAGCGGAAGAGCCCGCTGTTTCCGGAACTGATGTTCCCGACGGCGACGAGGAAAACGTCTGAGCCTGAATCCTCTGTTAAATTCCGGAAAGCCGCCTATACTTTACATGTTAGGCGGCTTTCTTATTTGCCGCCGCAATAATAACGCCAAAACAGGCGGCCAAGAAGGCAATAGGGTGGACACTTGATCCGGCAATACGAATTGGTCGAACGCATCAAGACCTATGATCCCGACATGAACGAGGATCTGGTCAACCGCGCCTATGTTTATGCGATGAAGATGCACGGCGCGCAGACCCGCGCCTCGGGCGACCCCTATTTCTCCCACCCGCTCGAAGTCGCCGGCATCCTGACCGAGATGAAGATGGACACGGCCTCCGTCTGCACCGCGCTGCTGCATGACACGGTCGAGGATACCGACGCGACGCTGGAGGATATCCAGAAGCTGTTCGGCGACGAAGTGGCCAAGCTGGTCGACGGCGTCACGAAACTGTCGAAAATCGAATTCCAGAGCGCGCAGGAAAAACAGGCGGAAAACTTCCGCAAGCTTGTCCTGGCGATGTCCGAAGATATCCGCGTGCTGCTGGTCAAGCTCAGCGACCGCCTGCACAATATGCGCACGCTCTTCCATATCCCCAAGCCCGAAAAGCGCAAGCGCATCGCGGCCGAGACGATCGAGATTTACGCGCCGCTGGCCGAACGCATCGGCATCCACAAGATCAAGGAAGAACTGGAAGACCTCAGCTTCACCGAGCTGAACGGCGAGGCGCGCGAGAGCATCAAGACGCGCCTGAACTTCCTGCGCGCCGAAGGGGGCGAGGCGGTTGTTTCGCGCATTATCACCGAGCTGCTGAAGCGCCTGAAAGAGGCCGGCGTCGAAGCCGTGGTGGAGGGGCGCGAAAAAACGCCCTATTCCATCTGGAAGAAGATGCAGCGCAAGAATATCTCGTTCGAGCAATTGTCGGACATCATGGCCTTCCGCATTCTGGTCGCCAACGTCTCGGACTGCTATCACGCGCTGGGCGTTATTCATGGGCTTTACCCGACGGTGCCCGGGCGCTTCAAGGATTATATCTCGCTGCCCAAGCCCAACGGTTATCGCTCGCTCCACACCGCCGTGATCGGCCCCGAAAACCACCGCATCGAGGTGCAGATCCGCACCCCCGAAATGCACGAGGAAGCCGAGCTCGGCGTTGCCGCGCACTGGTCGTACAAGCAGGGCGACGGCAAGATGGACGGCCGCCAGTTCCGCTGGCTGCGCGAATTGATGGATATCGTCGAGCACGCGCAAAAGCCGGAAGAGTTTTTAGAAAACACGAAACTGGAACTTTATCAGGATCAGGTGTTCTGCTTCACGCCGAACGGTGACCTGATCGCCCTGCCGCGCGGCGCCTGCCCGGTCGACTTCGCCTATGCCGTGCACTCCGACCTTGGCGACAAGA
Source organism: Alphaproteobacteria bacterium (assembly GCA_041287865.1). Taxonomy (GTDB): domain Bacteria; phylum Pseudomonadota; class Alphaproteobacteria; order Micavibrionales; family UBA2020; genus JAPWJZ01. The sequence goes on along the minus strand of JBGGMV010000009.1, from coordinate 85,791 downwards.
CGGTGGGTGCGAAGGTGAACGGGCGTATCGTGCCGCTCAACACCGCGCTCTCCAACGGCGACCAGGTTGAAATCACCACGTCCAAGAGCCAGACGCCCAGCCCCAACTGGGAACGCTTCGTCGTTACCGGCAAGGCCAAGGCGCGCATCCGCCGTTTCATGCGCATGCAGCAGCGCGACGAGTACATGAACCTCGGCAAGGCCATGCTTGTGAAAGTGCTCAAGCAGGAAGGCTACGAATACAACGACCGCAACATGACGCAGGAACTGGCGCGCCAGTTCAAGGTCGAAAACACCGAAGACCTGCTGACCGGCATTGGCTCCGGCAACGTCGCCAGCCGCGAAGTCTTCTACGCGATCTATCCCGAACACAAGCCGGTGCAGCCGGCGCAGCAGCCCATCACCTTCACCGCGCCCGAGAAAAAGCCGCCCCAGAAGGGCAAGGGCGCGCCCATGCCCATCAAGGGCCTGATCCCCGGCATGGCGCTGCACTTCGCGCGCTGCTGCCACCCGCTGCCCGGAGATAGAATTGTCGGCATCGTCACCACCGGCAAGGGCGTGACGATCCACACCATCGATTGCGATACGCTGGAATCCTTCGCCGACACGCCCGAACGCTGGCTCGACGTTTCGTGGGAGGAGGGCGAAGACACGCCCGAAAGCCATGTCGGCCGCCTGCTCGTCACCATCGCCAACGAACCGGGCGCGCTGGGCACATTGTCCACCGTTATCGGCAAGAACGGCGGCAATATCACGAATTTGAAAATCATGAACCGTTCGCTCGATTTCTGGGACATGATGATCGACGTTTACGTGCGCGACAGCCGACATTTGTCGGACATCATCGCGGCGCTGCGGGCCACGCCCGAAATCACCGCCGTCAACAGGGCGCGCAGCCGATGATTTTGGGTATCGGCACAGACCTGACCAGCATCGACCGCATCGCCGAAACGCTGCAGGAACACGGCGAGCGTTTCGTGAAACGCTGCTTCGCGGAAGAAGAACAGGCGCGTGTCGAGAAAAAATCGAACGGCGACACGCAATTGCGCAACGCAGGCTATGCCAAGCGCTGGGCCGCGAAAGAAGCCTGCGCGAAAGCGCTGTCTCTGGGCATCACCGAAGACGTTTTTTTAAAGGATATCGTCGTTGTCAATGACGCCGCCGGCAAGCCCGGCATCGTGTTGCGCGGCGGCGCGAAAGAGCGCCTGACCGCGATTACGCCCGACGGCATGACACCGCATATCCATGTCTCTTTAAGCGACGAGCCGCCGCTCGCGGCCGCCTTCGTCGTTATCTCCGCGATAGCGGGAGGAAACACATGACAAACACCAATCCCGAGGAAACCGCCGTGACCGATACCACGCAAACCCCTGACACCGCCGCCGCCAAGCCCAAGCAGAAAGACGAGGCGATCGAGCTCTTGAAGGCCATGGTCGTGGCCGCCGTGATCGCGCTCTTTATCCGCTGCTTCCTGTTCGAGCCCTTTAATATCCCCTCGGGCTCCATGCTGCCGACGCTGCTGGTGGGCGATTACCTGTTCGTGGAAAAATATTCCTACGGTTACAGCAAATATTCCTTCCCGCTCGACGCCGCGCCGATCAAGGGCCGCATGGCGGAAAGCATGCCCAAGCGCGGCGACGTCGCCGTGTTCCGCAAGCCTTCCAATACCGATATCGACTATATCAAGCGCATCATCGGCCTGCCGGGAGATACCATCCAGATGAAGGAGGGCAGGCTTTACATCAACGGCAAGATTGTGCCGCGCGACCTCGTCGGCACCTCGCCCGGCATGGCGGAGGATTCATCCTTCATGGTCACGGAATACACCGAAACCCTGCCCAACGGCGTGAAGCACAAAATTTTCGAAAAATCGGATGATGCGCAGCTGGACGATACCGAGGAATTCACTGTGCCCGAGGGGCATTATTTCGCCATGGGCGACAACCGCGATTCATCGCTCGACAGCCGCACGCAGGAAGTGAGATACGTGCCCGCCGAAAACCTGATCGGCCGCGCATCGTTCCTGTTCTTCTCGACCGAGGGCGTGGGCGACAAATGCGAACGCGACGGCATGTTCGGCGCGATCAGGAGCGTCGGCTGCCGCCTGGTCGAATGGCCGGCCGCCGTGCGCTACGGAAGGATATTCTCGCGTGTCAGCAAACTCTGAGCGGCGCAAGCAATTCGAAAGCCTGATCGGCCACAGCTTCGCCGACCCGCAACTGCTCGACATGGCGCTGACACATGCCAGCGTGCCCAATAATCCCAACAACAACGAACGCCTTGAATTTCTGGGCGACCGCGTTTTCGGCCTTGCGGTCGCGGAGATGCTTTACAAGGCCTTCCCCTCCGAGCGCGAGGGCGATATCGCCAAGCGCCACGCCGCGCTGGTATCGCAGGGCGCGCTGGTCGGCATCGCCGAGGCGCTGCAAGTGGGATCGCATTTGAAACTCTCCGCCGGCGAAGCCAAGGCGGGGGGCGAGCGCAAGGACACGATTTTATCGGGCGCGCTGGAGGCCGTGATCGGCGCGATCTACCTCGATGCGGGATTGGCGCCTGCCGTCGCCTTCGTCGAGAAGCACTGGAAAAAACTGGTGGCCCATAGCGCGACGCCGCCCGAAGACCCCAAGACAAGATTGCAGGAATGGGCGCAGGCCAAGGGCCTGCCGCTGCCCGCCTACAAGGAAATTTCCCGCACCGGCGCCGACCACAGCCCCGTGTTTGAAATGGAAGTGACGGTCGAAGGCCTTGGCGCCTTCGCCGCCAGCGCGACCTCGAAACGACAGGCTGAAAAAGACGCAGCCCAGAAAATGCTCGACAAGATCGGCGGAACAACGTGACCAAGACCTGCGGCTATGTATCGGTGATCGGCGCGCCAAACGCCGGAAAATCCACGCTCGTCAACCAGCTGGTGGGATCGAAAGTTTCCATCGTCAGTCCTAAAGTACAGACAACGCGAACACGGGTTCTTGGCATCGTGATGCGCGGCGAGGCGCAGATTATTTTCGTCGACACGCCCGGCATCTTCGCGCCCAAGGCGCGCCTCGAAAAAGCCATGGTCGCCGCCGCCTGGAAGGGCGCGAAAGATTCGGAAGAAGTGCTGCTGCTGATCGACGTCGGCCACGGCTATATCAACGCCGACGCCCGCGCGGTGATCGACCGGTTGAAGGAACAAAAGCGCAAGGTGTCGGTCGTGCTCAACAAGATCGATCTGCTGAAAAAAGACAAGCTGCTGTCACTGGCCACCGAAATGAACGCGGAAGGCATCTTCACCGATATTTATATGGTCTCGGCGCTGACCGGCGACGGCTGCGACAGGTTGCTGGCGGATCTTGAAAAGAGAATGCCCGAAGGCCCCTGGATGTTCGCCGAAGACCAGGTATCCGACATGCCGCTCCGCCTGCTGTCGGCGGAAATCACGCGCGAAAAAATCTTCCTGCAGCTGGGCGACGAACTGCCCTATGCCTCCACCGTCGAGAGCGACAAGTGGGAAGAATTCGACGACGGCTCGGTAAAAATATCCCAGACCATCTACGTCATGCGCGATACGCAGAAAGCGATTTTCCTCGGCAAGGGCGGCGCCCGCATCAAGAGCATCGGCTCGGCCTCGCGCAAGGATCTGGAGGAAATGCTGGAACGCCGCGTGCACCTCTCGATCTTCGTCAAGGTGCGCGACAAATGGACGGACGATCCCGAGCGTTACCGCGACTGGGGCCTTGATTTTAATTCTTGATGTTGAGGGTCAGCGGCCGGCGCACGCGCAGGTCGGCGTCGATGCCCTTCGTTGACATGCCTTCAAGCTCTACCTTCAGCGCGGCCTTCTCGGCGGCCTCCGCCTGAATTTTCTTTTCGCGTTCGTCTATAAAATTGCGGATAACCGCCTCGGTGCCTTTGCCCTTGGCCCACCTCAGGGCTGTCTTGCCGCGATTATCTTCAGCGTCGGTCGAGGCGCCTGCCTTCAGTAACAGTTCCGCGCAGGCGGTGCGGCCCATCATGCCGGCCACCAGCAGCGGGGTCATCTCGCTCGAGATGATGCGTTTTTCGAGATCCGCGCCCTTGGCGATTAAAATTTCGACCAGCGCGGGATGGTCCTTGTCGCAGGCGCGGATCAGCGGCGTCCAGCCATCGTGATCGCGGTGATTGATGTCCGAGCCCTTGTCGATCAGCCATTTCGCAAGATCAACCTTGTGATAGATCATCGCAATGTCGAGCGCGTTGCTGCCCGCGCTGTTTTCCCACCCGAGAGCATCGGGATGTTTTGCGAGCAGCTCGTCCACCACGCTCCGGTCATCCTTTTCCACGGCGTCGAGGAAGCTGTTCTTCAGCTCTTCCGGCGGCGCTGCGGCTTTCTGGTTGAAACTCCCGACCATCACCATTCCTTTGCTTTCAGGCTATTTTACGCCATAAGCCTTAAAAAATGATGCCTTTGACCCGACATCGTTGAATTCAAACGATTTTACGGTTGACAAAAGGGCACCCGATAAGCTATTTTCATAATCCACATAAAGCCAGGTAAACAATGCTCCGCAAGATATTCGCCAAAGTATCCGGCAAGACCGAACAGCAGATCATGAACGATCATCTGCGCAAAGCCGCGATCAAGGGCAATCTGGCCCGCGTGCAAAAGCTGGTGAAGGAGGGGGCGGAGGTCGATTGCAAGGACGTCAATGACCTGACGCCGCTTTACTTCGCGTCCGGCCGCGGCTTCCTCGACATCACCCGTTTCCTGCTCGAGCAGGGGGCCAACCCCAATGTCGGGGCCGAGACAGGCATCGGCCCGCCGCTGGTGCAGGCGGGTCATAACGGCGATTCCGCGATGATCATGCTGCTGCTGGAATTTAACGCAGATATCAACGCCATCAACTATTCCCGCCGCACCGCGCTGCACCTCGCCAGCGCGCAGAACCATCTTGAGGCGGCTACGCTGCTGCTGGATCACGGTTCAGACCCGAATACTGTTGACCGCATGGGCTATACCCCGCTGCATGACGCTGTGGGTTTTGATTACCGCGCACTGGCGCTGAAACTGGCGGAATGCGGCGCAGACGGCAGCTTGGAATTCAAGTATGGCGATGATATCCGCAAGAAAGCGGAACAGCGAGGCTCGGCCGACATCGTGCAGGCGCTGGACGACTACAAGCTGAAGGCCGCGCGCGAGGCCGCCGCCGAAAAAGCCGTGCTCGACCAGAACATCGCCGCGGCACCTGTGCTGCAGAACGATATCGCCATCAAAAAACCCCTCATAATCAAGCCGAAAACCCCTTAAAAAGGCTCCATAAGGCTCTTCTATTCGCGCGAATCGGTGCTATATTCTCTTATTGGGCCCACGGGCAGATTATGTAATTGGGGACTTTTAATGAGCTGGACAGACGAACGCATCAACCTTCTCAAGAAGATGTGGAAAGACGGCAAGAGCGCCGCCGAGATCGCCAAGACGCTGGGCAAGGGCGTGACGCGTAACGCTGTCATCGGCAAGGCGCACCGCATGGGCCTGTCCGGACGCCCGTCCCCCATCAAGAAGCCCGCCGCAGCACCCGCCAAGAAGGAAAAAGAGGCCGTCGCCGCACCGCGCAAAGAGGCCGCCGCACCCAAGGAATCCGTAGCCCCGCGCAAGCCCGCGCAGCAGCAGACCAAGCACCCGCCGCTGATGCACAACCGCGACGTGGAAGAGCCGCGCAAGCCTGAAAAAGAGATTCTGCCGCTCAACGGCGGCACGCCGCTGATCGATCTTACCGAACGCATGTGCAAATGGCCGATCGGCGATCCGCGCGAAGCCGATTTCACCTTCTGCGGCCGCGGCATCCGCGTCGGCACGCCCTATTGCCCCGACCATGCTGCGATGGCCTACCAGACCTCCAGCCGCGGCCGCCCCGCCGCCGCAGCCGCAGCAGCCAGCAAGGCTGCCGCAGCCGCAGCAGCCAAGGACGAGGAGATCGAGGAAGTCGTTGTCGAGGAAGAGGCCGAGGACGAAGACGAGGAAGTCACGGCATAAGACCGGGTTATTTGTCATCCCGTTCAAGAACGGGTTTGGCTGTAATTTCTGCCTTCTAAAATAGTTAACAGAAGACATTTTCGGGTCTTGTAAAAGCGGTACCCGGAAACCTGTATCCGCGTGGAAGACCCTCCAAAAGTTAACCCGTCTAACAATTTGAAAAGACTAAATTTTACTTAATAAATCCGGCCAAAAATTCTCACTTTCTAAACAAAATCCTTTACGAGAATTAAAGGGATTACCTGTACGATAAGATATTCAGGGCTAGCGGTGTCTTTGCCGCTATAGGGTGAGCGTTTAACTTGAACTACCGGAGCAATAACGCAGGGTTCACATTGATTGAACTGGCCGTATCACTTGCAGTGATGGGCCTTGTCATTGCTATGTGCCTGCAGATTGCGATCCCCCTGACGCAGCAGCGAAAAGTTTCCGTTACGAAAGACAATATGGCACGGATTATAAATACGCTTTCTGTCTACGCGCAACGCAACAGCCGCATCCCATGTCCGGCTGATCCCACCACGACCAACACGACGCAGCCCGTGGGCGCGGAAGTGGGCAGCGGCGCCAGCGGCAACGCGATGCCCACGCTGACCGCCAGCGGCTGCATGAATAACGGCGTTGCTTACAACGAAGGCATCGTGCCCTACCGGACGCTGGGGCTTATCAAGACAGATGTCATCGATGCGCACGGAAACTACTACACCTACCGCGTCAACGCCAATTTCGCGCGCGATCCGACCATCGCGAACAACGTCCATGGATGGTGCCGGTCGTCGAGCTGGATATCCGGCGTCCTCAACCGCAACCCCATGCGCGCGCGTTTTTGCTGCTCGGACAAGAGCCTTGCGGGGCAGGAGCTGTCGGTGACCGACGCCTCCGGCGTGGCGCTTTACCCCTTTACCCGTGACAACTCCAACTATGCCGCGGTGGACACGCTCTATGCGGGGCCCACATTGACGCAGACATCCAATAACATCACGACAGTGATATTCGTGCTGGTCAGCCATGGCGAGAACCGCTCCGGCGCTTTCCTGGAGGACGGCAACCGCTCGCCGTCCTTGTCCAACACCGGCACGTCGGAAAGCGAAAACGGCGACGCAGACACGACATATATTTACAGGACAAGGGTTGAGCTGTCCGGAACGGCCCACTACGACGATGTCGTCGCGTGGCGGACGCAAGACCAGGTTTTCGCGGAAACAGGTTCAGGCAGTTGCGCGCTGCCCTGAGCGCGCTATAGCAGGGGAGGGATATTCGATGAAAAATACGAATACAGGCACCAAGGGGTCTGCTCTTGTCCTCACGGCGATCGTGATCCTTGTCGCGGGTCTGGCGGGGGTCGGCTTCCTCTATTCCATGCGGTCAACGACGCGGGAAACGCAGGAAGAAGAAACAATCGTGAAAATGAACAAAGTCATCCACGCGCTCTCCGTTTACTACCAGCGGTACGGCCGGGTTCCTTGCCCTGCTGATCCTGACACGACGCCCGTTGCAGGAGTAGATCCGCCTTATGGGGCCGAACGTGGCAGTGGCACCTCCGGCACGGCTTCGGGTTCTTGCTCCACGACAACGTCGCTGCAGGACGGCATCGTTCCCTTTAAAACGATCGGCCTGATGGAGGAAGATATCAAGGACGCCTGGGGGCGTTACCTGACCTATCATATGAACACACTGGTCTCGCTCTCGGCCGCTGATGCGGCCTCTTATCTTGCGGCCAACCCGAACTTCAAGGTGCACGACCTGTGCAGGGTCAAGGACGTCTGGGTCGACCGTGGTTGCGGGACCAACTGCAACTGGTACCCGCAGCAGACCATGGCCTGTTGCCAGAAGGCCTCAAACGGTCTGACGATCACCAATAGCGCCGGGTCGGATGTCACGGGCAACACCACCTCGCCCGGCAACTCGGAATACGGGAACCACCATGCGCCTGCGCCTATCCCTTCGATTAACACCTATTCGATCCCGATCCAGCCTGCGATGATCCTGATCAGCCATGGCGCGAATGGCGTGGGCGCCTATGTGGGGACGGGAACCACCGTGAGGTCCTCGACCACCGGCGCTTCCGCCGGCGAGATCGCCAATGCCACTGGCAGCTCGGGCAATACAGCCTTTGTCCAGATGCCCCGGATGGAATCCTCGAGCTATTATTTCGATGACATCGTTATTTTCGAAACCATGTCTACGCTTTATGGCGATGTCGGCAATAACAGCACCGACGGTTGCAATTTCCAGCCGGGCTGCCCTCCCGTGCCGGTTGCTTCCGCTTTTACAAACGCGTGGTCGCCGTCACCGATGGTCAACATTCAAACTGGAGCCGCCTGCCCCTGAAACGGGCTTAGCTGGACAGGAACATTCGATGATGGGGCTTGATAAAATCCTTGAATTCCGGCGAGACCAGTCCGGCGTGACGCTGGTGGAAATGGCCGTCGTCATCGGCATCATCAGCATGAGCATTTTTGTGACGGTATCGGTCATCCAGCCGATCGAGAATACAGCGCGATACAATGCCACCAAGCTGAATATGCAGAAAATCGCCATGGTGCTGGCGGCCTATGCCCAGCATAACAACCGCATCCCCTGCCCGGGCGAGCCGAACACCACGGTCACGACGCAGCCGCGCGGCATGGAGGTGGGCAGCGGCGCAAGCGGCATCACGGTTCCGAATGTCCGCGGCAACGCTTCCTGCAGGAACGGCGCCACGAACTTCAACGAGGGCATCGTTCCCTACGCGACGCTCGGCATCACCAGAAGCGACGTGCTGGACGGCTGGGGAAATCTTATCACCTACCGGGTAAGCCCGGCCTTTGCGATCGACAGCTCGGCCGCCGCAACCTCGGTCGCGCTGGCCCATGCCCGCTGCAGGACAGCGTATACATGGATGTACGGGGATGGTACGGCTGTCAGCGGCGCCTATAACAGGGACGGGCCGAAGGCGCGGTTCTGCTGCCCCGACACCACCATGATCGCTTCCGACATCGTCGTGCAGGACACCGCAGGCGTCAGGCTGGTGCCTATTACGCGGGATTCGACGGGCGGGAACTATGCCAGCGTCAACACCGCCACGACCACCACCTCGTTCGACCCCGTGGCACGTAACGTGACGGCGGTCGCCTATGTCCTCGTCAGCCATGGCGCCAATGGCGCGGGTGCCTATACCAGCACCGGCACACGCCTATCGACCTCGGCCACGACAGGCACGGCGGAAGATGAAAACAAGGACGGGGACAACATATTCGTTTATGCGGATTTCAATTCCTCGAACACGACGTCGCATTACGACGATATCGTCAAGTGGTACACGCAGGATGCGATGTATTCCTCTCAGGGCAACCTGAGCTGCCAGATCCCCTAAACCTTCAGGGCGCGGGATTTTTTCGCGCAGGCGCTACCTGCGGCGCTGCGGGTGCCAGTGCCGCCGACAGCCGCTCGGCCATTGTGGCGATATCGTCTTTTTGAATCAGGGCATCAAGGTATTCTTTCGGCACGGCGCCTACGCCATGGCGCGCGCCCAGCACGTTGCCGACGATCGCGGCCACGCTGTCGCTGTCGCCGCTATGGTTCGCGGCAAGGCAGAGCGCGGCTTTTGCATCTTTCGCGGCGGGTGCCGATAGCAGCGCATAGGCCGTTTGCGCCAGCACCGGCGTCGCAAGGAAGGCGTTTGTGTAGCCCAACTCGGCGGGCAGCGCGTCGATGGTGCGGTAAAGATGCGGTTCCTCTGCCGCGCGTGTTTGGGCGTGGTTCAGAGCCTTGAGGGCGATGGCGACACCGTCTTTATAGAGCGGGTTTTCGGCATAGGCCTGCATCGTCTCGATGGTTTTGGCGACGGCGTCTTTCATATCCATGTCTTTTGCCGCGAAATGGATCAGCAGGGCGGTTGCGCCCGTCGCCGTGTAGCCTTCGGGATGGCCGTGGGTGATGGCGGCGCTTTCGCAGGCCAGCTCGAAAATCTCGTTCGCTTTCAAATCAAGCAGCGCAAGGGGCGCCACGCGCATCATTCCGCCGCAGCCCAGATTGGGGCCCTTCACCTGCTTGCCGCGGATGACGCAGTCATAGGTGACGGGTTCGGCAACCGTGCCCCATTTTTCCTGCGACAGCGCTGCAATCGTGCCCGCGCCTGCGCCGCATTTGAACCAGAAGGCTTTATCGTTTGCATCCCAGTCGATTTTCGTGTCGACTTTATCTTTCAGTCCTTCGCTATTGTCCTGATGGCTGCACCAGTTGATCCAGGCCTGCCAGAGCAGGGGACGCAGCGTATCGATATCCTGTTTTCCCGCCTTGATCATCGCGGATACGGTTGCCATCGTCATGGTGGTGTCATCGGTCAGGCGTCCCGCGGGATAATCGACGCCGTTACCATAGGCGTTGGTGAAGGGGATGATATCGGTCAGCCCTTCCTCGCCGTATTTATTGATGATGTCGTTCAGGTTCTTCATCAGCTCGATCGGCGCGCCAAGTGCATCACCGCAGGCGCCTAGTAAAAAGCAGCCCTTGATTTTATCAAGGGAGGGCATCAGTTCACCGCCCGCACTTCGTTCACTTCGGGGATGAAATGGCGCAGCAGATTCTCGATGCCGCTTTTCAGCGTCGCGGTGGATGACGGGCAGCCCGCGCAGGCGCCCCTCATGCTCAGAAACACCACGCCGTCCTCGAACGAATGGAAGACAATATCGCCGCCATCCTGTGCTACGGCGGGGCGGATGCGCGTGTCCAGCAGTTCCTTGATCTGTTTCACAATCTCGCTGTCCTCGCCATCGGCGGAAGACGCATGGCCGGATGAATCATGCAGGTGCTCGTCGTTCATCACGGGGCGGCCCGTCGTGAAATGCTCCATGATCACGCCCAGAATCATCGGCTTCAGCGCGATCCAGTTCGCGGCTTCGGTTTTCGTGATGGTGATGAAATCGCCGCCCAGAAAGACGCCAGCGATACCCTCGACCTTGAACAGCTGCTGGGCGAGGGGAGATGCTGCCGCCTTGTCAGCACCCGTAAATTCCGCCGTGCCGCGCACCATGACTTCGCAGCCGGGCAGGAATTTCAGGCTCGCGGGGTTGGGGGTTTGTTCGGTCTGGATAAACATGTCAGGGAACTCCTTTACTGGTGGAGTAGACGAAATGGAGCGCCTCTCCCGGGAAAACAAGTGGGTGAATGGCATGGGCAGCCTGCGCCGCTTCGGCAAAGCCGGTTAAAATCAGTTTCAGCTTTTTCGGGTATGTCGCAATGTCGCCGACGGCGAAGATGCCGGGCACGTTGGTGCTGCTGGTCGACTGATCGACGGGGATATGGTGGTGCTCCACCGTCACGCCCCAGTCGGCCACAGGCCCCAACTGCGGCGTGATGCCGAAGAAGGGCAGCAGCACATCGGCCTGCAGCGATTTTTCCTTGCCGTCGAGGTCGGCGACGATCACTTCTTTCAGATTGCCGTTGTCGCCCTTCAGCGCATGCAGCTGGTAGGGAATAACCATCTCCACCTTGCCGCCGCTGGCCAGTTTCTGCAGCTTGTCGACGCTTTCGGGCGCGGCGCGGAATTTGTCGCGGCGATGCACGAAATAAATCTTTTCTGCGATATCGGCCAGCGAGATCGACCAGTCGACGGCGCTATCGCCGCCGCCCGCAATCACCAGTTTCTTGCCGGCGAAATCCTTGCGCTGCTTGACCATGTAGAAAATCGACTTGCCTTCGTAAACGGCAAGTTCTTGCAGCGGCGGCTTGTTCGGGCCGAAGGCGCCTGCGCCAGCTGCGATGATAATGGCCTTGCAGTCAATGACCGTGCCCGCCGTGGTGGTGACGGTGAAGCCCTCGCCCGTTTTCACAACCGTCTGCGCCTGCTGGTTCAGGTGATAGACGGGGCCGAAGGGACGGGCCTGTTCCTCCAGCTGCGCGATCAGGTCGCCGGCGGCGACGGTGGGCAGGGCGGGGATATCGTAAATGGGTTTTTCGGGATAGAGCGCGGTGCACTGGCCGCCCACCTGTTCAAGGCTGTCAACCACATGGCATTTCATTTTCAGCATGCCGCATTCGAACACGGCGAAGAGGCCCACCGGCCCCGCTCCTACGATCACGACATCTGTTTTATGCGCTGCGCTACTCATGGGTGTTTTTATGTCATATATCCGCGCAAGAGTCTATCTTTTGAAGTAGCGGTTTTCATAGTCGATTGACAGCTTTCGGGCGCGGGGATAATATCGATTTTACCAGTTTCTACAGCAGTTTAACGGAGCGAGCCCAAGGTGTCACCCGACAGCCTGCATGGCCCTGCGCGAGGCAAAATCGACGCGGAGCGCGAGGAGTTTTTCCGCGCCGTCCACGGCGGCGATGCCGACTTCCTGCGCATCTTCCTGGCCAAGCAGCCGGATGCCGCGCAGTGGCGCACGCCCGGCGGTACACCGCCTCTGGTGCTGGCCTTGGGCGCGCAGAACCGCGACCGCTGGACGCATCCCCGTGCCCCCGGCCGCACCGAAGACACGATCGAGGTGCTGAAAGGCTTCGGCGCCGATATCAACGCGGCGGACGCAGACGGCCGCACCCCGCTGCTGGAGGAATGCCACAACGAAAAGCGCGAATATATCCTCGAGGTGCTGCTGAAGCACGGCGCGGACGCCACCGCCGCCGATGCCAAGGGCGCGACGGGCCTGCACCTGATGGCAACCTATAACTGGGCCGCCGAAAATATCCGCGTGCTGGTACAGGCCGGCGCGAAGCTGGACGCACAGGACTGGATGGGCAATACGCCGCTGCATCTTGCCGCCGGTGACAGCAGCTTCGGCGAAACGCCCGGCAACGAAGACAATGTGCGCCAGCTGCTTTCGCTCGGCGCGCCGCTGCTGGTGCGTAATAACAAGATGCAGACGCCGCTTGAAACCGCGCTGCTGAACGGCGATCTTGCCGTGCACGGTAAACGCCTCTGCGCCGATTTGATACAGGCGGTGCAGGATACGCTGCCGAAAGAGCCACGCCGCAAGCAGGTGGAAGAAGTGGACGAGCCTGTCGTCAAAAGGCAGGGCCCGAAACCGCCGACCCCTCCGCCCGGCAAATTCAAGCTGAAGCCTCCCAAGCCGTGAAAAATATCCGCATCGAGCACGAAGAAGACATGCGCGTGCTGGCCGTGCGCCTTGCGGGGATTTTAAAGGCCGGCGACATGCTGGCGCTGAAGGGCGGGCTTGGTGCGGGCAAGACGGTTTTCGCCCGCGCATTGGTTAACGCGCTGTCCCCCGCCGAGGAAGAAGTGCCCAGCCCCACCTTTACGCTGGTGCAGGTCTATGACGCGCAAAGCCCCGCCATATGGCATTTCGACCTCTACCGCCTTGAAAAACAGCAGGATGTGCTGGAACTGGGCTGGGATGACGCGCGCCGCGGGGCCGTCGCCGTGGTCGAATGGCCCGACCGGCTCGGTAGCCTTTTGCCCAAGGATAGGCTAGATATAACCATCGATTTCGTGGCCGATTCCGACACCGCGCGGGAAGTGACCTTCACCCCCCACGGCAGCTGGACAGCCCGCAAACAGGAAGGGTAACCATGGCCGCCACGCCCAAGAAAGCTTTCGTCCTCGCCGCCGGTATGGGCGAGCGTATGCGCCCCCTGACCGACACCTGCCCCAAACCGCTGCTGCTGGTGGGCGGATCGACCATGCTCGATCGCGCGCTCGACGCGCTGGAGGAAGCGGGTGTGGAGGAAGTGGTGGTCAACGTCCACTACCTGCCCGACATGATCGTCGATCATTTGAAAACCCGCAAATCCCCCAAGATCACGATTTCGCGCGAAGAAAAACTGCTGGATACGGGCGGCGGCGTGAAGAAGATGCTGTCCTTCTTCGGCGATGAACCGTTTTTTGTGCTGAACGCCGATGTTCTGTGGACAGACGGCCCCGGCGGCTCGACGCTCAAGCAGATGCAATCCGCATGGGATGCGTCAAAGATGGATTTGATGCTGCTGCTACATACTACGCAGGATCTGCCGGGCTATGCGGGCAAGGGCGATTATTACCTCGCTGACGGCACATCGCAGCCGGTGTTCAAGGCGCGCACCGATAAAGAAGCAAATTTCATTTTCGCAGGCCCGCGCATCGTGCATCCGCGTCTGTTCAAAGACAGCAAGGACGGCGCTTTCTCCTTCCTCGAATTGTTCCACAAGGCGGAACTGGCGGGCAAGTTGCACGCCCATCGCCATGACGGCGACTGGCACCATGTCGGCACGCCCGAGGCCTTCGCTGAAACCAACCGCATCCTTGCCTCCAAAGCCAAAAAACGCGCGCCATGAGCTTGCGCGACACGCCAGTTGTCGTGAACATTCCGGCGGGGCGTTCCTTCGCCGACAGCCTTGCGCTGGGCATCCTTGAACAGACGGGGCGCGACCCGCTGAAACTGTCGGAAATGCTGATCCTGCTGCCCTCCCGCCGATCGATCCGTACGCTGCGCGAAGCGTTTTTGCGCCTGTCGGGCGGCGACCCGCTGCTGCTGCCCGCGATGCAGCCGGTGGGCGATATCGATGACGACGAAGTGGCGATGCTGCTGGCGGCGGAGGCCGACGCGGGCGCGGTGCTCGATATCCCGCCCGCCGTCTCCTCGCTGGAGCGTCAATTGCTGCTGGCGCGGCTGGTGCAGAAATTCCATGTCCACCTGTCATTCGATCAGGCCGTCGCGCTGGCCGAGAGCCTGGGCCGCTTCCTCGACGAAGTGCAGACCGAAAAACTCGACTTCGCCAACCTCGAAAAACTGGTGCCAGAAGAATTCGCGCAGCACTGGCAAAAAACGCTCGATTTTTTAAAAATCCTCACCGAACACTGGCCGAAAATACTGGCCGAACGCGGCGTGAAGGATGTGGCGGAGCGTCGCAACCTGCTGATCGAAGCGCAGATCGCCGCATGGAAAAAATATCCGCCGCAGCATCCCGTTATCGCTGCCGGCACGACAGGCACGGTGCCCGCTGTGCGTGAACTGCTGGGCCTCGTCGCGCGGCTGCCGCAGGGGCAGGTGGTGCTCCCCGGGCTCGACCGCGCGCTGGACGAGGAAAGCTGGACGAATTTGCGCGAAGACCACCCGCAATATAACCTCAAGGCGCTGCTGTCGCACTTCGGCCTGTTGCGCGAAAGCGTGACCGACTGGAAACTGGAAAAACAACTGCCGATCAATAATGCCCGTGTCGCGCTGCTGTCGGAAGCCATGCGCCCCGCCGAAACGACCGAACACTGGCGCAGTCTGCGCGCAGGCGATATCCCTGCGCAGGCGCTCGATAACTTCACCCGCGTCGATTGCGGCACGCCGCAAGAGGAAGCGGATGTGATCGCGCTGATCCTGCGCGAAACGCTGGAAAACCCGGTCAAGACCGCCGCACTCGTCACGCCCGACCGCCGTCTTGCCCGCCGCGTGTCGCTCTCCCTGCGCCGTTGGGGTATTGAAATCGACGATTCCGGCGGTCAACCGCTGACCGAGCTTGAAATCGGCACATGGATGAACCTGACCGCCGAAATGGCGGCCGATGAACTGGCGCCCGTCGCGCTGCTGTCGTTCCTGAAACATCCTGTTATGGCCGCCAGCATGCCTAGCGACGAGCTGCGCGGCATGATCTACCTGCTCGACGAAAAAGCGCTGCGCGGTCCGCGCCCCACCTCGGGCTTCGAGGGGTTGAAGGAAGGCATCAAGGCGCTGGGCGAGGAAAAACCCTATCGCGCGCAATTGCTGACATGGCTGGAAAAACTGGAAGCCGACATGAAGGCTTTCACCGCCCTGATGTCGCAGAAGGCGCCCGTGCCGTTCCGCCACCTGCTGGAAAAACATATCCGCATGGCCGAAACATTGGCCGCGACCGAGGAAATGAACGGCGCGCAGCGTCTTTGGGCCTGGGAAGCCGCGGAGCCGATGAGTAAGTTTCTGGGCGAGCTCTGGCAGGTGGCGCGGCAGGTGCCCGATATTTCCCCCGGCGATTACGTCTCGCTGCTGGGCAGCCTGATGAAAAAGGTTTCGGTGCGATCGCACATCGGCGCGCATCCGCGCCTGTTTATTTTTGGTTTGCTCGAGGCGCGCCTGCATTCGACCGATTTGGTCATTCTTGGCGGTCTTAACGAGGGCACATGGCCCGCGCTGCCCGCGCATGACCCCTGGATGTCGCGCCCGATGCGCAAGAAATTCGGCCTGCCACCGCCGGAATATAAAATCGGAATCGCCGCGCATGATTTCGTGCAGGCGGCCAGCTGCCCCGAAGTCGTTATTACCCGCGCGCAAAAAGTCGACGGCACGCCCACCGTGCCCGCCCGCTGGCTGCTCCGGCTTGAAACCGTGTTGCAGGCCGCAGGGTTGGAAATTCCCGCGCGCAAGGCGGAAGTATACCGCCAATGGATGCAGGACCTTGACCGTCCTGCCGAGGTAAAACCCGTGAAACGGCCAGAGCCTCGCCCGCCGGTGGAGGCTCGCCCGCGCCAGTTGTCCGTCACGCGCGTCGAAAGCTGGATGCGCGATCCGTACCAGATCTACGCGCAATATGTGCTGGGCCTGCGCTGCCTCGAAGATATCGACGCCGATCCGGGCGGGGCCGAGCGCGGCACGTTTATCCACGCGGCGCTGGAAAAATTCATCAAGGAATACCCCGATGCCCTGCCGCCTGACGCGGCGCAGAAACTGCTGGAATTCGGGCGCATCGCGCTGAAAGAACAGCGCATCCCGCAGGAGGTCGAGGCCTTCTGGTGGCCGCGGTTCGAACGCGTGGCCGACGAATTTATCCGCGAGGAACGCGCATGGCGCGAGAGTGCGCGGCCCTTTATCACCGAAGTTTCAGGTAAATGGCAGTTTGACACAAAAACCAAGCCCTTCACGCTTACAGGTAAAGCGGATCGCATCGACAAGTTTAACGAGGGCAGTTACGCCATCATCGACTACAAATCCGGATTCGTGCCGCAATCACGCGACGTGGCGGAAGGGCTCTCGCCCCAATTACCGCTGGAAGCGCTGATGCTCAAGGAGGGTGCGTTTGATAAAATTCCCGCCGGCGGCGATGTCGCGGATCTTGTGTACTGGCGCGTGACGGGCAGCGGGCAGAAACCGGTCGAGCGCAAATCGGTGATCGGGCGCGATGTCGATATGACGACGCTGTTGCAAGAGGCAGCGGCGGGCCTGATGTCGCTGGTCGATAAATTCGACGATCCCGCCACGCCCTACCCCAGCCAGCCGCGCGCCGAGGCCAAATCGCGCTTCTCCGACTACGAACACCTCGCCCGCGTCAAGGAATGGGGCATCGCGGGCGACGAGGAGGCGGCGGCATGACGGGCAGTAACCTGAAAGCAAAACAGCAGCCGCGCTCCGCCAACGAAAACCAGTCGGCGGCAGCTGACCCGATGAAAAGCGTCTGGGTCGGCGCTTCCGCTGGTACCGGCAAAACGAAAGTCCTGATCGACCGCGTGCTGCGCCTGATGCTGCCGCGTGCGGGTGCTGCGCCGGAAAGCGCCACCGCGCCTGATAAAATCCTCTGCCTCACCTTCACCAAGACGGCGGCGGCGGAAATGTCGAACCGCATTTACAAGAAACTCGGCGCATGGGCTGTCATGCCCGATGATAAACTGAAAGCAGAACTGAAGGCCCTGATGGGCGAAATGCCCGCCGAGGAAACGCAGCATGCGGCCCGCCGCCTGTTCGCGCGCGTGCTGGATACGCCGGGTGGCCTGAAAATCATGACAATCCATTCGTTCTGCCAGTCGGTGCTGAAGCGTTTTCCGGTGGAGGCCGGCCTGCCGCCGCATTTCGAACTGATGGACGAGCAAAGCGCCGTGGAATATTTGGTGCAATGCCAGCACGATATTATCGGCGAGGCCAAGCGCAACCCCGATTCCGTGCTGGCGCGGTCGTTCAGTCAATTGGTGCTGCATGTCAATTCCGACGACATGAAAGACCTGATGTCGAAGATCATGAGCAAGCGCAGCCACCTTGCCCGTATCTTGAAAAGCCATGGCGACAAGGAAGGCGCGGCGGCAAAAACGATTACCGCCGTCTACCGTCACCTCGGCCTTGATCCGTCGGATACCGAAGAAAAAGTTCTGTCGGGCGCAGGCGCTTTGGCGCCGGAAGCTGAAAAGAAGCTGAAGGAATGCCTGCTGGCGCTGCTGCAGGGCAGCGCGACCGACCAGAAAAAGGCCGGTTTCATGCAGCCCTGGCTGGAGCAGAAAGACCGGCGCGGCCAGTTGTTCTTCGAATACAAGAAGACCTTCTTTACGCAGGAAGGCACGGTCGCGGCAAGACTGGCGACCCAGCAGGCGCAAAAACATTGCCCGGGTATTCTCGAAGTAATGGCGGCTGAAGCCGAACGGCTGCAAAAACTGTCGAACGCGCTTCGCGCCGTGCGCCTTGCGCAGTTGAACGCCTCCTTGTTGACCGTGGCTTCCGAAATGGTGGGCCGTTACGAGCGTTATAAGCGCCAGACGGACAAGCTCGATTTTGACGACTTGATTTTAAAAACCTGCGAATTGCTTGCCGGCAAGGAAATGGTTAGCTGGGTGCTGTATAAGCTTGATGAAGGCATCGACCATATTCTGGTGGACGAGGCGCAGGATACCAGCCCCTATCAATGGCGTGTGATTGAGGCGCTGTCGCTGGAATTCTTCTCCGGCTACGGCACGCGCGGCGATATCCTGCGCACGCTGTTTGTCGTGGGCGATGAAAAACAGTCGATCTTCAGCTTCCAGGGTGCGGAGCCGAAAAAATTCTTCGAAATGCAGAAGTTCTTCGGCGGAAAAGTGCAGGAAGTGCAGGAGGGCTGGGAGATTTTCCTCGAACATTCCTTCCGCTCCACCTGTGCTGTGCTGGATGTGGTGGATGCAACCTTTGCGCCTGATTCCGTACGGCAGGGCGTGGTGGGCGATATCGCCCGCGATGTGCGCCACCTTGCCTTCCGCGAGGGACAGGCGGGGCTGGTCGAGCTCTGGCCGCTGATCCGCGCCGCGCCGCGCGAAGCGAAAGCCTCGTGGCAGATGCCGGTGGAGGTGGAGCCGGGCGACAATTCGCTCAGCCGCCTTGCCAAGAAAATCGCGCAGACGGTGCGCGGATGGCTTGATAAAGGCGAGATACTGGCGTCGAAGAACCGTCCGATGCGGGCGGGAGATGTGCTCATACTGGTACAGTCGCGCGGTGCGATCGTCGAAATGCTGATGCGCGCGCTGAAGGAAGAAGACGTTCCCGTTGCGGGCATCGACCGCATGACGCTGTCGGAAGAAATCGCGGTCATGGACCTGTTGGCGCTCGCGCAATTCGCACTGCTGCCGAAGGATGATTTGACGCTGGCCGCATTGCTGAAATCCCCGCTCTTCGGCGTGACCGAGGAAGAACTTTACGGGCTTTGCTATGACCGCCAAGGCGTCTCGCTCTGGGGCCGCGTGCAACAGCAGCGCCCCGATATCGCGGCGCATCTTTACCGCTGGCAGAACCGTGCCGGCAAGGCGACGCCGTACGAATTCTTTGCCGAGGCGCTGAACACGCCCTGTTTCGCCGATAAAATCAGCGGCAGGCGTGCTTTCTATGGCCGCCTTGGCAGCGATATCCACGATGCGCTCGACGAATTCCTCAATCAGGCGCTGAAGTTCGAGCAATCGCATACGCCGTCCCTGCAGAAATTTGCCGACTGGTTTATGCGCGGCGATACCGAAATCAAGCGCGAACAGGAACAGCACAAGGCCGATCAGGTGCGCATCATGACGGTGCATGCCTCCAAAGGCCTGCAGGCGCCCGTCGTCTTCCTGCCCGATACGGCCAAGAAACTGCACGACCACAACAGGGGCCGTATCCGCCTGATCTGGCCGCCGGAAAATGAAAGCGCCGCGAAAAAAGGCGTGCCGCTCTGGTCGCCGCGCGAGGAGTTTGATGCCGATATCTATGCCGAAACCCGTGACGCAGCGCGCGAAGGGCAGGAGGAAGAATACCGCAGGTTGCTCTACGTCGCGCTGACGCGGGCCGAGGACAGGCTTTATATCTGCGGCTATCAAACCCGCAAAACGCCGCCCGCCGATTGCTGGCATGCGCTGGTATCGAACAGCTTCCCGCAGAGCGGAGAGCCGCTGCCTTTCATGGTCGATGGCGAGCATATCACGGACAAGGAAGGGCAGGTGCTTGTGGCGAGACGCCACGGCTACGCGCAGGAAGCACCGCATGAAAAGGGCGAGGACAAGAAAGCCGTTGTCGACGCCCTGCGCGAACCGGTGCCTGCCTGGGCCTTTAACCCGCCGGCGGCCGAGCCGGAACCGTCGACGCCGCTGGCGCCGTCAAAACCCGGCGAAGACGAGCCCGTGGTGAAAGGTCCGCTGGGCGAGAGCGACGATTACCGTTTCAGCCGCGGGATTCTTGTCCACCAGATTCTGGAGCTCTTGCCCGCGCTGCCCTCAACGGCCTGGGAAAAAGCGCTGGCCGCATATCTTGCCCGCCCCGCGCTTGAAATAAAGCCTGCCGAGCAAAAAGCGCTGGCGCAGGAAATTCTGGCCGTGCTCCGCCATCCCGATTTCGCGCCCATCTTCGGCGCGGGCAGCCGCGCGGAAACGCCCATCGTCGGCATCGCGGGCGAAAAGCGCGTGCTGTCGGGGCAGATGGACAGGCTGCTGGTCACTGATAAAGAAGTATTGGTGGTCGACTACAAAACCAACCGCCCGCCGCCCAAACGCGCCGAAGACGTGCATGCCATGTACCTGAAGCAGATGGCGGCCTATCGCGCGGTGGTGGCGAATATCTACCCGGGCCGCGTCGTGAAATGCGCGCTGCTCTGGACGGACGGGCCGATGCTGATGCCGCTGCCCGATGATCTGCTGGAAAAATATAAGCCTTAACTGCGCGGCTTGATCTGGAGAGGCTTTGCGACCTTGAAGGGCAGGTCCGCGCCTTCCTTCATCACGCGCACGGCGTCGGCGATGCGGTGCGTGCGGCGTTCCTCGATTTCCTGTCCGTCGACCAGTCCTTGCACGACAGCGCCAACGCTGTTTTCTTCGATGGTCTTGACCTCGGGCGTTTCCGGTTTGCGCCAGCGGCCGCCTTGCGCAAGGCTGGTGAACATTTCGCCGCGCGTGCGCGGCTGGTCGATTTTTCCGGCGTCGTAAAAGCGCAGCGCGATTTCTTTGCCGCGCTCGGGGTCTTGGCTCCAGTAATTGACGCTATAGCTTTCCAGCAGGGTCAGGAAATCGTCGCGGGTGGGGGCATTGGTGCTGGCGACGATCTTTTCAACCTCGCCTTCCGCGACGGCGCCGCGCAGGATGTCGGCGATGCAAAAGGAGAGGGAATAGCCTGTCAGCCCTTGTTCCTGTGTGCTCATGTGGCCTCTTGCTGCGTTAAATAATTTCCATAATATACAGATAATTCGCAGCAGGGTCAAGAGGTTATTTGTCCCGCAAGGGCATGAAGCGCAGGCTGCGTCCTGAATACGCAGGTATTCAAAAACATTGACGCCCGCAAGAGTCGGCTGATATAAAAATTCCCATTATTTCACGTAATTAACCCCATTAAGGAGCCCGAGAGGCATGGCTGCGCCCCCGCCTACAGATGGAGACGATACGCTGCCCGGCACCGGCGGAGCGGATACTCTGGCGGGCGGGCTGGGCAACGATACCTATACCGTTAACGATGCGGGCGATGTCGTGCTCGAGAACGCGGGCGAGGGGACGGATACGGTTTTATCCAGCATCACCTATACGCTGCCCGACAACGTCGAGAATTTGACACTGTCGGGCGCGGGCGTGATGACGGCCACGGGCAATGCGCTGGCCAATATCCTTATCGGCAGCGATAGCAGCGATGCCAATACCCTGAACGGCCTTGCTGGCGCGGATACGATGATGGGCGGCGCGGGGGGCGATTATTATATAGTCGACAACGCGGGCGATGTGGTGATTGAAACGGCTGACCCCAGTCAGGACGAGGTTCGCTCGACCGTCACTTTTATCCTGCCTGAAAATGTCGAAAATCTTACCTTGCTCGGTACAGACAATATTGACGGCACGGGCAATGACGTCATCAACAGCCTTTACGGCAACGGGTTCAACAACACGCTCTCGGCGGGCGGCGGCAATGACAATATCGACGGCGGCGCGGGCGATGATTATATCGATGGCGGTAGCGGCGAAGACCTGATGCTGGGCGGTGCGGGCGACGATACCTATGTCGTCGACAGCGTCAGCGATTTCGCCAGTGAAATGCCTGATGAAGGCACGGATACGGCGATTTCGTCCATCAATTTCAGTCTCGACGGTATGGAGCTTGAAAACCTCACGCTGACAGGCGCGGCGCTGGCGGGCGCGGGCAATGCTTATAATAACGTTATTTCCGGCAACGCGCTGGCAAACACGCTCTCGGGCGGTGACGGCGATGATACGCTGATCGGCGGCGCGGGTGCGGATACGATGACGGGCGGGGCAGGTGCGGATCGCTTCGTGGTCGACGCGCTCGATAAAGTGCTGGATGCGGGCGCGGACGATGTCATTTGCAGCAGTATCACCTATACGTTAGCGGCGGGCTGCGGCGCTCTGGAACTGACGGGTGCGGCCGCGATCAATGGCACGGGCAATGCGGGTGATAACACCCTTACCGGAAATGGCGCGGTGAACAGGCTGACAGGCGGCCTTGGCAACGATACCTATGTCGCGGGCGCAGGCGATATGCATTCGGAAATGTCGAACGGCGGCACCGATACGGTCAGAGCCGCCATCAGCTGGCTGCTCGGCACGAATATAGAGAAACTTGTGCTGACCGGCGCAGGCCATATCAACGGCACAGGCAATACGCTGGTGAATACGCTCACCGGCAACGCTGGCGACAATACGCTGAACGGCGGCACGGGCGCGGACAGCATGGCAGGCGGCGCGGGCAACGACACTTATATCGTCGACAACATTGGCGATGTCGTGACGGAGCTGGATAACGAAGGCACCGATACCGTGCAGTCGAAAGTCACCTATACGCTGGGCGCCTTCATTGAAAATCTTGTGCTGACGGCAACTGTGCATGGCACGGGCAACGGGCTTGATAACAGCATCACAGGATCGACGGGCAACAACACGCTGAACGGCGGCGGCGGTGCCGACCAGCTGATCGGCGGGGCGGGGAACGATTCGTATGTCATCGACGTCGCCGATACGATTACCGAAGACGTGGCCAAGGGCACGGATTCTGTCTTTGCTGATTTCAGTTATGTACTGGGCGTGAACCTGGAAAACCTTATATTAACAGGGGCGGGCAATATCGACGGCACAGGGAACGCGGCCGTTAACTCATTGGTAGGAAATGCAGGGGCCAACCTGCTTGACGGTCTGGCGGGCGCGGATAAGATGAATGGAGGCCTCGGCGATGACATTTATATCGTCGATAACACAGGTGATATCGTGACTGAAACCCTGAACGGCGGCATGGATACGGTGAACAGTTCCGTCACCCTTACGCTGAAAACAAATGTCGAGAACCTGAACCTGACGGGCGCCAACGCCGTCAACGGCACCGGCAATGCGCTGGCCAATGACATCGCCGGCAACGCCGCGAACAACACGCTGAATGGCAGCGGTGGCGATGACACGATTGTGGGCGGCGGTGGCAATGACAAGCTCACGGGCGGCACGGGTGCTGATACGTTCAAGTTCACGGCCGACAGCGCGAACGGCACGACCACGATCAGCGATTTCAGCCTGACGCAATTTGACGTTCTCGACTTCCACGATTTCATCAGCGGCTATGATCCTGTCGAAGACGCCGTGACCGATTTCATCGAAATTGTCGTGCTGGGCCGAACCGGCTTTATCAGCGTCGACCGTGACGGCGATGGCGGCATCTTCGCAATGACCCCGGTCGCCACCATCACCAACGCCAACATGACAATGTCGGACGAGGGGCAGCTGCTCTTCTCGGGGCATATCGTTCTCTGACGCTAAAATTTCCCTAATCTAAAAACATTCGCTCAAAAACGCGCGTATATTTTCATAAGCCGCCAATCCGTTTTCCCATTCCGAAAAATCTCTTGACGGTGCAAGCACATGGCCTAATGTGCGATTCATCGAACAATTTGATTTGCCCCCAAAAGGGGCGCGGAGATTCTCCGCCGCGGGGTTTTGCGCATATCCCGCCGGCAAAAGAAAATTCCGGCGAGGAACTGCAACTGCAACATTGCGCGTTACGAAAGGAAACTTAAATGTCCAAGTTCACAACCCTCGTCAACGAAAAGAACTTTGAAGACGAAGTCCTGAAATCCGACAAGCTGGTGCTGATCGATTTCTATGCTGACTGGTGCGGCCCCTGCAAGGCGCTCGCCCCCACGATCGAGAAATTCGCCGAAGACAACCAAGCCAATGTGAAGGTCGTTAAAGTGAACGTCGACGAGAGCCCCAACCTGGCTTCCGCCTTCGGCATCCGCTCGATCCCGACGCTCGTCACCATGAAGGGCAACCAGGCGCTCTTCGGCGCTGTCGGCAACCTGCCGAAAGAAGCCCTGACCGAGCTGGTCGACAAGTCTTTACAAGCCGCAAACGAGAACAATATTGATCCTCCTGCGGCGCCGACCTCGAAAAAGCCCGACAACAAGGGCCCGACGCCGTAACCCTCTGTTACGAAAGGAAACAAGCCGATGGGCGCACAACAGGTAAGCGACAACGATTTTGAAACCGAAGTCCTGAAGGCTTCCGGCCCCGTGCTGGTCGACTTCTGGGCGGAATGGTGCGGCCCCTGCCGCGCCCTCGCTCCCAGCCTCGACGCGCTGGCCTCCGAAAAAGGCCAGCAGATCAAGGTGGTGAAGGTCAATATCGACGAAAGCCCGAATGCGCCCGGCAAATACGGCGTGCGCTCTATCCCTACGCTTCTTATCTTCAAGAACGGCGAAGTGGTGGCGCAGACCGTCGGCTCGATGGGCAAATCCGACCTGTTCAAATGGGTTGAAGGCTCCATCGCCTAAAGCGTTGAATAAGCTTTGCATCGCAGCGTCCCGTGTTACGGCGGGACGCTGTTTTGCTTTTAAAGACAGTAGTTTAGCTATCCGCTGTTGACTCAAACACCTGTTTCACCTGACAATTAAAGGGTAGGGGTACCGTAACATTCGCATTTCATGGACAAATTTCGCATTCGCGCTGCTGATGGCGGCCGGCATCATTTTCGCCGCGCCCGTCAGCATGGAAGCGAAGCAGAAACAGGAGGCGGGCGCCAGCATCCCGCACCTGACCGGCAATACCTTCAACTATGCCATCGTCTCGTCAGCCGTGCCGGTGCTGGTGCAGTTCGACGCCAAGTGGTGCGGCTATTGCAAGGCCATGCAGCCGCTGCTGGACAAGCTGCGCGACAGCACCGCCGACGTGATTATCTACAAGGTCGACATGGATAGCGAACCTGTCATCTGCTCCGAATACGGCGTTTCCACGCTGCCCACCCTTATCATCTTCAGCCGCGGCCAGCCCGTCGCCCGCAACGAGGGCGCGATGGACAAAAGCGAGCTGTTCGACTGGGTCGGCGATGTCGCCAAAGAGGCGAAAAACAGTACCGTCGAGAACTAACTGATCCCTGAAATCGAAGCATAATCAGCCCCTTGCCGCCGGGCTCTTTGCTCTATTTTCCATATTATAATAAAATTAACAATGTGTTAATTTCAGGGGTTTCCCGATGCTCGACGGTGAAAAGCAACAGGCGCTGCTGCTGGAAAAACTGGGCGATATCCGGCCCGACCTTGCCTTCGGCCAGCCCAGCGTGATGCGCAGCGGCGGCGATTTACACCCATGCCTACGTGCATTGCGGCGAGGGGCCGGAGAAAAATCCCGGCGACCACCAGAAGCAGAAAGACCACGCCCTTATGCGCCTCGGCCAGATTTCGCGCGAATACCTGTCGGATACCGCGCCTGCAATTACACCTAAATAAAAAAAGCCCCGGATTTCTCCGGGGCTTTTAAATTCAAATCGTGATCTTTAGTGAGCCTTGGACGAGACCATGATCATGAGGATGGAGTTGCCTTCCTGTCTGGCGTCCATCTCGATCTTGCCTTCGCCTTGCAGCTCCTGCTTGATGCGGTTGATGAGCGCCCAGCCGATTTCGCGGTGTTCGTTTTCGCGGCCGCGGAACTGGAGAATAAAGCGCACCTTGTCGCCTTCCTCGAAGAAACGCTTGGCCGAGCGGAGTTTAACCTGAATATCGTGCTCCTCGATGCCGGGCCTGAACTTCAGCTCCTTGGTCAGCACTATTTTCTGGTTCTTGCGCGCTGCCGCTTCTTTCTTCTGCATTTCGTAGCGGTGCTTGCCGACATCGCCGATCTTGCATACCGGCGGGTCAGCGTTGGGGGAAATTTCGATGAGGTCGAAGCCTTGATCTTGCGCTTTCTGGACGGCATCGCGGACGGTCATAACGCCTTCCATTTCGCCGTCGGCGCCGATAACGCGGACTTTTTCGGCCCTGATCTGGTGGTTCACGCGGGGCCCGTCGTCTTTGGGCGTGGGTCTGTTAAAAGAAGAGATGGGTAACTCCTGTTGTCGTTAAAAATAAAATAGAAACGGCGCTTTTTAATTGGGGCCGATTCCACCCCGTTATTGAGGCGGGGCCGAATCCTCAGTGATTTTACGGATTGCCTCGTCAAGTGCAAGGATTTCCTGCGCCTCGGCACCGAAGTGGCGGATGGCCACTTTGGCTTCTTCGGCTTCCTTGCGGCCGACAACCCAGATCTGCGGGGTTTTCGTAAGGCTGTGCTCGCGGATCTTGTAGTTGATCTTCTCGTTCCGCAGGTCGATTTTCGCCCTGATTCCAGCCTTTTCGAGGCTTTCCAATACCTTTTTGGCGTAATCGTCGGCGTCCGACGTGATGGTCGCTACCAGCACCTGCACGGGGGCCAGCCAGAGCGGGAATTTGCCCGCATGGTGCTCGATCAGGATGCCGATAAAACGCTCCATCGAGCCCAGAATGGCGCGGTGGAGCATGACGGGGCGGTGGCGCTGGCTGTCTTCGCCGATATACGAAGCATCAAGGCGCTCGGGCAGGTTGAAGTCGAGCTGCAGCGTGCCGCACTGCCATGTGCGGCCGATGGCGTCGGTCAGGTGGAATTCGACCTTGGGGCCATAGAAGGCGCCTTCGCCGGGCAGCTCTTCAAACGTCAGGCCTGCGGAGGTGAGGGCGGTGCGCAGACCGTCTTCGGCGCGGTCCCAGATTTCATCGGAACCAAGGCGTACGTTCGGGCCAGGGCGCAGCGCCAGCTTCACGTTGATCTTTTCGAAGCCGAGGTCTTTGTAGACGCCCAGCTGCAGCTTGAAGTAGGCCAGCGCTTCGGCCTCCACCTGATCGGCGCGGCAGAAGATATGCGCGTCATCCTGCGTGAACTGGCGCACGCGCATGATGCCGTGCATCGCGCCCGAGGGCTCGTTACGGTGGCAGCAGCCGAATTCGGCCATGCGGATCGGCAGGTCGCGGTATGATTTCAGGCCCTGGTTGAAAATCTGCACGTGCGCGGGGCAGTTCATGGGCTTCACGCCGAACACTTTTTCATCGGCTTTGTCTTCGACCTTGAACATGTTGTCGCCGTACAAATCCCAGTGGCCCGAAGCCTTGAAGAGCGAGCTGTCGAACAACTGCGGCGTTTTGACCTCTTGGTAACCTGCGGCATGAATGCGGCGGCGGATAAAGTTTTCAAGCGCGCGCCAGATCGTATAGCCTTTGTCATGCCAGAAGACGGAACCCACGGCTTCTTCCTGCATGTGGAACAGATCCATTTCGCGGCCAATCTTGCGGTGGTCGCGCTTTTCGGCTTCTTCCAGCATATGCAGGTGGGCGTCCAGTTCCTTCTGGTCGCGCCATGCCGTGCCGTAGATGCGCTGGAGCATCGCGTTATTGCTGTCGCCGCGCCAATAGGCACCGGCAACCTTCATCAGTTTGAATGCCGTGCCGATGCTGCCGGTATTGGGCAGGTGCGGGCCGCGGCAGAGGTCGTACCACTTGCCCTGCTTGTAAACGCTGATGGTCTGGTTCGCGGGCAGGTCGCGGATAATCTCGGCCTTGTACTTCTCGCCGATGCCTTCGAAATGCTTGATGGCTTCGTCGCGGTCCCATTCCTCGCGCGTGAATTTTTCGTTGCGCGCGATGATTTCCTTCATCTTCGCCTCGATCTTCACGAGGTCTTCGGTCGCAAAGGGCGTGTCCTTGCCGAAGTCGTAGAAAAAGCCGTTTTCGATCGAGGGGCCGATGGTGACCTGCGTGCCGGGGAACAGCTCCTGCACGGCCTCGGCCATCACGTGCGCCGTGTCGTGGCGGATGATCTCGAGCGCCTCGGGCGATTTGCGGGTAATAATTTCAATTTTTCCGTCCGCGAACAGGGGGCGGTGCAGGTCGATGATCTCGCCATTCAGCTTGGTCGCAAGGGCGGCTTTGGCCAGCCCTTCGCCGATGGATTTGGCGACGTCATAGCCCGTGACAGGCGTCGGAAAGGTCAGCGCCTTCCCGTCGGGGAGCGTGACCTTTATCTCTTTTTGCATTTTCGTGGCCGCCTGCATGTGAAGAACCTGCCGTTAAGTGTTTCAAAACAATATAATAATCTGGTGATAGCGGTGTCCGGAGTCAAGTAAAAACCCCTCTATTTCGCTGGAAATCCGCTGTTTTTAAGCGTAATAAGGACTTTGGGACGGGTTTTCAGAAAGGTTTCGTCATGATCAGGACATGGGATACGGCCAGCGTGGCTTTCCGCCAGTTTGTCGACCGGCACCGCAAACCCGTCATTATGCAGGTGCTTCCGGCGCTGCATTCGGGCGGCGTGGAGCAGGGCGTCATCGATATCAACGCCGCCATCGTGCGCGCAGGGGGCCATTCGATCGTCGTGTCTTCGGGCGGCGGTCGCGTCCATGAAATCGCCAAGGCCGGCGGCGTGCATATCACACTTCCGGTCGACAGCAAAAATCCTCTCGTCATGGCCGCCAATATCGGCCGCCTGCGCAAGATCATCCGCGAGCAGCATGTCGACATCGTCCATGCCTGCAGCCGCGCCCCCGCCTGGAGCGCATCGCGCGCTGTGCAGGGCACAGCGGCCCGGTACATCACCAGCTGCCATGCCGCGCATACGGTCGGCGGCACGCTGAAGCGCATGTATAACTCCTCCATCGCCAAGGGCGAGCGCGTGATTGCCGTGTCGCACTTCCTTGCCGATTACCTTGAACAGAATTACAAGGTCGAGCCGAACAACCTGCGCGTCATCCACCGCGGCGTCGCGCTGGAAAAATTCCACCCGAATTCGGTCACGCCCGAGCGCCTGATCCGCCTTGCGCAGGAAATGCGCATTCCTGACGGCGCTTCGGTGATTTTGATGCCCGCTCGCCTTTCGCGCATCAAGGGCCATATGTTCCTGCTGGATGCGATTGAAAAACTTCAGCGCCGCGACGTCTTCTGCCTTTTCCTCGGCTCCGACAAGGGGAACGAGTCGTACCGCAAGGAACTTGAAAGCTATATTGCGGCGAAGGAACTCGGCCCGCAGGTCCGCATTGTGCCGGGCTGCGACGATATGCCGGCGGCCTACATGATCGCGACTGTCGTTGTCGCGCCCTCGCTGGTGCCGGAAGGCTTCGGCCGCGTGCCGATCGAGGCGCAGGCCATGGGCCGCCCCATTATTGCCACCGACCACGGCGGCATGCGCGAAACCATTTTGCGCGACGAAACCGGCTGGCTGGTGCAACCCGGCGCTGTGACCGACATGGCGCAGGCGCTGCAGGAAGCGCTCTCGCTCGACGCCCGTGGCCGCGCGATGCTGGCGACGCAGGGCATGTCCCACGTTGCGGCGCATTTCACCAACGAACAAATGTGCCAGGCGACGCTCGATGTCTATGCCGAGCTGCTGGAAGGCTCCGGCATGGCGGCGCTGCCCTCTAACGACACCAACGAATTAAGAGCGGCCCGCGCAGCGGAATAACTAGATTATTGGTAATCTATGGAACGCATCCTTGTCATCAAGCTCTCCGCGCTGGGCGACTTTATCCTCGCGCTGGGTTCTATGGCGGCGATCCGCAAGCATCATCCCGACGCGCATATCACGCTGTTGACGACGCGCCCCTATATCGACATGGCGCACCGCAGCGGCTATTTCAACAAGATCGAGGAAGACACACGCCCTGGCTATTTCGGGTTCAAGGCATGGAAAAAACTCCATGCGTTCTTCAACGACGGCAGTTTCAGCCGCGTCTACGATCTGCAGCTGAATGACCGCACGTCTTTTTACTACAAGCTCTTCCGCGACAAGCCCGAATGGTCGGGCGTGGTGAAGGGTGCGGCACTGTTCTATAAAAACCCCGCATGGCGGCAGATGCATGCCTTTATGCGCCATCGCAAGATGCTGGAAGAACTCGGCATCGATATGCGCGTGCCTGATCTGTCGTGGATGGAATCCGATATCAGCCTGCTGGGCGTCAAGAAGCCCTATGTGCTTTTCATCCCCGGCTCCGCGCCGCAGCATCCTGAAAAACGCTGGCCCGCGCTGAAATATGCTGCGCTGGGGCTGAAGCTGATGCGTGACGGTTACAATATCGCGGTACTTGGCACGGCTGCCGATGCCGATGCGGTTGGAAAGCTGGTCAAGGCCTGCCCCGGCGCGATTGATCTAACCGGCAAAACCTCGCTCTTCGATATCGCCACGCTGGCTCAGGGCGCGTCCGCCGCTGTCGGTAATGATACGGGGCCGACGCATCTGGTCGCGCTCACGGGCTGCCCGCTGGCAGTGCTGTTCTCGGGCACGACAAACCCCGATCTCTCCGCGCCCGTCGGCGCTGCAGTTACGATCATTCAGGCGCAGGAGATTGACGGCATCACTGTCGATGACGTGATGAAAAACCTGCATCCCCGCAAGACAGGGGTGGCGGCATGAGCAATCATACTTACGATGCGCGCGGGTTGATTTGCCCCCTGCCGGTGCTGAAGGCGCGTAAAATCCTCTTGTCGCTGCCCGCGGGCGCGGCGCTAACCGTCAGCGTCACCGACAGCCACGCGCCCAAAGACTTTGAATTGTTCTGCGCCGAAGCAGGCTATGCCCTTAAGGGCATCACGCCAAATGACGGCGGGTTTGATATTACAATCGTGAAGGCCGCCGCATGACCGCAAAAAAATTCCTCTATAATCTGCTGATCCGCGAAAGCCACCTCGACACCTTCGGCCATGTGAACAATGCGACATACCTTGAAATACTCGAGGAAGCGCGCTGGGATATCATTACCCCGCGCGGCTACGGCATTCCCGAGATCAAGGCACGTCAATTCGGCCCCGTGATTTTAAAATTCACTATGACCTTCGTGAAGGAACTGACGCTCCGTCAGGAAATCCGCGTAGAGACGGTGATGCTCTCCTACACCAAAAAAATCGGCGTCATGCAGCAGAACATTTTTAACGCCGCAAATGAGCTCTGTTTCGAAAGCGAACTGGTGCTGGGTCTGATGGATATGCAGGCCCGAAAACTCGTCCTGCCCACCCCCGAATGGCTCTATGCCATCGGTATGGAATAAACAACCACTTGAATTTAAACGATATTTAAAAAGATATTTGATTATGTAAAGTATCGTTGCTATATTCCTGCCAACCGCGAAAACGCGGACGAGTTTAAGACATCACGGAGAGAGAGATTCAGGCGGCGCCGGGTATATCGGGCCGCCTGTTTTCGTTTGCGGGCGCCTTTTTCTTTTCGGGCGGGCGCGTGTGGGTGTCGCGGATGAAGTGTTCTTCCGTCAGCAAATCGCGCTCCGCATGCGCCAGCAGGTAAGGCGAATGCGCGGCCTTGTCGAGCTTGTCCAGCCATGTGGCGTCCAGCGGCTTTTCGGTCAGCCCGTGATCCTTGAACACTTCCTCGCGCCCTTTTTTCAGGAAGGGGATCATGCTGTCGACGGTTGATTTATTGTATCCCGCAAGGCGTTCCGGCTTGTCGAACCATGCGTCGAAAGCCGTGCGCAGCGCCTTCGTATCATCCGGGCCGTCCGTCACAACTTTTTCGTAGGCATCGCAGATATCGGCGTAGCCGACGAATTTCGCGGCTTCCCACGGGCCCGCGTCGCCGGCCTCTTTCAGTTTCCACGTCACATGGGTGCAGAGCGCCTGCGCGTCGGCTTCGGCCGCGCGGTAGAAAAGGATATATTCTTTTTCGCTGAGCACGCGGTCGGGGTTGCCGACGCCCGAGAGATGTTGTTTCAGGTGCTGCGATTCATGGACGATGGCCTGCAGCAGGTTATCGTCGCTTAGCGATTTTTTCAGGATGATGACAGGATCCTTGTATTGATAGAGCCCGTCCTTGATGCCTGTGATCGTCAGCGTCGAGGCCGCCCAGTTGGCGGGGTCTTTTTTCAGTTTTATCTCGACCTTGTTCGCGCGGAGGAAATCGACGACGGCTTTGCCCTCCGGCACTTTTTCAAGCCGGGCCAAAAGACCTTCGATGCGGTCCGCGGAAGAATTATTGAATTCCTCTTTCAAGATCCGGCGCTTCATCTGCTGTTGTGTTTATGGTGCACGGATTGTACCATCGCTTTAACGAAAGAAAAGGGCTCGCATGAAACGGTTTTTGATAGTTATGGCTTTCTGCGGTGCAATATTTTGCGCCGCCGCTGCCTTTGCCGCGAACGAGCCTGCGAAAAAGATCAGGATCGACCTCAGCAAAGGCACGGCCACCGGAAACTACAGTATGGGCGAGGCCCGCATGGCCGGTACGATACATGCACCGCAGCCCGTCAGGCGCAAGATGACGTTTTTCAAACGCAGCCGCCAGTATTACAAAACCCCGCGCGGCCGCCATCAACTGGCGCGCAGCTTTAACAACCGCATCAAAAGCAGCTACGGGAACCTTAACCAGTAGGGTCTGGCTTTACGGGGGCGCGCGCGAAAACGGCGTCGGAGACGCAGCGAGGCAAAGCCGTCATCAGCATCATGAACAACCGCATCTGCCACGGGAAGGCGATCACAGCCTTGTTGCGGGCGATGCCGCGCCTGATTTTCGCCGTCGCCTGCGGCACGCCCATCAGGAAAGGCATGATATAGGTGTTCACGTCGGTGAGCGGCGTCTTGATAAAGCCCGGGCAGATGACATTCACCTTGATTCCGTCTTTTTTCAGCAGCGGGCGCAGCGCCTCCGCATAGGCGCGCACGGCGTTCTTGCTGACGCTATAGGCGGGGGCCGAGGGCAGCCCGCGCCATCCCGCCATCGAGCTCATCAGCACGATCTGCCCGGATTTGCGCGCCTTCATGCGCGGGATCAGCGGGTTGACGGTGTTAAAGGTGCCGTCGAGGTTGATGGACATGATGTCGCGGAACAGTTTATCGCCGTCGCCTTCACGGCCCAGCCCGCCTGAAATACCGGCATTGGCGATGACAAGGTCGATGGGGCTGGCGTCATCCCATACCAGCAGTTGTTTTTCAAGCGCGGCGCGGTCTGTCACGCAGATCAGCGCGGTCTTCACGCTAGCGCCGCGCGCGGCGCAGGCGGCTTCGGCTTCGGCAAGGCGATCCTTGTGCCGGCCGGTCAGCAAAAGGGTCGTGCCGGGCAAGGCGTAAGATTCAGCCAAGGCGCGGCCGATACCGCTGGAAGCCCCTGTAATCAAAATGGTTTTCGGATTTGCCATATCGTGATTTTCCCGAGACTTGTTTAACGTGCTGCGCCGCGTTATAACGTCCCAATCCTTTAAAGAATCTATTCCTCAAATATTACATGCGAAGCACGGCGATGAAAGCAGAAAGCGGCTCTCCCAAAGCGTCCCCGGCCAAGGCGCTCAAACGCCGTGGCATGATGCTTGTGCTGGCCTCGCCCCCCGGCGGCGGCAAGACCTCCATTTCGCGCGAGATCGCAAAACGCGACACCAACACCGTCATCTCCGTCTCGGCCACGACGCGCAAGCAGCGCCCGGGCGAGGAAGAGGGCAAGCATTACTATTTCGTCAGCCGCGAGAAATTCGAAGGCATGGTCGCGGCCGAGGAAATGCTGGAATACGCGCTCGTTTACAACAGCCAGATGTACGGCACGCCCAAGGCGCCGGTCGAAACCGCGCTGACGGCTGGCAAGGACGTTTTGTTTGACGTGGACTGGCAGGGCAACCGTTCGCTCTCGGCCATGATGCCTGATGATGTCGTTTCCGTCTTCATCCTGCCGCCCAGCTGGCAGGCTTTGGAAGACCGCCTGCACAACCGCGCGCAGGACAGCGAAGACGAAATCCGCCGCCGCCTCGCCAAGGCGAAGGACGAGATCAAGCATTACAAGGAATTTTCTTACACCATCATCAACCATGATTTCGAGGAAAGCGTGCAGCGCGTGCGCGCGATCATCGAAGGCGAGCGCCTGAAGCGCCACCGCCTGACGGACGTCGAAAATTTCGTGTCGACGCTGAAACCTTCCAAGTAATCTCCTCATAAAACCGGAGGCGGGACGTGAGCGACGACGACAGCCTCTCCTCCCCGCGTCATATCGGCCCCTATACCCTGACAGCAGAAGGCGTGCAATGGAGCACCTACGACACGCTCCGCTGGCGGGATATCGTGCGCTTCAGCATTGTGGGCGATTTGTTGAAGGGGCGGGGCGTCGCTTTGCACGAAACGGCTTTCGAAGGGGGTTTTGGAATGCCGGATGCGAAGGCCCCCAAGCCACGCGTGGTGCTCTACACACGCGGCACGGGCCAGACGCCGGAAGGCCTGATGCTCCAGCTGGAACGGTGGCGTGACCATCATGGCGCCGCCAAATCCGCAGCCACACCGAAAAAGCATCCGCCGCCGCCGAAACCCGTAATAACGCCGCCGCCAAAGCCGGAAGCGCCACCGCAGACGGCCGTATGGGAGCGGAAGCCCGAGCCAGAACCGCAAGCTGAACAGGAACCCACGCGCCTGCATCCGCCCAAGGAAAAGAGGGATGCCTCCAACACCAACAAGCGCGTTGTCACGCAGGTGTCGCGGAGCTACAGCAGCACCTCGGTCAATGTCCGTAACGGCAGGATCACAGAAATGGTCTCGGTCGAGGTCGACAGCCCGCCGGAGCCGAGGATTCCGCTGGAGCCGAAAGGGCCGCCGGCAGAGCAAGCCAGCGTGAATATGACGGGGCCATTTCTCTTCGTCGCTGCCGTCGCGCTGGCGGGGGCGGTATTTTTCGAGAATTACAAGAAAGGCCTGCTTACCTTCCTGTGCATGGCGATTTTCATGTGGATGTGCGTTGGCATGGGCAGGCAATACCGGCGCTGGACGCGAGACGTTCCGTTTCGCAGCAAGATGATGCTCCTGTTTATCGCGGGCTGCATGTGGTGCATTTTCTGGAACACGATGGGTCACCCCTGGATCGGGAATTTCGGGCTACCGTTTGTGCTGGTCTGCGGGCCATTGTTCATCATTGCCACGCTTCTGGTTTAAAGCCTAGCGGGGGCCATCCCTGAGACACTTCGCAAGGCGCAGGAAATCGGGGACGAAAAGCTCCTCGGCGCGCTTCGTGCCTTCTATCTCCGCATCGTCGAGCAGTTTCTGCGCGTCCACGCCCAGCGTTTTCAGGCTCTGGCGCAGCATCTTGCGACGCTGGCCGAAGGCGGCGGCGGTCAGTTTTTCCATTAATTCAATGCTGATATCGTCGTTGCGGGGCTTGGGCACCAGATGCACGACAGTGGATGTCACCTTCGGCGGCGGCGTAAAGGCCGAGGGTGGCAGGTCGAATTTTTGTTCGACCTCGCAGAGCCACTGCGCCAGCACTGACAGGCGTCCGTAATCCTTGGTGCGTGTTTCGGCGGTCAGGCGCTCCGCGACTTCCTTCTGGAACA
The DNA here is from genome assembly GCA_041287865.1 of Alphaproteobacteria bacterium. Taxonomy (GTDB): domain Bacteria; phylum Pseudomonadota; class Alphaproteobacteria; order Micavibrionales; family UBA2020; genus JAPWJZ01. The sequence goes on along the minus strand of JBGGMV010000009.1, from coordinate 50,119 downwards.
TCAGGGTGAAGCTGTCAAACAGGTGCAGCTGTTTCAGCCAGCCGACCAGCAAGGTGGTGGCGATGTTATAGGGCAGGTTGGCCACCAGCGCGCGTGGGGCCGGGCAGAGCGCCGCGTAATCGGCCTTGATCGCGTCATCGGCGTGCAGGATCAGGCGGCCTTCGGAGGCCTCCACCAGCGACTGCAGCGCGGCGACGCAGCGGTCGTCGCGCTCGATTGCGTGGATGTCGATGGCGTCGGTGCCGAGCAGCCCGCGTGTTAATCCGCCGGGGCCGGGGCCGACCTCGATCACATGCTTGCCGCGCAGGCTGCCGCCCGCATGGGCGATTTTGGATGTCAGGTTGAGGTCGAGCAGGAAGTTCTGGCCAAGCGACTTCTTGGCCATCAACCCGTAGTGGTTGATGACGTCGCGCAGGGGGGGTAATTGATCAACGGCGCTCAATGTAGGCCGTGGCGCGCAGGTCTTTCAGGTAACGCTCCGCCAGTTGGTTCAGGCGCTTCAAGCCGATCTGGTTGGCGACTTGCTCGCGCTGGGCATTGTCGGCGGGGGCGGGCGCAGGGACAGGCGCTGCCGCCTGCACCGGTTCAGGCGCGGGCGTCGGGGCCGGTGCGGGGGCTTCCGCGGCGGCAACGGGGCTGCCGGGGATATCTTCGCGTTCGCAGACCATCAGCACGGCGATGCCGTTCTCGATCCTGACCGGCTCGCTCAGCTGGCCGACGGGCAGGGTGGCGACGGCCTTGCGCAGCGCCTCGGGCAGCTGGCTCAGTTTGCCGCGGCCAAGGTCGCCGGTGCCTTCGGCCAGGAATTCACGTGCCTTATCTTCCATCCCCTCGCAGGAGGTGATTTCGGATTTCAGGGATTCAGCGCGGTTCAGTTTGGCGTTCACGATCACCGATGCTTCGCCCGTGGCAACCGGAATGACCAGCTGTTTCAGGTGCAGGATCGTTTCGGCCTCGACAAGGCCGGGGCGCGCAGGAGATGCAGCGGGCGCGGCGGCGGCCTGCTGCGGGGGTGCTTGCGGCTGCGCAGGCGGCGGCGTGGGCGACATGGCGCTGCCCGCGTCGCGCTGGTTGCGCAGGAAAAGAATGTGATAACCCTTGTCGGTGCGGATGGGCGGGCTCACCTCGCCGGGGTGCATGCGGGCCAGTTGCTCGTCGAGCGCCTTGTCCAGCAGGCCTTCCTGCAGCCAGCCGAGATCGCCGCCGGTGGCGGCGCCGGGGGCCTGGCTCACTTGTCTGGCCACCACCGAAAACTGCGCGCCCTTGGTGATCTGCTGCACCAGTTTTTCGGCGTCGGTGCGCACGGTGGTTTCCATTTCGGGCGCGGGAACCTTCAGCAGAATCTCGGCAACCTGGTATTCGGTATGGCCTTTCTTGTTCTGTAGCTCGCCCATGGCGGTGTCGATTTCGGTTTCCGAGACGACGATCTGCGGGCGCAGCTTGCGGCGCACGACCAGCGACCAGGCCACTTCCGCCTTGATTTGTTCCAGCAGCGCCGCGGGCTTGATGCCCGATGTCGCAAGGCGCTGCTTGAACTCGTCGGGCTGCAGGTTGTTCTGGCGCGCGATATCGGCGAAGGCCTTGTCGATCTGTTCTTCCGAGACAGCGATGCCGAGGTTCTTGGCTTCGCGCAGCTGCAGGCGCTCGTCGATCAGGCGGGACAGCACCATGGCCTCGATCTGCTTTTGCGCCTCGGGCGGCGGCGCGCCTTTGTTGGCGCTGGCGATAAACAATCTCGTGCGGTTCTCGATATCCGACCAGGTGATCGCATCGTCGTTGACGATGGCGGCGATGCCAATGCGGGTTCTTTCGGCGGCCTGCACGGAGTGCGGCAGCAGGGCCATGCAAATCAAAAGGGGGCATAACAGAGCGAGAGCGAATAGTTTTTGCACGCGGGTATTCCTGAAGTGTTGAAAAGGGGCGTTGCCAGAAAATAGCCCATTACAGGGCTAAATGCACGTGCTTTTCAATCAGGAAAATCAGGCGTTTGGCACGCTGCCGAAGCGCCCGCCCTGCTTGAAACGCGCAAGGTAGGTGGGCAGGATGGCCTCGACGTCCGTTGCCGTGACGCCCAGTTCCTTCAATCCCGGGCTGCCCGGCTGCAGGATACTGTTGCGCGTCAGCGTCTTGACCTGATCGACGGTCAGCGCGGGTTTGCTGGACAGGATGGCCGAACACAGGCTGCTCATCGCGCCCGCGATTTTCGCCACCGGCAGGGGCAGGGGAAGGTAGCATTTGTTCTTCCCCGTATGCTTGCCGGTCAGCTCCATCAACTGCCGCAGCGTGTAGGTGGCGGGGCCGCCAAGTTCGTAAATATGCCCGCCGTGACGGTCGCATTCGGGATCGGCGATGATATTGTAAACCGCCTTGGCGATATCGCCGACATAAACGGGTTGCAGCTGCGTCTTGCCGCCGGCGATCAGCGGCATCAGCGGATAGAGCCGCTCCATGCCCGCAAACTTGTTGAAAAAATCATCCTCGGGCCCGAAAACGACGCCGGGGCGCAAGATCGCCGTGCGCGAAAAGGCATGGATCGCCTTGCTCTCGCCTTCCGCCTTGGTGCGGAGATATTCCGACGGCGCATCGAGCGCCGCGCCAAGGGCCGAGAAATGGACGAGCACCTGCAGCCGCGCCGCCTTTGCCGCGCGCGCCACGCGCTCCGCCGCCTCGACATGGACTTTTTTAAACGTGCCGAATTTGCCGCGTTCATACAGCAGGCCCGGCAGGTAGATGGCATGCGTCGCGCCATCGAGCACGCTTGCGACCGACTGGTCGCTATGGATGCTGCACAGAACGGGGGTGATCTGCCCCACCGATCCTGCGGGGCGGAGGAAATAGGCGCGTTCCTTCGACCGTGTGGCCACGCGGATATTCGCGCCGGTCTTCGCCAGCTGCCAGATAATATGGCGGCCAAGGAATCCTGTGCCGCCAAAGACGGTGATGGTTTTCTGGTCGAGCGTCATATGCGCCTCCTGCTTCCATGGCCATAGTACCCAAAATCCCCTGCCTCCGTAAGCGGGGGATTTTCAGGAACAGGCGTTCCGTGATTTACGGATTCTCCTCGCCTTCCTTGGAAACGAAGCTGTCGATGACTTTTTTGCGGCCGGCCTTGTCGAATTTGATGTCGAGCTTGTCGCCTTCGGTGGTGATAACGGTGCCATAGCCGAATTTCTGGTGGAAAACGCGGTCGCCGACCGAAAATCCGCCTTCGGAGGCGAGCGAGGGGCTGACGCGGTCGATGCTGTTGTCGACCAGCTCGGCCCTTTTGCCACGCTGCCAGCCACCACCGCCACCACCATAACCACCGCCGCCATAAGACTGTTGCTGCTGCGGGCGATAGAGGCCGCTGTCGCTGGCCTTCACCTCCACATGGTCTTTGGGCAGTTCGTCAAGGAAGCGGGAGGGCAGGGAGCTTTGCCAGCTGCCGTAAATCATGCGGTTGGCGGCGAAAGAGATGTAAGCATATTTCCGCGCGCGCGTGATGCCGACGTAGGCAAGGCGGCGTTCTTCCTCCAGCCCTGCCAGTCCCGTTTCATCCATGCTGCGCTGGTTGGGGAAGACGCCTTCCTCCCAGCCCGGCAGGAACACGGCCTGAAACTCCAGACCTTTCGCGCTGTGCAGGGTCATCACAGACACCATATCGGTGCCTTCTTTCTCCGCATTCTCCATCACCAGCGCGACGTGTTCGAGGAATGTATCGAGCGTTTCAAATTCCGCCAGCGCCGCCGCGAATTCCTTCAGGTTCTCCAGCCGTCCGGCGGCCTCCGGCGATTTATCGGCCTGCCACATGCCGGTATAGCCCGATTCATCCAGCACAATTTGCGCCAGCTCATGATGCGGCAGGCTGCGCAGCTGTTCGCGCCAGCGTTCGAAATCGCGCATCAGGGTGCGCAGCGTCTCGCGCGCCTTGGGCTTGAATTCCTCCGTCTGCAGCAATTGCCCCAGCGTTGTATAAAGCGGCAAATTCTTGGCCCGCGCCACGGCGGAGAGGGTTTGCAGCGTCGCATCGCCGATGCCGCGCTTGGGCACGTTGATGATGCGCTGGAAGGCAAGATCGTCATCGGGGGAAACAATCACGCGCAAATAAGCAATCGCATCGCGGATCTCCTGCCGCTCATAGAAACGCAGGCCGCCGATCACGCGGTAAGGGATGCTTTCCTTGATAAAGCGCTCCTCGAACTCGCGCGTCTGCCAGCTGGCGCGCACCAGCACGGCCATTTCGTGCAGCGGGATTTTCTTGCGTTGCAGGCTTTCGATTTCCTCGGCCACCATCTGCGCTTCCTGCGGGCCGTCCCAGATGCCGCGCACGGAAACTTTTTCGCCGGGGTCGTCGGCGCTCCAGAGGTTCTTGCCAAGGCGGCCCTTGTTATGCGCGATCACGCCGTTGGCGGCGCTGAGGATGTGTTGCGTGGAGCGATAGTTTTGTTCCAGCCGCACGATTTTCGCGCCCGGGAAATCCTGCTCGAATTTCAAAATATTTCCGATTTCCGCCCCGCGCCAGCCGTAAATCGATTGGTCGTCATCACCCACGCAGCAGATGTTTCTGTGCTGCTGCGCCAGCAGGCGGAGCCAGAGGTATTGCGAAACGTTCGTGTCCTGATATTCGTCGACCAGAATATATTTGAAGCGGTTCTGGTAGTCGGCCAGCACCGTGGCGTTTTTCGGGTCGCGGAAAATTGTAATCATATGCAGCAGCAGATCGCCGAAATCGCAGGCGTTCAGCGTGCGCAGGCGTTCCTGATACTGCTGGTACAGCTTCGGCAGGATGCCTTCGGCAATTTCGCGCGTGTCGCCCGCGTTTTGCTGGCCCGGCGCTTCGCCGCGGTCTTTCCAGCGCTGGATAAAGGTCATCAGCATCCGCGGCGGCCATTTCTTGCCGTCGATTTTTTCGGCTTCCAGCAATTGCTTCAGCAACCTGATCTGGTCGTCTTCGTCCAATATCGTGAAATTCGGTTTCAGCCCCACCAGTTCGGCATGGCGGCGCAGCATCTTGGCGGCCAGCGAATGGAAGGTGCCCAGCCACCAGCCCTCGACCGGTTGTCCGGTCAGCTCCGACACGCGCTTCTTCATCTCGAAAGCGGCCTTGTTGGTGAAGGTGACGGCCAGCAGTTGCGAGGGCCATGCGCGCTGCGTGGAGAGGATGTGGCCAAGACGCGTGGTCAGCACCTTGGTTTTGCCCGTGCCCGCGCCGGCCAGTACCAGCACCGGCCCGTCGACAGTTTCCACCGCCTCGCGCTGCGAGGGGTTGAGAGTGTCGAGATATGACAAAGATCTGTCGTTTTGCAGGACCGGTTGCATGAATTGTCGGGAACTCCGCTCGCTTTCCACGGGTTATATAGCAGATAAGATAGACCCCTTCCCCAAAAAAGTAGCGCAAGATTCCAAAAGCACTTGTGCTCATAAAGGGGGAAGTATAAAAAGGTCAGAGGGGAAGTTCTTCCCAAACCAGCAAAAGATACAAGGAGTTAACATATGGGTGCGCGTCGTATTATCAGCTTTCTGGCCATTCTGGTCCTGGTGACCGGCCTGTCTGCCTGCAAGAAGAAGGATGGCGAAGGCACCTTGACCACTGGCGGCGAAATGAACACCACCACCCAGCAGACCATCGGCTCCTCCGATCCGAACGGTCCCGCGCCGGGCTCGCAGCAGGATCTCGTTGTTAACGTCGGCGACCGCGTCTTCTTCGGTTACGACCAGTATGACCTCACCTCCGAAGCCCGCTCGACCATCGAGCGTCAGGCCCAGTGGATGAAGCAATATCCCTCCGTCAGCATCATGGTCGAAGGCCATGCCGACGAACGCGGCACGCGCGAATACAACATCGCCCTTGGCGAAAAACGCGCGTCGGCCGTCCGCAACTATCTCATCGCCAACGGCGTCGAGCCCTCTCGCCTGCAGACCATCAGCTACGGCAAAGAACGCCCCGCTGTCATGGGCGCAGAAGAAACTTCCTGGGCGCAAAACCGCCGCGGGGTGCTGGTGGTCCAGTAATGGCTGCCCGCTCTTCCACACTCAATCATAACGCAAGGCTCCTGCTCACCGCAGGGGCCTTGTGCTTTATGCTGTCTGCCGCGCCTGCTACCGCCGCCTTCTCGCAGCAGCAGGACAACAGCCAGCTGATCTCGCGCCTGAACCAATTAGAGAATCAAGTCCAGACCATGAGCCGCGCGATGTATCGCGGCGGCCCTATGCCTGCCGCTTCGCCCAGCTATTCCTCTGATGTCTCGCCCGGCTCCGCCGCTGCGTATGAAGACCGCATGGCGGCGATCGAGCAGCAGCAGCGCGACATCACCGGCAAGCTGGAGCAGATGCAGTACGACCTGCAGCAGATGACCGACCGCCTGAACCGCGCCGCCATGGATGGCGCGGTGCCCGCGACGCGCGGGCCTTCCTCGGCCTATAATAATGGTTCAGGGGGCGGCGGTGCGACCTATATCGCGCCGGTGTCAAACGGCCCGGTCGACAGCAGCCCCGTTTATAACAGCAATGGCTATAAGGCCCAGGTGCTGGGCACGATGTCGTCTTCGGGCGGCGCTGCCGGAGGTTCCGCCGACAGCCTCTACGAAGAGGCCTTCACCGATATCCGCAACGCAAAATATGACAGCGCTGCCGGCAAATTCCGCAGCTTCATGAGCAGCTATCCGAACCATTCGCTGGCGTCGAACGCGCAATACTGGCTGGCCGAAACCTATTACGTGCGCGCCGATTACCGCCAGTCGGCGAAACTGTTCGCGCAGGGCTATCAGGATTACCCGCAGGGCTCCAAAGCGCCCGACAGCCTGCTGAAACTGGGCCTCTCGCTCTCCCGCCTTGGCAAGAAGGAAGACGCCTGTCTTTCGTTCAAGCAGCTGAGGAAGGATTTCCCCGGCGAGCAAACCGCCGTGATGCGCGCCGCCCAGCAGGAAATGAAACAGATAGGCTGCGCGGGTTAAGGCGCAGCGGCTCATATGTCCCTTACACCTGAAAATTTCGCCGCTGCCATGCAGGGGCTGATGCCCCGTTCCGGTTCTATTGCCGTGGCTGTGTCGGGTGGCGGGGACAGCATGGCCCTCGCGCTGCTGCTGCAGGAATGGGCGCGGGCCAATAACGTCAAGCTGACAGCCTTTACCGTCGATCACGGGTTGCGTGCGGGATCATCCGACGAAGCTTTGGCCGTGCAGAAAATTTTGCAATCGCGCGGCATTACGCATGAAATTCTGAAATGGCAGGGCGATAAACCCGCAACGCATATACAGGAAGAGGCCCGCGCTGCGCGTTACCGGCTGCTCTTCGATGCCTGCCGCCGTCACGGCATTCCCACGCTGGCCGTCGCGCATAATCTTGAAGACCAGATTGAAACCTTCTGGATGCGCCTTGCCCATGGCAGCGGCATCGACGGCCTTGCCGCCATGGCACCGTCGCGCAGCGAAAACGGATTGACGATCATTCGCCCGCTGCTGGGCGTTACGCGCGATGCGCTCCGCGACTATTGCCGCGGGCAGGGGGTTGAGTGGGTTGAAGATCCCTCCAACGCCAACGAAAAATTCCTGCGCGTGAAGCTGCGGCAGTTCGAATCCCTGCTGGCGGGCGAAGGCCTGACGCCGCAGCGCCTGTCGCAGGTGCTGCAAAAACTGGGCGATGCGCGCGATGCCTTGCAGGCTGTCGCCGCGACGTATTTTCAATCGATGGCGACAGTACATCCTGAAGGTTATGTGACGCTCAAAACAGCGGAATGGAAAAACCTGCCCGTCGATTTGCAGCGCCGCCTGCTCTCGCTTTGCCTTGCGCCCTTTTCGCGCGGCGGTTATGCGGCAGGGTTTGATGGCATTGAGGATTTGCGCCTTGCGCTGCAGGAAAAAGAATTTACCGGACGCACCCTCGCCACTTGCGAAATTTTCGCATCGAAAGGCGAAACGTTTTTCTGCCGCGAGTACGCGGCCGTCGAAGGCGCTGTGCCGCTGGCTGAAAACCTGATCTGGGACGGGCGGTTCAGGGTATCGGGCTACCCGCCCGACTCCGGCACGATCGGCGCGGTAGGGGAAGAGGGCCTGGCGCAGCTAAAGAGAGACCTTGAGGCGGATAGCCCGCTTTTAAAGCGTCTGGAAGGCCTGCCCTTCAAGGTCAAGCGCAGCCTGCCGGCGGTCAGGAAGGGCAATAATATCCTTGCGCTTCCGTCCCTTAGCTGGGTTTCGACAGCGGCAGAAAAGCTTTCGGGCGGCGCGGTCATTTTCCCGCCCCCCGTAAATATTGTTTAAGCCTTCGGTGGCACTATATAATTAGTCTATGCGCATGTTTCGGCGCGGTTTTCGAGCGGGCGGGAGCGGTATGAAAGATCAAAACGACAACGAGAACAATAATAACAACAACCAGTTCGGCAAGAACCTGATGATCTGGTTGGTCATCGGCCTCCTGCTCGTGGGGGTCTTCCAGATGTTCGGCCGCTCGCAGCAGCAGCAGCTGACAAGCCCGCAGATCGCCTATTCCGAATTCCTCCAGAAAGTCGACAAGCAGGAAGTGCGCGAAGTCACCATCAAACGCGACATGATCCTCGGCAAATACAGCGACGGCACCGAATTCAACGTCATCATCCCGCCCGGCACCGATGTGGTCAGCCGCATCGAAAGCAAGGGCCCCGTCGTCCGCGCCGAGCGCGACATGAGCGACAGCCCGACGCTCTTCGGCGTGCTGCTCTCGTGGTTCCCTATGCTTCTGCTGATCGGCGTCTGGGTTTTCTTCATGCGCCAGATGCAGGGCTCGGGCAACAAGGCCATGGGCTTCGGCAAGTCGAAGGCCAAGCTGCTGAACGAAAAAACCGGCCGCGTCACCTTCGCCGATGTGGCGGGCGTGGACGAAGCGAAAGAAGAATTGCAAGAGGTTGTGGAATTCCTGCGCGACCCGCAGAAATTCCAGCGTCTTGGCGGCAAGATCCCCAAGGGCTGCCTGCTTGTCGGCCCCCCGGGTACGGGTAAAACCCTGATCGCGCGCGCCGTCGCGGGCGAGGCGGGCGTGCCCTTCTTCACCATCTCCGGTTCCGACTTCGTGGAAATGTTCGTCGGCGTGGGCGCGAGCCGCGTGCGCGACATGTTCGAACAGGGCAAGAAATCCGCGCCCTGCATCGTGTTTATCGACGAGATCGACGCTGTCGGTCGTCACCGTGGCGCAGGCCTCGGCGGCGGCAACGACGAACGCGAACAGACGCTGAACCAGCTGCTGGTCGAAATGGATGGCTTCGAAGCCAACGAAGGCGTGATCCTGATCGCCGCCACCAACCGCCCCGACGTGCTGGACCCCGCGCTGCTGCGCCCCGGTCGCTTCGACCGTCAGGTCGTCGTGCCGAACCCCGATGTCGGCGGCCGCGAAAAAATCCTGAAAGTCCACATGCGCAAGGTTCCGCTGGCGCAGGACGTCGAAGCCCGCATCATCGCGCGCGGCACGCCCGGTTTCTCGGGCGCCGATCTCGCCAACCTCGTCAACGAAGCGGCATTGCTGGCCGCCCGCCGCGGCAAGCGCGTCGTCGGCATGGTCGAGCTGGAAGACGCGAAAGACAAGGTCATGATGGGGGCCGAACGCCGCTCCATGGCCATGTCGGAAGAAGAAAAGAAACTGACGGCCTATCACGAAGCCGGCCACGCCGTGGTCGCGCTGCATGAACCGGCCTCCGATCCCATCCACAAGGCCACCATTATCCCGCGCGGCCGCGCGCTGGGCATGGTCATGCGCCTGCCCGAAGGCGATCGTTATTCGCTCACCCGTGAAAAGCTCCATGCCGACCTCGCGGTCTCCATGGGCGGCCGCATCGCGGAAGAGCTGATCTTCGGCGTGGCGAAAGTCACCACCGGCGCCTCCGGCGACATCAAGATGGCGACCGAAATGGCGCGCCGCATGGTCACCGAATGGGGCATGAGCGATGAACTGGGACCCGTCAACCTCGGCGGCGACCGCGAGGAAGTCTTCCTCGGCTACACCATGGGCCAGCAAAAAGGCATGTCCGGCACAACCGCCGCCAAGGTGGACGCCGAGATCAAGAAAATCGTGAGCGCCGGTTACGACCGCGCCCACAAATGCCTGACCGACAACATGCACGAGCTGCATGCGCTGGCCAAAGCCCTGATCGAGTATGAATCGCTGAACGGCGAGGAAATTGCGAAGATCGTCAAGGGCGAGCCCCTGGGCCGCACCACGGCCGAGGAAGAAGCCGCCGAGCGCAAGAAACGCCAGAAAGCGGGCTCCGTGCCTGCCGCCGGCGGCGTCGATCTCGGCACCGCGACGCCTCACAAAGCGTAAGCACCGTGACTGCCGCAGCTGCGCGTAAATCCCTTCGCCGCCATGCGAACGCGAAAAAGGCCGTGACCTATCGCGGCTTTTTCAAGGACAGCAAGAACGACGAGTTTCTGGGCGTCACCACGCCGCTGATGCGCGGTGTGGCGAAGGAATTCCGCGACCTCGACCTTGCACATGTGCGCGAGCTGATGGTCTCCGATATCCACGACGAACGCTCGCTCGCCCATTCCATCCTGCGCCTGCAGTTCCACAAGGGCGACGATAAAAAACAGCGCGAGATCTACGATTTCTACATGAAGCACCGCGGCGCGATCCGCCAGTGGGACGGCGTGGACGACAGCGCGCCCTATATCGTCGGCCCCTACCTGATGGAGCGTGATCGTAAAATTCTCTATAAAATGGTGCGCGCGCAATCCATGTGGGACAGGCGCATCGCCATCGTCTCCACCTGGCACTTTATCCGCAACGGACAGGTGGATGATATCTTCGCGCTCTCAACCATGGTGCTGGAAGACGAGGAAGATCTCATCCACAAGGCCACCGGTTGGATGCTGCGCGAGGCCGGCAAGAAAGACATGCCGCGCCTGAAAAAATTCCTGCGCGACCACGGCCACAACATGCCGCGCACCATGCTCCGCTACGCCATCGAGCGATTCCCCGAGAAAGAGCGCAAGGCGCTGCTGGCCGCTACGCCGAAACCGGCCCGAAAGCGCAAATAACCCCTGTTCGTCGCACATCTTTCAGGATTATGGGTATTTGCAATATCCATATGATTCTTTGACAGAATTGACGCTCCCCGTGATTACGGCTATCAAAGGATATCGTTACACAATCAACAGCAGGGGATTCATGTTTGGCATGAACCTCACGAAGCATGAACGCATGTACGCCGCCATCGAGCGCGGCGACGTGAAGGCTGTGCAGAAATTCATCGACAAGGGTTTCGACATCAACGACGAAACCTGGAGCGGCATGAGCCTGCTGCTGGCCGCCGTCGCGGCGGGCAAGGTCGAGGTGGCCGAACTGCTGATCGCGCGCGGCGCCGATTTCGCTAAATATTACCATCACTGGGAAACCACCGGCCATCGCCATGCCACGCTCGCCCATATCGCGGCGGAACGCGGGCACAAAGACATGCTCCTGATGCTGCTGGAACGCGACAAATACGACAGCACCTTCATCAACAAGGTCGACGGCCACCGCAACACCGCGCTGCACTGCGCCGCGCTGGCGGGCCATAAGGAAATTGTCGAGATCTTGCTGAAGCACGGCTTCGACCCCAATCTGAAAGGCGCGAACGACAAGCTTGCTATCGGCTATGCCTTCCAGGGCAAGCATCAGGAGGTTGTCGACCTGCTGGGCAGCATCAAGAAACCCGAGCCGAAGGTGGCTGCCACGCCCGCGCCACCGGCCAAGTGGAAAAAAGTATCCGACAGCAGCGTCGCCACCGTGTCATCGATGCCCGATCTCGGCTACCAGATCACCGAAGTCTTCAATTTCGTCAGCCGCGAACGCATCCGCATTGTCAATAACCTGAAGACCAAGGCCGACAACATCGAAACCACGCCTTTCGACAGCCTTGCCGACCGCCGCCAGCTTGACGAAGCCTATGCGGCGCTGAAATCGCTGGGTGGCGAAGCGCCTGCGGCGGTATCGACCAAGCCGCGCCTCTCCGCACCGGAAAGGAAGCCCTGATGCATTTCTTTTTGAGACGCAAGATGCGCAAGCTGGTCCTGTCGCGCAAAACCGATAAACTCTCGAAGCTGATCGACGAGCATCCCGGCTGCGTGGATCTCGATATCGGCGACAGCCACGATACCGCGCTGCACCTGGCCGCAACGAACGGTTATGATGAAATGGTCGATATGCTGCTGCAAAAGGGCGCGGAGGTTGACCGCAAGAACCAGTATGACTGGACGGCGCTCCATGCCGCCGCGTATGAGGGCCGCCTTGCCATCGTCGTGAAACTGATGAAGGCCGGCGCGAATGCGAACCTGCTGAGCATCGAGGGCCGCACGGCCTTCGGCTGGGCGCGTTCGCGCGGCGCGACCGAAGTCGCCGAAGTGCTGGCACCTTTCACTAAAAAGATTACCCACCTCGTCGATATGCCGCCCACGCCGAAAGCGCTGGAAGCCGCAACGCCTGCGCCCCAGCCTGTCGTCAACCCCGGCCAATGGGAAATGATGGGCGACGGGCAGGTGGCTGTCACGTCACTGAACGAAAAGCTTGGCTACAAGATGACCGATGTTTTCAATTTCGCCAGCCGCGAACGCATCCGCATCGTCAACAACCTGAAAACCGGTGCCGATACGATGCAGAGCACGCCGTTCGACGCGCTGCACGATCGCCAGCAATTGCAGGAAGCCTTCAACGCATTGCAGGCCTTGGGCGGCCATGCCGATCCTTCTTGTGTGGAAGCTGGCGCGCTGCGTAAAACGCCGCGTCTTGCGCCGCCACACGGGCACGGGGGTTAAAATGGTTTTCTTCGGCCGCAACCGCCTGATTTACGCGATCGCCCATGCCGAGAACACGGAAGTGAAAAACCTTCTTGATCGCGGTGTTGATGCGAATTCCACCGACGGCGAAGGCAAGTCTTTCCTCTGGCATGCCGTCAATAACGGCAACCGCGACGCCGTGAAACTGCTGCTCGACAAGGGTGCGCGCGTGGACGCCCCCGACGGCGGCGAGGGCACGCTGCTGCATCATGCCGCGCGCAACGGCAGCGTTGAAATCTGCCAGATGCTGCTGGAGAAAAACCCCGAGCTGCTGAAAAAGAAAACCAGCAACGGCAATACCGCGATGCATGCCGCGGCCGAGCGCGGCCACGAAGACGCCATCCGCTTCCTGCTGTCGCAGGGCCTTGGCGCCGCCGATAAAAACTACAGCAACCGCACGCCGCTTTATATCGCCCAGCAGAACCGGCAGGAAGATGCGGCCCGCCTGCTGCGCAGCCTGATGCCTGCGCCAGCACCGGTCATTGTCGCAACGCCTGCCGCCGTGCCGGCAACGGCCGATGCGCCGCCTGTTGTGACCGACGACACCGTCTGGAAAAAACTCCCCGGGGAGCGCATCGCGCGCGTGACGGAGGAACCCGCCATCGGCTACCGCATCACCGAGATTTTCAATTTCGCCGCCCGCGAACGCACCACGCTCTACCGCAACCTCACGACCGATGCCGAAACGGTGGAAACGCGCGACTTCGACCAGATCGGCGACAAGGCGGCACTGGGCGAGGCCCTGGCCGAACTCCGCCTGCGTGGTGGTCGCTCCGATGCTTCATCGCTTGGCGGCCTCTCCAAACCCAAACTGGGGGGATAAGTCCCCGTAATTGCACGGCCCCGCGCGCGTTTGCGCGCTATTGCACTGATTTGTCGCAATTTGCATCAATTCGTTATCCCTCTGCACCAATTTATGTAAATTAAAACCCTTCTGTTTTCTTGCTGCGCGTGCGATGATTCAAGTAGGTTATGCCCGCGGCGAAGGCCGCCGGTTTATCCGTTAGAGGGAATCTTATGACACGCAAACTTTTCGGCACGGACGGCATCAGGGGCAAGGCAAACGTCGAGCCCGTCACCGCGGAAACGGTGATGAAGGTCGCCATGGCCGCTGCCATCGAACTGCGTCGCGGCAGCCATCGCCACCGCGTGATCATCGGCAAGGACACGCGCCTGTCCGGCTACCTGTTGGAACCCGCGATGACTGCCGGATTTCTTTCGATGGGCATGGACGTGATGCTGCTGGGCCCCATGCCGACGCCCGCCGTCGCCATGCTGACGCGCAGCCTTCGCGCCGACCTCGGCGTAGTGATCTCGGCCTCGCACAATTTGTACCAGGATAACGGCATCAAGTTTTTCGGCGCGGACGGCTATAAACTCTCCGACGATCTCGAAGCCGCCATCGAACGCCGCGTGGAAAGCGACCTGAACGCATCACGCGTTACCTCGCCCGAACTGGGCCGCGCCAGCCGCCTTGACGACGAACGCGGGCGCTATATTGAAAGCGTCAAGAGCACCTTCCCGAAACATTTGCGCCTCGACGGCCTGAAAATCGTCATCGACTGCGCGCATGGCGCGGCCTACAAAGTCGCCCCGCGCGTGTTGTGGGAACTGGGTGCCGATGTCGTTCCGATCGGCGTCGCGCCCGACGGCACGAACATCAACAAGGATTGCGGCGCGACCTCGCCGGGCCTGATGCAGGAAGCGGTGCTGAAACACGGCGCGCATATCGGCATCGCGCTTGATGGCGACGCGGACCGCGTGATTATCTGCGACGAAAAAGGCCATGTGATCGACGGCGATCAATTGATGGCCCTTATCGCCGGCAACTGGCATGAAAAAGGCCAGCTGAAGGGCGGCGGCGTTGTCGCCACCGTCATGTCGAACCTCGGGTTCGAGCGTTACCTGAAATCGCTGAAGCTCACGCTGAAACGCATGCCGGTGGGCGACCGTTACGTCGTCGACCATATGCGCACCAACAGCTATAACGTGGGCGGTGAGCAATCGGGCCACATTATTCTGGGCGATTATTCCACCACCGGCGACGGCCTCATCGCTGCGCTGCAGGTGCTGGCCGTGATCCAGCAGGCGGGCAAACCCGCCAGCGAAATCTGCCGCGTGTTTACGCCTGTGCCGCAGCTGCTGAAAAACGTGCGCTATCAATCCGAACTATCGCTGGAAGCCAAGCCGATGCAGGACGCCATCCGCTCCGCCGAACAGCGCCTTGGCACCGCCGGACGCCTGCTGGTGCGTAAATCAGGCACCGAACCGCTCATCCGCGTGATGGCGGAAGGCGACGATGAAAAACTGGTCACCGACGTGGTGCTGGAGCTCTGCTCCTTCGTCGAGGGACAGGACAAGAAACCGGCCACCTGATGAAACCCTATTTCTTCTCCGCCGAAACCCCGCAGGCGCAGGACGCGCGCAAACGCCTTGTCGACACTTACGGCGATACCAAGCTGGAAGATGCGGATTCGGTCGTGGCCCTTGGCGGCGACGGCTCCATGCTGCGCGCGCTGCACGAAAGCATCCGGCACAAGAAACCCGTTTTCGGCATGAACCGCGGCTCGGTCGGATTTTTGCTGAACGAATACCGCGAAAAGGGCCTGACCGAACGCTTGGAACGTGCGCAGACGGTTGAACTTCACCCGCTCTGCATGCGCGTCACCACCATGACGGGCCGTATCCGCGACGCGCTGGCTGTCAACGAAGTCTCTCTGCTCCGCGAAACGCGCCAGGCGGCGAAGCTGCGCATCTCCATCGACGGCGTCGTGCGTCTGGAAGAATTGATATGTGACGGTATCATTTTCTCCACGCCCGCGGGCTCGACCGCCTATAACCTCTCCGCGCATGGGCCGATCATTCCGCTGAACGCGGATATCCTCGCGCTTACGCCCATCAGCGCCTTCCGCCCCCGCCGCTGGCGTGGTGCGTTGCTGCCGCAATCCACGATGCTCAAGATCAATATTCTTGAAGCGCATAACCGCCCCGTCTCTGCCGTGGCCGACTTTACCGAGATCCGCGATGTCGAAACGGTGGAGGTATGGATGGATAAATCCATCACGCTCTCGCTGCTCTTCGACCCCGAAATGAACCTCGACGAGCGGATGATTAAAGAGCAGTTTATGCCCTAATATACCGGCGCGGGCCGCACGACTTGACAGAATCAGCCAAGTTCTGCTAAGAATCACCCCATGACCACGATGAAAAACATCGCAGCTCTCTATTTTTACGGCTTTTCCTATTTTGGCGGATAAAGCCCGCCATTCATTTGTACTGAGACTTTAAGAGTCTCCCAGCCCACATCACCGTAACATTTTATCAGGCCCGCGTTATCGCAGTGGCCCAAGGCAGATTTACCATGACCGACGTCAGGAAAGACCGGACACGTCTTATCAATTCCGTTGCAGAAGCGAAAACGCTCTACGCAGCGCCTCCCGCCGATTACCAGGGCAAAATAGGGCTGGAGGTTGAAATGGCGCTGTATAAACCGGGCGCTGTGAAACCGCAAATCCCCGCCGCCGCCGAAATGCTGCAGATGCAGGCAGATTTAAAGAAACGCGGCCACGACGCGCAGCTGGAGGCCGCCGGCGTGCTTGAATACGCAAGCCCGCCCGTGCCGATCGCCGATACGCCGAAACTGATTGCGCAGGCGCGGGCCGATATCGCGCTGTTCGAGACGGAAGCGGCAAAGCATGGCTACAAGCGCACGGTATTTTCCATCCTGCCCACCACCACGCGGGAGGAAGCGCTGGAAAGGAAAGTCGGCCGCGAGCGGCTGGAGGCCGCGCTGGCGGTGATTAATGACATCTACACGCCCGAAACCGCGAATATCCCGTTGCTCACCACCGGCGTGCAGGCGAGCCTTTCACCACGCGATCATGACGAAATGTTCAACATGGCGCGGCGCGGTTATGCGCTGACGCCCCTGCTGATCGCCGCCATGAACAGCGGCTCCGGATATGCCTGCAACGATAACACGCGACAGGATGCGCATGTCAGGTCGAAATACTACGAGATTTACGGCGCGTCGGGCGGCATATCGGAAGCCTTCCTGCAATCGCGCAGCGGGGACGAACTGGTTGAAAACCATATCCGCGCGGTTTTCGACACGCCGATGTTCTTCGCTTTCACCGCCGCAGGCGAGATGGTGCGGTCGACGAAAGACAATGTCATCACCTTCCGCAAGCTGATGGAGCAGGGGATGAACACGCAGGCGAATTTCGAGCTTGCCGAAAGCTTCCTCTATAACGACATCAAAATCTGCAACCTGCGCGATGGCGAGGGTAACGCGGTTGGAAAACGCATCGAACTGCGCCCCGCCGATTCAGGCCTGCACCAGCCGGCCAGCGTGTTGCTGCTGGCGGCTGCGTTGATACCGGATGGAAAAACGGCTGAGGCCTTCGATGTTTTGTTGAAAGACTACGGCTTCACCAATAGCCCGCCGCAGGATGCAGCTTTGCTGAAGGCGTCGCGCGCCGCCGCCGTCGACCATGCTGGGCGTTTCATGGATGTGCGCTTCGGCACCGGTTCTTTGCGCGATTTCGCGGCCGATGTGGCGGGGCTGGTATCGTCCCACTACGCGCAGGAACGCGAAGTGCAGCGCGACGTTTCCACGCTCTGCGATATCCTGCTGACGGGCGAATGCGATGCCAAACGCCATGCGGAAAAATACAAAACGCTGGCCGATGTCACTACGGAACTGCAAAAAACCGCGAGCCCCGCGCCCACCGCGCAAACCATGCCCGCACAAAAACGCACCATGTAAGCCTATGAAATACCGTGCCTTTCCCGGCACGGTATTTTTATTTCATTGACAGAAAGCAGCAGAATCGGCGACACTCGACCCCATGACAAAACGCGTGCAGTACATCGCAGCTCTCCATCACGTCCAGCATCATCACTGGCATTAAGCCAGTTTTTGTCGTTTAGCGGTTCATAAACCGCCTCTCCAAACCAACCGTTCTACATTCAGCCCTGATGCGGGCATTTAAGGATCATTCGTCATGACGGACGTGCAAAAAACCAACCTGAAAAAGATTTCCACTGTGGAAGACGCGCTGCCGCTCTATGCCGCGCCGCCGAAGGAATATACCGGCAAGATCGGGGCCGAAGTCGAAATGCCTTTGATTAAACCCGGTGTCGGCAAACCCGCCATCCCCACCGCCGCAGAAATGCAGGCGCTGCAGAAAAAGATGAAGGATATGGGCTACGACGCTCAGCTGGAACCCGCCGGCGTGATCGAATACGCCAGCCCCGCGTTTCAAAAAGACGATGTTGCCGCGCTGCTGCGGGCGGTTAAAAAGGATATCGCGGTGTTCGACAAGGCCGCGAACGACGACGGCTTCACCCGCCCGCCCTTTTCCATCGTGCCCACCACGACAAAGGAAGACGCGCTCGGCAACATGGTCAGCCGTGAACGTCTGCAGGTCAGCTTAAAGGCCATGCAGGAAATTTTCGACGAAAATACCCTGCGTCTGCCGATGCTGACCTCCAGCGTTCAAACCAGCTTCAGCCCCGAAAACGCCGATCAGATGTTCCGCATGGTCACGCGCGCCTATGCGCTGACGCCGCTGCTGATGGCGGCCTGCAATGCGTCGAGCAACTATGTGGTGAACGAGGACAAGAAGCTGGATTACCTGCCGCGTGGCAAATATTACCTTGGCTACGGCGATGCCGGCGGCATTTCGCCCGCGTTTTTGAAATCCGAAAACGGCGCGGAATTCATCCGCAACCACATCGAAGAAGTTTTCAACGCGCCGATGCACTTCGCCTATAATGCGGAGGGCGGCCTGATCCCCGCGTCGAAAGAAAACCGCATCACCTATGCGAAACTGGTGGAGCAGGGGCTTGGCACGCAATCGAATTACGAGCTTGCCGAAACATTCCTTTACAACGATATCAAGGTCTGCAACCTGCGTGACGAAACCGGCAAAGCCATCGGCAAGCGCATGGAAGTGCGCGGCGCCGACAGCGGCTATGACCAGCCCGTCATGGCGATCCTGCTGACCGCCGCGCTCGTGCCCGATGGTAAAGCCGCCGATGCTTTCGATGCGCTGCTGAAGGACTATGGTTTCACCGGCAACCCCAAAACCGACGCCGACCTCTACCTGAAATCACGCGACGCGGTCGTCAATAACGGTGGCAAGTTCATGGATGTCGCCTTCGGCAATGGCCGTCTGCGTGATTTCGCGGCGGATGTGGCGGGCATTCTTGTGAACGCCTACGACGGCAAGGTGCCGGCGACCGATATGGCGCGCCTGACCGATGTGCTGATGACGGGCAACTGTGACGGTAAAATCTTCGCGGAGAAATTCGCCAGCCTGAAGGATGTCACGGCCAGCCTGCAGCAGATGGTCGCGGCTCAGCCTTTAATGGAGGCGAAGAATTCCTCGCGCAAGGCGGCGTCGCGCTTGTAAGCGCCGAGGAAGCGCGTGGTGACGGTCTTGCAGTGGTCTTTCTTCACGCCGCGCACCTTCATGCAGAAATGCTCGGCCTCGATCAGCACGGCGACGCCCTTGGGCTTCACGTACTGGTTCAGCGTGTTGGCGATTTCGGATGTCAGGCGCTCCTGCACCTGCATGCGGCGCGAATACATGTCGACCACGCGCGCGATTTTCGACAGCCCTAAAATGCGCCCGTTCGGGATATAGGCGACATGCGCCTGCCCGATAAAGGGCGCCATATGGTGTTCGCAGCGCGATTCAACCTCGATATTGCGGATGAGCACGGGGTCGGTATAGCCGCCCATGTCTTCCTTGAAATAACTGGCCAGCACTTCTTCCGGCTTCATGGCATAGCCCGCGAAATATTCCTCGAACGCGCGCACGACGCGGCGGGGCGTTTCGCGCAGCCCTTCGCGGTCGGGGTTCTCGCCGATCCAGCGGATGAGTGTCGCAATCGCTTCCTCCGCCTCGTCGCGGGAGGGGCGCTTGATCTGCTGCGGCGTCAATTTGCGTTTTGTGGCCATGCGGGATTTATAGCGCAGTCACGCCCGCCAGACAATAAGGGATGCGGCGGAGCGGTAAGGCGCGAAAATTTCGCCCAATTCGCGTGTTTTCTTGGTATCCGGCCGTGTTTTCAGCCCCCGCATGCGCTGCAGCCCGTTTTGCAGGCCCAGATCGGCGGCCGGCCAGACGTCGCCCCGGCCCAGGCAGAACATCAGGTAAATCTCCGCGCTCCAGGGGCCGATTCCCTTCAACGCGGTGAGCATTTCCATCGCTTCTTCTTCGGGCATATCGGCCAGATCGGCGGGGTTGAATTTTTTACTGATCATTTGCTCCGCAAGATTGCGCGAATAATTGATTTTCTGCCCCGAAAAGCCGATGGCGCGCAGCTGCGCTTCCTCCAGCTTCATAAAACGCTTCGGCGTCACTTCCGGTATCGCGTCACGCAACCGCGCGGCCATATGCGCGGCGGCGGCCACCGACACCTGCTGGCCGAGGATAATGCAGACCAGCCCCTCGAAACCGTCGGGCTGTTTTTTCCACGGCAGCGTGCCGATGCGCTTCATGGCGTCTTTCAGCTCGGGGTGCGCCTTGACCAGTTTTTTCACGCCCAGAGCGATTTCCGGTAAATCATGCAGGCTTGTATCGCCTTCGTACCAGAAATTCGGCGGCTTTTTCTCTTGTTTTTCAGGCATCTTGCATTATCTCTCTGTGACTGTAATTATCTAGGGCGCTTTGATAAGATAGTCAAACAGCAACGGAGGGGAATATGGGATTCGACGATCGCGAAAAGGCTTTTGAAAACAAATTCAAGCACGACCAGGAATTGCAGTTCAAGGTGCAGTCCAAGGCCGTGAAGCTTTTCGGTACCTGGGCCGCCGGCAAACTCGGCAAGACCGGCCCCGATGTCGAAGCCTATGCCGCCGAAGTGCTGGATTCCGATTTCGACGAACCCGGCATCAAGGACGTGCTCCGCAAGGTCGGCAAGGATTTCGCCGCCAAGGGCATCGAGACGACCGAGCATCATCTCGAAAACGAATACAACGTGCATCTTGCCGCGGCTAAAAAAGCCGTGATGTCGGGCTGATCTCGTTCAATCCTTCAGGAATTCTTTCGTCAGGGCAATCGCCTCTTTAAGGCCGATGCGCTGTACCTCCACGCCTTCGGGGAAGGCGGAGAGGAGGCGGCTGGGCAGGGCGCCGTCGAGCAT
Organism: Alphaproteobacteria bacterium; assembly: GCA_041287865.1. Lineage (GTDB taxonomy): Bacteria > Pseudomonadota > Alphaproteobacteria > Micavibrionales > UBA2020 > JAPWJZ01. The sequence continues at coordinate 29,207 of JBGGMV010000009.1, read as the reverse complement.
GACGAAGACGCCCTTGTCGTCGCTGCGGCGGATAAGGCGGCCATAGGCCTGCTTGAGCTTGAAACGCGTCAGCATATCATCCAGCCCCTTGCCGAAATGGTTGCGGCGGGCCTTGTGCAAAATGGTCGGGCGCGGCCATGGCACGCGGTCGTAGACGACTAATCTTAAAGAACGGCCCGGAACGTCGATGCCGTCGCGCGTGGCGTCGGTGCCCAGCAGGCAGGCGTTTTCTTCTTCGCGGAAAATATCGATCAGCGTGCCGGTATCCAGCGGGTCGACGTGCTGGGCATAAAGGTGCAGGCCTTCGTTTTCCAAAGGCTGCAAAATCTTTTCATGGACGGAGCGTAACCGCTGCACGGCTGTAAAGATGCCGAGTGCGCCGCCCTGTGACGCGCGGAACAATTCGCGGAAGGCTGCGGCCACTTCGCCGGGGTTGTCTTTTGATACGTCACCCACCACCAGCACGCGGGTTTGTTCTTTGTAATTGAAGGGCGAGGCGACATGGAACGAATTACCCGCGCCGGGGGTCGATAAAACTTCAAATCCTGTGCGCGATTTCGGGCTTTTCCAGCCCTCGGCATCTTCGTCCGATGCGTCGCGCAGCGTGGCTGACGTAATCACCACGCCATGCGCATGCGGCTTCAGCTGTTCGGCAAAAACTTTCGCGGGGTCGACGTAATAGCGGTAGAAACCGGCGTCGTAGTCCTTGCCGTCGGCGCGGGTCACTTCCAGCCAGTCGACGCAATTCTCGGGGCGCTCTTCCTTCAATGCTTTCAGCATTTCAATCCAGCCGCCGAGTTCATAGTGTGCGCGGCGGTACAGGCTGTTGCGGATAAAGGTGATGCGCTCGCGCTGGCCGGTATCCAGCGTTTCGGCTTCGTCCTCCAGTTTCTGTTGAAGTGCGCGGATCAGCGCCATCATCGGCTTTTGCAATTCGGTCAGTTTCGCCTGCAACGCGGATGCTGCCTCGAACAATCCGGGTATCGCGGGCAGCGTCGCGGTTTCCAGCGAATAATATCCGCCGTGGTCCTTGGTGCGGGCATATACTTGTTGACGGCAGAGTAGCAGGAATTGTTCGGTTACGCCCTTCGGCTGGCCTTCACCCATCCGCTGCCGCCATTGCGGGCCGGGGAGGGAGCGCGCCGCTTCCTGTATCGCTTCTACATGCGCCATGTTCTCGTCTTCGCCCGCGATCAGATCCTCGATGCGGCGTTTGATGCCGCGCGCGCGGGTTTTCTGGCCGGTTTCGGTGCCCAATAACCAGCGACGCAGATCGGAGGTCCATTGCCCGTTCAGCTGCGCATCAAAGGCGCTGTCGGCGGCTTCGAATAAATGATGACCTTCGTCAAAAATATAACGCGCAGGCAGCACATCTTCCGGCCCCGTCACCGCCGTTTGATGCATCACCAGCGCGTGGTTGGCGATCACGATATCGGCGCGTTTTGCCTTGCGAATACTCTTCTCGATAAAGCATTTGTTGAAATGCGGGCAGGCGGTGTAGATGCATTCGCCGCGCTTGTCGGCAAAACCCGCCATGCGCTGCCATCCCATCAGCCCTGCCAGCCAGCCGGGGAAATCCTTCCCCGCTAAATCGCCGTCCTCCGTCACTGCCGCCCATCTGGCCATCAGGCCGAAGGCCGTGGCGTTGACGTCGCTGATGGCGACGCCTTGGCCCTGCGCGGCGTCCTCAAGATTTAAAAGGCAAAGATAGTTTTCGCGCCCCTTGCGCGTCACAACCTTGCGCGCCTTGGTGACAGGGTCGTCGTAGAGTTTTTCAAGTTCCGCATCCACCTGTCTTTGCAGGTTGCGGGTAAAGGTCGACACCCATACCGGCCCGCCGTTTTTCTCGGCCCAGACGGTGGCGGGCGATAAATATCCCAGCGTTTTGCCCGTGCCCGTACCGGCCTCGGCCAGCACAACATGCGTTTCGCCTTCTTCGTTGCAGGGGGCGAAGGCGGCGGCGAGGTTGCGGGCATATTCGCGCTGCTGGGGGCGGTCTTCCTTTTTCTGGCGCAGCAGTAATTGCGTCAGGCGGTCTTCAACTTCCGCATCTGCCACGCCCACATGGCCTGCGGCGGGTTCTGGCGCGTGGACGGCCCATTCGGGCAGCTTGTCCCAGATTTTCGCGGCGACCTTCATCTCGCCGCGCGTCGGCGGTGTATCGGTGCGGCCCAATGCGGCCAGCACGCTATCCGCCCAGGGCCAGCCATTTGCGGCATGCGGTTCGTCGTTGGCGCTGCCCATCAGGCCCATCAGGGCGGCCAATCCGGCGGGGTCGCTCTTCTCCACACGGCCCACGGCGCCAAGATCGGCCAGCAGGTGGCGGATGGCATCGCGCAGGCCCGTGCACTGGTCTTCGGGGCTTTCGGGTTCGAACAGGCCCAAGGCCTTGGTCAGGCCGCGCGGCGTGGGCACGCAGAAGGTGCCGGGGTTCACGAAGGCGAATAACTCTAAAACGTCATAGGCAGGCAGGCGGTCGAGCTTCAGGCGTGCCGCGATCTGGGGCGCGTTGCAGACGATGGGCATATGGCGCTGGACGAGACCGCGCGCCTCCGCCTCGTCGACGCGTTTCAGTTCCCCCTCCAGCGTCAGGCAGAACAGGCTATGGCCCGCCAGCACCACGACGGGGGCTTTCGGGACCAAAAGGCGCTTTTGCGCCGGCTGCAGGGCAGGGGCTTGGGACACTTTTTCTTCTTCGCTTCAGTTCTCGTTTTGTTTTACATGACTTTTGGAAACTGGGCCAGAGCAAAAGGGGACAAGTTCACATATCACCTCTTGCCCAAGAGCTTGATTTAAGGCAAAAATCATCCCGTACAAGCACAGGATAGATAAAATAATGCAGCTGAAATGCTCGCCCATCACCACCGAAGAAGAGATGCAGGAGTGCCTTGCCATCCGCAAGGAGGTTTTCGTGGCCGAGCAGAACGTGCCCGCCGACCTCGAGGTCGATGGCATGGACCCGACGGCGCGGCACTTTGTCGTCAGGAAAGAGGGCCGCATCATCGCCACCTGCCGCGTGCGGTTTTTAGGCTCCGCCGCCAAGATCGAGCGCATGGCCGTGCTGAAAGATTTCCGCAAGATCGGCGTGGGCCGCATACTGATGCGCTATGTGCTGAATGAACTGGGAAAGACAGGCGATGTACAGCTGTTCAAATTAAGCGCGCAGAGCTACGCCGTGCCCTTCTACGAGAAGCTCGGCTTCAAGACGCGCGGTTCGGAATATATGGATGCGGGCATTCCGCATTATGATATGGTGCTCGAGAAATAAGAGGGATTAAGAACATGTCGAAAAAACCCGCGGAAGCCCCGCAGCAAGTGGCAGATTCCAACGCGCTGGTCGAGGCGAAGATCGAGAACATGAAGCAGCTGCAGCTGCGCGGCGTGAATCCTTTTCCCTACCGTTTCGACGTCACAGCCCATGCGGGAGATTTACAGCGCAAATACGCGGCGCTGAACCCCGGTGATGTGACGACGGATAAAGTATCCGTCGCGGGCCGCATCATGGCCTATCGCAATTCGGGCATGTTTATCGACCTGCGCGACAGCAGCGGCAAAATCCAGATTTTCAGCCACAAGCAGGCCCTGCCGCCCGAGGTGCTGGACCAGCTGAAACACTACGATATCGGCGATATTATTGGCGTGACGGGCATCGTGCGCCGTACGCCGCCGGGTGAATTGACGGTGAACGCCGAAAGCCTCGTCATGCTGGGCAAATCGGTGCGCCCGCTGCCCGAAAAACACCATGGCATCGTCGATACAGAAATTAAGTACCGCAAGCGCTACCTCGACCTCATCATGGACGAGCACAGCCGCGAAACCTTCCGCCGCCGCAGCCAGATCATCGCCTTTATCCGCCAGCTGCTGACGGGCGAGCATTTCATGGAGGTCGAAACCCCCATGCTGCACCCGATTGCGGGCGGCGCATCGGCGAAACCGTTTGTCACGCACCACAATGCGCTCGACATGAAACTGTTTCTCCGCATCGCGCCCGAGCTTTACCTGAAACGCCTGATCGTCGGCGGTTTTGACCGTGTGTTCGAAATCAACCGCTGCTTCCGTAACGAAGGCATTTCGGTCAAGCACAACCCCGAATTCACCTCGGTGGAAATCTATCAGGCCTATGCCGATTACGGCGATATGATGTCGCTCACCGAACGTATCATCGAAGGCGCCTGCAAAATCTCGCATGACGGCCAGACCAAGGTGAAATTCGGCGAGAACGAGATCGATTTCAAGGCCCCCTGGCCGCGCAAGACGATGGTCGAGCTGGTGCAGGAAAAAGCCGGCGTCGATTTCGGCAAAATTCCCGATGCGGAGGAAGCGACCAAAAAGGCAGTCTCCCTCGGCATCCATATCAAACCCGGTTCCAACTGGGGCGAAGTGGTTGAACAGGTCTTTGCCGAAAAGGTGGAACATACGCTTATCCAGCCCATCCATATCGTCGACCTGCCCAAAGACATCTCGCCGCTGGCCAAGGTCCACCGCGACCATGACACGCTGACCGAACGCTTCGAAAGCTACGTCAACGGCTGGGAAGTGGCCAACGCCTTCTCGGAATTGACCGACCCGTTTGATCAGCTCGCCCGTTTCAAGGAACAGATGAACGCGCGCGAAAAGGGCAACGACGAAGCCCAGATGCTCGACGAGGATTTTGTCGAGGCGCTGGAATACGGCATGCCGCCGACGGGCGGCCTCGGCATCGGCATCGATCGTCTTGTGATGCTGCTGACCAATTCCGCCAGCATCCGCGACGTGATCGCCTTCCCGACGCTGCGGCATACGCATAAGAACTGATACTGGCGATTGACTTATTGGGAGTGAATAGTGAAAATTGTTTATTCACTATCAATTGAAGATTATATCGCGACCAACCAGTGGCTGGTCGAAACCTCTCCTAACTTCCGAGCCCAGATTACGTGCATGAGGACTATGTCCTCTGCCGCGACGCTGTCAATTTTTCTTATCATCGCTTCCCTCTTGCGTAGTTTTGAAACACACAATACGTGGCTGATTGTGACGCTGTTGGGCGTTTGCTTCTCAGTTGCGTTTTACGTTGTGTATCCAAAGGAGGAAAGAAAGGCGAGACAGAAGCAGATTACGGTTCTCTATCAGAAAGAAATTCCCGGAAGTACGGGTCAGTTCACCATGGAACTTCTAAATAAACACCTTCGAATAAGCGGGGCACGCGGGGATGAGACATTCTCCTACGCGTACCTCAAGGAAATCACACAAAGTGAAGGTTACGTTTATTTGAAAAGGCCACTCCTCGCGCATCCCATACCGAAAGCAAAGATTATCGAGGGTGACTTAGAACAATTTGTGCGTGAACTGCAAATACGAATGGCAGCAGTACCGCCATTTCCTACGGAATTGCCAATTACAGATGTGAGCAAGAAGTTCTGGTCGAGTCGGCGTGCCTTAACCGCTTCTGCGGCTTGTATTGTTGCCGCTGCCCTTGGGTATTTCTTGATCACCTGTGGGTGTAGCTATTGGAAAGTCGGGGTATGGGCATCCGTTGCATCGGGCGTTCTCGGCCTTGGGCTTCTAGACTTTGGCTACGGCCTGTGGCGACAGGAAAAAGCAGAACGCGCCAAAGAAACCTGCAAAAATTCAGAACAAGGATAAGGGCGCAAAAGTGAGTCTTTCCTGCAACGCGCGTGACACATTTAGACCCGCGATTCGTATCATCCGCTCAAGAAGCGCGCCGCTTTTTGCTGCAGCGCATGATTATGGAATATGAATCGCCATCCGCTAACCCCTTGGCCAAAGCGGCAGGCCCTTGATATCCCACACCCCCTAAAAAATCTTATGAATATCAAGGCACAAAAATCGCCCGCGGGTGTTCGATTGTGCTATAAAACTGCGTTCCCTGAGCTTGAATACATAATCCTTAATCACAGCGATTTTGTATTGGCAAACAGGTTGGCAGCTTTAAAATACGAGGCACACATGACAGTCGAGAAGAAAACCATCCGCAGTGATATTCCTGGTCACCAGAACATGATGAATGGTGGCATCTCCGGCTATGCTTCGCCGCAGGAAGAAGGCCGCCGCCTGACGGTGGGCCGCGATATCACGCTGAATGGCGACATCGCGTCTTGCGATCACCTCGTTGTCGAAGGCACCGTGCATGCGCAGACCTTCCAGGCGCGCCGCGTCGACGTGCTGGAATGCGGCTATTTCGCAGGCTCCGCCGAAGTGCAGGACGCCGTCATCGCCGGCCGCGTCGAAGGCAAGATTAAAGTCCATGGCCGCCTGATCGTGAAAGCGACCGGCCGCGTCTATGGCGAGATCGAATACGGCACGCTGGAAGCCGAAGCTGGCGCCCGCATTGAAGGCCAATTGCTGGTTCTGGCCCCCGCTGCCGCCGAAGTGGCGCAGCCCGTGCTGATCCAGACCAACGACAACAACGGCGAAGCCCACATCGCCGTATCGGACGAAACAGCAGAGGAGCGCCCCAAAGTCTTCCGCCGGGCGATCGGGTATTAATTGGTTAAAAATCCCTTGAAAATCAAGGAAATGAACGGGTTTGACCCCGCCGGCCTGCTGGTCGATGCGGTGGATGGCGCTTTCATGGGTCTCTACCAGCAGGCGCGCAGCAACGCGTCCCGCATCACCCGTCTGGGCCTGACGCTTGTGCCCCTGATGATGCTGCTGGTCGGTTCCTGCAAAACCGAAAGCGCCTCGGTCTATGACGGTGCACAGGCGGGCGTGGATTACTTCCGCGCCGCCCTCTTCCCCGACCGCGTGCTGGCCCGCGACGCGTCTTACGAGCCCGCCGCAGGCTATGTCTCCCGCGCGCAGGACTTCGTGGCCGGTGATCCCGCCACCCTGATGCGCCTGACCGAGCAAGAGGTCGCTTACCTTTACGGTAAACCGACGATGGAACGCCGCGATGCCGACGCCAAAATCTGGCAATATCGCACCAAGGCCTGCGTGGTTGATTTCTATTTCTACGAACAGAAGGGCCGCGAACACGAAAGCAGCGTCGCCTTCGTCGATTATCGTTTGAAGGGAGACCTCGTCCCCGGCACGCCGGCGAACGACAACCCCGTCAACAGCCGCCACCAGCAGCGCTGCCTGAAGAAAATCGCGATTTAATTAGCTAATCCCACCCCCGCCTTGTGCGGGGGTCCAAAAGCGCGTCCGCGCGTCTTGTGAGTTAGAGTCATATGACGGCAGGACTGCCTTTTGGATGCCCGCGCACGCATGCACCGCATGCTTCGCATGGGCGGGCATGGCGGGACTTTTCTAACCGATAACCGTTTTCATCTTGTACCCGCACAGGTCTTTAACAGGACATGTCGGGCATAACGGCGTGCGCGCCTTGCAGATATAGCGGCCATGCAAAATCAGCCATGTATGCGCATGGCGCAGGTATTTTTTCGGCACCACTTTCAGCAGTTTTTCCTCCACCTGCTCGGGCGTCTTGCCGGGGGCAAGGCCCGTGCGGTTGCCAAGGCGGAACAGGTGCGTGTCGACTGCAATCGTCGGCTCGCCAAAGGCGATGTTCAGCACCACATTCGCCGTCTTGCGCCCGACGCCGGGCAGCTTCACCAGCTCCTCCCGCGTGCGCGGCACGTTGCCGCCGTGTTCGGCGACCAGAATTTCCGACAGCCTGATGACGTTCTTCGCCTTGCCGTTATAGAGGCCGATGGTCTTGATATATTCCTTGAGCCGCTCAAGGCCAAGGTCGACCATCTGCTGCGGCGTGCTGACTTTTTCAAACAGCGCCTTCGTCGCCTTGTTGACGCCGGTATCCGTCGCCTGCGCCGACAGCACCACGGCCACCAGCAGCGTATAGGCATTGGTATAGTCCAGCTCCCCCTTGGGCTCGGGGTTCTGTTTCTTCAGCCGCGCGAAAAACTGTTCGACTTTTTCAGGGGTCATGGGTAACTTCCGTTAACATTTATATAGGGAGTTGCCGCATGAAAGTCATCACAAAACCCGCGTCAAAGGCGCAGCGGGGCAGGGGGCTGACGATCGTCTGGGGCGAACATCCGTTCCCCGTGGGCAAGATCATGGTGGGGCTGACCGCCGAAGGTATCTGCTGGCTCGGCATCAATTGCCCCTATGAGAAGTTTGCCGCCAACTGGCGGGGCGCGAACCTGATCGAGGATAACAAGCTGACAAAAAAGGCCGCCGCCGAAATCGCCAAACTCTGGCCTGACAAGCTCAACAAACTCTCCATCCCCCTCGTCCTCTACGGCACGCCGTTCCAGCTGAAGGTCTGGAAAGAACTGCTGAAAATCAAATCCGGCGATACCTGCACCTATAACGATGTGGCGAAAGCCATCGGCAAGCCCAAGGCCTTCCGCGCCGTCGGCTCCGCCGTCGGGCGCAATACGGTGTCCATCGTCGTGCCCTGCCACCGCGTGCTGAACAAGGACGGAAAAAAGGTGAACTACGGCTGGGGCGCTGGCGTCAAGAAAGCATTGCTGAAGGGCGAGGGCGTGGCGGCGTAATCAGCGGCTGTACTTTTGCGTCTGTGTCGGCGCCAAAGGCACGGCAGGCTGGCGTTCGCCGCCATAGCTGACCAGCAACGCGGCTTCCTCGGCGAAGTTTCTTTCCTTCGCGATGTCGAGCGGCGTTTTTCCCGACAGGTCTTCGGCGCGGATATTTGCGCCGCATTCGGTCAGCATCGTGGAAATTTTTAAGTTACCGGCAAAGGCGGCGATATGGATGGCGGCCTGCCCGTGCAAATTTTTCTCGATCACATTCGCACCCTCGCGCAGCAGGATATGCGTGATGAGCGGCTCGTCGCCGGAATGGCGCGCGGCGATATGCAGCGCCGTCTCGCCATCGGGGCCACGGCGGTTCACCATCGACATGGGTTCGATGCCCGCCTTGTAGGCAATCCTGATCAGGTTTTTGACTTCGTCGCCGTCCTGGTTGCCGACGGCGGCCAGCAGCTTTTCGCTGAGAATTTCTTCCAGTGTTTGCGGCATGGCAATCCCTCCGGCAGTTTAACCTGCCCCTATTATAGAAGGGATATGTTAAATATCGATAAAGACCGGAATAGGCAGCAAATTCAAGGCGCTTAAGGCTTCGGCGGCTTCAGGCTGATCTTCTTCATCGGCGCGACCTTGTGGTCGGTGGCGACGGAAGGCGTGGGCACGGGCCAGAGCTGCTCGCCCTTGCGGTTGAAGATGACATCATCGGGGCCGACGCTGCTGTATTCCTGCCCGCGGCCGAAGGGATCGTCGTAGAAGGGCTGGTCGGCGGGATAACTCTTGAACTGGTCGCGCATCTGCTTGTTCACCTGCCTGTCGATATCGGCCATGAAGCCGCTGGAGCGCGTGTTGCCCTTGCCCGCCTTGTCCTCGGCGATCTTCTGCTCGTAGAAGGCGACGATATCGGCGGCGGTCATCATTTTGTCGACGAAAAGGTTATAGGTGCCGGGCTTGTATTCCGGATCGCCCGCCAGCGTCTTGCCGCCGATGGTCACGGAGGTCTGCTCGTAAATGCGGAAGCGCGAGCAGTTGTTCTTGATGCCGTAGTCGACCGCCTGCTTCACATCCGTGATCTCCACCGCAGGGCCGCGGCCATAGCTGCTGGTGTCGAACTGGGCGAAAGTCTTCACGACGGGGTCGGTCATCACGTACTCTCCATGGATAATTTTAAAGGCAGCGCTGGACCGCCGCCTGCGCCTCTTATACCAAGGAGTTTTGCGTTATGTCAAATCTATTTTAGTGATAAATATCAGGCCTTTATCAGCCCTTCCAGCGCCCGCGCCGCGCCGCTGTTCGGGAAGACGCGGGATTCTATTTCGGCGGGCGGAAGTTTCAGGTGGTCGGCCAGTATCGCCTTGGCCGCCTGCCGCAGATCCATGGTCGGGCGCAGGTCGCGGCCCTCGAATTGCTGCGTCTTGTCGAGCCCCGGCCACTGCGCGATCACGCGGCCGCCATTGACCGCACCGCCCGCGAGGAAGGCACAGGACGCCGTGCCGTGGTCGGTGCCGTTGGTGCCGTTCTGCGCCACGGTGCGGCCGAATTCGGTTGCGGCCAGAATAACCGTTTTATCCCAGACGCTGCCCAGCGCCGGTTTGATCGCGCCGAAACCGGCATCAAGCGCGGCGAGGTTGTTGGCCAGCGCACCTTTGTCGAGCCCCTGCTGCGCATGGGTATCCCAGCCGCCAAGCTCTATCGTGGCGATGCGCGGGCCCTTGGGGTCGGACAGAATTTTGCCCACCGCCGTCACGGTCGCCTCCATCGCCTGCTTGTTCTGCAGGCCCTTGGGCCCGCGGCCGATTTTGCCCATGCCGCCCGTTGCGCCATCGGCGATGCCGTGGACGCCGACCGCCTGTTCAAGCGCGGAGTGGAGCATCGCATCCTTGCGGTACAGTCTTTCAAGGGCGATCAGCAGCGTGTCCTCCGGCAATCCGTCCTGCGAGGGGGCCCATGTGCCTACCGCCGCGCCGCCCTGCAGCGCAAACGGAATGGTCTGTCCGACGGCCAGCCCGCCCGCGCCGCCCACAACCAGCGCGCGGTTCAGCCAGCCATCGCGCAGGCTCCGCGCCGCTTCTCCGCCGCCCTCGAGCACGTTCTGCGCATCAAAGTGCGACCGCTCGCGATAGGGGGTGGAAACTGCGTGCAAGACCGCCGCTTCGCCGCTTTTGAACAGCGTGGCAAAGTTGGCAAGGCTGTTATGCGCGCCATAGAAATTATCCAGCGGTGTATAGGCCGCTTTGGGCAAAGCTATCCCGTTGCGCGCGCTGGAATAATTCTTGTCGCCATAGGGGGGAATGGCGGCGAGGCCATCCATCGCGCCCCTTAAAATCACAAAAATAAAGCGTTGGTCGGTGGGCGCTGCCGCGAAAGAAACTTTCATCGGCAAGGCTGAAGCACATGCCAGTAAACCCGCGCTTTGTAACAAATTCCGTCGGCTGATGATGCTATCCATCTCTATCTCCTCTGGAATTCGGGGCTGGCAAACAGAAGCGTGAGCGCTTCCGCTTTCGATCCCGCGCGCGTGACGGCGAATTTCGTTTCGGCGGAGGCGACGGGCCCGATTGTATCCTCCAGCAATTTCGCGGGATCGAAATGCGTATGCACGCCGCGCGACACTTTCTGCGCCAGTTCTATGCGTTGCAGCAGCGCCTCCGCGCCCACCCAGTCCTTCGCCTGATCGCTCCAACCGGCAGGGGAAGGGGCGGTGAAGGGGGCCTGCCCCAGCATTTTATAGGCCCCCGCCAATAACATATCGTTCACCAGTTCGTCCGCGCCCGTCGCGCGCAGCATTGAAAGAATATAATCGTTCGGCGTTTTCATCTTGGTCAGCGGCTGCCATGCTTCTTCCAGCGATAACAGTGTTTTGTAGATTTCCATCAGGTTGCCGTTCGAGCGCGTGAAGGTCTCGGCCAAGGCATTGACGGAAGCGGAGGAAGGCTCGTCAGCAATAAAATGCCGCGCGATTTTGGTGGCGATGAATTTGGCGGTGGAGGGATGCGCCGCGAAATTGCGCAGCGCCGCTTCGCCCTCGCCAACGCCATAATCTCCATAGGTTTTTCCGAGAACGAATTTATCGCCCGGCTCGTGGATGCCCTTGCGGAAGAAAAAGCCGCTGCCGTCGCCTTTATCATCTGTATCGACCGACCATCCCGTTAATATCTTGGCGAATTCGGTCACGTCCTTCTGCGTATAGCCGCCGGAAACGCCAAGCGTATGTAATTCCAGTATTTCGCGCGCGAGGTTTTCGTTGAGGCCCTTGTTGGCGATGCGGCCCGCAATCGAACGCGGGCCGATGGAACGCTGGTTATCAAGGTAAATCAGCATCGCCGGATGACGGGTGGAGGCGCGCAGCAGGTCAAGAAAGCTGCCCAAGATATGCGGACGTATCGCTTCACGCTCGAACGCCATGGCCAGCGCCAGTTCCGGCGGCTTGGTGGCGGAAACGGTGAAGTGGTTGCTCCAGAAATGCACCAGCCGTTCAAAAAACGGCGCCTGCGACGCAGTCGCCACGCGGGTGCGGATGGCGACATCCTTGATGTAACCCTTGCCGGCGTCTTTCAGCAGGGATTTGAATTTTTCCGCCTGCTCGCCCTCGTTCATCTTGGCGAGTTTCTTCATCTGCATACGCTCGCGCATGCCCTTCACGGCCTGCATGGCGTTCGGCAGGCCCTTGAAGGCGGCGTTATTGGCATGGCGGTTATCCAGCTGACCCAGCAGCCAGTCGCGGGGGTCGCGGCCCGTCTTGGCCATTTCGTCGTCCTTCGCGCCAAGACCGAAGCGGGTGACGGCGATAAAGCTCTGGATCGTGGCGGCCATGGGCTATTCCTCGCATGTTCGGGCGCATCATTAGCTTATACGCCCGGTAGTGGGGAATACCTGCGCCAGCGAGTCGGCCCGGAAAAAAGTTAATATATTCTCATTAAAAAATAATTAAAATCAGGTAGATAGATGATACTATTTAACATAATGCAGAATTGCTGTATAATGATTGATATCAAAAATTTCGCTGTGGAGAATGCCATGAAAAGATCAGTCATCAATGTCGCCGAAGATTACGTCAGGACGCTGAGTGACGCATTCGATGATGTTTTCAGGAAGCCCACGCAGGCTGAGCTGGATAGCCGCCTTCAGGTCGCGGTCTTGGGTGACCTGCCTCTCTATGCGACGCAAACCCTTGCGAAGGGCGCGGACGCCAATACGCATTTTATCCTGTCCGATGAACGCCGCGCGGCCCATGCGTTTAAATATCGCGCCGAAAAACTCACCGAAGGCCCGACCCTGCTGAAAATCGCCGCCGACAAGCAGTCCACGCAGATTGTCACCGCCCTGTTGAAAGCGGGCGCTGATCCCAATAGATAAAACGGCTCTCTATCAGGCTTTCACGACCGGGCGGATTTCTCCGGGTTTGCGGAGCATCTTATCGACGTCGCCCATGTGGAGTTCTTCGGCGGCGACCATTTTCAGGGCGTATTCTTCCAGCAGCACCGATTTGCCTTCGACCAGTTTCAGCAGCTCGTAGTAGAAGCCGACGGTTTCCTTTTCGTGCTCCAGCGATTCTTTCAAAATATCGCCCACATCATGCTTGTGCGATTCCAGCAGGTGGCCGATGCCGAGCGAGGGGTGGCCGCCGAAATGGGTGATCAGCTCGCCCGCTTCCTGCGCGTGCTGCATCGATTCATTTGCCTGCCCGCGCAGCCACGACACGATCGGGATGCGGTTATAGCCATAGACCATCAGCGAGTAGTGCATATAGCGCACCACACCGGCCAATTCGGCTTCGAGGATTTTGTTCAGAACCTTCAGGACTTCTTCCTGATTGACGGTGGTGGCGGGGGCCATGTGATCTCTCCTGTGATTTTTAAAAAAATTAAATGCCGAGCACGTCGCGCATGGTGTAGAGCCCTGCGGGCTTGCCCTTCAGCCAGATCGCGGCCTTTACCGCGCCCTTGGCAAACAGAGAGCGGTCGGAGGCCTTGTGCGCGAATTCGATGCGCTCGCCGGTGCCGGCGAAGGTGACAGTATGGTCGCCGACGATATCGCCGCCGCGGAACACCTGCATGCCGATCGCACCGGCGGGGCGCGCGCCAATTTGTCCGTAGCGGGCGGGAACCAAAGCGTCCTCCAGTTTAACACCTCTGCCTCTGGCAGCCGATTGCGCCAGCGCCAAAGCGGTGCCAGAGGGCGCGTCGATCTTGTGCTTGTGGTGCGCTTCGAAAATCTCGATATCGTATTCGGGGCCCAGCATCGATGCGGCTTTTTCAACGAGGGAGACGAGCAGGTTGACGCCCACGCTCATGTTCGCGGCCTGCAGCATCGGGGTTTTCATCGCGGCGGCGCGGATGGCGGCCATTTCCTTGTCGCCCAATCCCGTCGTGCCGACGATCAGCGCCTTGTTATACTGGTGCGCCATTGCCGCATGTTCGGCCACGGCGTCGGCGGTGGTGAAATCGACCAGCACGTCGCAGATTTTAAAGGCTGCTTCCTTGTCCGTCGTCACGCAGACGCCGCAGGGGTCAGCGCCCAGGATGCCGCCCATGTCCTTGCCGATCGCCCAGCTTTTCTTGTGGTCGACCGATGCGCCCAGCGTCGCATTGTGCTGCTTGGAGAGGATTTCGCGGGCGATCATCTGCCCCATGCGGCCCGCGCCGCCCAAGATGCCGAGTTTCATGTCTATCCCTTTTGCCGTGGTGATTTCGTTCCCACAGCATATTCAAATTTGCGTGGGGGGAATAGGTGGAAATTGGGGTTTCTCGCCTTTATCGAAATAGAAATGAAAAGGATTATCGCTTGCAGATAATCTCGGCCGCGCCCCAGTTGAACGTACGGTCGACCTTGATAACCAGCTTGTCAGCCGTATCGAATTCCTGATCGATATCGAGCGGGGAAATGACCTGTATCACCATGCCCTCCGGCGCGGAGAGTTTCAGGGTGGCATGCAGAGCATTGCCGTCATGTTTTTCGATATCGGTAAATTCGTACCGGTAGCCGGGGGTGGGCATTTCAAGGCTGCCCTTCAGGCGCAGCCCGTCGCCTTCGGGTTCAAGCGTGAAAGTATCGGGCGTGCAGGTATAGCTTGCGGCTTGGGCGTTTGCGGTGCAGAGCATCAGGACGAATGCGAATGCTACGGCCCGCACGGTTAATCCTTGAGGTCTTCCCACAGCTCTTTCACCTTGGAGAAGAAGCTGGAGGATTGCGGGCTGGTCTTGTCTTCGGGCGCGTCGCCGGCGAATTGCTGCAGCAGGTCGCGCTGCTTTTTCGACAGGTTGACGGGCGTTTCCACCAGCACCTCGACGAACATGTCGCCGCGGTTGGGGGCGCGCAAAATCGTCATGCCCTTGCCCTTGAGCCTGAACTGCTGGCCGGTTTGCGTGCCGGCGGGCACGGTGACCTTCATGCGCTTGCCGTCGATGGTGGGAACTTCCACCGTGCCGCCCAGCGCGACGGTTGTCATCGGCACGGGCACGCGGCAGAAAAGGTTCGAGGCTTCGCGCTGCAGGAAGGGGTGCGGCTTGATCGACAGGAAAACGTAAAGATCGCCCGGCGGGCCGCCTCTCGTTCCGGCCTCGCCCTCGCCGGACAGGCGGATGCGCGTGCCGTCCTCGATGCCCGCAGGAACCGTGATCTGCAACTGCTTCTCTTTCCGCGTGCGGCCCGAGCCGCCGCAGAGATGGCAGGGCGTTTTAACAGTTTGCCCCTGACCGCCGCAGGTGGGGCAGGTGCGCTCCACCGTGAAAAATCCTTGTTGCGCGCGCATGCGGCCGGTGCCGTGGCAGGTGCCGCAGGTTTCGGCGCGCGTGCCTTTTTCGGCGCCGGTGCTGTTGCAGCCCGCGCAGCCCTGCCAGCTGGCGACCCTGAGGGTCGTTTCCTTGCCGGCGAAAGCTTCCTCCAGCGTGATTTCCATTTCGTGGCTGGTATCCGCGCCGCGCCGTGCCGTGCTGCCTTCGCCGCCGCGGCGCTGCTGGCCCGCCATGCCGGCCGCGAAATCGCCGAACATTTCCTCGAAGATATCCGAGAACCCGCCGAAGCCTGCGCCGCCGCCCTGGAACGGATTGCC
This sequence comes from Alphaproteobacteria bacterium, assembly GCA_041287865.1. Taxonomy (GTDB): domain Bacteria; phylum Pseudomonadota; class Alphaproteobacteria; order Micavibrionales; family UBA2020; genus JAPWJZ01. The sequence goes on along the minus strand of JBGGMV010000009.1, from coordinate 13,703 downwards.
GCCGCCCGCGCCCGCGCTCTGGCGCATCGACGGATCGAAGGCGCCATGGCCGAAACGGTCATAGGCCGCGCGCTGCTGTTCGTCCGACAGCACGCTGTAGGCTTCGGAGATTTCCTTGAAGCGCGATTCAGCTTCTTTGTTGCCGGGGTTCTTGTCGGGGTGATATTGCATGGCAAGCTTGCGGTAAGCCTTTTTCAGCTCGTCCGCCGTAGATTTCTTGTCGACGCCCAGCGTCTGATAGAAGTCTTTCTTTGCCATGCCCTGCTATCCTGAAGAAGGCGCGGGGAGCGGTTGTTGAACCGCTCCCCGCTGATGCCTTAGCCTGCGGACTTCTTCTTGTTGCCGTTTTCGTCGACTTCGGTGAATTCGGCGTCGACGACTTCGGGCTCGTCTTTTTTCGGCTCGTCCGAAGAAGCTTCGGGCGGGGGTTCCGACGGATCGAAGCCCGGGGGCGGGCTGCCTGCCGCCTGCGACTGTTCCTCGCGGTACAGGTGTTCGCCCAGTTTCATCGAGGCTTCCTGCAGCGTTTCGGTCTTCTTGCGGATGGCGGCGTTGTCGCCGCTGTCCAGCACGGACTTGAGGTCTGCAATCGCGGTTTCAACGGCCATGCGGTCATTGGCGGGGATCTTGTCGCCGGCGTCCTTCAGCGTTTTTTCCGCCGTGTGCATCAGCGATTCACCGCGGTTTTTCACTTCCGCAGCTTCCTTGCGCTGTTTGTCCACGTCGGCGTTTTCGGCCGCTTCCTTCACCATGCGCTTGATGTCGGAATCGGACAGGCCGCCGGAGGCCTGAATGCGGATCTGCTGTTCCTTGCCGGTGGCTTTATCTTTCGCCGAGACCTGCACGATGCCGTTGGCGTCGATGTCAAACGTGACCTCGATCTGCGGTACGCCTCTGGGCGCGGGCGGGATGCCGACCAGGTCGAACTGGCCCAGCAGCTTGTTGTCCGCCGCCATTTCGCGTTCGCCCTGGAACACGCGGATGGTGACGGCCGACTGGCTGTCTTCCGCGGTCGAGAAGGTTTGCGATTTTTTCGTCGGGATGGTCGTGTTGCGCTCGATCAGGCGCGTGAACACGCCGCCCAGCGTCTCGATGCCCAGCGACAGCGGGGTCACGTCGAGCAGCAGGACGTCTTTCACGTCGCCGGCCAGAACGCCGCCCTGAATGGCAGCGCCGTCGGCCACGACTTCGTCGGGGTTCACGCCGCGATGCGGCTCCTTGCCGAAGAATTCCTTCACCAGCTCGATCACTTTCGGCATGCGCGTCATGCCGCCGACCAGGACCACTTCGTCGATGTCGGAGGCCTTGATGCCGGCGTCTTTGAGCGCCGCCTTGCAGGGCTCGATCGTCTTGCTGATGAGGTCGCCGACCAGCTGTTCGAGGTTGGCACGCGTCATCTTGACGTTCAGGTGTTTCGGGCCGTTCTGGTCTGCGGTGATGAAGGGCAGGTTAACCTCGGTCGAAACAAGGCTGGACAGTTCGATCTTGGCCTTTTCAGCGGCTTCCTTCAGGCGCTGCAGCGCAAGCTTGTCCTTGCGCAGGTCGATCTGGTTTTCTTTTTTGAATTCGTCGGCCAGGAAGTCGATGATGCGCAGGTCAAAGTCTTCACCGCCGAGGAACGTGTCGCCGTTGGTGGATTTAACCTCGAACACGCCGTCGCCGATTTCAAGCACGGACACGTCGAACGTGCCGCCGCCCAAGTCGTAAACGACGATGGTGCCGGAGTTTTTCTTGTCGAGGCCGTAGGCAAGCGCAGCCGCCGTCGGCTCGTTGATGATGCGGAGCACTTCAAGGCCCGCGATTCGGCCGGCGTCTTTGGTGGCCTGACGCTGGCTGTCGTTGAAGTAGGCGGGGACCGTGATGACGGCTTTCGTCACTTTTTCGCCGAGGTAGTTTTCGGCGGTTTCCTTCATCTTCTGCAGCACCATGGCCGAGATCTGGCTGGGCGCGAATTTTTCGCCGTCGACTTCGACCCATGCCGCGCCGCCGTCGCCCTCGATGATTTTGAAGGGCGCTTTTTCGCGCATCTTCTTCACTTCGGGTTCGTTGAAGCGGCGGCCGATGAGGCGCTTGATGGCGTACAATGTTTTGTCAGGGTTGGTGACCGCCTGGCGTTTCGCCGGCTGGCCGACCACGCGTTCGCCGTCTTTGGTGAAGGCGATGATCGAGGGGGTGGTGCGGGCGCCCTCGGTGTTTTCGATAATCTTGGCTTTGTCGCCCTCCATAATCGCTACGCAGGAGTTCGTGGTGCCAAGGTCGATACCAATGATTTTGCTCATTTTAGTTCCTTTCATTAGGCAAATTATGCGGGAAAGCCTGTCGCTCTAGCACTTTCCCTAATTCCCATTCAGCCAGTCAATTCAGGTAGTGCGGTAGCAGGAAAATACTACCCTTTCCCCCCGAAGTGAAGGCTTTTCTCTCAAGGTTTATACGCAGTTGGCGTGCTGGCGGATTAAAAATACATGCGAAAAAAGCGCGATTTTTCAAGGGTCTGATAATTGCGTATTCGTAATTTTATTATACGCTTATAAATCAGTTATATGCGGAATTGTAATGATTTGTGAATGCTAATTTCGCAATATATTTGCTATACTCTAAGGGTGGGCTTTTTACGCGCCCGCAGGGTTATTGGACAAGTGAATATTTGAATGAAAGCCTCAAGGGGGATATTGACCCTTTTGCGGCGCCTCATTAGGGTCAGCCATTATTTTTCAACAGGAGCAGCTTCATGAAACGGTTTCTTGTCCTCGTCCTCGCAATCATGCTGATCGCAGCGCCGGCCTTTGCCGAGCTGCGCTCCACCGGCACGCCCAACATCACGCGCGGCCCGACCGATGTGCCCGCCGGCAACCTCGGCGGCGGTCTGCCGCAGCAGAACATCCCGCAGAACAGCCTGAGCGACAGCGCGGCCGAGCAGCAGAAGAAAATGGAAGAAATCCAGCGCATCGCCAAATGCCAGAAGAACTGCAAAAAATCCGCCACCGACGGCGCGAACCACGCCGTGCCCTATTGCATGAACGGCATCTGCTCGCCGAACTACAAGCCGAAGTGGCAGGAAAAATTCGACCTCATCAACAAGATGTGCCGCAAGCAAAACAAATGTGAATAACGCCAGAGGCGTTGTGCGAATAATCCGTTAGAAAACCGGCCCGCCGAAATCGGGGGGCGGGGGTTTGCGGTCGATTTTGGCCGCGCGCTCGACGGTGCAGAAAAAGGCTAACTGCGTCGTTTCGTACAAATCCTGCAGGTCGCGGTTTTTCAGGTTGGGCAGGTACATGGCGTCGTTGGCGGAGGCGCGTGCCAGCGTGCCTTTCACTTCCGCAGGCGTGACGGCAAGGCGGCCGGACTGGATGTTATCCATCGCCTCTTCCATCTTCACTACGGCAATGGTCGTCACGATCGCGGCGATGCCATAGGGCAGGGCTGCGCCCGGTTCCTTGGCGCGTTCCACCAGCTGGATCATCAGCGCATCGACATCGAGCCCGTAGTAAGGGTCGCCATACATCTGGTTGCAGGCCAGCGGGTCGAGGCTGATCAGCCCCACCACCATCAGCGCGTCTTTCGAATAGGGCGGGCAGTCGACGTAGCGGTCGAAAATCTCCAGCATCCGCTCGCGCGATTTTTTCACGCTGTCGCTCATGCCTTCCTCCACATGACGCGCATAGAAATCGTCATGTTCCATAAAGGCCATCTCGGCAAGCGGGTATTTTTCGAGCGTTTTCTGATCCATGGCGGGTATCGTATGACAAATGCGCATATATGTCAATTACCCCCGTTAATCCTTTAGTCGCCTGTTTTTGCTAGGCTTCCAAGGCCTCTCAAGGAGAAAACCATGCTGCGAATCCTGTTCGTGTTTCTGGCCCTGCTGATAACGCTGCCCGCGATGGCGGAGGAGGAGAGCATTGCAGCTTTCGACGACCCGCAGGATATCCCGGATGTTCTGAAAGAAAAGCTGCGCTACGGCAATAACTTCGAGGAGCAGTTCGTTTCCTCCCTGCTGCAGCCGATACGCAGCATCGGCCGCGATCACAAGTCGATCGACCGTGAAGACATTGAACGCGTCAGGAAGCGCGATCTCGCCCAGCGCCGCAGCCAGCAGTATGTGCAGCTGCTGCGCTTCGATCTCGATTACGACGGCAAAATCACGGGGACGGAATTGCGCAAGGTCTTCATGGACGAACAGGGCGAAAACGCCAACCCCGAAAGCTGCAACGACCTGGCCGACCGGCAGATGAAGCAGCATGATGTCGACGGCGACGGCGAAATTTCGTTGCAGGAAATGGCGGCCCTGCCTGCCGATGGCCGCGGCAACGACGGAAATGGCTCGCGGGAGAATGAAAGGCTGTTGGCGCTCGACACGAATGGCGACGGCAAGCTGACAGTCGAGGAAATGGAGACGCTGGCGCGCAAGGCCTTTGCCACGGTCGACGGCGACGGCGATGGCTCTATTTCACCGGAGGAGAGCAGCGCATTCAACGAGCTGCGCCGCGCTACCAGATTCGAGAGCGCCGGCGGCAGCTTCCGCGACAGGCTCGAAAAACTCAAGCAAATCTGCGGCGCACCTCCCGCGAAAGAGGGCGACAAGGTCGTCTTCCTGAACGTCTATGCCGGTGCCGCGCTGTCGACGCATAGCGTCGCGGGGCAGGACGACACGACGACCGTCGTGCGCGTCAATATTTCAAAAGGCGAAGACTCTCTGCATATCGTGGCGGCCTCCGGCAAGCCTGTCATCTGGCAGGTGACAGGCGAAACATCACGTGTGTCGGTTTTTGTCGCCGCAGGCCCGGCGACGCGCGCCGAGAAAACGGTCAAGGCAGGCGTGACCGGCCTTGACGCCGCGAAGATCGTATTCGTCAAGCTGCGCGACTGCATCCCTGTCGCTTCCCAGGATCCGAACAGCGTGGAGGGTATTCAGGCCGTTGCCGCGGTGAAGGCGATGGCGGGGCGTGACGTTTCATCGGCTGGTCATGCCGTCGCCGCGCAAGCCTTCGACGTCGCGCCGCCCGTGACATCCGGTAAAACGGAAACGCCCAAGGGAGAGGGCTATGACCCTGCGCTCTGGGCGCTGGTGCTGGCGCAAAATCCGGGCGGCATCGCCGACCTCAAGGGCGCCCCCATCGTCACCGGCGCAAAGGCAGAGGCCTATACGGTGCTGCCACAGGAGGCGGGACTAGCGCAGCTGGTGAAGGAAGGCAAGATTGTGAAACAGCCCGAACCTGCGGGCGATTATAAAATCGTCAAGGAAATTCCACGCTATCCGTCGGGGCTTACCGGCGCCCATGCGGTGCGGTTCATCCTTGGCAAAGGCATAAAACCGCCCGCAGGCGATCCCGGCCATTCCTGCGTGATGCTGGAGGAAACCGAGCAGCCGCTGAATGCCCGTGTCGCCAATAACTGCAGCAAAAGATAGGAAAGCGATCATGAAAAAATATCTTATCCTTCTGGCGCTGGCCGCCCTTTTCATCCCGCAACAGGCGCGGGCCTATGTTAGCGCAGCACCGGCCGCCGGCAGCGAATACAAAGAGATCGAGAACATACCGGCCCCGCTGGCAACGTTTCTGGTACAGGGCGGTGTCAGGTATGAAGAGCACTATATTACACAGGTGCTGCAACCCCTGCGACAGTACGCCAAATCGAAAAAGGCCATCGAGGCGTCGGACCATGAAAGAGAAGAAACCCGTTCACGCTTCCAGAACCGCCGTTACTCTGCCGATGCGGTGATGCGCTATGACCGTGATTTCGACGGTCGCGTCACCCGCGATGAAATACTCGAAGGAAAAAATGCCGAGCGCGGCAGCGAAATGTGGCACGACGATTCCGGCAATGAAATGGAGAAGCTTCAGGCCGACAATTTGCTGAACACATACGATGAAGACAAGGACGGTATCGTGACGCTGAAGGAAGCAGGCGAAGCCGGCATGGCGAAGCGGGAAAAGCAACAGCGCCGCAAATCTTCGCGCCGCAAGGGCCAGCTCGCCCAGCTCTACGCGCTCGACCCCGACAAGGACGGCAGGCTGACGTCGCAGGAACTGGTGGCGCTGGCGAAGAAAGCCTTCGCTGCGGCCGATGACGATGGCGACGGCATGCTGTCGTTGGCCGAGCAGAAAAAAATCCAGATCGCGCTAACCCCGGTGATCAACTATGGCGAGGGCTGCCCCGCCCCCGCGCCCGTCAAGGACGACAAGGTTGTTTTCGTCAGCGTAGAGCAGGGCGGCAGCCTGACGGGGCTGGGCCCTGCGTGGTCGCAGCGCATGGATACGCGTCTGGTGCGACTGAACATCGCCAAGGGCACTGGCATGCTTTACCTCGTCGCCAACAGCCGCCAGCCCGTGATCTGGCAGCTGACGGGAGATGTGTCGCGCGTATCGCGGCTATTGATGCACGGTCAGATGGACAACACCAAAATGGAGGGCGGCGTGGCAGGGCTGGCAGCTGACAAGGTTTCATACCTTAAATACGACAGCGAGGATGGTAACTACACGCCCTGCATACCCGAGACCAATGTCTTCCAGCGTTCTGTCGTCCTGGGTGCTGCGGGTCGCAAACGCCGTGGGCCGCCGCAACCGCACTACAATGACGCGCTCAGGAACATACTGGGCCGTACTGCGGATATCACGGGTATTTATTCCGCGCCTTACCGTCTCGATATCGGCGACAAGGTCGAGGCTGTAACTGTCACGGAGGAGCAACCGACGCCGGAAGGGTTCGACGCGGCGACATGGAAAGACTTCATCACGTTGACGCCGGGCGGCGTGATTGCGCTGAAGAAGGAAGATGTCGTTTCTGAACAGTCGCTCGAAGAACGCAAGCTGCTGCCGGGGCTGGCCGGCGTGGCGCAGCTGGTGAATTCGGGGCATCTGGCGCGGGAGAAAGACCCGCGCGGTGCGTCGATTGTGCTGGTCTATGGCGGCCTGCGCACGCCGGCCGTGATCCGCCTGCGCGATTACCCTACTCTCGTCGAAGATGGCGGTACAGGCCGCAAAGTGAAGGTAGTCGAGGACAGTCTTTACCGCATCAAGAAGGAGATCAAAAAATATCCGGCCTTCATCGAAGGCTACATTGTCCGGTATCTCGTCGACGACGAGCACGAAGCGCCAGCGCAGCGCGAAGGCTGTTTCGTACGGGAGGACGACCTGGACAACTGCCAATATTAGAATGAATACAATTAGTTAGCATCGTAAATTTGCCATAACGTCTTCTTCCGGTTATGATGCTGCCAGCTGCATCAAAAAGGGGAGATCGCATGTTCGGTTGGGGTAAGCCTAAAAAAGAATGGTCGCTGGCGGAATTGAACGCGGTCTTTAACAGGCATGACGCCGCGATGCGGCAGATGATGTCTTACACCCCCGATGTGCAGGGCGTGATGCTGGATATCGACAAGAAAACGAACGAGCCCTTTGGCCGCGTCGTGCTGTCGAAAACGGGTACGACAAAACCCGCCGACATTCCCGCGACGTTCGGCGGGTTTGCTTTCAAGGCTGAATATAACCGTTAAGCGCCCGGCACTTTCGGCACCGGCGGCTTCTGTTCGATGACAGGCGCTGCCTTGTCGTCGTTCGCGGGCGCGGGCTTTGCCGATGTGTTGAAGCCTTCGACAGTGGCGGAGGCTGCGGGTTTCGGCGCCTTCGCTTTTTCTTCCATCTGCGCGAGCGTCTTTTTCAGCATCACGTAGTCGGTTTTTCCCGTCGGCAGTTTCGGCAGTTCGGTCAGCACGTGGATATCGGGGTTCTTGGGCAGGCCCAGCACGCTGCGGCCGGTTTCCTGCGCGGCTTTGTTCAGGGCTTCGCGTTTCAGGGCGGGGTCGGTGGTGAAGAGCACGATCGCATCGCCGTCCTTGTCCTGCCGCAAAATCACCGCATGCGCGGCGTCGGGTTTCAGCGAGGCGGCGGTGGCGATGGTTTCAACCGCGTCCAGCGACACCATTTCGCCGCCGATCTTGGCGAAGCGCTTGGCGCGGCCGGTCAGCTGGACAAATCCTTCGGGCGTCATGCTGACGATATCGCCGGTATCGTGCCAGCCGTCGGGCGGCGGCTGTATCACGCCGGGGTTGTCGTGTTTCAGGTAACCCTTCATCACGTTCGGGCCCTTGATGAACAGGCGATAGCTGCCCTCCATGTCGGGCACGGGTTCCATGCGCGTTTCGATGCCGGGCAGGATTTTGCCGACGGTGCCGCGCTTGTGCGCGCCGGGCACGTTCATAGCAACGCCGGGGGCGGCTTCCGACAAGCCGTAAGCGTTGTTGACGCGCACGTTGAAGCGGTCGACCCAGGTGTCATAGGTGCTGTCCTGCAGACGCTCCGCGCCGGCAAAGACCATGCGCAGGCCGGAGAAATCCTTGTCCTTCGCATTGCGTGCGTAGAGGTTCAGGAAGGTATCGGTGCCGAACATGATGGTGGTGTCGTAGAAATAAACCAGTTTCGGGATATTCTTGCCGTCCAGCGGGTTCGGGTACTGGAAGCTGCGCACGCCCTTCAGCGCGGGCAGCACCATGCCACCCGACAGGCCGAAGCTGTGGAAGATCGGCATGCAGTTGAAAACCTTGTCATCCGGCGTAATCGGCGTCACCGCATGCACCTGCGCCACGTTGGCGAGCAGGTTGGATGATGTCAGCACCACGCCCTTCGGAGGGCCTTCCGAGCCCGAGGTGAAGATGATGGCGGCGGGATCGTCGCCCGTGCCGGCGTCTTTCGGGCGGGGCAGCAGGCCGTGCGCGCGGCCAAGGGCCACGAGTTTCGAGCCAAGGCCGATTTTCGGCTTCACGTCTTCGAGGTAAACGACTTTGCATTTTTCCTCGAGCGCAGCGATTTTTTCCTCCAGCTTCGCCATCTGCACGAAGCGGCGGGAGGTGACGATGGTCTTCAGCGACGCGGTCTGCGTATAGGACAGCATGTCGGTCTTTTCCGCCTTCGCGTTCAGCATCGTCGGCACGCGGCCAAAGGCCTGCATGCCCCAGAAGGTGACGGCCGCGCCCTTGGAATTGGGCAGCAGGAAGCCGACGTTCTCGCCCTTCTTGGTGAAATCCGCGATCTTGCCGCCGAGTGCGTAAGCGCCCGTCAGCAGGGTGCGGTAATTGATCGGATCGCCTTCCGGATCGTCGAGTATCTCGCGCTTCATGCCGAAATTGCGGGCGGCGGTGTGCAGGCCTTCCATCAGGTTGTCGTGTTTATCGACGGCCTTGACCGGCATGTCGAGCATGATTTTTTCCAGCTGGTCGTCGCAGAGCTTGCGGCGCTGCTTGCCGGAAAGGCCTTCGGGGATATCGAGTTTCGTCGGCGGCAGCACGGTGACGGCAAGCTTGGGGAAGAATTTGCGCGGATAGCTTTTCAGCCGGGTCGCGCCCAGCGGCAGGAAGTTCAGGCCTTCCATGTAAATCGGCACGATGGTCGCATCGGCATTCGCCGCGACGGAGGCCGAACCGCCGAAGATCTGCATGATGGTGCCGGTGGTGGTGAGTTTTCCTTCGGGGAAGATCATCACGGGCTTGCCGGCTTTCGCCAGGCGCGTCAGCTCGCGGATCGCCTGCGGCTTGGTCGTGTCCATCGGGTGGAAATCAATACGGTTCAGCAGCAATTGGAACGGCGTCGGGATCTTCCACTTGGTGAAGGGGATGGGCAGTTTCACCAGCGGGTGGTTCTGCAATTTATTGTACATGCCTGTGTCGATGGCGAAGGCAGGCGAGACGGGCAGCGCCGCGCCCAGCAGGAAACCGTCGACGAAGGAAACGTGGTTGGCGATGATCAGCGTCGGTTTGCCTTCAAGGCCCTTGAAATTTTCCGTGCCCGAAATTTTCGCGCCCCAGACGGTTTTCAAAACGGTGCGCAAGGTCGAATGCACGGCCTTGTCGAGCATGCGGCTGTGCCAGGGTTTTTTCGCCAGCGTGAGGGGCTTGTCCTCTTTCTCTTCTTCCGTGTCGTCGAGGGCGGCGGGGGCGGGCTGGTCGGTCATTGAAAATGGCCTTTTGAAAATGGGCTGAATCAGATGCCATAAAATAGGGATGCATTATGCTTAATGTCAAGGAAAGCGGGCCCTCTAATTCCCATAATACTTAAATAAAGTTATTTGTTGACCCGGGGCTGTAATTTCATAATATGGCAGCCGTATTTTATTTCTCATTCCGGAGTCGCCCCTCGTGAAAATTTCCGACCTCTTCGCGCGCCTGAAAAACATTTGCCACCTGCCTATCGGCCGCACGATGGATGCCGCGGGCAACCAGTACTGGCATTTCCACTGGAAACTCCACCGCGAAGGCGGCGAGCCTGCTTACGTCAGCGCGAACGGCAAGCACCGCGAATTCTACAAATTCGGCAACCTGCACCGCGACGGCGACCTGCCCGCGAAGGAACTGGCCGACGGCGGCGTTGAATATTTCCTGAACGGCCTGCGTCATCGCGCCGGCGGCCTGCCCGCAGTCATCCACGCCAATGGCGACAAGATGTGGTACGAGAACGACAAGCTGCACCGCGACGACGGCCCCGCCGTCGAAAAGGCCGACGTGCAGGAATGGTGGCAGAACGGCGACAAATGGTTGCAGGGCGCCACCGTGACGCCGAAAATCCAGCAGGAGAAAAAAGAAGCCGCGCTGGAAAAAGTCGTCGAACAGGCAACCATCACCGACGATAAAGTCCAGGTGCTCGCGCCGATCAAGTTCAAGAAGCCGGGCAGCGCGCCTACGCCGTAAATTCCGGCAAGTACCCTCACCCTAACCCTCTCCCAGAGGGAGAGGGGATTCCTGACTTTTTCTTGGAAAAAGAAATTATAATTGTATTTGTTTTGCGATAGCAAAACTCTCCTAGTCCCCTCTCCTTTTGGGAGAGGGCTAGGGTGAGGGTACTATCCCTTACTTCTTTTTCTTCGCCTTCGCCGCCACGAGCTCTTCGAGCATATCGAGGCGCACGCGGGCGATGCCGACGCCTTTTTTGTCTTCTTCGAGGGCGCGGGTGATAAGGGCCTTGCTGCGGTCGGGGTCTTTGCCCTCCAGCATCTTGCCCAGAAAGACCATGGATTCCACGTCTTTCAGCGCGACGGCCTGTTCGAAATATTTCTGCGCGAGTTTCGTATCCGGTTTTGTGCCTTCACCCAAATACAGGCAGCGGCCCGCTTCCCTCAACCCTTCGCGGTAGCCTTGCTTGGCGGATTTTGAAAACCAGCCAAAAGCTTCCGTCGCGTCCTTGGCGGCGCGGCCGGTTTCGTACTGGGCTTCGGCGTCGCCTTTTTCGGCGGCGCGGGCGAACCAGTTTTTGGCTTTCTCGCGGTTCATTTCGGCCTGACGGCCGCCCAGCGTGTATTTATGGGCCAGTTCCACCATCGCGTCCGCGTCGCCGTCTTCGGCGCGTTTTTGCAAAATGTCCAGCTGCCAGCGGGCGAGGCGGTTGCCCCATTTCTTGCGGTCGTCGTCGCTGGCCGGCATTTCCATTTCAACGCCGTAATTGGCCTTCAGGTAGGCGCAGCCAAGCTTGCTGAATTCCTCGTCCATCGAGGCCGCGAGCTTGATGATCTCGCGCCCCTTGGGCTGGTCGGCGGGCGTGCCGTTGCCGTTGTAGATCATCATGCCGTATTCGCGAAGGCTTTCGCGCCGCCCGAAAACATAGGCCGAGCGGTGAAAGGTGGCGAGCGCTTCCTTGAAATCCTGCCGCTGTTGATAGATGCGGGCAAGGCCGAACAAAGCGTCGTGATAACCGGCGGCCGCGGATTTTTTATACCATTCGATCGCGCGGTCAAAATCGATGGGCGTGACTTTTTGCTGGAAAACTTCGCCGGTGCGGAAAATATCGGCCAGCTGTTCCATAGCGATGGCGTCGCCTTGCATGGTCTCGTTGCCCTCCGCCGCGCGCATCCACCAGTGGAAGGCCGCCTGACGGTCGCGCTTGATGGAAAGGCCCTTGGCCAGTTCGCCCGCCAGCGCGTTCTGCGCCTCCGTATCGCCGCTGTCGGCATCGGCCTGCAGCGTCTTGATATCGGGGAAACTGCGCCGGATGCGGGGCAGGCGGGCCATAAAGCACCTATGAGGGGATTAAACTTCCTTGTCGACCGTGCCGCCGTTTTCGGATCCGCCCTTGGCGACGCCGACGCGCGCGGGGCGCAGCAGGCGTTCGTGGATGGTATAGCCGGGGTCGATCACGTGGACGATGGTGCCGGGCACCTTGTCGGGCGCGTCAACCTCGAACATCACCTCGTGCTGGTGCGCATCGAATTTCTGGCCCATGGGGTCGAAGCGCACGATGGTGTTCTTTTCGAACAGTTTCAGCAATTCGCGCTCGGTCGCTTCCACGCCGGTGAAGATATTGTCGAGCTCGGTGCTGCCCTGGCGCGCTTCGGGAGAAATGGCGGAGAGAGCGCGGCGCAGGTTGTCGGCCACGGTCAGCAAATCGCGTGCGAAAGAGGAGACGGCGAATTTGGCGATGTCCTGCCGCTCGCGTTCCATGCGCTTGCGGGTGTTATCCGCTTCGGCCAGCGCACGGAGCGCCTGATCCTTGATCTCCAGCACTTTCTTTTCAAGTTCGGAAATGCGCGTCTGGGCCGCGATCAGCGCCTCGTCTGCCGTGGCTTCGACTGAAGGGTCGATGTCTTCTGCGCCTTCGGTTGCGGGGGTGTCTTCTGCGGGTTCTGTCATAATATCCTCGTTCTTACCTGAAGTAAGAATGGGGGTTTTCGGGACGGATTTCAAGGCAGGGTTTTGCCTTAAAAAGCCTTACATATCATCAGGCGTGACGGCGACCTTGGCGTTGCGCACGATGCGGCCATTCAATTCATAGCCTTTCGAGGCCACCTGCACGACGGTTCCCGGTGCTACACCCGGCACGGCCACAAGGGCGACGGCTTCGTGGCGTTCGTCGTCGAAGGGCTGGTTCACGGGGTTGTTCTGCGTGATGCCGTGCTTGTTGAACACCGTGGTGATGTTCTTCAGCGTGCCTTCGACCGTTTTGGCCAGCGTTTCGAAGTTCGGGTCTTCCTTGCGCGCCTTGTCGTTGATGAGCTTCAGGCCGGCATCGAGCGTATCGATGACGGGCATCAGGTCTTTCAGCGGTTTTTCGACGGCGAATTGTTTTTCGTTCTCGCGGAGGGCTTGTTCGCGTCCCAATACCTGCTTGCCTTCCTCGATGCGGCGGGTGAGCGTCAGGTTGTCGCCCTGCGCGCGCGCGACGGTCGATGTCAGGCTGCTGACTTCGGCCAGCAGCGCGGTGCGCTCGGCCTTCAGGCTTTCCAGCGTGTCCTCGGGCTTCACGAAGATCTGCGGGGGCGTGGTATTGTCGCCGCTTTGCGCAGGGGGCGTGGTTTTATCTTCGGGCTGCGCAGGCGTGGCTGCGGGCTTCGGCACATCGGGCGCGGGCGGGTTTTTCGGGTCGATGCCGTATTTGTTGAAAACGGCAGTCAGCTGGCTGAAGGTTTTCTCCACGCCGACGGTCAGCGTGTTCAGCTTCGGGTTCGCGGCGCGTTCCTCGGCGCTGATTTCTTTCAGGCCGTTTTCGAGGCTCTCCAGCACGGGGATCATGTCGGTGAGGAAGACTTTCGCGGCGGCTTTCTTGTCATCGCTGCGTCCCTGTTCGACGGCGGCCACCAGTTCCTTGCCCTCGTTGACCTGCTGCATCAGCAGGGAGTTATCCTTGCGCGTGCGGGCGACGGAGGTTTTCAGGCGGTCGACCTGTGCCTGCAGCGTGTCGCGTTCTTCGCGAAGGGATTCAACAGTCTCGACAATTTCATTGCCT
>JBGGMV010000008.1:0-138317 GCA_041287865.1 Alphaproteobacteria bacterium | reverse complement strand
GGTCTGGCCGGGGAAGAAGCCGAAGGGGCCGAAGGCGTGAAGTGCTAAACTTGTTCAAAAAGAACTTAAAAAAATGGAAAATTCCTATCATCTCTGGCGCTTGCTTTGCTTTAGCTGCCTTCCTCTATAACTTTGGATTTGTTCGGAGCAGTTTTTTCTGGTCATTTAAGAACGCTCTGCACGCTTTATCCGTAGTCGTTTTTTTGTATTTCATATACCTGCTTGTTAAAAAATTGAAGCGCTCCGATTTATCTGGCGAGACGAAAGCGTTTCTTTTGTGGACAGGCGTTTCTTTGTTTTATTTCCTTCTCTCTATTGAAGTAATAGGGCCGCGAACAGGCGAAGGTATGAACTCAATTTCAGTTTTTGTTTCAACAACGGGCTTAGTTTTCAATGCCACGATGTCTCTTGCTTCTTACCTGACACAAGGAAGGTCAATTACTCGCCCGCTCATTAAGATTTTTCCGGAAGCCCTTCACTATTACGTGACATGGGGAGCGGTTCTTTACATCAATTTCTTTTTTATCTTTTTCCCGATGAGGGTGTATGCGCTTGCTGAATCAATGTACGACAACCATCGTGATGTAGTTATTTTTCTGCAAAAAATTTTCTAATCCTGTCATTCTGAAGGAGCGTAGCGACTGAAGAATCCCCCTTCGGCGGTTGCGGCAAGGGAGATCCTTCGCTGCGCTCAGGATGACAGGAAAAAAAACACGCTGCGCAGCCTTATGATTCCGACTGTGCTTTGCTCGCGATTTCAATTCACTGTTTTTGATTTGTTTTTTCTTTTAAGGGCGCGCAGCGTGTGAAGTGTAAAAGTCTATCGGCGGAAACCCCTGTCTTTTTCCGCTTGGTAGTTCCAGATATTCACCATGTGCAATAAACCTGCGCCTTTTTAAGGGCACGGTTTATTATACCATGGTATTGCGTAAAACGCAATTATTTGAGCAATATCCGCAATTGCGCAGGTGCGTCAAGGGCTTGGCGGCGGGGTTATCCGGTGCTTAGATTTCATGTGCGAATCGCAATGTCTAGAGGTAGTACCCTCACCCTAACCCTCTCCCAAGGGGAGAGGGGATTCCTGACTTTTTCTTCGAAAAACAAATTATAAATTTTATGTGTTTTGCGTCAGCAAAACTCTTTAGTCCCCTCTCCTTTGGGAGAGGGTTAGGGTGAGGGTACTTTCGGAAGCTTGTCGCTTACGGCGTGGCCGTCGGTGCCGGCGCTTTCGGCTTTTCCGGTTCGGTGGTTTTTTCCACGCTGACCTTGAAAGGCAGTTTCTTGTCGCGCAGGAAATAGGCCGCGAGGTTGAAACCGCCCGCAACGCCCATGGTGGCGGCGGAGATAAACAGGGCGCCGAGTGCGGCGGGGCCTGCAATCACGAAGGGCGCGATGGCGCCGACTGCGCCGACGACGGCGGCTGCCGCGTTGAAGCAGCGGGAGAGGCCGGAGCGTTTCTTGTCCATGGCGTTGATCGCACCGGTGAGGGCGATAGCGCCCGAGACGATCGGCGCGCCGAAGAACAGCAGGCCGACGTTGAAGCTTTCCGTCAGCGTCCCGACGCTCAGCGCCACGGCGGCGGCGGAGCCAAGGGGGAATTCCCTGATTTTCTCGGCGATGTTTTTCCCGGGGGTGGTTGTCTGTTCGGCGGTTGCGGTCATGATATATCCTCGCGGTTTTGCAGATACCATAACGCCGCAACTGTGCCCCGTCAAAGGGAAACGGGGTAATAAAACTGCTGTTTGGCGCAAATAAAAAAGGCAGCCCGTCAGGACTGCCTTTTTTAATTCTAGTTCCGGAAGATTAAGCGTTAACCGCTTTCTTTTCAGGAGCGGGCGCTGCGGCCGATTTCTCGGCGGGTGCTGCGTCGCTTGCTTCGTTACCTTCGTATTCGCGCTCGGTGATGCGGGCAGATTTGCCGCTGCGGTCGCGGAGGTAATAGAGTTTCGCGCGGCGGACGGAGCCACGGCGCACGAGTTCGATGCTGTCGATCGACGGGGAGAAGAGGGGGAACACGCGTTCCACGCCTTCGCCGTAGCTGATCTTGCGCACGGTAAAGCTTTGCTGATGGCCCTTGCCGGAGCGTGCGATGCACACGCCTTCATAGGCCTGGATGCGGGTGCGGGCTTCTTCGCCCGTGCCTTCGATGATTTTCACGTTCACGCGAACGGTGTCACCGGGCTGGAAATCCGGGATCTTCTTGATGTCCGCGGACAGTTTCTTGAGCTGTTCCTGCTCGAATTTTTCTAAGTCGTTCATTGGGTGTTACCCTATTTTTTGTCGGAACCCGTAAAAATTCGGACGCGCGATTTAAAACGGTTGCGCGCCGGCGGTTCACTTTGTTCATTACCGGGCTGGTTTTTGGCATAACTGTGCCATAAGCCAATTTGGGGATTCATACCGCAAATTACAACCTTATTTCAAGGTTTTATTTGCTTTTCTTGGATTCTTTAGGTTTTTGAGACAGATAGGCCTGCCAGAGGTCGGGGCGGCGGGCTTCCGTGACTTTTTCCGACTCAACCAGCCGCCATTCCTTAACTTTCGCATGGTTGCCGGAAGTTAATATTTCCGGGACTTTCCGCACCACGCCATCCGGCCCTGTCCATTCGGCGGGGCGGGTGTAATGGGGGTACTCCAGCAGGCCGTTGCCGAAGCTTTCCTCGTCATGCGTATCCTTGTTGCCGACCACGCCCGGAATAAGGCGGATGACCGCGTCCAGCAGGATCATGGCGGCCTGTTCGCCGCCCGACAGCACATAGTCGCCGACCGATATTTCCTCGGCTTTATAGGCCTCCAGCACGCGTTCATCCACGCCTTCGTAGCGGCCGCAGAGGATGGTGATTTGAGGCTCTTTTGCCAGTTCTTCGGCGCGCCGTTGCGTCAGCGGGGTGCCGCGGGGCGTCATGTAGATAAACTTGCCGAGCGGCAGGTGGGCGGAGAGCGCGCGGTCCAGAACATCGGGCTTCAGCACCATGCCCGCGCCGCCGCCAAAGGGGCTGTCGTCGACCGTTTTATGCAGGTCGGTCGCGTAGTAGCGCGGATTGATGCTCTCGAAGCTCCAGAGGCCCTTTTCAAGCGCCTTGCCGGCGAGACTCATGCCCAGGTGCCCCGGAAACATCTCGGGGAAGAGGGTGACCAATTTGACGTTAAAGGGGGCGACAGGGGGTTTCATGCCTCTGACTGTAACAAAATCAGGGACTTTGGCCAGTGCCGGCGAGGGCGCGGGATTGATTAATTGCTTGACTTCGTTATGAAAATGTTATAATATTGTCTGGAATAAATAAAGGGTGAGTGCGTGGATCTTATCAAGGCAGCCGTCGATTTCATTCCCAACGTCATGAAGCGTTCGATGTACATGGGGCATCAGCTGGGCGATGTCGTGCTGCCCCGCATGTTGCAAAAAGTCGGCTTCAGCCAGGTCGCTTCCGAACTTGCCTCCCTGCCCATCACGGCCGTCGGTGCCGGTGCGGCGCTCTGGGTTGGCGGCTCCAACCTCGTTTTGCCGTTTTTCGGCATCCTGACCTCGGCGATTTTCAATCCGGTGGGGCTGGCGGTTTTCGTGCCGGTCGGCATCGTCTTCGGCGCGCTGACCTGCGCCGGCATCGGCATGGGCGACGTTCTGCTCAAGAAATTCGGCAAGCCGCCGATCTTTGACGGCATCTACGACAACCTGGCCTATCGCAGCGAGCGCAAGGTCAAGCTGGCCGAGAAAGCCAAGGCCGCCAAGGCCGCGGCCGAGCTGGAACAGCAACGCGCGCTGGACGCCGGCAATCCCAATCCCGCCGCTGCGGCCACGCCGCAGGGCAACAAGGCCTTTTCGGGCTTCGAGCCCGGCACCGACACCAAGCAGCCCACCTTCGCGGGCGCGCGCAACGCGGCCGCAGGCTCCTTCAATACCGCCTCGACAACTGACGGCGGCGTGCCGAAATTCGCGGGCTTCCCGCCCACGGTCGACAGCGAGCAGGGCCCGCGCGAGCGCCCCGAGCGCCCCCCCGGCCTCGACAAGAAGCCGTAAGCCTTTACGCGCATGGACTTCACAAACATCGACATAAAGGACGAAAGATCCCGCGTCCGCCGCGCCTTCGGCAATAAACTGCCGCAGATCAACGGCGGCAATTTTATTACGGGGCCTTACACCAAGGGCTCGGGCACGATCGGCATGGCGGTGCGCACGCAAAGCGAATGGAAAAACTTCTGGCAGATCACGCTGGGGCAGGAACCGCCCGCGCCGCTGCCCGAGGGCGCCGTCGCGCTGATGGAAGCCACGCACCACGAAAACGATCCCGTCGCGCTACACCCCCGCGCCATCCGCCGCGGCAACAAGGGCATCGACATCGACTGGAACCGCATCCACAAGGCCGATCCCGCCGAGGCCCTGCCGCCCTCCACCTTCGCCGTTCTATTGCTGCCCGACGACGCCATCGGCACGCAGATTTACACCGACGTCTACCCCGCGCAGGAAAAAGAAGCGGCGCGCCAGAAACTGGCCGAAGAAGTAAACGCCATGGGCAACGGCACAAAAGACCGCATCACCCTGCTGCCGGTCACGAAGCTGAAAAAGCAGCCCTGATTTTAAGGCCTTTGGCCCCCATTTTAATTGACATAACGCATCCGGCTTTGGTAGGTTTATCAAGCCTGTAAAAGCCGTTGCCTGAAAAAAACGGCACAAGAAAACAGGCGGCAAAAGAAAGTGTGTGCCCCTGATGAAGATGCCGCAGTTTATGCAGCCGACCGTTGACGCTGTCCGCAAGGGCAGCCGCGACGCATGGCTGCGTGGCCCGTGGCGCGTGCTGCAACCGCTGCACGAGGCCGGTGAGAAACTTGCCGATCGTGCGCTCGACGCCTGCCGCAAACACATTCCGCAGTATTACCTGCAGGGCACCATGGCCTCGGGCATGACGGCTTTCGCGGGCGCGGTGCTGGCGGGCGACCAGGTCCTCAAGATGGCGGCGCTGGTTTACGCGGCGACGACGGTCACGGCCGCCGCGCTGCCGGTTTTCGCGGCGACGGCCGCGCTGGCGGCGCTGACCGTGGCGGTGGGCGCGATGCGCAAATCCGCGCGCCGCACCGAACGTTATTTCCTTTTCGAGCGCGATCTCGAAGCGCTTCAGCCGGGCACTACTCTGCTGCCGCCCAACGAGGCGCCCGCGCCGCTGCCGAAACCCGCGAAAGGGATTTTTAACCGCAGCGCGGACGTGACGACCGGCGCGGCGGTGACGCCGATGAAGGCGCTGAAGCTGAAGCATCCGGGCCAGACGGAGGCCGCGCCATGAAAACGTGGGACGTGCTGGAAAAAATGCAGGGGGCTGCAAAATGGCTGTGGAATTCGCCTCTCTGCGGCATGCACCGCGAGTTATACAACAACTGCAGGACAGGCCCCGCCGAATTGCTCAGGCCGGTCGCGCCGCGCGTCAGGAAGGGATTTGTCGCGCATGCCAATATGATGGCGGTGGGAGGGCTTATCTGCTCGGCTGCCGCGACCTTCGGCGCGCTTTATCTTGCGGTGTCAGTGCCGGCGTTCATATCCTGGCTGCTGACGGTCAAGCTGATGGAGGCGGGGATCGCCTCCGGGCTGTTCTGCATCGGCGGCCTGATCACGACGATGGGTTCTGCGGCTGGCGCCGGAATCGTCAAGGGCAGCGCGGAGAGCATTGATCGCTACTTCGCCCATAACGGCGACAGAATTCTCGCCACCCGCCCGCCCGAAGAGCTTGCCGCGGCGCGGGCGCAGCTGCTCCGCACGCTGGACGCGGGAAAAGATTTCAAGGCCGCCGCCGCGCCCGTCGTGACAGGCGAAGCCGTCACGCCGATGAAGGTGGTGAAGCTGAAGCAGCCGCAGAGTAGCCACCCCTAAACTTTTCCATGCCCTCCCATGCGAAGCATGCGGTGCATGCATGCGCGGGCATCCAACCGCCTGCGCCACGGCAGCCTTGCCGTCTCTGGATTTATGGGCTAACCAAAGTATGCATAAAACAAAAGCCCGAGTTCGGGTATGAGAAGCAGTTCAGCCTCGCTTTTTACGGTGTAAAAGGAGCCTTCATGCTGCGCGGCGAATCTAACTTTTTTCGCCATATCCTTGTCGTCTTTCAGCAGACAATGCATTCCTGGCGATAATCCGTCGGTAAGTTTGATGGGTGTTTTTGTCCATTTGTTGTAAGTGTAGTATGCGCGCTCTCTATCGTTTTTTTCCTGATAACCCCGTCCATATAAGTCCCGATTGAGGAACGTAACGCCTTCTTTATTAATTGCCGAGATTGTTGACTTCGAGAGCTGGAAGATAACGCCGCCGCATGACTCCCGAAAGGAACCTTCGCTTTGTTTTTTTAAAATTTCTTGCACACCCAAATGGGAAGGCAAGGCTTTTAAATAAAAATCATTTTCCCAAAAAGTGAAGGCGGTGTAGCCGGAAACGATCAGGAAAAACAGGAAAAATAATATGTATCTCACGTTGGCAGGCACTTTTTGTCAGGTGTAAAACAAAATGGTTCTTGGCTAGTCCAGCAGCCCCGGCGGCGGGTCGACGGTGAGGGTCTTGGCCTTCACGTCCACATGCGGGACGACGGCATTGGTGAAGGGGACGTAGAAGCTTTGCCCTTTGGCGGGTTTTATTTCAAGCAAATCGCCTGCGCCGAAATTGGCGATGGCGATGACGGTGCCAAGGGAGGTTTTGTCCGGCAGCAGGGCTGCCATGCCGATCAGGTCGGCGTGGTAATAGGGGTCTTTTTTCTTGATCTCGGGGAGGCTGTCGCGCTGGCGGTATAATTTCGTGCCGCGAAGTTTTTCGGCGAGGGTGCGGTCGGTAAGACCTTCCACCTGTGCTAGCCAGATATTGCCGTGGGGGGCCAATGAGGCAAGTTTATAAAGTTTCCCGTCGGAATCGCAAAGCGGGGCACCACCCGTGAGGCTGTCGGGGTTGTCGCTGAAAACCTTCAGCTTGACCATTCCCCTGATGCCATGCACGCCGACGATTTCGGCCATGCAGGCAAGTGAGCCCTGTTCGGGTGATGCCGCCGCTTTGCGCAACCGGATAACCTTTAGGCTTGTGCTTCAGCTGCAGGGGCTTCTTCGGCCTTTGCAGCGGGAGCTTCAGCGGGCTTGTTGGCTTTTTCGGCGCGTTGCTTGGCGCGGTCCGTCATTTTTGCCTTGGCCACTGCTTTTTGCGGGTTGTTCTTGCGCGCCGGCATCGGGGCGAGGCCCGCTTTGCCGAGGAAGATCGCGATGCGGTCGGACACTTGCGCGCCGCGGCCGATCCAGAACTTGATGCGCTCGCCGTTCAGCTTCACGCGGTCAGCGTGGTCTTTCGGCAGCTTGGGGTCGTAGGTGCCCAGGCGCTCGAGGAAGTTGCCGTCGCGGGGTTTGCGGCTGTCTGCCACCACGATGTGGTAGAAGGGCTTGTTTTTGGCGCCTGCGCGGGCCATGCGTATTTTCAACATTTGTATTACTCTTTCTTGTTAAAGTTATCCGGTTGCCGTTGTTTGATCCTGTTCCGACGCCCGCAACCAGCGGCATCGGGGAATTCCGTTATTTCTTTTTCCCGTTCGTGTTCAGCAGCGGGTTTTGCGCGCCTTCCAGATCTCCACCGGGAGCGAAGGGGTTCTTGCCGAGCGGGCCGTCAAGGCCTGCGCCTTCCATGTTCTTGGCCATCTGCTGCATTTCTTCGAGACCGCCGCCGCCGAACAGAGCGCCCATATTGCGCATCATGCCTTTGCCGCCCAGTTTCTGCATGCGCTTCATCATCGTCTGCATGTCCTGGAATTGTTTCAGCAGGCGGTTGACGTCCTGCACGGTAGCGCCCGAGCCAGCGGCGATGCGCTTGCGGCGCGACGCGTTCAGCAGGTCGGGTTTCTGGCGTTCCTGCTTGGTCATCGACAGGATGATCGCTTCCTGACGGTTGATCATGTTGTCGTCGACATTGGCGTTTTCCATCATGCCCTTGATCTTGCCGGCGCCGGGCATAAAGCCCATCAGGCCTGACAGGCCGCCCATTTTCTTCATCTGCTTCAGCTGGGTCAGGAAATCTTCGAGGTCGAACTTGCCCTTGGCCATTTTCTCGGCGGCGGCCTTGGCGTCTTCCATGTTGATATTTTCGGCGGCTTTCTCAACGAGAGAAACAATATCGCCCATGTCGAGAATGCGGCCCGCGATACGCTTGGCATCAAAGGCCTGCAGCGCATCCAGCTGTTCGCCCATGCCGAGGAACTTGATCGGCTTGCCGGTGACGGCGCGCATGGACAGCGCAGCGCCGCCGCGTGAATCGCCGTCAACGCGCGTCAGCACGATACCGGTGATGCCGATGCGTTCGTTGAAGTTACGCGCGGTGTTCACCGCATCCTGACCGGTCAGCGCATCGGCCACCAGCAGGATTTCGACAGGCTTCGCCAGATCGCGCACCTGCGCCAGTTCGTCCATCAGCGCATCGTCAATCGACAGACGGCCTGCGCTGTCGAGGATGATAACGTCGTAGCCTTCAAGACGGCCCATTTCGAGCGCGCGCTTGGTAATCTTGTCAGGGCGGTCGCCCTTGACGATCGGCAGGCTGCCTGCGTCGACTTTCTTCGCCAGAATTTCCAGCTGCTCTTGTGCGGCGGGGCGGTAGATGTCGAGCGAGGCCAGCAGGACTTTCTTGCGCAGTTTTTCCTGCAGGAATTTTGCCAGCTTGCCGGCGGTGGTGGTTTTGCCCGAACCCTGCAGGCCGGCCATCAGGATAACGGCGGGGGCGGGGACGTTCAGGTTGATTTCGGAATTTTCGTGGCCCAGCGTTTCGACCAGCTGGTCGTGGACGATTTTAATGACCTGCTGGCCGGGCTTGACCGAGCGGACGACTTTTTCGCCGACAGCGTGGGTTTTGACTTTTTCAACGAAGTCCTTGGCGACGGGCAGAGCGACATCGGCCTCCAGCAGCGCGACGCGCACCATCCGCAGCGCTTCGTTCACATCGTCGTCACGCAGGACGCCGCGCTTCAGAAGCCCGTCGAAGATGCCGCCAAGGCGGCTGGAAAGACTGTCGAACATCAAAACCTCACAAGTAGGCTCAAAACCAATTAACCCCAGTGAGCGTAACTTCGCCGACTGGGGGACGCGGAGCGCTTAAAGCCATCCATTGAAGGAATACGCTTTGCCTCAACAAAACTGCGCTTTTATAGGTATTTATAGGGGAAATGTCAAGAAATGTTGCGCGGCTTGAAGGTCAGCGGGCGGCGGGTGGTGATCGGGCTTTCCAGTTCGGTCGAATAGACCTCCGGCAGCGGCGGGCAGGCGTCGGCGTACACGGATTTATTGTTGAAAAGCTTGGCTAATTCCGGCGTTGCGGCGATAAAGGCGCGGGTTTCGACCTCGGGCCCGGTCAGCACGACGACGGGGGTGCGGGGGCCCCAGGTGCCTTTGGTGACGAATTCCGTGACGGCTTCCAGAGCGCCTTTCAGGGCGGGGCCGGAGGCCTCGGCCTCGTCGGGAGAGCCTTCATAAGGCTTGCGGTGGATGTCGCGAATGACCAGCGTGCCGCTGCGCGCCGCCTTGCCGGCCTCCGTCATTTTGCGGCTGGCCCAGCTCTGCTCCTGCATGGTGCGGCTGGCTTCGTTGTCGCAGATCTGCCCTGTCCAGTCGATGGTTTTGGACGCGGGATTGCCGGCCTTGCCGTCGATCAGCCCCAAACCGTAAAGAGCCTTGGTATAGGCTTTGGCCAGCGTTTCGCAGGCCTTGTCGCTGCCGGTGATGAGGAGCGCAAGGCTTGCGGGTTTGACGTCGTATTCGCAGTGCCGTGATATGCAGGCTTCATGGCGCGCGTCCTCTATCACTTTGGCCATCTGGCCACCCGTGTCGACGAGGGCGATTTCGGCGAGTGCTTCTTCAACCAGTTGGGCATCAATAGTGCGAGTCATGAGAATCCCTGTCTTAATCCCGCGACTATAGGTCAAAATTAGACATTATGTCAAATAGATAGCCAAGCGGTTGACATTATGTAATATTATTGTTATAAATCCGGTACTTAATCCGACAGGTTTTTTCCATGGCGCGCAAATTCGACGAAATGCTGATGAAGGCGGTGAAGGACGGCAATACCGGCCGCGCCGAAGAACTTCTGGCCGAAAAGGCCGATGCGGGCGCGACGGATGTGAACGGCCGCACGGCCTTGTTCCACGCGGCATGGCGCGGCGATCTCGACATGGCGAAGCTGCTGTTCAATTACGGGGCCGAAGCCAATGTCGTCGATGACGACGGCGAAGGCCCGCTGGTGCGCGCGTTGATGGAACGCCGCTATGACGTCGCCGAATGGCTGGTGAAAGATGCCAGGGCCGACGTGAACCTGAAGGCGGGCGAGAAGGGCATGACCCCGCTGCACTGGGCCTACAACATGGACCTGCGTGACAATACGACCGACCGCGCGCTCTGGCTGGTCAGGCACGGCGCCGACCCGATGGTGGAGGATGCGCAGCACCGGAATATCTATCAGCGCGGCGAAGAAGATACGCGCTGGCCCGCCGGCAAGAAAGTCGCCGACAGCATCGCCTTCCACTTCTCCGAAGTCGCGCGTATTGCGAAGGAAGAAAAGGAAGCCGCATTGCAGGCGGAAATTTCGTCCGCCGTCTATGGCGGCGCGGGCGCGCCTGTCCCTGTCAAAACAATCCGCCTCAAACAGTTCGACCAGTAAAATGAACTGGTGGCATCCCGATTTATTTATGAAGAAGGTTCCTTATTTAAAGGAACGCGCGCGCATTTTCGGCGCGGTGCGGGATTTTTTCGATACGCGTGGCTATCTTGAGGTCGAAACACCCGCGCTGCAGGTGGCTCCCTGCATGGAGGCGCATATACAGGCCTTCCGCACCGAACTGGTCACGGCGGACAGGCAGTCGAAGCATACGATGTACCTGCACACCAGTCCCGAATTCGCCATGAAAAAACTGCTGGTTGCCGGCATGCCGAAAATTTACCAGCTGGCGAAAGTCTTCCGCAACTGCGAAGGCTCGAAATGGCACAGCCCCGAATTCGCCATGCTGGAATGGTACAGCCTTGGCATGGATTACACCGAAATGATGGATGAAACGGCGGATCTTATCCGCAGCATCCTCGTGAAACCCGTGACGGTTGAGGGGCGCACCTGCGATGCTGCCGCGCCATGGGAAAAAATTACCGTGGTGGATGCGCTGAAGAAATATGCGGGCGTGGATATATCGAATAACCTCTGCGACCTCGCCCATATCAACGCGGAGGCGAAGCGCATCGGCGTCTATGTCTCGCCGCATGACGACTGGGAAAATGCGCTGCTGAAAATTTTGATGGAGAAGGTGGAACCGCGTCTTGGCTCGCCCGCGCCCTCCATCATCTACGACTATCCCGTTTCGATGGCCGCGCTCTCGCGCCCGAAACCCACCGATGCGCGCTTTGCGGAGCGGTTCGAAGTTTATGTCTGCGGCATCGAACTGGCGAATGCCTTCGGCGAGCTGACCGACGCGAAGGTGCAGCGCGAACGTTTCATCGCCGATGTCGCGCTCCGTAAAAAAGTCTATGGCGAGGATTATCCGGTCGACGAAGATTTCCTCAAGGCGCTGGAGCATGGCCTGCCGGCCTGCAGCGGCAATGCGCTGGGGCTCGATCGTCTTGTCATGCTGGCGACGGGGGCAGAGGATATTTCGCTTGTGCAGGCCGCGCCCGTAAGTTTCCAAAAATAAAATCCATATTCAGCGATTGTTAACCGGGAATCGGTAAACTGACCCTTATCTGTTAAAGGGGTTTAGCGGTGACTGTCATCTTCTGGAAAATTAATTGCGCGGCTTTTAACGCGCTTGCGGCGAGGACCAGCCTCGATGTCGCCGTCGAGCGCTACGCCGCTTCCGGATCGGTGGAGGACTTGCTGGTCGTGCAGAAACTTGTCGCCGCGCGCCCTGAAAAAGCGCCGTTTTTAAAGACTCCCTTCGATGTCGTGATCGAAAGGGTGGCGCAGGGCGGCTGTGACCGCGATGTGCAGATGCTGCGCGCACTGATGAAAAGCCGCAACAAATCGCTGAAACGCCTGCCCTTCCCCAAAGCGGCATAATCCTTATAAATCAATAATTTATATATAAACCGGTTGACGCGCCGCCGTAGCGGCATTATACATAATGCTGTAAAGGAGATACCCGCCAATGGCTGCCGATGCGCCCAGCGCCGAAAAACCTGCCGATGAACTGGTCTTCGTTGTCGAAGTGCTGGGCCGTTACCGCAATGCAATGAAGATCCCGGAGCGCAAAGGCCTCGCGAAAATTTTCGGCCGCCGCGCGCCAAAGGGCTGGCATGCGATCGAGGGCAGCTCGATGGAATCGGGGCAGGGCCCGCTCGATCATTCCACGATCGGCAAGGTTTTTGAAACCGTCGCCGCAAAAACCGCCGCCATGAAAACGCGCATCGACAAAGCGCAAACCCCGTCGCGCGACGACTTCGATTACTGGAGCGAGACGATAACGCAGGTCTGGGCCGGCAGGAAAGACCAGTTCGTCCCCCGCCATTTCAACCCGCAGGAGCTCTGGACCAAGGGCGGCGCGACCGGCGCCAGGTTGTTCCAGGAAGAACAGATCACCGCCGAAAATCTCGCCGCCTTTATCGCGCTGTTCGACACGCGGGACAAGCGCCTTGCCGATCAGGCCGCGCAGGCACTTGCGGTCAAGGCCGCCATCAGCAGCGCGGTCGAACCCGTGCGCGACGTGAAGCCGATGAAGGCGCTGCAGATCAGGAAGAGCCCCTGAGATGATGGAGCAAAAACCGCCGCAGGAAGTAACCTTTATCCTCCGCGTCACCGGCACCGAGGAATATCATTTGAAGAAGGAGCCGCGGCACAAGCGGGATTTCTTTTCGTGGCTTTTCAATACGAATGTGGCCAGCGGCGCGATGACGGGCGGCAGGTACGGGATAGCGACGGAGGAGAGGGGCGTTTTAGACCACTCCGGCATTCAGGCGGTATTGGAAAAAGTCGACGCGCTGCGCGAAAAGCAGAAAAAGCATCTTGAAGACTACGCCGACAAAACCGAGCGCCTGAAGGGCTTTGCCTATACAACCGATATCTGCGCGGAGCTCTGGGTCGGGCCCACCCCTAAAATGAACTGGAAAACCTCTGATGACAGCAAGATTCGCCCGGGTGATGTCTGGCGTCTGCAGAATGTCGATATATCGGCTAAAAACCTGCAAGCCATTCTCAAGATTTGCGACACCGCCGAAACCCGGGCCCTGAACGCCGCAAGCATCGACAACGCAGTCGCGCAGGCGGTGGCGCCGGTCGGCAATCCCAAACTCATGAAAACGCTGAAAGTAAAAAAGCCGGTTTAACCGTTATGGCTTGGAAGAAGGCGGTAGCGGTTTCCACGTCTCTACGCGCGCATTCACCCTGCCTACCTGCCCGAAAGTCAGCATCTTTGCGATAGGATGGGCGCTCAAAATAGGATCCTTGTTGTGTGTATTGTTACGCTGCGAAATCCGGAGCCAGAAATACGCCTCCTCGAAATTCTGCGTTACGCCTGTACCGTTGAAATACATTTCGTAGAGCTGGTATTGCGCCATCCCGTTATCGCGGACAGCGGCGATATTGTACCACTTCAACGCTTCGGCGTAATCCAGCGACACGCCGTTGCCATAGCGGTAAAGATCGCCCAGATGGCATTGCACAGTGGTGCCCAAATCCGCAAGCGCCAGTAATTTTTTCAAGTTGTCAGGCGAAATGCGCCACTCATCGGCGCGCTTTTTGGTCGCCGCGATTTCTGCTGCAGAAAGGTGGCGTTCTGCTACTGCCAATTCCTTCTGGACGAGCGTTTCGAGACTTGTTTTGTGGGCCAGAGTGATCCAAAACAATCCCTCCTGATAATCGGGGGACATTCCTTCGCCGTTTAGATACATTCCTCCAAGGGCAAGTTGCGAGAGGGGTTCACCATTTTCGGCTCCCTTTCTATACCATGCGACAGCCTCCGCAAGTTTGGCGGCGTCTTTCTTGCCGTAAGCGTGAAGAACGTGCGCAGCTTCATATTGGGAGCGTGGAAAGCCTTGCTCAGCTTCTTTTAGACGTAATTCAAGCCATTTTTCAGGGTCGGGGTCATCTACAGATGCATCAGGCCATCCTGCTTGTACGTAGACGGGGAGAACAAGAAGGAAAAGGAGAAGGGCGAGGGTAAAAAGACGCTGCATTTTAACTTCCCCAGAAAATTAACCCGCGGCTTTTTTATCCGCTTCGGCCAGCTGGATGTGGAAGCTCTTGATGGCGGCGGCAGCGCCGCCGGGCGCGTCCCAGATGGAGGTGCTGGCGCAGATGAAATCCGCGCCGGCCTTGATGATATCGCGGCAGTTCTGCGGCGTGATGCCGCCCGCGGCGACGCAGGGAATTTCCATCACCTGGCTCCACCATGTCAAAATATTCGGCGACACCATGTATTTGGGTGCGTAGTTTTCCTTGGGGTAGAAGGGCGAGCGTGTGGTGAAGAAGGGCCCGAAGCTGACGTAATCCGCTCCGGCCTCGGCCGCCGTCATGGCAAGGTGCTTGCTGTCCATGCAGGTGGAACCGATGATTTTATCCGGCCCCAGTATCGCGCGCGCTTCTTTCACGCGCATGTCGTGCACGCCGATATGAACGCCGTCTGCGCCGACTTCTTTCGCCAGCAGCACGTGGTTGTTGATGATAAAGGCGGCATTGCGCTCCTGCGCCACCGGCAGCAGCTTTTCCGCCGCGCGTTTCCATTCGCTTTCGTCCGTGGTTTCAAGGCGCAATTGAAATGAGGCGACTTCGCCCGCATCCAGCGCGCGCGCCATCTGCTCCGCGAAATCGGGCGGCAGTCTGGGCGGGGTGATGATGTAAAGCTGGCAGCGGGGGGGAGGGGTATCGGAGGTCATTATTTATTCTAGCCTTCTTGCCCCTCTCCCGCAATGCATAAGCGGGAGAGGGGAGAAGAATGGATTAAGCGTCTTTGCCGAGGTAGATGTCCATGATCTTGTCGAGCATGGAAAGCGCTTCCTCGCGCGGGCGCTGGAAGCAGTTGCGGCCGATGATGGAACCGTTGCCGCCGCCCTCGTAAATCGCGCGGGCGTCTTCGTACACGCTGTCCTCGTCCTTGGTCGCGCCGCCCGAGAAGACGACGAGCCTGCGGCCCGCGAAGCTCGATTGCATCACGTGCTTCACGCGCTCGGCCTGCGTCTTGATCGGAATCTTGCGCTCTTCGTAGACTTTTTTCGCTTCGGGCAGGTCGAGGTGATCGGAGGGCAGTTTCACCTTGATGATATGCGCGCCAAGCTGCGCCGCCATATGCGCGCCGTAAGCGATGTTGTCGATGGCCAGTTCGCCTTCTTTCGACACTTTCGGTCCGCGGATGTAAGACCAGATGACCGTGGCGATGCCGACCGATTTCGCTTCTTCGGACAGCTGCACGATTTCTTCCTGCAGCTCCAGCATGTGCTCGGAGCCGGGGTAGATGGTGAAGCCGATGGCCGAGCAGCCGAGGCGGAGCGCGTCTGCGACCGAACCGTTGACCGACTGGTCCTTGGCTTGAATGAGGCTGTTGGACGAATTGATTTTCAGGATCAGCGGAATGGCGCCTGCGAAAGTATCAGCGCCGGCCTCGAGCGCGCCGAGCGGCGCCGCGTAGGCGTTGCAGCCTGAATCAATTGCCAGCTGGTAATGGTAATGCGGATCGTAAGCTTCGGGGTTGATGGCGAAGCTGCGGCCGGGGCCGTGCTCGAAACCCTGGTCGACGGGCAGGATGACCATCTTGCCCGTGCCGGCCAGCTTGCCGGTCATCAGCAGGCGGCAGATGTTTGCCTTCGTACCCGGGTTGTCGCTTTCATAGTTAGCGAGAATTTTTTTGACGGTGTCGGTGACGCCGACATTCGCGTGTTTCGCGGGCATTTTGGTGACTTTCTGCGTTGCGCTCATGTGACCCTCCTTGGCGGTTTTGAGGGTATATTATGCGGGCGGGGCCGCCAAATCAAGCGGCAAAAGCCCCTTATTTACCGCTATTTACGTCACATCGATGGCGAAGCTGGAGGCGGCGATCGATGCCGCGCCGTCCGAGACGGTGAAGGTGAAGGAATCGTTCGCGGCGCCATTTGCTGTATGCACATAGCGCAGGCGGCCGGCGTCGATGTCGGCCTGGGTGAATGAAGTGATGCTAACGCCGGGGTTGGTGGAGAGTTCCAGCCTGCCGCGCGTCGGGCTGGCGGTGACGGTATAGGTAAGGCTTGACGGGGTATTATCGACATCCGTCGTTTGCAGCTGCGCCGATGTAATGGTCGTGGTATCGCGCCTTGCGACGCTTGTGCCCGTATTCGTCGCCAGCACCGGTGCGTCGTTGACGGGCGTGACGCCGAAGGTGAAGGTATTGCCCGCTTGCGTCGTCGTGCCGTCGGAAACGGAGAAGCCGAAGCTGGCCGTCGGCGCCTCGCCGCCGTTGTGGACGAAGCGAATGAGGCCTGCGTCGATGTCGGCCTGCGTGAAGCTGGTGATCGACACGCCCGGGTTCGTCGCGCTTTCAAGCCGTCCGGTGGTGGGGGCGGCGGTGACGGTATAGGTGATATTGGCGGCTGCCGTATCGGGGTCGGTTGCGCGCAGCTGCGACGACGAGATGATACTTGATCCGCCCTCCGCAATCGTGCCGCCGGTATTCGTGAGCACCGGCGCATCATCGACCGGCGTAACGCTGAAACCAAAGGTATTGCCGGCCTGCGTGGTCGTGCCGTCGGAAACGGAGAAGCCGAAGCTGGCCGTCGTCGTTTCGCTGCCGTTGTGGACGAAGCGGATGCGGCCCGCGTCGATATCGGCCTGCGAGAAGCTGGTGATGCCGACACCCGGGTTGGTCGTTCTTTCCAGCTGGCCGTTTGTCGGGCCCGATGTAACTGTATAGGTGATATTCGCAGCCGCCGTATCGACGTCTGTCGTGCGCAGTTGGGCAGATGTGATGATGCTCGATCCGCCCTCTGCCAGCGTGCCGCCGGTATTCGCCGCCAGCACCGGCGCGTCGTCGACCGGGATGACGCCGAAGGTGAAGGTATTGCCGGCCTGCGTCGTCGTGCCGTCGGAAACCGAGAAGCCGAAGCTTGACGTCGGGGCCTCGCCGCCGTCGTGGACGAAGCGGATATTGCCCGCGTCGATATCGGCCTGCGTGAAGCTGGTGATCGACACGCCCGGGTTCGTCGCGTTTTCAAGCCGTCCGGTTGTCGGCGCGGCGGTGACTGTGTAGGTGATATTCGCGGCTGCCGTATCGGGGTCTGACGCGCCCAGTTGTGAAGATGTGATGGTGCTGGTTCCGCCCTCCACCACCGTGCCGTCGGTGTTTGTAATCACCGGCGCATCGTCGACCGGCGTAACGTTCAGCGCGAAGGACGAAGCGCCCAGCGTCGTGGTCGCGTCGGCGGCGGTAAAGGTAAAGCTGTCCGACGTGGTTTCCGATCCGTCATGGATGTAAACGATTCTGCCGGAATCGATATCGGCCTGCGTAAAGCTGGTGACGGCGGTGCCGGGGCTGGAGGCATATTCCAGCCGACCGTGCTGAGGGCCTGCGGTGATATTGTAGACGATGCCGCTGGCGGCGGTGTCGACATCGGAGACGGACAGTTGCGCCGCCGTTATCGCGGTCGTGCCGCCTTCGTTCAATGTCGCACCAGTGTTGGCCTGCAGCTGCGGGGCGTCATCGACAGGGGTGACGGTGAAGGCAAAGCTTGCGGAGGCCGTGGTGGCGGTGCTGCCGGTCACGGTAAAGTTGAAGCTGTCGGCGGGCGCTTCGCCGCCGCCATGCACATAACGGACGCGTCCCGAATTGACGTCGGCCTGCGTGAAGGACGTGATCGCCGTGCCGGCGTTATCGGTGAATTCGAGATAGCCGCCGGAGGGGCCCGAGGTCACATTGTAGATAATATCCTCGACCGCCGTGTCGACGTCGGTTGATGACAGCTGCGTTTCGCTAAGCACCGCGGAGCCGCCTTCGGTCACCGTCGCGCCGGTGTTGTTGACAATCGTCGCGCTGTCGTCAACGGGGGTGACATTGATGTTGAAGGTCTCGGCCGCCGTCGCGCTGATGCCGTCGCTGGCGGTGAAGGTGAAGCTGTCGGAGGTGACTTCCGATCCGTCGCTCACGTAGCGCACGCGCCCTGCGGCGATGTCGCCCTGGGTAAAGCTGGTGATGGCGAGGCCCGGGCTGGCGGCGTATTCCAGCCGTCCGTGCTGCGGGCCGCCGGTAACCGTGAAGACGGTATCCTCGGCGCGGCTGTCAGGGTCGCTGACCGAGAGCTGCGCCGTCGTCAGCGTCGCCGTGTCGCCTTCCGCGACTGTCAAACCTGTGTTCACGGAAACCGCCGGCGCATCGTTGACCGGCGCTACGCTGATGCCAAAGCTGCCTGACAGTTCCTGTTCGCCGCCCCTGACCGTGAAATCGAAACTGTCGCCGCGTGCCTCCGACCCGTTGCTGACGTAGCGCAGGCGGCCGAGGTTGAGGTCCTGCTGGGTGAAGGTCGTTACCGCTTCGCCGGGCTTTGCTGTCAGTTCCAGCCTGCCGTTACGCGGGCTTTCGTTGACGGTATAGATAATATCCTGCGGTCGTGCGCCCGGAATATTGGTGTTCAGGCGCCGGCTGTTGATAATGCCGTCGCCGCCTTCCGTGATGCGCAGCCCGCTGTTGCGGGTGATGGAAGCTGCCGCTGTTGCCGCCTCGGTTTCGGCAGGTTTGCTGGTAGTAGAGGTTGCGGCGGCTGCGGTCGACGCCTGCAACAGCTGCTTCAGGCGGGATTCAGCCGCCGTTTCGCGCTTGATGAAGACGTCGAGCGCTGCGCTGTCGTTCTTCCTCAGTTCCGGTGCCTGTTTCAGCGCATCTTTGGAATTTCTGGCGGGGGCACCGGCGGCTGTTTTCGCAGCGGTGGCGACGGCGAGGAAACTGTCGAGCCCCGCAATATTGCTGGCGCCCGAGGGCGGGGCGAAAAGCTTGCCCAGCGTCTCAAGACGCGGATTGCGGGTCAGCGTGTCGGAGCCCAGCTCGAGCGCGGAAGGCGCGATCTGGGCACTGGCGGAACCGCTACGGTTCGCCTGCAGCAGGAAAAACGAAGTGATGGCGTCAGCCATTCTGGCTCCATAGTTTTTTCTGCCTGTGGGGTTGGTTGGGATGTGCGGGAATGCAGGGCGGGCTCGCCATCACGCGAAGCCGCCCCGCAAATCCTCGTACTACTCTACCTCTCCCAAGGTTCTTTTATTATAGCAAAAAAACATTACCAAATTCTTGGACGGGTGGATTTCAGCCTTTAAAATCAGGCTTTTGCGCAAAAGAAAGGGGCGGCTTTCGCCGCCCCGGTAGTCTGTATGTATTGAAATTTTATTTCAGCTTCGCCATTGCGACAGCCGTGTCCGACATGCGGTTGGAGAAACCCCATTCGTTGTCGTACCACATCATCACGCGCACGAAAGTGCCCTCGATAACCTTGGTTTCCTTCAGCGCGAAGATGGAGGAATGAGGATCGTGGTTGAAGTCGGTCGACACCAGCGGCTCCGTATAGGTGCCGAGGATGCCCTTCAGCGGGCCGTTCGACGCCGCATCGGTGATCGCCTTGTTCACTTCTTCCACCGTGGTTGCCTTGTTGGCGGTGAACTTGAAATCCACGACCGAGACGTTCGGCGTCGGCACGCGGAGCGAGGTGCCGTCCAGCTTGCCCTTCAGGTGCGGCAGCACAAGGCCCACGGCCTTGGCGGCGCCCGTCGAGGTCGGGATGATGTTGAGGGCCGCCGCGCGCGCGCGGTGCAAATCCTTGTGCATCGTATCGACCGTGTTCTGGTCGCCGGTATAGCTGTGGATGGTGGTCATGAAACCGTGCTTGATGCCGACGGCTTTATCGAGCACGTAAGCCACAGGCGCAAGACAGTTGGTGGTGCAGGACGCGTTGGAGACGACCACATGGTTCGCCGCCAGCTTGTCATGGTTCACGCCGTAAACGACGGTGAGGTCTTCATCCGTCGCGGGGGCGGAGATCAGAACCTTTTTTGCGCCGGCCTGAATGTGCTTCAGCGCATCTTCTTTCTTGGTGAAGATGCCGGTGCATTCCATGGTGATATCGACGCCGAGATCTTTCCACGGCAGGGTGGTGGGGTCTTTCACCTGCGTCATGGTGATTTCATGGCCGTTGACGACCAGTTTCGTGCCGTTGACCTTCACTTCGCCTTTGAACTTTCCGTGCACGCTGTCGTATTTCAGCAGGTGCGCGTTGGCCTCTGCAGTCGCGAGGTCGTTGATGCCGACGACGGTCACGTCATTGCGGCCGCTTTCCATGATGGAACGCAGGACAAGGCGGCCGATGCGGCCAAACCCGTTGATGGCGACTTTTACTGTCATTTTTATTCTCCTCTATTGTACGTTTTTAAATTTTCTTTTTGACTTGTTCGACGACCGCTTCGGCCGTGATGCCGAAGTGTTCGTAGAGTTTTTGATAAGGCGCGCTTTCGCCGAAGGACTTCATGCCGACGAAGATACCGTCCGAACCGATGATGGCGTCCCAGCCCTGGCGCACGGCGGCTTCAACGGCCACGGTGACTTTCGACTGGTTCAGGAGCGAGGCGCGGTATTTTTCGTCCTGCTTCCAGAACAGCTCCAGACACGGTGCGGAAACGACGCGGGTCGGGATCTTGGCGGCTTCCAGCTGGTCGCGGGCCTTCATCGCGATTTCGATTTCCGAACCCGTCGCCCAGATGGTGCAGACCGGTTGCTGCGAAGCTTCGGCCAGAATGTAGGCGCCGCGCTTGGTGATGTTCTCCGTCTCGCCGCCCTTGCGGACCAGCGGCAGGTTCTGGCGCGTCAGCACAAGGATGCTGGGGCCGGTGGTGTGTTCAAGAGCGATCTGCCAGGCCTCTGCGGTTTCAATCACGTCGGCGGGGCGGAAGACCAGCACGTTGGGGATGCAGCGCATCGCGGCCACATGTTCCACAGGCTGGTGCGTCGGGCCGTCTTCGCCGAGACCGATGGAATCGTGCGTCATCACGTAAATGACACGCTGCTTCATCAGCGCGGATAAACGAATAGAGGGGCGGCAATAGTCGGTGAAGCTCAGGAATGTGCCGCCGTAGGGGATGAAACCCCTGTGCAGCGCCATGCCGTTCATGGCCGCGGCCATGCCGTGTTCGCGCACGCCCCAGTAGATGTAACGGCCGGAATAATCCGATTTCGTCACCTTGCCCATGTCTTTCACGAGCGTAAGGACGGAGCCGGTAAGGTCGGCCGAGCCGCCCACCATTTCGGGCAGCGCGGGGATCAGCGCTTCCAGCACTTTGCCGGAGGCCGCGCGGGTGGCGATTTTCGGCGCTTCGGCGGTCATTTTCTTTTTGAAGTCGTTGATAATGGGGGTGACGATCGAGGTCACATCGCCCTTCAGCATGCGGTCGAACAGCTGGCGTTTTTCGCCTTCGAGCGCGTCGTGGCGGGCCTGCCAGTTCTTGCGGTCGATCTGGCCTGCGGCGCCTGCGGCGCGCCATGCGTCAAACACATCGGCAGGAACGTCGAAGGGGATATGCGCCCAGCCGAGGTTCTTGCGCGCGCCCGCGATTTCTTCGTCACCCAGCGGCGAGCCGTGGGATGAGGCCGAGCCCTGTTTCGTCGGCGCGCCATAGCCGATTTTGGTTTTGCAGCAAATCAGCGAAGGCTTGCCCACGTTGATCTGCGCGGCGGCAATGGCCTTGGCGATCTGTTCGGGGTTGTGGCCGTCGACGGTGAAGGTTTCCCAGCCGTAGGCTTCGAAACGCTGCGCCGTATTGTCGGTAAACGACAGCGAGGTCGGGCCGTCGATGGAGATTTCGTTGTCATCGTAGAGCACGATCAGCTTGCCAAGGCCGAGGTGACCGGCGAGCGAGCAGGCTTCGTGGCTGATGCCTTCCATCAAATCGCCGTCGGAGGCGATGACGTAGGTGAAATGGTTCACAAGGTCATTGCCGAAGCGCGCGTTGAACATACGCTCGGCAAGGGCAAAGCCGACGCCGTTGGAAATACCCTGGCCCAGCGGGCCGGTGGTGGTTTCGATGCCGACCTCGGGCATGACTTCGGGGTGGCCGGGGGTCAGGCTGTGCAGCTGGCGGAAATTCTTGATCTGGTCGAGCGTCATTTTCTCGTAGCCCGTGAGATAGAGCAGCGAGTATTGCAGCATCGAGCCGTGGCCGGCGGAGAGGATGAAACGGTCGCGGTCGGGCCAGAGGGGGTTGGAGGCGTCGAATTTCAGGAACTTGGTGAAGAGCACCGTTGCCACATCGGCCATGCCCATCGGCATTCCGGGGTGGCCGGAATTCGCTTTCTGCACCGCATCCATCGAGAGCGCGCGGAGCGCGTTGCTCATGTCCTTGTGGCTGGCGGTGGTGGGAGTGGAAGATTTCAGGGGCTGGGCGGACGACATGCGCTCTCCTTATAAATGGCGTGAAATTCACCCGCACAATGCCTGATAGCCAAGCCGCGCGTCAACGATTCAAAATCAGGCTGTAAATGCCGGTTTTATTGGGTTTTTTGCAAAGATTTGTCATTATTACGTAAATATATTCGAGTCGCTTTATTGCAAGCTTGAGATGAGGCGCGTAAATTCCCGCCCATGCAAAACGATTTCAACCGCGCAACTGACCCGAACCCCGATTTCCGGCGCATGACGGTCGACGAGATGAAGCAGGCCATCGGCACGCTGAGCCCGCTGATCCGCGACCTGCGCCGTTTTGCGCGCGACGGCCATGCGAAACATATCGCCAGATGGAAAGAAGGCACCAGGGAAGCGGCCGCCATGATGAAGCTGCTGCCCTCCGCCGCGCTGGTCATGCGCATCGCCGAAATGCCGATGCGCAACGGGCAGGTGGAACGCGGCCTTGTCGGCCTTACCTACCCGATCATCGATGAAGCGGTGGAGCTGCGCGCCAAGTACAAGACTGTCTGGCGCGCGCGGCCCGGCCGCAAGCAGTTCGACCTGTCCAAGCGCATCGGCCGCGAGAACGTGCGCAAGGTCAAGAAAATCGCCAAGGATTTCCCCTTTATGCCTTGATAAGGCGGGGCGATTTTGTTTCGACGAACCCGCAGGCCGCTGCTACGGCGCCGACACCCGCCAGATAACGTTCCCCACATCATCCGCTACCAGCAGCGCGCCTTTGCTGTCGACGGCCACGCCGACGGGGCGGCCCTGCGCATTGCCTTCGGCGTCGAGGAAGCCGGACAGGAAGTTTTCAGGCTTGCCGTCGGGCTTGCCGTTTTTAAAGGGCACGAAGATCACTTTATAACCGCTGGGCGGGTCGCGGTTCCATGAACCGTGCTGGCCGATAAAGACGCCGTTTTTATAAGCCGCGCCGAAAGCGTCGGCGGTATAGAATGTCAGGCCCAGCGAAGCCGTATGCGGCCCCAGCGCGTAATCGGGGGAAAGGGCCTTGGCTACCATTTCGACGTTGGTGGGCTCGACGCGCGTATCCACATGCCCCCAGTAACTCCAGGGCCAGCCATAAAACGCGCCGTCCTTCACCGAGGTCATGTAGTCGGGCACAAGGTCGGAGCCCAGCTCGTCACGCTCGTTGACGGCCGTCCACAGATCGCCTGTCACGGGGTTGAAATCCATGCCGACGGGATTGCGCAGGCCGGAGGCGAAAAGGCGCGTTTTGCCGGTCGCGCGTTCTATTTCAAGTATCGCGGCGCGGTTCACTTCCTTGTCCAGGCCGTTTTCGGCGACGTTGCTGTTAGAGCCGACCGAAGCATAAAGGAATTTTCCATCCTTGCTGGCGACAAGGTTTTTCGTCCAGTGATGGTTGAGATCGCCGCCCGGCAGATCGGCCAATTTTTCGCTGGGCGCGGTGATTTTTGTCGCGCCTGCCGTATAGGGGAACTTCATCACCTTGTCGGTATCCGCGACATAGAAATCATTTCCCACCAGCGCCATGCCGAAGGGGGAATTCAGGTTTTCGAGGAAGGCCTCGCGCACCTCCGGCCTGCCGTCGCCGTCGGCGTCACGGAGCAAGGTGATGCGGTTCGCGCTTTTCGTCGCGGCGCCGGCCTTCTTCATCGCTTTTTTCATGAAGAAACCCTTGATTCCGCCTTGTTCGGGTTTCGGCGGCGCGTTGGTTTCGGCCACCAATACGTCGCCATTGGGCAGCACGTAAATCCAGCGGGGGTGATCAAGCCCGCCCGCGAATTCCTTCACCGTAAACCCGGGTGCGGCCAGCGGCGTCTTGCCTGCTTCCCAGCGCTTCACCTCGGCGATCTTGACGGTCGGGAAGGTGCTTTTGACGGGATCGACCAGCTTCGGGTTCGCGCCCATCACGTCCTCTACCTGAAGCGTCGCCTCGTCGGCAAAGGCAGGGAAGGCAAGCAGCATTAATGACAGGGCAAGGACGGCGGCAGTTTTCGACATGGAAAATCCTTCTTGGTGAAAAGAAATTTTTACCCAAACGGCGGCAAGGAAAAACAGTTCCCTAGGCTTTCTTGAATTTCGGCATCGCCTTTTTGACGGCCTTCATGATCTTGCCAAAGGGCTTGGCCAGCACATGGGCGACGGGGATGCAGAGGAAGCCGATGATCAGGCCTGCGACAATGGTGGAGGGGACGGAGATCCAGCTGCTCCAGTGGTGCATCGCGTCTTTAACAGCAGGGATGCCGTGCAGGATGATGCCGCCGCCCACCGCGAACATGGCGATGGTGCCGACGACGGTCAGCGTCTTCATGAAATAGGGCATGGCCTTCAGTATCCAGAGGCCCAGTTTCTGCGCCGCGCGGCTTTTCTTCTTGGCGAGCCACATGCCGAGATCGTCAAGCTTGATGATGCAGCCGACTAGGCCGTACACAAAGACAGTCATCCCGATGCCGATGCCCGCCAGGACGCCCGTTTGCACGGCAAAGCTCATTTCCTTGACCGAGCCCAGCGCGACGGCGATGATTTCGGCGGAAAGGATGAAGTCGGTGTTCACGGCCTCGCCGATTTTTTCCTTCTCGACCTCCATGACCGATTTCGCGCTCAGGTGACCGGCTTCGATCAGTTCCTTTTCGTGCCGCTTGTCGGCGGCGTCGGGCTTGATCGCGTGCATGATCTTTTCGGCGCCCTCGTAGCAGAGGAACGCGCCGCCGATCATCAGCAGCGGCGTGATCGCCCATTCGGCAAAGGCGGACAGGAGCAGGGCGGTCGGGACGAGGATGAATTTATTTTTCAGCGAGCCCTTGGCCACGCGCCAGACGATGGGTAATTCCCGTTTCGGATCGAGGCCTACAAGCGCCTGCGCGTTCACGGCAAGGTCGTCGCCGACGATGCCGGAGGTCTTTACCGCCGCCACCTTCGACATCGCGGCGATGTCGTCGAGCAGCACGGTGATATCGTCCAGTAATGCAAGCAAGCCGCCGCCGGCCATGGGTCATCCTCTCGTTGGAAGCAAAGAATGCCCTAATTTGAAGCTTTTGTGAAGCTAGCCGTTATAGCGGTTCTGTTTCAGTTCTTTCTGGAACTCGCCGGGCGGCGGGTAATGCGCGGGCGGGGGCGGCTCCGGCACCACTTTGGGCGCGGGCTTGGCGGCCTTGGCATGTTTGGCGGTCAGGTCGGGCGCATTGGCAAGGGCGGGTGCTGCCTCGGGCTTCTTCGGCGCGGAGAGCGGTTTGTTCTCGTTCGCGGCTACGGGTTTTTTCACCAGCTTGTTGAGCAGGGGGATGCGCGTCATGGCGTCTTTCACGATGTCGACGGCGTTCTTGCAGACTTCCATCACCTTGCCGAGCGGCTTCGAGATCGCCTTGACGGCAGGGATAGCGGCAAAGCCGGTTGCAACGCCGGCCGCAATCGCAATGCCCGATTCAATCAGGCCCGCGACAACGGGGATCGAGGTTGCGGCATGGGCAAGGCCCGCGACCGCATGGCCCAGCATCGGGATGCCGTGCAATATAATACCGCCGCCCACCGCGAACATGGCGGCGGTGCCGACGACCGAAAGGCATTTCATAAAGGGCGGTACGCCTTTCACAAGGCATTTGCCGAGCGTGCGCTGGCATTTCGCACCGAAACCGTCGCCTTCTTTCTTCTGCAGGTGCAGGCCGATATCGTCGAGCTTCACTAGGCCGCCGACAAGGCCGTAAATGCCGACCGTCATGATGACGCCGACGGCGGCCAGCGTGGCCGCCTGCACCAATAACGTAGAACCTGCGATCGCGCCCAGCGTCACAACGACGATTTCGGCGGAAAGGATCACGTCGGTCTTGATCGCGCCGGCGATCTTTTTCTTTTCAAGCTCTTTTGAATCCATTTCGGCAAGCAGGCGTTTTTCCTCGTCCGAGTCCTTGCCTTTCTTGTGGATGACTTTCTCGATGCCCTCGTAGCAGAGGAAGGCGCCGCCCGCCATCATCAGCGGGGGGATCGCCCAGGGGGCAACGGCCGTCAGCAGCATCGCGCCCGGGATCAGGTAGAGGAACTTGTTCTTGAAGGAACCCTTGGCAATTTCCCAGACGATGGGCAGCTCGCGCTTGGGGTCGATCCCGCCCTTGCCGTTCGCCACCGCATGCGCGTTCACCGCCAGATCGTCGCCTGCGATGCCGGCGGTCTTCTTGGCCGCAATCTTCGTCATCGCTGCAATATCATCAAGGATCGCAAGTAGTCCGGTAGCAGCCAAAATAGTCCTCCTCGGGTTGTTGAGCCTGTTAGGTAAATAGGGTACGGGGTTTTAATGGGCTTGGAAAGAAGTATCGTAATTAACATTATAAATCAGATATTTAGTATCATGATACCACAATTATGGACGCACCATTCGGGGTCTGGCTGCCGTTAAGATTCGGGGCTGTTTCGGTCACGCAGAAGGGCTAATCTTCCCTATCTTCATGGAGTATTTTTATGCGCCTCGCCGCCCTTTTCATTGCCCTGCTGTTGTTCACCCCCGCCGCCCCCGCCGCCCAGCCCGCCAAGGCGGGATTGGGCGCCTCCACCGTTGTCGCCGCGCCGGTACAGGGGCAGAAACAGGCTCAGAGCCCCGCGGGCATCGATTTCAGCAAGATGCCCGTCGAGGACGCCATCCAGTTGATGTTCAGCCTTATCTCCGAAGACGCCCGCAAGGACATGAAAGACATGTTGAAGGACATGAACGATGACCGCCTGAAAAAGGACGCCCTGCGCGAGGCCGAGAAAACCCTGAAGGAAGAGCTGAAGCGCGAGCGCGAGGCCCTGAAACGCCGCCGCATCGAGGAACGCCTTGCCCGTATGAAAGCCGAGCGCGAAGCGGCCGAGCGCCGCCAGCAGGCAAGGCTGGAACGCCTGCGCCAGCGTGCGGAACAGGAAAGACGCCGCGAGGCGGCCCGCGAAGCCCGCCAGCGCAAGATCGAGGAAGAACGCCGCCGCCGGCACGCCGAACGGGTCGAACGCGCCCGTCAGCGCCATGCGGAACAAAAAGGCCCGCAGGCGCCCGAAGGATTAACGCAGAAAAAACCCTGTCCCAACCCCAATATCGATTGCCGCCAATTGGGCACGCTGAAAAACAGCACGCCCACGCCTGCCGAGCCTTCGCGCATTCCCGAGCCCCCGCCGATGCCCAAAATCAAGCATGACACGGTCAAGAATTCGATCGGAAACGTGCGTTAGGGAACTCTTTGCTCTGCCTCCTGTTTGTCCTGTTGAAGGATACTGTTCACCAGAAACAGGAGGACCATCATGCGCAACGAAAACGCTATGGCGATTGTGATTGTGGTACTTTTGGCCGTTATCGGGCTGCTGGCTTATGAACGGCACGATTACCAGTCGCAGACCCCCGGTGCGAAAATCGGCCGGGCGATCGACAATGTAACCGACGCCACAAAAGATCTTGCACACGAAATGAAAGACGCGACACGCGACACGCGCTAGGATTTGCGCCGCCAAGGACTCCATCCCGGCGCAATGACAGCTATCCCCGTATTGCCCCTGATCAATACGGGGATAGCTTTTTATGGCTTGGGCGGTTTTGCGGCAAGGACGGGTTTTGCCTGCGTGTCGTTGGCGGGCGCGTCCAGCCTGACAGCGGCATTGAGCGCCGTGCTGGCGCTGCCCTTGGGCGGCAGAAGCTTCGGCGCGGGTTCAGGTGCTTGGGGTGATTGCGCAAGCGGTTTTGTGATATCGGGCTTGCCGAACAGCTTGCGCGTCCAAGCAACGGATTTCTTGTAGGCGGGGATAACGACCTTGGCGACGGGGAGCGAGGCAATGCCCGCCACAACACCGACGCCGAATTGCAGCGCGACGACCGCCACGGCCTGCACCACGGCATTCGCGCCAAGGGCCGACACGGCGGCACCGACCAGATGCTCGCCGCCCGGAATGCCATGCACCAGCATCGTGCCGCCGACTAGGAACATCGCGGCCATGCCGACGACGCCGATGGTTTTAATCAGTTTCGGCGCGACATGGCCGATGGCTTTACCCGCCTTGTGGCAGGTTTTCGCAAACAGGCCGTTACCCTTCACTTTTTCCAGCGCGACGCCGGCATCATCCATCTTGA
The DNA here is from genome assembly GCA_041287865.1 of Alphaproteobacteria bacterium. Taxonomy (GTDB): domain Bacteria; phylum Pseudomonadota; class Alphaproteobacteria; order Micavibrionales; family UBA2020; genus JAPWJZ01. Next base: position 109,912 of record JBGGMV010000008.1, on the reverse strand, counting down.
TGATGGCCGCAACAGCCGTATAAACCGCGGCGGTCATGGCAAGGCCGGTCGCGGTCAGCGTGCCCAGCTGGACAAGGACGGGCGCGCCCGTCACGCTCCAGAGCGACACCGTCGTCACCTCGGCCGAAAGGACAAGGTCGGTATGCATCGCGCTTTTCACATGGCGCTTTTCCCAGGCGGCATGGTCGTTGGCATAGGCTTCGCTCACCGCGACGGGCGGCGGCTTGATGGCCTTGTGCGTGATCTTGTGCATGCTGTCGTAGCAGAGCAGCGCGCCGCCCACGGCCAGCGCCGGCAAAATAGCCGCGGGGAAGGTGAGCGAGAGCGCGAGGGCCGAGGGGATTAAAATGGCTTTGTTAATGAGCGAGCGTTTGGCGACCTTCATCACCATGGGGATTTTGCGGTCGGGCTGGCCGCCGATGAACTGGTTGCAGCTGACCGCGAGGTCGTCGCAGACGACCCCTGTCGTTTTGACCATCGCGCCTTGCGTGGCGGTGGCGGTTTCTTGCAGCAGGGCGAGCAGTCCGGCGGACATCAAATCCCTCTCAAGCTTACGGTACGATAGTAAGGGAGATAACCATATTATACGTCCCGGTTTTCCGCCAGAGGGAACGAGCAGATTTTTATATGCTTGAATTCAAAGGCGATTAAGCGCGGTTGACATAATTTTTGAGGGTTGTTAGAAGGGGTTTGTTTGAAATTCGAAGAAGGGCGTTTTTCCATGGCCAAGGCACAGCTTTACAACCTGCATATCACCAGCGCGGATACGACGACGTCGACCGACACCTTCATTGCAACCCAGCGCAAGATCACGGGCGGCGTGAAGCGCAATATCAAGACGCAGCTGGCCGAAAAAGGCCTCTCCGCCGAATTTGCCTTCGCCGCATCGCGCGTGCCGGGTCATGCCCGTTCCGCGCAGATCTACGCGACGCCCGAAGCGCTGGAAGTGGTGAAGAGCGTGAAAAACGTCGAGAAGGTCGAGAAAATGACCACATCCATGTATGCGCTGAAGAGGGAGCTGTAAGATGGGATTCCACCGCTGCGAGTATATGACGCGCGAAGAAGCCGAGAAGCTGAACCTGCGTAACAAGGACGTGGTTTACAGCTCCGGCGATGTGACGCTGTGCTTTTCATCCGGCAACAGCTGGGTGATGCCGGATATGGCGAAACTCTATGTCGAGATCGGCTGGAAACCGCCGCAGGATTTCATCAACGACGTGATGAACAGCAAACTGGTCGAAAGCAATGACGATCCTACCTGCGGCACCCGTGCGCGTCCCATGGCGATCGGATATCTGAAGCCCGCGACCGACCCGCTGCCGAAACCCTTTGCCATCAACCCCGACCTGCCCGCCGGCTTCCTGCAGAAAATGGAAGGCCTGATGAAAGAGGCGGAAGACATGGGCTATCGCGGCCAGACCCGCAGCGGCCGCGCCCAGACGAATTCGGGCCGTGCGCAGACCAAAGGCTTTAAGCCCTAAAACCGATACCCGAAGCTGACCGTGCCGAAGATGCCGGGGTCGTCCTGCTTGTCGAATTCTTTCGTGCGGTAGATGAGCGCGTAGCTGAGCCGCGCGGCGCCGTAGGTGAAGGCGAGGCCCGCGTTCAGGTCCGCCACCAGCGGCACTTTATCAACATCATGGCTGTCGGTGAAAGTATTGCCGTCGAGGAAGATGTTGCGCGCCACGGCGCGGCCCTCGACCCCGCTGAACAAATACCAGCTGAATTTGTCTTCCTTCGTCATGAAGGCGCCGGTGCCAGGCATGGCGGGGCGCACGCGGATAGGGCTGTCCTGCCAGCGCGATTCAAACGGCGAGAGGCGGAAATTGATGCCGGCGCTGGCATAGGTGTAAACGTTACCAACCGTCGCGCCCAGATGCGGCGTAAAGCCGGCCGACAAGCCCAAAGCCTCGTGCCCGTATAATTCTGGCCAGCGGCGCTCCCACGACAGCATCAGGCCGGGTTCGTTCTTCAGCTGGTTGTCCCAGCCGCGCGGCGTGGGGCTGTCGGAAACATGCTCGTGCACGAATTTCTGCACCTGTTCGCCGAGCGCCGCGGGGCCGATGATGCCGATGGTCGCTTCCATTTCATCAATATGGTTGTCGGTGATGCTGACAAGGCCGGCCGAGCCGTAAAGAAAGGCCGCCCAGGGCCGGTCGTTCGGGTCCTGCGCCACCATCGTGATGTCCTTGGGCGTGTAGAGGTTATGGCCCAGCGTGTAATAGACGCTGGTGGTGGGGTTGATGGTAAAGACCGGCACGATGCGGTCGAGGTTGTTGAAGATAGGGTGCGGCTTCTCGCCGACGTGGAAGAATGTCACGCGCGCGCCATTGGTATAGTTCTCGTCGTTGCCGCCGGGCGCATAGAGGTCGTTTTCGGAATTGAAGGTGATAAAGCGGCGTTCCTTCAAATCGACCAGCCGCCGCGCGACTTCCTGCTGCAGCGTCGGTTTTTCCTCCTCTGCCAGCGCAGGGGCAGCGAAGGTAAGAAGGACAAAGACTGTGAAAACAAAACCGCGCAGTGAAACACCCATGCAGGAGAGTTTACTTGGTTCAGTCCCTAACGCCAAAGCATGGATTTCAGTTCCCGCGCTTGCGACGCGGGGTTATGCAAAGGAGTTGCCCGTGATTATTCAGCCGCTTCGCTGTAAGCCTCGATCGGCGGGCAGGCGCAGACGAGGTTACGGTCGCCGGCCGCATGGTCGATGCGGTTGACGGGCGTCCAGTATTTATCCGTCAGCAGATGCGCAGCCGGGAAAGCGCCGTCGTGGCGGGTATAGGGGCGATCCCATTTCTCCGCCGTCAGGTCAGCCAGCGTATGCGGGGCGAGCGCCAGCGGGTTGTTGCCCTGCGGCCATTCGCCCTTTTCCACCTTGGCAATCTCGGCGCGGATAACGGTCAGCGCTTCGATAAAGCGGTCCAGCTCCGCCTTGCCTTCGGATTCCGTCGGCTCGATCATCAGCGTGCCGGGAACGGGGAAGGACATGGTGGGCGCGTGGAAGCCGAAATCCATCAGGCGCTTGGCGATATCGTCGACGCTGATGCCAGCCGAGGTTTTCAGCGGGCGGGTGTCGAGGATACATTCATGCGCCACATAACCTTGCTTGCCCTTATAAAGGGTCGGGTAATGTTTTTCGAGACGCTTGGCGATGTAGTTGGCGTTCAGGATGGCGACCTGCGTCGCCTTCTTCAACCCTTCCGTGCCCATCAGCGCGATATAGACCCAGCTGATCGGCAGGATCGAGGCCGAGCCATAGGGCGCAGCCGATACGGGGCCGATGGCGTTTTCGCCGCCCACGCCTTCCAGCAGCGGATGGCCGGGCAGGAAGGGCGCGAGGTGTTCACCGACGCCAATGGGCCCCATGCCGGGACCGCCGCCGCCATGCGGGATGCAGAAGGTTTTATGCAGGTTCATGTGCATGACGTCGGCGCCGATCTTGCCGGGGCAGGCGAGGCCCACCATGGCGTTGAAGTTCGCGCCATCCATATACACTTGGCCGCCGTTGTCGTGGATGATCTTGCAAATCTCGCGGATTTCTTCCTCGAAAACGCCGTGGGTGGAGGGATAGGTGACCATCAGGGCGGCCAGTTTATCCTTATGCTCCGCCGCTTTCGCGCGCAGGTCGCCAAGGTCAACGTTGCCGTTGTCGTCGCAAGCCGTGATGACAACTTCCATGCCAGCCATAACGGCGGTCGCGGGGTTGGTGCCATGCGCGGACGAGGGAATCAGGCAGATATTGCGGTGTGCCTGACCTTTTGATTCGTGATAGGCACGAATGGTCAGCAGGCCCGCATATTCGCCCTGCGATCCAGCGTTAGGCTGCAGCGTTACCGCCGCGAAATCTGTCAGCGTGCAAAGTTTCTGTTCCAGATCTTTCAGCATGGCCGCATAGCCCTGCGCCTGATCGAGCGGCGCGAAGGGGTGCATATTGCCGAATTCTGGCCATGTCACCGGAATCATCTCGACTGTCGCGTTCAGCTTCATCGTGCAGGAACCGAGCGGGATCATCGAGCGGTTGAGCGCGATATCCTTGTGTTCCAGATGCCGCAGATAGCGCAGCATATCGGTTTCGGAACGATAGAGGTGGAAGGTGGGGTGCGTGAGATATTCCGAGGTGCGTTTCAGCGCAGCCGGAATCTGGTCCGGCACGCTGGCGTCAAGCGCCTCGACGCTGAAGCCCAGCGCGCCCTTGCCAGAGAAGATCTGCCAGAGCGTGAAGACTTCCGCGCGGGTTGATTTTTCGTCGAGCGACACACCAAGGCGGCCGTCGCCGAAATCGCGCAGGTTAATTTCTTTCTGGTGCGCGCGGGAAATGATTTCCTGCGCGTGCTTGCCGCAGTCAACCGTCACGGTGTCAAAGAAATGCGCGGTGGTGACTTGGAAGCCCAGTTTCTTGAGGCCTTCCGCGAAAATCGCGGCAAGACGGTGCGTGCGGGTGGCGATGGTCTTTAGACCTTCGGGGCCGTGATAGACGGCGTAGAAGGCCGCGATATTGGCCAGCAGCACCTGCGCTGTGCAAATGTTGCTCGTCGCTTTTTCGCGGCGGATATGCTGCTCGCGCGTTTGCAGGGCGAGGCGATAGGCAGGCTTGCCTTTGCTGTCGACCGAAACGCCGACGATGCGGCCGGGGATAGAACGTTTGTAGGCATCCTGCGCGGCAAAGAAAGCGGCATGCGGGCCGCCGTAGCCGAGCGGCACGCCGAAGCGCTGCGCCGAACCGAAAACGATATCCGCGCCCCATTCGCCGGGGGGCTTGAGAAGCGTAAGCGCGAGAAGATCGGTTGCCACGGCGACGGCGATATTCTTCGATTTCGCTTTTGCGGCCAGCGCAGCGTAATCGACAACTGCGCCCGACGTGCCGGGGTATTGCAGCAGGATGGCGAAGCCGTCTTTTTCGACAAGGTCAGCGGCTTTACCGACAACGACCTGAATACCCAGCGGCTTGGCGCGGGTTTCCACGACAGCAATCGTCTGGGGGTGGCAATCGTCCGACACAAGGAAAGTATTGCTGGCCGAACCGCCAACACGTTTTGCCAAAGTCATGGCTTCGGCGGCGGAGGTGCCTTCGTCAAGCATCGAGGCATTGGCGAGCGGCATGCCCGTCAGGTCCATCGTGACTTGCTGGAAATTGATCAGCGCTTCAAGGCGCCCTTGGGAAATTTCGGGCTGATAGGGCGTATAGGCCGTGTACCAGCCGGGGTTTTGCAGCACGTTGCGCAGAATGACGTTCGGCGTTAGCGTATCGTAGTAACCCGTGCCGATCAGCGAGCGGTAGACTTTGTTCTGCTTCGCCATGCTGTCGAGCAGGGCCAGCGCTTCATGTTCCGTCATCGAGTCACCGGTGACGGGCGCGGTTTTTTCGCGGATGGCGGCAGGAAGAACCTTGGTGACCAGATCATCAAGTGACGATGCACCCACCGTACGCAGCATGGCGGCGATATCGGACTCAGACGGCCCGATATGACGGCGGATAAAATCGTTTCGTTGTTCCAGTTCTGCGATCGGCTGGGGCATGCGCTTAAAGTCCTTTAATGAAGTCATTGTACGCTTTCTCGTCTTTCAGGCCGGTGAGTTCGTTTTCGTTGGCAATTTTCACCTTGAAGAACCAGGCCTTGCCCAGCGGGTCGCTGTTCACCAGCGCGGGGTCGCCGGTCAGCGCGCCGTTGATCTCGACCACTTCGCCGGTGACGGGGGAATAAAGTTCGGAGGCTGATTTGACGCTTTCGACAACGCCGGCCTGCCCGCCCTTGGTCAGCTTCGCGCCAACCTTCGGCAATTCGACGTAAACCACGTCGCCCAGCGCCTTTTGCGCGAAGTCGGAAATGCCGACCGTGCCGACGCCGTTTTCGATCTTGATGTATTCATGGTCTTCGCTGAACAGAATTTTCGTCATGTGTTTTTCCCTCGTTTAATCTTTTTTGTAATTGTGTTTCACAAACGGCAGCGCAGCCACTTCGCAGGGGCGCGGGGTGCCGCGCAGCATGGCGTTGAGCTTCGTGCCGGTCTTGGCAAAGTTTGCATCGACGTAACCCATGGCGACAGGGCCGCCGAAGGTGGGGCCGAAGCCGCCGGATGTCACCACGCCGACCTTTTTGTCGCCGACAAACAGCTCGGTTTTTTCGCGGATGGGGGCTGCTCCTTCGGGCTTGATGCCGACGCGCAATATATATGTGCCGCCCGACAGCTGGCTGAGAATTTTCTCGGCACCGGGGAAATTGGCTTCCTCGCGGCGGCGTTTCGGGATAACCCATTTCAGGTTCGCATCGATGGGGGTGGAGTTTTCGTCGATATCATGGCCGTAAAGGCAAAGGCCGGCTTCGAGCCGCAAACTATCGCGCGCGCCAAGGCCGATGAGTTTGACTTCTTGTTCCTCCAGCATTTCCTTGCAGAAGGCTTCAGCGAAGCCGCCGGGGATCGAGATTTCGAAACCGTCTTCGCCCGTATAGCCCGAACGCGACAGGAAAATCTCGTGGCCTTTGTACGTCGTCTTTGTGGCCGACATGAATTTCATGCCCAGCACATCGGGGAAGAAGATGCTGGCCACCTGTTCGGCTTTCGGCCCTTGCAGCGCGACGAGCGCGCGGGTGCCGAGGTATTCCAGTTTCGTCTGGCCGCCGATGGTTTTGTTGATATAGGCGAAATCTTTTTCCTTGCAGGCGGCGTTGACGATCACCAGCAGGGTTTTTTCATCCCAGCGCGTGACCATCAGGTCGTCGAGGATGCCGCCCTTGTCGTTCAGCAGAACGGTGTAGCGCATCTTGCCGACTTCGAGCCCGCGAATGTCGCCCGGCACGATTTTTTCGAGCGCGATCGCGGGATCACCTGAACTGCTGCTCAAAATCGCCTGCCCCATGTGCGAGACATCGAAAAGGCCGGCGTGTTCGCGCGTGTGAACGTGTTCTTTCAGGACGCCGAGGCCATCGTACTGCACCGGCATGTCATAGCCGGCGAAGGGCACCATTTTTCCGCCCTTGGCGGTATGGAGCGCCCAGAGGGGCGTTTTGAGGAGGGGGGCGTCTTTTTGCAGGGCTGGTTCCAAGGCAAATTCCTTTTCATAGTCGTTCGGAAACTTGCCCCGCTCTGTCTTCTTTGCCTTAGAGATTCCGCGGCATTTCAACCGCTTGCTCCTTTGGCGCGGCTATAGCCGCTTTCCAGAGTAACGAAGTCGCCGCGCGGTCCTTTTGCCTGAGAGTTTCCGGGGTGGTTGCTCCTTCGGCGCCGGCAAATGAGCCAGTCTCTCCCGCGTGGCGGTCGCTTGTGCGATTGACACTAGTGTCTCTTAATTTAAAGTCAACTGAGGTAAAGATGCAGGGGATCACAAAAATATGGTAACAGCAGTCCACAGGCCCTCCTTCCCGGTGTTGGCCTCCAGCTATGCCCTTGGCTTTATTGTTGTTTGCCTTGTTGTCTACATCCTGCATGTGGCGGCGGCCATCCTGATCCCCTTCGTCATCGCGGTCTTCGTCTGGTACCTCATCAACGCCATTGCGCGGGGTCTGGGCAAGATCGAGCTGGGCGGATTCAGCCTGCCCCGATTCTTGTGCTTCGTGCTGGCGATGTCGTTTCTCGTCGTCGGTCTCTGGTTTACCTACAAGCTGATCGCCGCGAACGTGGGCGAGGTGATCCGCGCCGCGCCCGTGTATCAGGAACGCTTCAAGGCCTTCCTGCCGCAGCTGCTGGCAACATTGCCTTTCCCGCCCGAATACCAGCCCAGCGTGTCCGACCTTACCGCGTTCTTTGACTTCGGCGGCTTCGCGGGCGAGCTGGCGAAAATCTTCTCGGGCTTCGCCGGCAAGGCGATGGTGGTCTTGTTCTACACCGGGTTTTTGCTGTACGAGCAGCAGTTCTTCGGCCGCAAGCTGCGCGAGATGGCGCATGACAAGGATACCGAGGCGCGCGTGCACCGCACCATCCGCAACATCGACATCAAAATCCAGCGTTACATCTGGGTGAAGACGCTGATCTCGGCCCTGACCGGCATTGCCACATGGCTGCTGATGCAGGCCTTCGACATCAACTTCGCCGAATTCTGGGGCGTGATGGCCTTCGTGCTGCACTTTATTCCTTACGTCGGATCTATCTCCGCCGTGATACTGCCCTCGATCGTCGCTTTGGTGCAGCTGGGCGATACATCGTCGCTGGTGACACTGACGCTGGGCCTGACGGCGATACAGGTTTTCTTCACCAGCTTCCTCGACCCCCGCATGATGGGCGACAGCCTCAACCTGTCACCGATCTTCATTATCACCTCCATCGCCGCCTGGGGCGTGCTCTGGGGCGTGCCGGGAATGTTTCTGGCCGTGCCGATACTGGCCATGGCCGTCATCATCATGTCGCAGTTTAAAAAGACGCGCCCGATCGCGATCCTGATGTCCAAAACGGGCGACATGGAACCCGACGAAGCGTCGGGGGGTGCGCGATGACAACGGCAACCCGGCAGACCACCATCGGCGCGGGGCAGGGGCTTGCGCTTGTCTTTATCGCCGTCTGCCTCTTTATCTTTATCTGCCGGATGGCGGGTGCCGTCATCATGCCTTTCGTGATCGCCGTGTTTCTCTGGTACCTCATCAACGCCATCCAGCGGTTTCTGGGCTACCTGACGGCCCGGGGCGGATACAAGCTGCCGCGCTTCTGGCGCTTCCTGCTGGCGCATATCGTTATCTTTGCGGTGGGCTTCTTCCTCTACACGATGGTGAAATCGAACATCAACGACGTTATCCGCGAGGCGCCCAAGTATCAGGAACGCCTTGCCGACGTGCTGCCGCAGGCGGCCGGCATGCTGGGGATGGACCATACGCCCACGATGCACGACGTCTTCAAGCAGGTGCTGACCACCGTCGATATCGGCGCGATGATGACGGGTTTTGCCGGGATGCTCACCAGCATGGCGGGAAAGACACTCATCGTTTTGTTCTATGTGGGCTTCCTGCTCTACGAACAGCGCTGGTTCGACCGCAAGCTGAAACTGATGTTCGCCGACAAGGCCCGTGAAGCGCGCGTGCGCGAGGTGCTGAAGATCATCGACGGCAAGATTCAGCGCTACATCGGCGTGAAGGCCTTTGTGTCGCTTACCGATTCAACGCTGACCTTCCTGATCCTGACGCATTTCAACGTCGATTTCGCGGGCTTCTGGGGCGTGATGGCGTTCTTTTTGCACTTCATCCCCTACGCGGGTTCTTTCGTGGCGGTCACCACCCCCTGCCTGATTGCGCTGCTGCAGTATGGCGATGTGGTGCTGCTGGTGCAGGTGCTGGCAACGCTGCTGACATCGCATGCCTTCCTCGGCCATATCCTCGATCCTTACCTGATGGGCAACAACCTGAACCTCTCGCCCATCTTCATCATCTCCAACCTTGCGATGTGGGGCATGATCTGGGGCATCCCGGGCATGTTCCTCGCCATCCCCATCCTTGCGATCACGACCATCGTGCTGTCGCAGTTTGAATCCACGCATGCGATCGCGGTGCTGTTTTCAAAGACAGGCTTCAAGGGACGAAGGTTGAAGAAGTAAAAATCAGGCGCCGGGCGGCTTGTCGAGGTGCTTTTTCAGCCGTTCCAGCTGGCCCTTGATCGTATTGTCGTAGACGCGGTCGCCGATAATCAGCTTCAGGCCGCCAATGAGTTCCGGATCGACCTCGAACACCGGTTCCGCCTTGGCGTTGAATTTCTCGGATAACATTCTTTTGGTGTTCGCCACCTGCTGGGGCGTGAGCTCGATCGCGGAAATGACGCGCACGTCGACAAGGCCGAGGTCTTTCTTGCGCTCCTCCTCGAAGGCCTGGAAAATCCAGGGCATCAGGGACAGGCGCTTATTCTCGATCAGCGTCATGACGAAGTTGCGCTGGCTGTCGGAGGCCTCAATCTCGTCCAGCACCTTTTCCATCACTTCCGTGCGCTCGGCCTTGCCGATATTGGGGTCGCGGAACAGCGGCTGCACGGCGGGGTCGGCCAGTATCTCGGCCATGACGGAAAGGTTTTCCTTCCATTTATCGACTGCGAATTCAGCCTTGGCGGCTTCGTAGGCGGCCTTGCCATAGGGACGGGCCGCGGCCTTGGCCGTTTTTTTGTCCGGTTTCGGCTCCATTATTCCTTCTCCTTCACGAAGACAAAGCGGGAGTAGAACCAGCTGAGCGCCAGCAAGCTGAGGCCAAGGCCGAGGAAGGAGGCCACGCGATAAAGCCCCTCGAGGTTGCCGGCGTCATACAGGAACACCTTGGCGATGGTCAGCAGCATGACGACCAGCGAGGCGACGCGGATCATCTTGTCCTTGCGCTTGGTGCCGAGGAACAGCAGGAAGGCGCCCAGACCCAGCCAGACGACCGAATAGGCATAGATTTCGGCGTTTTCGGTCGGGCCACTGTTCAGGATCGAACCGTGGAAGCATTGGCGCACCTGCAGCGAGATGAAGGTGAAGATGAGCAGCAGCGTGAATCCGCTACGCAAGGATTGCGGCACCGTCATCAGGCGCAGCTGCGGGCGTTCCTCCAGCCACAGCCAGAAGAGCGGCAGGGCATAGGGCAGCAGCAGGCTGTTCATGAAGAACTGCGCGCCCACCGGCTGGCCGGTCCAGAGCGGGTTCTGCGTGATGAAGTCGAACCAGATGACGCGGAACAGCGCCATCAGGAAGATCGCTGTGCCGCTCCACAAAATCGCGCGGCGGGAGAACAGCCGGCCCGCGTAGACGACGGCAAGGCCGGCGGCGAAGAAGAGGTTTGTCATGATGCCGCGCTCGAAGAACTGCGGCTTCGTGAACAGCACGTCCTCCGGCACATTGAAGGCATGGCGTGTCATGTAATAGAGCAGCAGCGCGCCAAGGCCCACGGTCGCCATTTCAAAAGTTTCCGCCAGCTTGCCGTCGCGCTGGCGCTGGATCAGCCAGGCCGAAACGCCGAGCATGACCATCGGCAGGCCCAGCTGGAACATCGGGTCCTGCGCCAGCGGCAGGCCGTCCCGCCAGAAGCGGAGCGAATAACCGAAGAGGCTGTTGAGCACGACGGCGAAAAGTACCGCCAGCTGTTCCAGCATCAGCAGCACGAAGACGCCGAAGAGGATCGCCGCAATCTTGCGCAGCGCCGTGATGGAAACGCGGGTGTTGATCCAGCAGACCGCCAGCACTTCCGCCGCGAAGGCGACGGGCAGGAATTCGCGCCTGACCTCGATGGTCAGCGCGATGGAGAGGAAGGCGGTGGTGGTCAGCGCGAAAACGGCCAGCAGGCGCTGGCGCAGGCCTTCGTCGCCCTTGAAGCTCTGGAGCACGCTCGCGGTCAGCAGCGCGAAGAGCAGCACCAGCACGATGGCGATAAAGCCCCAGAGGTGCACGGCGCCCGTATTGGCGACGTTCAGCAGGCCATAGATCTCGCTTTGCAGCCTGATATAGGCAAGGCCGTAGAAGCCGAGGCCGGTTGCCGACAGCAGCCCCGCCCATTCAAGCGCGGGGCGAGCACGCAGCAGCCAGAAGCTGCCGAGGCCGTAAAGCGCGGCGAAGCCCAGGAGCACGGGCCCGTAAGTGGTGCTGTCCTGTTCGCGCCAGAAGGCCATCATGGCAAGGCTGACCACCATCGAAAGCCAGGGCGCATAGTGATAAAGGCGCGGCTTGAAATAGGCCATGACGAAGGTGCCAAGGCCCAGCAGGCCATAAAGCCCCAGCTCCTGCAGGCCGAAGCCGCTGCGCGTGGCGACCGTGCCCATCAGGACGACGGAGCCGCCGGCGACGATATAGTTGAGGATATTGCTGTAGTCGCTGGCCGACATTTCGTTGCGGTGATGGTTCGTGTCTTCCTCGATCCCCGCAGACTGCCATGCGACGGTCACGGCGGTGGCGATGATGAACAGGCCCAGCCAGATGCCGTCACCGGCGCGGAAGCTGCCGGCCAGCCAGAAGGCGACCCAGGCGAAGGCGAGCAGCACCGTCGGGATGCCCAGCACCCACCAGTTCTGGCGGCGGATGGTGGCGAACAAGCCGGTGACAAGGCAGTAGAGATAGAAAAACAGCAAAGGCGCATTGGGATCGTGCGAGCCGATCAGCGCGGGCGTCAGGAAGCCGCCCAGCAGGCCCAGCAGCGCAATCGGCATGCCATGCAGCAGCGCCAGCACCACGGCCAGCGCCGTGATGATCGCCATGCCCATGAAGCCCTGCCACGGGGCAAGGAAGTGGTAAAGGGATGTGGCCGCATAGACGGTGCCATACAAAACGGCAACGCCCGAGCCCGCCAGAGCCTGCGCAATGCGCGTGCCGTCGGCCATGCCGGACTTCTGCAGGCGGATATAGCGCGCGCCATAGATGAGGATGCAGCCCATGATAAAGCCGAGGAAGATGCGCACCTCGCGCGTCAGCAGACCCTGCTCGATCGAATATTTGACAAGATAGAAGCCCGAGAGCGCGATCGCCACGCCGCCGATCCAGACGGGCAGGCGGCGGCCGAATTGCCATTCAAAACCGCTGGAAGCAGGCGGCTGCGGCGGGGTCGGGGTGGAGGGGATATCATAGGTTTTTGAAACGTTGGCGCTGGTCGGGCGCTGCGGCTGCGCTGCGGCCGTGCGGCGGCGCGGGGCTTCGTCTTCCCAGGCCTGATCGGTATCGAAGACTTCGGGCGCGGGCGACGACAGCGGCACGGAGGAACGCGGCGTCGGCGTCGCGGGCGGAATAGGCGAAGCTGGCGGAATCGGCGCAGCCGTCGGAATACCGCCGGCCGGTTGCTGCGGCGGGGCGGGCGTGGGGGTATCGGCCGTATAGTTATAGACGCCGAAATCATGCCCGGCGGGCGGTTCTTCGGCGGGCGGCGCGGGTTGGATGTGTTCTTTGTATTCTTTTTGCGGTTGCTGCGGCTGTGGCGGCGTGTTCTGGCCCCAGCGGAGGTCTTCTTTATTACGCAGCGCCGCGTCAAGCTGCTGGCGCAGGCGGTCGACCAGGCGGCGCAATTCCCGCAGATCGTCCTTGAGGGCGTTGGTACGCACCCACATGGTGACGCAGGAAATGAACATGAACAACGGGATTGTCAGGAAAAAAAGTACAATCCAGATAATCTCGTCGCCCATGTTCAAGTCCCAATATCTATGAGTCAGCTCTGTCGGTCAGTTCGTGCGTTACGGCGCAGGCGGCTTCGGTGCCTTGGGCGCCGGCGGCTTTTTTGCCTGGGCCTCTTTGGCGGCCTCCTCTGCCTTCAGCGCTTTTTTGTCGGGCTTGCCGATCATGGTCTTGGGCAGGCTGTCGCGGTGCTCGAACAGCTTGGGCAGTTCATAGGGCGCCAGCTTGTCCTTCAGGAATTCGGTCATGGCCTTGTTGTCGACCTTGTCCGCGCCGGGCTTGAAGACGATAAAGGCCTTCACGTTCTCGCCGCGGTATTCGTCCTTCACGCCCAGCACGATGACTTCGGAAACGCTGGGGTGCTGCATGATTGCTTCTTCCACTTTGCGGGGGAAGACTTTCAGGCCGGAGGCGTTGATCATGTCCTTGATGCGGTCGACGATGAAGATATAGCCTTCCTTGTCCATGTAACCGACGTCGCCGGTATGGAAGTAGCCGTCCTTGTCCATGACTTTGGCGGTTTCGTCGGGGCGGTTCCAGTATTCCTTCATCACCTGCGGGCCGCGCAGGCAGATTTCGCCCTCGACCGTGATCGGGCATTCCTTGTCGGGGAATTCCAGGTTCACGATGCGCACTTCGGTTTTCGGGAGCGGCATGCCGATCGAGTTCAGTTTCTTCTCGCCGTGCACAGGGTTGGCCGTGGCGATGGGGGAAGTTTCCGACAGGCCGTAGCCTTCGGTGAGTTCCTTGCCCGTCAGCGCCGTCCAGCGTTTCTGGGTGGTTTCGGGCAGGCCCGCGCCGCCGGAGAGGCAGACTTCTAGCGAGCTCAGGTCGTATTTCTTCACGTCCTTGTGATCCATCAGCGCCTTGTAAAGCGTGGGCACGCCCGCGAACATCGTGGGCTTTTCCTTGTCGATGGTTTTCAGCGTGGTTTCTGCGTCGAACTTGGGCAGCATCACCAGCTCCGCGCCCAGCTTGATCGACAGGTTCATCTGAACCGTCATCGAGAAGACGTGGAAGAAGGGGAGGACGGCCAGCATTTTCTCCTGCTTACCTTCCTTGATGCCGGAGGCGAACCACATGCCCGCCTGATTGATGTTGGCGGTCAGGTTGCCATGGGTCAGCACGGCAGCCTTCGGAATGCCCGTGGTGCCGCCGGTGTATTGCAGCACGGCGATGTCGTCGGGCTTGATATCAACAGGCGCGGGCTTGCCTTTTGCCTTCATCATCTTGGCGAAGGGAATGTGCGTGGCGTCGTTTTTCACTTTCACGGTGTCAGACTTGCCGAAGATGCCCTTCACCGCGTTGATCGCGCGATAGGCGTAGCTTTTCACGCCGGGCAGCGCGTCGGACAGGTCAGCGACGATAACCTTTTTCAGGCAGGTTTCGCCGTTCAGCATCTTGTCGACCTTGGGCTGGATCTGCTTGACGTTCAGCGAGACCATGACGTCGCACTTGCTGTCGTTGATCTGGTCTTTGATTTCTTTTTCGGCATAGAGCGGGTTGAAGTTGACGACGGTGGCGCCGGCCTTCAGCGCGCCGTAATAGGCGATGACATAGAAAGGCGTGTTGGGCAGGCAGAGGCCCACGTGGTTGCCCTTGCCGATGCCCTGGTCCTGCAGGCTCTTGGCGAATTTGTCGGAGGCTTCATCCAGCTCCTTGAAGGTCATCTTCTTGCCCATGAAATTCAGCGCGGTGCGGGCGCCGTTTTTCTGGACCGATTCTTCCAGCATCTTGACCATGGTCGAGAGGGGGACATCCATGTCCCAGTCGATATCGACAGGATACTTTTTGCTCCAGGGATATTCGGATTTGGGCTGGGGATTTGCGGAAGATGACATCTGTCGCTCTCTCTATGTTGACGATAAAACTCCGCACCCAAAGAGGGTACGCACACACCGCTGCTTGGCCGTTTTTTGTTATTAGCGAAATTGTTATGTGACAGAAAACTATCAGCAGAATAATGTCATGTAAACATGACTCTATGTTTTCATATACTTACGTGCTGCACTGCAAATAGACGTAATACGTCTTTTACATTTTCAGGCGGAAGGGACGCACTTTGACGGAGGAGGGAAGGCCCGCGTTCACTTCGTTTTCGATGGCCTTTTCGCGTGCGCGGATTTCGGCGGCGGCGGCCTCGATTGCGGCGACGCGAACACTCTCGCGGCGATAGGGTTCGTCGGCGAGCATCTGCTTGATGTCATCGTTGTGGGGCAGGAAGGGCCCGCGCAGCTCGACGCCGAGATCCAGCAGGTGACGGACGAATTTGGTGCGGCCCTGCTGCACGCATTGGGAGAGCGCGGTATGGCCGCCCTGGCTGACAACATTCATGTCGGCGCCATGCTTCACCAGCAGTTCGGCGAAATTGAAATCCTCGTTCCTGCACCATTGCAGCTCGCTAAGGGCGTTGCCGCCGTAACTGTCGCGACCGTCGGCTTTCTCACCCTTTTCCAGCAGGAAATTGACGAGCTCGACATTGCCCGAATAGACCGCCGTTGCCACCGCCGTCTTGCCGAAGCGAGGGGTAACCGAAAGATCCGCGCCCTCGTCCAGCAGCAGTTTCACGGTGCTGAACCGGCCTTCGGTGAGCGCTGCAAACAGCGCCGTATTCAAATCCGCATCCTGCGTGCCGACGGGGCAGCCGGCCTCCAGCAGGATTTTGACGATCTTGTCGTGCCCGTACCGCGCCGCATGGATCAGGCTGGTGGATTCAATATTGTACATTTTCACTTCGGGGAATTCGGGCCAGCGCTTCAGGTAGGCGACAACTTCGGCCTCGTTGCCTTTCTCGCAGTCGTTCAGAAAGGCCTTCATTTCACTTTCCGGCGGCGCGCCGGCGGGTGGCGTGGGCCAGCTCTGGCCGTCGGGGCGGATGGTGATGGGGGTAGGAGCCATATCGCTGAAAACCCTTTTGAATTCAAAAGACTGCGCCGAAAATCGCGCCCATACTACCCATCCGCGTACATTATGTCAAATATTTTAAACGGGCAAAAAAACAAGCGGCCTTTTAAGGGGCCGCCTGCTTTTAATCGTGTCCGTAAAGCTTACAGGGCCGGGGGCGCGGGAGGCGTCTTCGGCGGTTCTTTCGGCTTGGTCGCATCCGTTTCAGGAACGGCAGGAGCGATCAGGTCCAGCAGGCCCGAACCCGTCGAGGGTTTCTTGGCTGCGTCTTTTTTCGCTTCGTCCAGTTTCTGGTTGGCGGCATCAACGCCACCGGCGACTTTTTCTTTTACGGCGTCAAAGGCGCCTTTCGCGGTTTCACCGACCTTGCCTGCGGCATTGTCGATTTTTTCGGCGAGGGGCTTGGCTTTTTCGGCCAGTTCAGCGGTTTTCTCGGCAGCGGCGTCGGTGATCTCGCCGGCTTTTTTCGAGACGTTGTTATAGGTCTCGAGGCCTTTTTTCGCCAGCTTGATCGCGCTGGTGGTGCGCTTGAAGGTTTTTTCGGCGGCTTCTTTTTTCGCCTGCTTGATCTTCGCGGGATCGGTTTCTTCCTTCGTCACGTCTTCAGCTTTTTTCTTCAGCTTGTCGAGCCAGTCTTTCATGCCCATGTGCCTTTCCTCCGGTGGAATTTATGATTTCTGCAATTGATGATATGGGCGAAAGACTAGGGCGTAAAGCCCCCTGAGTCAATCTTATGGCAAGAATTTTTTATAGAAAACTGAGCTGCGCCGTTTCTTTTTTCGGCTTTGCTTCGGCAGGGGCGATGATCAGGGGCTCCGCCGTATAGGTTTGCGGCGTTTTTATTTCCATATTCATCCAGGCCCTGCATTCCGACGCCGTCGCCAGAATCGCCGGCATCCGGTGGTGGATTTTCGCCATCTGCTCCGTCGGCGCGGTGGTGAGAATGGCGAAGCTGTTTTTTACCTCGCCAGTCGCGGGATTAATCCAGCTATCCCACAATCCCGCAAAAGCAAAAGGCGCGGGCAGCGAAATATCAAAGGCCTGCGAAGGCTTTTGACTTCGATCCCATTCGATAAAAGCATCAACGGGTACAAGGCAGCGTTTCGCGTTTCTAAAGAAAGGCTTGTCATGCATGGTTTCGGCGCGTGCGTTGATGACTTGCGTCTTCGCATCCTCTTTCGACCATGCAGGCGTCAGGCCCCAGTACATCGCGGCGAGGCCCAGTTGCGTGACGACAGGCGCCATCATGCCGGGCGCAAGAACGCCCGCGCCTTCGCCCGTCATTTTGATGCCCAAAAGCTCCAGATAGTCCTGAAGGGCCCTGATTTGTTTATATCTGCCGCACATGATATAGTCCTTAGCGCAAACTTGAAGGAACATCAAATGGCGGACGCAGCAAAAGCAAAAACAATCCTGACGGGGGTGAAGCCCACCGGCGCGCCGCATGTGGGGAATTATATCGGCGCAATTCGTCCTGCTTTGCGCCTTGCCGCTGCGCATGAAAAATCATACCTGTTTATCGCCGATTACCATGCGCTGAACGCCGTTTACGATCCGAAACTGCTGAAGGAAGACAGCTATCAGGTCGCGGCCTGCTGGCTGGCGCTGGGGCTTGATCCCGCGCGCACCGTTTTGTATCGCCAATCGGATATTCCCGAGATCCCCGAGCTTGTGACTATTCTTTGCGCCGTCACGCCCAAGGGCCTGATGGACAGATCACACGCCTACAAGGCATCGGTCGACAAAAACAAGGCCGAGGGCAAAGACGCCGACGCCGATGTGAACATGGGGCTTTATACATACCCGCTGCTGATGGCCGCTGACATTTTAATCGCGCAGACCGACATCGTGCCGGTTGGTAAAGATCAAGTGCAGCATATCGAATTCGCGCGCGACATGGCGGGGTATTTCAACAATACCTTCCAGCCTGTGCTGAAGCTGCCGAACTATCAACTGGAGGCAGGCGGCGCAGTTCTGCCCGGGCTCGACGGCCGCAAGATGAGCAAATCCTACGGCAACCATATCCCCGTGTTTATCGACAGCGCGGCGCGCCGCAAACTGGTGATGAAAATCGTCACCGATTCCAAACTGCCCGCCGATGTTAAAACCCCCGACGACAACAGCATCTTCCAGATCTACGCCATGTTCGCCACGCCCGACGAAACGCAGGCGATGCGCGACGCCTTCCTGAAGGGCGGCATGGGCTATGGCGACGCGAAACAGAAACTGTACGAAGTGCTGGAACGCGAATTCGAAAAACCCACCGCGCTCTATAACGAGCTGATGGGCAACCGGAAGAAGATCGACGATATTCTGGATGCGGGGGCCGAACGCGCGCGCAAGATCACCAAGGAAACCCTGTCGCTGGTCCGCGAAGCCATTGGTTTGAAGGGGGTAGAGGGCGTGACGGCCAAATTGGCCGATATCGCCGGTAAAAAGGCCAAAACCGGCTAATATTGACATAACCCCAATCCTGCCGTAACCTGCCGCCATCACAGTATTAAAGGCGGCCGTCATGAAATTCGAGGACACCAAGCTGTTGCGCCATCCGCTGGTCGAAAAGGCCTATGCGGTCATGCGCACGTTTTTCAAGGACGGAGACGATTGGGCGCGCGAAGCGGTGAAGGCGGGCGAGGTGATTACGGCCCATGCGAAAGATCCCGATCCCGTTGCCGTGGCGGCGAGCGTGCTGCTGAACGGCATGGTTATCCCGCTGGATTCTAAACAGTTCGAAAAATCCGTGAGCCCCGAAGTAGCGAAATGCCTGCAACGCCTCGATGCCATCGACATCGACAATCCGAAATTCAAAAACACCGCCGACCAGCAGGTGCTGCTGGCGCAGTCCATTATCGGTCTCGACTCTGTGCAGGCTGAAATTTCCAGCGGCAAGATCGCGCATATCATCGAATACCGCAACGTGCAGCAGGTGCTGGACGCGAACGAACGCGCATTGAAAGCAATCGCCGGCAGTGCGACCGAAAAAGACATGCTGGCCGTTGCCGAAACGAAACTTGCCGCCGCGCAGGCGGCGCTGGCCGATATCGTCGCGGAACGCGCGAAGGCATTGTCGTTCGAGGCGACCGGCCTGCCCGATCACCCGACGGTGCGCAAAGTCTACACCGAAATGAAAAACTGGGCGCTGGATGGCGATCCGCTGGGCGGCTATACGCTGACCAATGCCGGTATTGCGCGCGTGCTGGTCGATACGGGCGCCACAACTGACCCCGAAGTGATTTCCGCCGCGCTGCTGAACCAGTACAGCCTGATCCGCCCCGGCCACAAGAAACCCTCCGATTTCTCGCCGCGCATCGGCGAGTTGTGGGAGCAGACCAGCCCCTGGGCCGATCTTGGATCATCCAAGCCGCATGACACCACGCCCCAAACGCCCGAAGCACTCGCCATCAGCCATGCCGCGCTGGTGCATTTCCTTGAAAGCCAGCTTAAGGGTTATCTTGAATGGCAAAAGGATAAATCCTTTGATCCGCTGGCCGCCGAAGAAACGCTGGAGCGTCTTGATAAACTCAAGCACAAGGTCGCGGCGGCATCGGGCCTTGAACAGCACGAAGGCCTGCGCACGCGCATGGAGAAAGCCGTCACCATCGTCGATGCCGTGATGAACGCGCCCGAAAACAAGGCGATCCGCAAGCCTTCCGGCCCGAAGGCGCCGTAACCATGGCCGCAAAACTTTCCACCGTCGAAGAAGTCCTCGCCGTGCTCGACCAGCGCGGCAATGGCCCCGTTATGCGCGGCGGCGGCAGCCAGCCGCCCGAGCAGCGCATTCTGCTCAAGGACATCGAAATCGATGCGGATGCGAAAACCGCCGTGGCAATTGTGAACGTCAGCGGCTGGAAGTTCGATGCGCAGGGCCGCACGCACAAGGTGGAGCGTGATTTCATCCTGTCGCAGGAGGTTGCGCAGCGCCTGTCGAAGGAAGCGGGCGATCATCGCCTCGCCTTTTCCGTCGCCGCCAGCTCGATGAAGTCGCAACTGGCGAAGGCGCTGAAGGCGCGGCAGGACGCGCTCGACAGCTGGTGCAGGGACGGCGCGCCCACGCAAGCTGACACAAAGGCGATGAAACCGATCAAATTCAAGCCGCCCGGCCAATAAAATCCTTATATATCAGGTCTAAACCTTGTCTTGACATAATGCTGCATCGGGCCTAGTATGCCTTGCCGTTGGGGCATCAAGAGGGGTAGTATCCTGAACATGAAAACGCTTTATTCATCCATCGTTATCACTGCGCTGATCGCACTGCTGGCCGCGCCCGCGCTGGCCGAAGCGCCTGTGGTGAAAGTATCGCGCACCCTGAAGACCACCGCCGAACAACGCGCCTTCGCCGAATACGTCTCGGCCAATATCCGCGCCACGCTGGCCGGCGAGCAGTATGTGCTGCCCCGCGTGCGTGACGAGCAGACGAACGCAGCGCCTGCGCGCTAATTTTCAAATATCTGAAGATTTCAGGTCTTGTTCTGCAGCGAGAGCACGGCAGGCGCCTTGAACGGCTTCTGCTGCGCGGCGATGTAATCCGCGCCGATTGCGTGGCGCTCCTCCTGCCCGCCTGCACCGCGCGTAGAGAAGGTGCTGGCGGCAAAGGCTTCTTTCAGGTTGATGTCGACGGTCAGTGCAAGTTCACTGCGGTGGATGCTGGGCCTTGAAAAAGCCATGCGCACGCAGACATCGACCGCCGGATTGGCGCAGGTGTCCAGCAGCTTGCGGAAGCCCTGCAGATCCTGCATTTCGTCGTGGCCGGGAAATTCGCGGCGGCCGTTGTCATCCAGTAAGTACGGCGCGTAATAGCCGGTCTTGAACACCACGCGCAGCGAAGGGGAGCAGGTGAGGGTATATGTGGGTTGCCCGGCTTCGGCCCTGATCACCAGGTCCTCGATCGCCTTGGGCAGGCCGCTGGCAAAGGCGGCGAGTTCGCCGCTCAGGCCATGCAGCTGGTTATAGGCCTTCTTGGGCAGGCTTTGCTGTTTTTCGGCATCGGCAAATCTCTCGCGCAGGCTGGTCATGGCGGTCTCCTTTGACCGTAGGTTGTAGCAGTTACGGGTTATTATGTCAAACATTAGCTGCCGAGGCAGGAAAACCTTGCGGTAAAGCTAATGGAATCGCTATTTTACGGAGATATTTTTTGGAGAAAGCCATCATGACCGCCGAATACGGAGACACCATCCACCTGCCGAAAACCGATTTCCCGCGCCGTGCGGGTTTGGCGCAGCTGGAACCGAAGATCCAGAAACGCTGGGAGCAGATGGAGCTCTATAAAAAGCAGCGCGCGGCCAGTAGCGGGCGCGAGAAGTTTCTCCTCCACTTTGGCCCTCCGTTTGCCAACGGCCATATCCACCTCGGCCACCTGCTGTCGAAGACGCTGAAAGATTTCGTGACGCGCAGCCAGCAGGCGGTGGGCAAGGATGCGCTGCTGGTGCCCGGCTGGGATTGCCACGGCCTGCCCATCGAATGGAAGATCGAGGAAAAATACCGCGCCGAAGGCAAGAAGAAAAACGACAACGACGTTGTGCAATTCCGCGCCGAATGCCGCGCCTTCGCGCAGGGCTGGACGGATATCCAGAACCAGGAATTCCAGCGTGTCGGCGTGATGGGCGACTGGAAAAATTATTACAGCACCATGCACAATTCATCCGAAGCGACCATCGCGGCCGAGATCCACAAATTCCTGCTGAACGGCGGCCTCTATCGCGGCTCGAAACCCGTCATGTGGTCGGTGCCCGAACAAACCGCGCTGGCGGAAGCGGAAGTTGAATACAAAGACGTGACGTCCGATACCGCATGGGTGAAATTCCCCGTCAAGACCAAGGGCGCGAATTTCCCCGCGGCGTTTGATGGCGCATCTGTCGTTATCTGGACGACCACGCCCTGGACTCTGCCCGGCAACCGCGCCGTGGCCTATGGCAAGGATCTCGATTACATCATGGTGACGGTCAAAACCGTGCCCGATGAATCCTTCCTGAAGATCGGCGATAAATTCATCATCTGCGCGCAGACGCTGACCGACTTCATCAAGAACACCAAGGTTACTGCGGAGATGGAGGCTGGCCCCGTCAAAGGCGAAGCCTTCGCAGGCACAATCTGCAAGCACCCGCTGAACGGCAAAGGCTACGAATTCGACGTGCCGATGCTGGAGGGCGATTTTGTCACCACCGACGCCGGTACGGGCTTCGTCCATATCGCGCCGGGCCATGGCGAGGACGACTATCGCCTCGGCCTGAAAAACCACATCGAAGTGCCGCATACCGTCAAGGGCGACGGCACCTATTTTGATACTGTTCCTTTATTTGCCGGCGTGCCCGTCTATACCGCCGAGGGCAAGAAGGGCCCCGCGAATAAATTCGTGATGAACGCGATCATCGAAAACGGCAACCTCGTCGCGAAAAACCAGATCCAGCACAGCTATCCGCATAGCTGGCGCTCCAAAGCCCCCGTTATCTTCCGCAACACGCCTCAGTGGTTTATCTCGATGGAGAAGAACGACCTGCGCAAGAAGGCGCTGGAGGAAATCAAGAAGACCAAATGGTATCCCGCGCGTGGCGAAAACCGCATCGCGGCCATGGTGGAGCAGCGCGGCGACTGGTGTGTCTCGCGCCAGCGCACCTGGGGCGTACCCATCGCCATCTTCGTGAACAGGAAAACCGGCGAGCCCCTGCGCGATGAAAAGGTTTTGAAAACCATCATCGATATCTTCCACAAGGAAGGCTCCGACGCATGGTTCGCAAGGCCCGCAAGCGACTTCCTTGGCTCCGGCTATAACGCCGACGATTACGAACAGGTGCGCGATATCATCGACGTCTGGTTTGAATCGGGATCGACGCAGGGCTTCGTGCTCGAAAACCGTCCTGACCTTTATCGCCCCGCCGATCTGTACCTCGAAGGCTCCGACCAGCATCGCGGCTGGTTCCAGTCGTCATTGCTTGTCGGTTGCGGCACGCGCGGCGATGCGCCGTTCAAGGCAGTGCTCACGCACGGCTTTATCCTCGACGAAAAAGGCTACAAAATGTCCAAGAGCACGGGCAACGTCACCTCGCCCAACGCGCTCATGGAAAAATACGGCGCGGACGTCATGCGCCTCTGGGTCGCGGGTTCGGATTACACCGAAGACATCAAGTTCGGCGAAAACATCCTCTCTGGCCATGTCGATATCTACCGCCGCGTGCGCAATACCTTCTGCTACCTGCTGGGCTCGGTCACGGGCTTCACGCATGCGGATCGTTTGGCTTACAAAGACCTCGGCGACTTCGACAAATGGGTTTTGCATCGCCTCTATGAAATTGACGCCACGGTGCGTCAGTGCATCGCGGAATTCGATTTCCTGAAGCTTTCGACCGTCGTGCATAACTTCTGCGCACGTGACTTGTCGGCCTTCTACTTCGACGTCTGCAAAGACACGCTGTACTGCGAAGCGCTCGACAGCCAGAAGCGCAAGGCCGTGCTGACGGTGCTCGACCATGTGTTCAACCATCTTGTCCATTGGCTCTCACCCATCCTCGTCTACACGACCGAGGAAGCATGGCTCTCGTACAAGGGCCTGACGCTGGAAGATACCAAAGAAAGCATCCACCTCTCCGTCATGCCCGTTGCGCCCAAGGAATGGGAAAACGCAGGCCTTGCGAAGACGTGGGAGCAGATCGCGGCGGCGCGCAGCGTCGTTACCGGCGCGCTCGAAATCAAGCGCGCGGAAAAGCAGATCGGCGCTTCGCTGGAAGCTGCACCGAAAGTCTATGTGGCCGATACGGCCCTTGCGGGCGTGCTGCAAAGCATCGGTTTCGCCGACGTTTGCATCACCTCGGGCGTTGAAGTCACTGCGGGGGCTGCGCCCAAAGACGCCTTCACGCTGCAGGGCGTGGAAGGCATCGCCGTCGTCTTCGGCAAGGCCGAGGGCGAGAAATGCGGCCGTTGCTGGAAATACACCACCGATGTCGGCAAGGATGCGAAACACCCCGGCGCCTGCGCAAGATGCGCAAGCGTGCTGACGCGAGAGCAAAAGTCGGCTGCAGCATAAGCGATTAGTGTTTTGCCTTGGGCTTGACGGGCGTTACGGCCGGTTTTGGGTCTTTCGGCGCTTTCGCGTTGTCGAAATCCTGCGTGTAGAATTTCTTCATGAAGAAGTCGTAGACCTCTTTCAGCGAGCGATCTGTGCCGTCCGGCTTCTGGAACACGCCGGGGTTTGATTTTGCCTCGTTCGGGAATTTATCGGCGGCCGAGCTATCCGGCGTTTTCTTCATCGCCGAGAGGAAGTCGACCGCGCCGCCCGAGCCCATGAAGTGCGCGAGGTATTGATCGGTGCGGTTCAGATCTTTCTTGGGCAGCGCGGCGGCAAGGATTTCCTTGTTCTCCTTCACGAACTCCGCGCCCATCAGCGAGTTGATGCGCGGGTCGGCGCGCAGGTCGAGCGCGTATTTCTTCAGCATCGGGTCGCGGATATCGGCGTCGATGATGTCGCCCGCCTTGTTCTTCTTGACCTCGATCTGCTTGACGATATCGCCCAGGCCGTATTTCTCGCCGTGGCGGTGCAGCTCGATCAGCCATGTGCTGTCTATAAACTGGTAAAGGCCGGTGGCCGAACTGGTGCTGGCCTTGACCTCGGTTTTAAATCCGCTTTCCGCCTGCGCCAGCTCCATCATGAAGCCGAAATCCTGCCCCGTCACTTTCGCAGCGTGGCGGATGCCAAAGGTATCTGCGGGCGATATCTTGCGCTTGGGGGTAGAGAAAGAGTCCGAATCCGCTTTCGCCTGCGTGGCGGCGTCGGCGATCATCTGGTCGAGCGGCTTGGGCGCGGCGCCCGCCGTCAATAGCGGCCCGTTCATCTGCTGGAATTCGGTGCGCGCGGCCTGCGTCAGCGGGCCGGGAATGCCGTCCGCGCCGCGAATGCCGAGGTCGAAGCCCAGTGTCATCAGATTTTCCTGCTCCGTCTTGGTCTTGGGGTCGGATACCAGCGTCGCGCCGGGATAGGTGATCACCGGCAGCTCGCTCTGGTGCTTCAGGTATTCCGCGCCCATCATGGCCGAGACGCGCGGGTTGTCGCGCAGGGATATAATCTCGCGCAGGACGGCGGGGTCCTTCACTTCGGCGGTCACATAACCGTTCTTGTGCTCGATGCTGATCTTGCCGGCGAAATAATCCAGCCCGTGTTCGGGACCGTGGGTCTTCATCATGTAAAGCCAGGTGGGCACGTTGAATTTGAACGGCCCGGTTTTCATGATGCCACCGGGGTCGGCGCGCGAGATATTGCCGTCGGTTTCGATCATGCGCTGCATGAATTCGGTGTGGTCGACGCGTGCTTCCTTCGAGGCGAAGCGCAGCGAGGCCGCAACCTCGAGCGGAATCTTGTATTTCTTCACGTCGCCCTTGGCTTCGTTCAGCAGCTCGCGGATGTATTTCTGTTCTTCGCGGCTCAGCGGCCCGCGTGCGTTCTCGTTGCCGGCCATGGCGCGGAATTCGCGGATCGCCTGCTTGGTTTGGGAATAGAAGATGTTGTTCTTCTTTTCCTCATCCGTCTGGAAAGCGGGCGCGAATTTTGAGGCGTTGGGCGCAGGCGGCGGCTTGGTCTGCAGCTTCGCGCCCGGCGCGGGTTCATGGCCGTGACCGCGGAACTTGGATGGTTTTTTATCGTCCGGTTCGCCAGTCATGTCGCGTTATATCCTTTAAATCAGGGAGTCTGGGGACGTGCCGCCGGTTGGGTCGTCGCGCGCGGCGTGGTGGAGGCCGCATCGAGCCTGAGCGCTTCGGTCAGGCCCGGGATCGGAGGCGGACGGCGGATGGTCAGCACGTTTTCAAGCGACACGCCTTCGGCGACGGTAACTGCGCCACCCTGCGCCGAGCCGCCGCCAAGGCCGGCGCCGCCGCCCTGGTTGCCGCCCAGATAGTCGATCTTCCAGGTGCCGCCCTCCTGATAGACGCGCTTGATGAAGGCGACGTGGCCCGACCACGATCCGGTCGGGTCGTCTTCGGTCTTGCGGCGGAACATCACGATGTCGCCCGGCTTGATATTGGCGGCCAGTTCCGCGAGTTGCTGGTTCTTTTTCGCGGTCGGCTGGGTCTTTATCTTCGCCATGTTGGCTTCGGTAATCACGGCGGTGCCGTATTCCTCGTTCGAGAAGGAGCGCGCGCCCGCGACGCCGTTCGTCTTGGGCAGGCCAAGGCTGTCCATCACCGAGTTGATGAACACGCCGCACCAGGCGGTCGAGGCCGGATCGTGCGTGATGCCGCCCTTTTTGAAGAAGCCGCGCAGCGCCGCATTGTCCTTTTGCTCGTTCATGCCGAGGTAGCTTTCGGCGATGTCGAGCTGGATCGGGTATTCCTTCGCCCGCTCCGCGCCCATCAGGGCCGAAACGCGGGGGTCTTTGCGCAAATCAAGAATGTGCTGGCGGATGATCGGGTCGTTGACGATCACCTGCGTCACCTTGCCGGTGGCGGGGTCTTTCGTTACGCTCATTTGCTTCACGATGTCGCCCAGGCCGTATTTTTCGCCATGCTGCGCGACGGTCATCAGCCAGTTACCGTCGTTGATGTGGAACAGGCCGGGCGAGCGGCTGGTCTTGCCTGCTTGCTGCTCGAAGGCGCGCTCGGCGATGACGATGCGGAGCAGCGTGTCGAAGGGCATGTTCGATTTTTCGGAGGCCAGTTTCAGCGCGAAGGCGTCCTTCACCGACAGCTTGACGGTATTCGTGGTCTCGACCGAGGTTTCCGGCACGGCGGGCACGGCGGCGGCGCCGTTGAACTGCGCGCCGGCGCGGGTTTTCGTCTGGCGGGCGGGCGGCTTCGGCGGCACTTTCTTGCCGTTGAAATCGTATTCGCCGGCGACGGCCTTCATTTCGTTGACCACCTGCTCCAGCTTGTCATTGGCCTGCTGCTTGTCGGTGATGTTGTACATCTGCATGAATTCGCGGGTGGAGGCCAGGGTGAGCGGGCCGTTCACGCCGTCGGCGCGGGGGCCGATGTCAAAGCCCAGCGCCTGCAGGTTGCGCTGGTTTTCCAGCACTTCGGGATCGTTATTATAATTGACGCCGCGATACCAGACTTTGGGCTGCACGCCGCCGGCGGCTTCGCGTTCCTTGCCGTCCTCGATCGCATGGGCGCCCATGATGGCGGAGAGGCGGGGGTTGTTACGCAGCGCGACAATCTGGCGCAGCACGCGCGGATCTTCGACGTTAACGACGAGGTTGGCGGGGCCGCCGTCTTCCTTCAGGTCGATCTTGTCGGCGAAATAGCCGAGGCCGTGTTCGGCGCCATGCTGCTTGATGACCTTGAGCCAGCTGTTGACGTCGAATTTCGACGGGCCGGCCTTGGTCACCTGGTCGGCGGGCAGGCCCAGAATATTGCCGTCGGTGTCGATCAGTTTCTGCACATATTCGGCGCGGTCCAGCCCCACGGTGCGGGCGGCGAACACCAGAGTCTCGGCGACGTCCTGCGTCAGGCCGGGATGTTTTTTCACTTCGTCAGCTGCGTCCGCCTTGATTTCGCGCAGGAAGGCGACTTCCTCGGGCGTCAGTCTCTGGCGCGACAGGCCCTGTCCGCGCATCTGGCGGAACTCGGCGATCATCTGCAGGTCGGCGTTCCTGATTTCGGCGTCGCTGAAAGTATTCAGGCGATAGAAGAGGTTATGGCTCTGGTCCCATTTGCCCATATTGGTATTGAACGCGGCGGTGATTTTTTTATCCGGCGTTACGGTTTCCGCGACGACCATCGCCTCTGCGGCGTCTTCGGTCATCCGGTCGCCTGCGAACCTCGATGCTGCTGGACGCTTGCCTTTACCGCCACCTGTCATATGCACACCACCCTGCTTTGACTAAAACCGTTCCGGGAGAGGCCGTTAACGATCTTAGGAAAGAATTAATAATTATACATAATTGTACCTGTAAACTATTAAAGAACACTTAATAAAGGGGGGTGGGGGAGGGCAATATCATTACAAATCAAAGCATTGATAAACCCCGCCCACGGCCAAAAAACGCCGATTCTTGAACATTGGGAAACAAGACTCGGGGGTAGCCGGTTAACGCCTCAGCGTTTCTTCGGCTTCACGGGCGCCTTGGGCGGCGGGGGCTTCGGCGGATCGTAAACGCCAAGGTCGAATTTTTTGTCGAAGACCTCGTAAACTTCCTTCAGCGTGCGCGCCGTGCCGTCGGGCTTGTAGAAGACCGGCTTGTTCGAGCCTGCGGCGGCGGGGAAGGCGCTGTCGGCTGCCGCCTCAGGGTTTTTCTTCATCTTGGTCAGGAAGTCGACCGCCGAGCCCGAGCCCAGGAAATGCGCAAGGTACTGGTCGGTGCGGTTCACCTGCCGCTTGGGCATGGCCGCTTCCAGCAGCATCTTGTTCTCTTTTGCGAATTCCGCGCCCATCAGCGCGTTGACGCGCGGGTCGGCGCGCAGGTCGAGCGCGTAGTGCGAGATCAAGGGGTCGTTGATGCGGGCCGAGGTGATGATGCCGTCGCGGTTTTTCGTCACGTCGATGTTCTTCGCGATGTCGGCGAAGCCGTATTTCGCGCCGTGCAGGTACATCATGGTCATCCAGCTGTCGTCGGTAAACTGGAAGAGCCCCTTTGCAGACGAGGTTTCCGCCTGCGCGCCGGCGGCAAAGCCGCTTTCGGCCGAGGCCAGTTCCATCATGTAGCCGTAATCGACGCCCACAACCTTCGCGGCATGGCGCACGGCGAAGGCGTTAGCGGGGGTGACGTTGTTCCATTTATTGGTGTATTTCTGGCTGTCAACAACGGCCTGCGCCGCAGATTCCTGCAGCATCTGGTCGATGTTCTTGCCGGCGCCGAACAGCGGCTGGCTCATCAGCGCGAATTCCGACATGGCGGCGCCCATCAGCGGGCCCTTGATGCCGTCGTTGCCGCGGATGCCGAGATCGAAGCCCAGCGTCTGCAAGGCCTGCTGCTCGCGCGCGACATTGGCGTCATACTGCCAGTTGGTGCCGCGGTATTCGGCGGCCTTCAGCTCCGGATGCTTCATCAGCTCCGCGCCCATCAGCGCGTTGATGCGCGGGTTGTGTCGCATGTTCACAATTTGCCGCAGCACGGCGGGGTCCGATACGTCCACCAGCGGCTTGCCGGTCGAGGTATCAAGGCGGATTTTATCGGCGAAGTAATCGAGCCCGTGGCTGGGGCCGAATTGCTTGATCATGGACAGCCAGTTGGGCACGTTGAACTTGAACACATCGCCCTTCAGCAGGCCTGCAGGGTCGGCATTGGTCAGGTTGCCGGCGAATTGCGTCAGGCGCTGCATATAGGTGTCATGATCCACGCCCACCTGTGAAGAGGCGAAGCGGAGCGAGGCCGCGACCTCCAGCGGTAATTTGTATTTCTTGGCGTCCGCGCGGGCGGCCTTGGTCGTTTCCTGTATCAGCGTGCGTTCTTCGCGTGTCAGCGGTCCGCTGGACGGCGACTGGTCGCGCAGCGCGCGGAATTCACGGATGGCGCGCGCGGTCTGCTTGTAGAAGATATTGCGTTCTTTCTCGTCGTCTGTTGCGAACATCGGCGTAAAGGCCGATGCGGGCACGGGCTTGACCTCGACTTTGACGCGCGGCGGCTGGGCGGCGGGCGTTTGCGCGGCGGCAGCCGAGGGGGCATTGCGGTTGAACTGTTCGGTTGCGCGGGGCTTGGGTTTATTGTCGTCGGTCAGTACGCGCACGACGGTGGGCGCGACAACAACGGGGGCGACCGCAAGGCCGACCGCCAGAGCCACCACGTTGAAAGCACGGCGGAAAGCACTTGGCTCCTTCGGCTTTTCTTTATCCGGCATTACACACCCAGAATTTATCGTTATTTCCCAAGAGGCCCACACCCCAAGGGTCGAATCCTTCTATTATACATAAGGTAGCAGGGAAGTGTTAATGAAAAGTTAAGATTTGGCCGTTTTTATCCTCCCGGGGCGGGAAGAGGCCTCAATGTTTGAAAACGAAAGGCTTGCGGACCGGAATGTTGCGCTTTGTGGTTAGGCCCTGTTCCACGCCGGTGACGTTGCGGTGGTCGATGGCCTCGGCGATATCGTGCCAGCCGCATGCTTTTGCCCGCGTGCAGAGGACGGGCGTGCTCTCGTCGGGCACATAGGCCTTCGCGTCAAGCAGCGCCAAAGCCACCTCCCGATTGCATTTGCCCTGAAACACATAGTAGAGGGGAATATTGCCTTGGTCGTCGCGCACATTCGGGTCAGCCCCCTGCGCGAGAAGATAGCCGGCTAATTCCCGGTTTGAATTGACCGCAGCCAGATGGAGAGCCGTCCATCCATCGTGCCCCCGCGCGTTGATATCGGCACCGGCCTCGACAAGAAGCTTCACCATTTCCATGCTGCCGGCCATCGCCGCATCGACAAGAGGCACGGTCAGGTTGGCGCCGAAGAAACTGCCGATACTGGTGTAGCGCCCGCCCTTGTGGTTCGCCTTCCGGGCCAGCAGTTCCTTCACCATCTCGGGGCATTTGTATTGCACGGCGCTTTCGAGCGCGGTGCAGCCGGCGCCGTCGCGCGCCTCGGGGTTCGCGCCGCGCGCCAGCGCTTTTTTAAAGCGCCAGGCATCGCCCCGGCGGATCGCAAAATGCATCAGGCTGTCCGGATCGTTCGGAATGCCGACGAGGGCATTAAAAACGATATCGATATGTTCTCTGATGGCGGATACGGCGTTCATGTAAACCCTTTTTCAGCGATTATGAAAATAGGATATTTCATGATCCCAAGTCAATGAAAAACCGCGTTATCGGGATTTTCGCAGGTTTTTCAGGAGGGAGACTGTCCCGGCGGCTTGGGCAGGGTGGGCTTGGCCAGCGGCACGGTCGCCACCTCGTCGTAAAGCCCGCGGTTGAACTTGCGGCCCAGCACTTCATAGACTTCTTCAAGGCTGCGGTCGCGCACCGTCTTGCCGTCGCGGGCGTAGAAGATGCTGGCGTTAGCGGCGGCGGCCTCGGGGAAGGTTTCCACCGCCGATTTCTCGGGGTTGGCCTTCATTTGATTTATAAAGTACACGGCGTCATGCGCGCCGAGGAAATGCGCGAGGTAAAGATCGGTGCGCGAGAGATCTCCCGTCACATAGCAGCTTTCCTTCGCCTTGTTGTCGGACTGGAAATCGGCGCTGAACAGGGCCGAGAGCTGCGGGTTCTTGCGCATCTCGAGCGCTTCGGCGCGGATCACCGGGTTTTTGAAACGCGCCTGCGGGCGGCCCAGCGCATCAGAATAGGTTTCAACCTCGTTCGAAAAATCGCCAAGGCCGTGTTTCTCGCCATGGTGTAATAACATGTATGCCCAGGTGCTCTCGATAAACTGGTAAAGCCCGGTGGCGGTCGATGTGCTGGCCTTTGCGCTGACGCGGAAAGAACTTTCCGCTGATGCCAGCTCCATCAGGTAGGGGAATTCGGGGCCCTTTGAATCTTTCACCGCGTCGGCCGCCATGCGGATCGATCCGCTGGCCGCGTTCGGCACATTATATTTGCGGCCCTCGACGCGCGCGGCGTCTGCGGCCGATGCCAGTTTCGCAGACTCGATATCGCTCAGGCTGCCGGTGGGCTGGCCTTCGCCATGCAAAAGCTGGAATTCTTTCATCGCCAGCGTGGTGAAGCCGCCCTTGATGCCGTCGGCATCGGTGGAGCCGATATCGAAACCCAGCGCCAGCAGATCGGTTTGCTGCTGCTTCACGCGCGCATCGGTCAGCGGCACTTTCGGGTTGGCGACGTTCGTCAGGTCGGGCCTGTGCTTCAGGTATTCCCCCGCCATCAGCGCGGAAATGCGCGGGTAATTCTTCAGGTTCAGCAGCTGGCGGTGGATAAAGGGATTATCGACCACAGGCACAGACTTGCCATCATCCCGCGTTTCCAGCGTGATATGTTTCGCATAGAACCCCAGCCCGTAATCATCGCCGTAATTCTTGACCATGTAGAGCCAGCTGGCGTTATCGAACTTGAACAAATCGTCCGCCGCAGCGCCGGTGGAGGAAACGCCCGGTAGCGTGCCGCCCTTTTTCGCCGTCGACGACAGCGTGGCGAAGCTGACGCCGCTGCGCAAAGACGCAAGGCGCAGGGCCGCGGCCTCGCCCGTCGACAGGCCGGTCGCGGCGATATCGGTTGTATTCTGGTCGGCGTATTTCTTTAATTGCAGCGCATCGGCATCGTCGAGCGTGACCTTCGTGGTGTCGCCGTTATAGAGCGGCGCATAGAACATCATGAATTCGCGCTGCGCCGCGCGCGTCGTGCCGCCGTTCAGGCCATCGGTTGCGCCGGGATTGATGCCCAGCTGGCGGAGCAATCTCTGGCGCGATTTCAATTCTTCGTCGACGGGCATGTCCTTGGCCGTCTGGCGCAGCATCGGTGCTTCGGGGCGCTTGAAATCGGGGAAGGCGGGGCAGCTTTGCAGCAGCTGCACCTGCGCGGGAATATCCGCCGGAGTCGGCTGAGCGTCCTGCGCGCTCGCGGGCACGCCGGTAAAAAGGGCAGCGGCCATCGCAGCAGAACCTGCCAGCCGGTTGAAAAGGCCTTTTAGGCCCTTGCGCTTGTTCACTCTATAAATCCTTGGATGACATACTACATAACACAGGGCAGGGGGTGGCTCAAGAGAGAATTACCGTAAGGCCTTGATAGGCCATTAAAATACAAGAGGGGGCTTTGCTGCAGCGCATTCTGGCTTATATTCATGGCCAGAGAACTTCTTGGGAGCCACACCACATGCCGCAGAATATCGAACAACTCAAAGAATCCCTGCCCGACTTCGCCAAGGACATTCGCCTCAACCTGTCATCGGTTTTGCAGGCCAATGATTCTTCGGGCCTGACGCAGAACCAGATTTTCGGCGTGGCGCTGGCCAGCGCCTATGCAACGCGCAGCGCCGATGTGATCGAGGCCGTCGCGGGTGAAGCAGCCGCGCTCTCGCCCGAAGAAGTCAACGCCGCGAAAGCCGCCGCCACCATCATGGCGATGAGCAATGTTTATTACCGCTCCACCTACATGACCGGCGACGATGAATTCGGCAAGCTGCCCGCAGGGCTGCGCATGAACGTGATCGGCAACCCCGGCATTGATAAAGTGACGTTTGAATTATACGCGCTGGGCGTTTCGGCCATCAACGGCTGCAGCGCCTGCATCGCCGCGCATAACCGCACCGCGCAGGAACATGGCGTGTCGAAGGTGGGCGTGCAGCACGTCTTCCGCATCGCCGCCGTTGTTTTCGCCGCCGCACAAGCCGCCTTCATTCAGGGAGAAGCCGCATGAGCAAGAAAAACAAAGCCGTTATCGACGCGCTGGAAAAACTGCTGGCCGACACCTACACGCTCTATCTTAAAACGCAGAATTACCACTGGAATGTGACGGGCCCGTCTTTCAATACGCTGCACACGCTGTTCCAGCTGCAGTACGAAGACATGATTTTGGCGAACGACCTGATTGCCGAACGCATCCGCACCCTTGGCGAAAAAGCGCCCGGCAGCTTCAAGGCCTTTTTGAAACTCACCGACATCAAGGAAGCCGAAGGCAACTCCAAGGCTGTCGAGATGGTTAAAACGCTTGTGAAGGATCAAGACACCATCGTCGCCTCCGCCAAGGCCCTGCTGAAGGCCGCGCAGGACAATGGCGACGACCCCACCGTCGACCTCGCCATCACCCGCATGGAAGTCCACCAGAAAAACCACTGGATGCTCAAGGCGCATCTGGAATAAGTATCTGTAAAGACAGCATGTTTTTGTTACGCGCAGGGATTTTAACCTTGCGCGCGTATAATGCATTAGAGCAACCCGCCCACCCTTAAAAAAGGAATATCCCGATGCGCATCAAGTTTCTGGCCGTGATGGCCGCCGTTCTGCTGGTCGCCTCCACCGCCGCCTATGCCGAGGAGGGCGCATCGGAGAGCAATGCCGGCCGCCCGCGCGCCGACCGTCTCGAAGACATCCGCGACCACCGCGAGAATATGCGCGACCGCTGGGAAAACCGCCGCGACAGGCTGGAAGACAAGCATGACGCGCAGGAAGACAAGCGCGACGCGAACGAGGACGAACGCGACGCCCGCGAAGATGAACGCGATGCGAAAGAAGACGAACGCGACGCAGCCCATGAAGGCGGCTGGCGTGATCGCCTCGAAGATAAACGCGATGCGGCCGAAGACAAGCATGACGAAAACGAAGACAAGCGCGATACGGCAGAAGACCGCCGTGATGCGCGCGAAGACAAGCGCGACGCCGCCGAAGACGTCCGCGACCGCCGCGAAAACGTGCGCGACCGCACCGAAAACAAATGGGACCGCAACCATGGGCCCATCAAACGCGGCAATCGCGGCAACTGATTTCTAACGCAGAAAAGAGAAACCCCCGTCATGGCTTGAACCCGGACGGGGGTTTTTCTTTACCCGCTGAAGCCTGCGAAATATTCCGCCAGATGGTCGATGAATTTGCGCGTGCGGGCGCTTAAATGGCGCTGCTGCACGTAAACGGCCTCGATCTTCATCGGTTCTTCCTCGAAATCCTCCAGCACAATCTGCAGCTCGCCGCTGTTGATGGCGGGGCCGGCGATGAAGGTGGGCAGCATCGTGATGCCGCAGCCGCCGATGGACGCCTGCAACAGCAGCGTGCCGTTATCGCTGGTGAAACGTCCCGCCACGGGCTGCATGTGCTTGCGCCCCTTGACCATGAAGGGCCAATGCTGGCCGTCCACCATGCCGCTATAGAGCAGGCAGTTATGCTTGCCGAGGTCCTGCGGTTTTTCGGGGCGACCATTCTTGCGCAGGTATGCGGGCGATGCCACGCAGACGCGGCGGCTCTCGGCCAGCTTGCGCGTGATCAGCGATGTATTCTCCACCCCGATGCCGCCGATACGGATGGCGAGGTCGAAACCTTCTTCGGTGAGTGCCGCCGCGCGGTCGCCTAAAAACAACCGCACCGACACATCGGGATATTTCTCGAGGAAACTCGCCACCGGCGGCCCCATGAATTTCGAGCCGAAGGACACAGGCGCCGACACCTTCACATCGCCCACCGGGTTTTCGTTGCGGTAGCGCAAATTCTCTTCGACTTCGGCGAGTTCGTTGATCAACCGCCGCGCATGATCGAAATAGGCATAGCCCGCATCGGTCAGCGCCACATGGCGCGTGGTGCGCTGGAGCAGGCGGGCGCCGAGGTAACCTTCCAGGTCTTTAATCCGCTTGGAAACGACGGAATTGGCCAGATTCAGCCGGCGGGCGGCCTCGGCGAAACTGTTGGTCTCCGCGACGGTAATAAAGGCGATAATATTGGATAGCCTGTCCATTATTCTAATTTATCGAATAGTTAATTATAAAAACAGCATATTCATTCTAAAAACAGAAGAATTATAATTAAGGGTAGAAAGAGAGGTTCATCATGCAAAACCTTAGACATAAACATCAACGCGGCGCTACCGAGACCGGCTGGCTGCAAAGCTGGCATAGCTTTTCCTTCGGCGGTTATCACGACCCGAAAAATATGGGCTTCGGGCCCCTGCGCGTCATCAACGAAGACATCGTCCGCGCGGGTACGGGTTTCGACATGCACGGCCACGCCAATATGGAGATCATCACCTATATATTGTCGGGCGCGATCGAGCATAAAGACAGCCTTGGCAACGGCGGCGTTATCCGCCCCGGTGACGTGCAATTGATGAGCGCGGGCAAAGGCATCCTGCACAGCGAATTCAACCCGTCCGACACCGAAGACGTGCACCTGCTGCAAATCTGGATCATGCCGCGCGAAACGGGCGGCAAGGCCGGATACCAGCAAACCAGCTTCGATCCGGCGCAATTGCAGAATAACCTGCGACTGGTCGTCTCGCCCGAAGGCGAAGACGGATCATTGGTCATCAAGCAGGACGCAAGGCTCTATGTCGCGCGTCTCGATACCGCCAAATCCGTGTCTCTGGAAATGAAAGCGGGCCGCCGCCACTGGTTCCAGGTCGCAAAGGGCACCGTCGACATCAACGGCAAGGTATTGGAGGCCGGCGACGCGCTCGGGCTTGATAACGAACCCGGACGTGCCATTATAAACGCCATCGAAAACGCCGAAGTGCTCGTCTTCGACCTGCCACGCTAATAACAAGAAAAAAAGGACAAAAACCATGGCCAAGAAAATCAAAATCCTCGCGCTCGCCGGCGCCACGCGCAAGGGCTCGCTGAACAAAAAGCTGATCAAGCTGGCGGCCAAAGGCGCGGAGGCGGCAGGTGCGGAA
This sequence comes from Alphaproteobacteria bacterium, assembly GCA_041287865.1. Classification (GTDB taxonomy): domain Bacteria; phylum Pseudomonadota; class Alphaproteobacteria; order Micavibrionales; family UBA2020; genus JAPWJZ01. The sequence goes on along the minus strand of JBGGMV010000008.1, from coordinate 73,828 downwards.
GTCACGCTGATTGACCTGCGTGATTTCCCCATGCCCTTCTATGACGGCGATTTGGAATCCGCCGAAGGCCTGCCCGAAAAAGGCCGCGAGTTTAAAAAGCTGCTGGTCGACAGCGATGGCATTTTGATTGCCTCGCCCGAATACAACAGCGGTTATTCCGCCGTGCTGAAGAACGCGATCGACTGGGCCAGCCGCACCTCGACCGAGGGCGAACCCGGCCTGCTGGCCTTCACCGGCAAATACGCGGCGCTCCTCTCGGCCTCGCCGGGCGCGCTGGGCGGTATTCGCGGGCTGTACCAGTTGCGCGAGCTGCTGCAGAACATCAACGTCACCGTCATGCCGAAAATGCAGGCCGTGGGCAAGGCACACGAAGCCTTCGACGAAAACGGCGCGCTGAAGGACGAAAAGATTTCAAAATCCGTCCACAATATCGGCGCCGAACTGGTGGCCACGCTGCAGAAAATCTACGCATAGGACTGAACTTTCGTGACTGCAAGGCCCTCACTGCTGGAAGGCGATGTCGGCGGCCATGTACGCCGCCTTGCGCTGCCGCTTGCCTGGGGCCTGCTGGCCATGACGTCGTTCACCGTCGCCGATACCTATTTTATATCCCAGCTGGGCACGAAACCGCTGGCGGCGCTGGGTTTCTGCATTCCGGTGGTGATGTTCTTCATGGGCATTATCTTCGGCCTTAACGTCGGCACCTCGTCCATCGTCTCCCGCGTCTATGGCTCGGGCGATATGGAGAAGGTGCGGGAGCTGTCGACCGACGCGATCAGCCTCGCCGTCGTGGTGATCGTCTTCGCCAGCATTGTCGGCCATTTCTCGACCGAGGCGATTTTCGGCCTGATGGGCGCGAAGGGCGAGCTGCTGCCGCTCATCCGTAAATATATGAGCATCTGGTACGTCGCGCTGCCCTTTATCAGCCTGACGATGATGGGCAATGCCGTCTGCCGCGCGACGGGCGATACCAAATTCGTTTCCCGCATCATGACGCTGCTCGCGGCCTCGAACCTCATCCTCGATCCGCTGTTGATCTTCGGCTGGGGCCCTTTCCCGCGCATGGAACTCGCGGGCGCACCCGCGGCCCACGTCGCGGCCTCGTGGTTTACCTGCATCGTGTCGTTTTACTTCATCATCTTCCGCAAAAAAGTGATCGACCCGCGCAAATTCTTCCACGCAGGCGTCTTCCGCAGCTGGGCGCGCATCATGCATGTCGCCATTCCTTCCGTCATCAGCAACCAGATCGCGCCGATTTCCGCCGCCATCATCACCTGGATGGCCGCCGGTTTCGGCAAGGAAGCCGTGGCCGCGCTGGGCGTCGCGGGCAGACTTGAAAGCATCGCCACGCTGATTTTCTACGCCACCGGCGCGGGCGTTTCGATTTTTGCGGGCCAGAATTTCGGCGCGGGCAACTACGGACGCATCCAGCAGGCGATGCGCATCGGCTCGCACTATGCGATGATCTGGGGGCTTTTCGTCGCGGGGCTTTTCTGGGCCTTCGCGCAGCAGATCCCCGCGCTGTTCGACAGCAACCCTGATGTTATCCGCTATACCGCGCAATACCTGCACTGGGTGCCGGTCAGCTTCGGCGCGATGGGCGCGATGATCGTGGCCAATGCCGCGCTGAATGCCATGGGCAAACCCATCCCCGCCACGATGCTGATCTTGCTCAAGGCGATTATCCTCTACGTGCCCCTTGCTTATGTTCTGCAAAAACACATGGGCTTTACCGGCATCCTGATCGCTTTGATGGCGACGAATTTTATCGTAGGATTTATTTCCTACATCTGGGGCCGCAAGGTCGCAAGCTAATGGAGTCATAAAATGGACGTCATGGTCAAGACGGTCGGCCTGCTGTTTCTATCAAACGTCTTCATGACGTTTGCCTGGTACGGGCACCTGAAATACAAAGACCATGCGATCTGGATCGTGATCCTCGCCAGCTGGGGTATCGCCTTTTTCGAATACTGCCTGCAGGTGCCGGCCAACCGCATCGGCCACGGCCATTTCAACGCCGCGCAGCTCAAGACCATTCAAGAGGTCATCACGCTGGTCGTTTTCGCCGGTTTTTCCGTCTGGTATTTGAACGAACCGATCAGGTGGAACCACGCGGTCGGCTTTGCCTTCCTCGTCGCGGCCTCGTTCTTTATCTTCAAGAAGTGGTAGGAATTTTCAGCTTCAGGCGTTTCGCGGCCACCGCCGTCACCGGCTTGTGACACAGCTGGTCGGCTTCGTCGCGGAAGGTTTCGCATTCCGCCGCCCACCTTTCCTGCAGCCCGTCCATGACCAGTTTCCGCTGCTCCGGCCTCAGCCGCTCGATCGCGCCCCTGCCCGAATTGCTGATGCAGGCGTGGTTCGCGCCGGCGTCGATCAGGCGCAGCGCCGTGGCGGCGATGCGGGTGAAGTGCAGCGGCGTATTCCCTTCCGCGTTGCGGGCGTTGACGTCGGCCCCGGCCTCCAGCAGCCTGTCGATCATCGCGCCTTTGCCCGAGATAACCGCCAGCATCAGTGGCGTATAACCTTTGGAGTTCGGCGCGGGATTGGGCGATGCGCCGTGGTCCAGCAGGAAGTCAAAGATATGGCCCGTGCCCAGGAAACAGGTACGCATCAGCGCGGTCATGCCGTGTGAATCTTGCGCCTCGATATCCGCGCCGTTTTTGACGGCCAGCGTAAACAGCGTTTCGCGGTCGGCCTTCGCCGAGACATGCTGCATATCGTCTATGCCCAAGGTGTAATAAATCAGCGGTATGCCATCCGGCGCAGTGAAGTCCGCCCGCGCGCCATGTTCCAGCAGCACCCGCGCGGCGGAAATTTTCCCCGTGCGCAGCGCGACATAGACGGCGGGGCCCGTGACGCCGTCTTCCGACGTGATCGTGCAGTTGGCGGCGGCGGGGCATTGTTTCAGCAGGCCGTCCAGCTCGGCGCTGTTTCCTTCCGCGACCAGCGCGGCGAGCCCGTCCCGGTACTGGTCTTCTAGGGCGTCCATTTCTGCCCCTTGCCCTTTTTGATCTTCAGCGTCTTCATGGTCTCGGCCTCGAAGGGCGTGTGGCAGGCGGAGTCGATCTCCGCCACGGCCTGCGCCTTTTTCATGCGCGTTTGTGCAGTTTTAATCTCCGCGTCCCGGGTCATAATCAAGCGCACCGTTTTCTCTTCATCGGGCGGCAGCAGCGAGAGCGCGCTGCGCCCGTTATTGTCCACATGGGCAGGGTCAGCGCCCGCCTCGATCAGTTTCAATGCCTGCACCGCCGTATGCGCGTAGAACAGCGGCGTCATGCCGAAACCGTTGACGGCGTTCACATCCATGCCTTTTGCGATGCCCAGATCCATCAGGTTTTCGTTGCCGAAATTCTCCAGGCAATTCATCAGCGGCGTCATTTTGTTGCGGCTCTCCACTGCGGCAAGGGGGTCGGCGCCCTTGTCCAGCAAAAACCGCGCTTCCTTCTCCTGCTGCTGGCTGAAGGCTTCCTGCAAAATCGTGCGTTTGTCGTCGCCGAAACGCGCCTCGATATCCGCGCCTTTCGACAGCAGAAGCGATGCCAGTTTCTTGCGTTCTTCCCAGGGGCTTGTGTCGTCGTCGCACCACAGCACCGCAAGGGCGAGCGGCGTCGCGCCGCTGGCGGTGGTCTGCTTGAAATCCGCGCCGTGCTCGATCAGGATTTTCGCCGCGCCAAAATTGCCGCGCGCGCAGGCGACATGCAGCAGCGTATAGCCGTGATATTTTTCCAGCTGGTTGTCGATCACGCCGGGATGCATTTTCACGTAGGCCTTCAAGGCCTTCAGCGATTTCTCGCTGCCGTTTTCGACCATGCGGACGGGCGCCGACTCCCAGGCGTATTTGACTGCTTCCTTGAATTCCTCGGCGATGTTCATGTCCGCTAATTCCTTGAAATGTTTTACATAATACCAGAAGGAGGGCCAGCAAGCAAGCGGTAAAAAGCATTTTAAATCAACCTCTTAAATGGGGTTTACGGGTATCGGGTTGTCCGGTCTTTCGGGGTTCTCTTTGCGCGGCGGCTTCGACCCTCACGCAGTAAGAGCATATCTATAGTTTCCCAACTTTGATCCCCGTGGTCAATGAAACGATGTGAAACGCTCTGAAACGCATAAGCTCGATCGCGCAAAGTGATCAGGCATTTGGGCGCTTTCAAACATGCGCGTTTTTGGCACGTTTTCATGGGGTATGTGATGACATGAAACGCTCTGAAACGCTTTGAAACGCGGGCCGTTTTTCACGACTCGGTTTTAATCTTGCGTAATGAAAAGGTTAGGGAAAAACTGTCGTTTTGTATCTAGGCATCGTTAAACGGGCGTCATATCCTTGAAACTCCATTTCAACAGTAAAACCAACGGGGTTTCTGATGCGCCAGAAGTTGAAAGCGTTGTTTGACGCAGCCGGCAAAAAATCCAAGCAAATGATGGTGGGTGCCACCGCCTTCATCGCCTTCGGCTTCACGCCGGCCAGCCGCGCCTTTGCGCAGGAAACGCCCGAAAGCGCGAAGCCCGAAGCAACAACAATCACTTTGCCCATCAACGACAAGCCCGTCAAAATCGACGAAGGCGTGACCTACTGGAAGCACAAGGAATACGACATGGTCGTGAAGGTGCAGCCCGACGCCGACAAAGGCCTGATCGCCACCATCTATTCGATCAATACCGAAGACGCGAACAACAAATACCTGATGGCGCAGCTGAAAGGCTACGGCAAGAAGGTGCAGAACCCTTACGGCGGCGGCCGTGGCGCGCCTAGCTACCGCATCGTGCCCGACCCCGACGCGGTGGAGAAATGGGAACTGGAGGCCTATTGCGGTTTCCAGCCCAACATCCAGCTGAAGAAGCAGAAAGACGGCAGCTATTCCGGCACCATCGTGAGTCCTTTCAATGGCGGCACTTATGGCCTTGATATCAAGCAGCTGAGCGACGGGCAGGTGAAGGTTTACGGCTATCTGACCGGCTTCCCGCTGATAAAACTGTCGGAAAAAGCCAACCGCGTCACCAGCCCTCCGCCTGAGCAGTGCAAGTTCAGCTGGCCTGATCCGTGATCTCCGAAGCACTTCCGCAGAATATCGCCAGAACGCAATGGAACAACCGGCTGAAATCGGCCGCGATGATGCTGCTGTTTTTATTCGGCATCTTTATCTTCGCGCTTACGCTGGTGGCGATGTTTGTCATCCCCGTTTCTCTTTTTTCCGGCGACCCGAGCTTTAGGCTCGACCATGTGCTTGAAAACGCGCGCGTACAGTGGCAGGTGTTGAAATTCTTCATCAAAATCCTGTTGTTCTGCACGGGTGCTGCGATGTTCTTCATCTGGAAGAATATTTCGCGGGTGGGGGCGGTGATGGGCGCGCAGCCTTTGAAACTGCAAAGCACCGAGCCTTTCTGGCGCGAGCTGGAGACGCTCTGCATCTCGCGCGGGCTTTCCATGCCGGACCTGTTCATGTTCGAGAACCGCACCGTGCCGCGCACCCTCGTCACCGCCGCCATCATGCAGGGCGTCGGTGGCAAATGGGCGCTGGTGGTGAGCGAGGGCGCTTATCGCCTGAAACCCGATCTCCGTCAGGCGCTTCTGGCGCAGGCGGTGCAGCGCATCCACACCGGCGATATGCATTTCCTCACCTTCTTCTGCTTCCTCGGCTATTTCCCCGCCCATATCTCGCTCGGCACCAACAAGGCGGGCAGAATTCTGTTCAAAATCCCGCTGGCCGCCGCCGATATGTTCATGAAATTATTCCGCAAGCGCCTGCTCGACCTCCGCCTCGCCCGCCTCGACATGGGCGCGGTGGAGCTGACCAAACAGGCGGAGCCGATGCGCGAGCTGATGAAACTTCTGCCCACGCATGCGGAGGTGGAAAAATACTTTTTCGAGCCCTACCTCAGCCTCTTTATCGCGCGCTCCGAAGACGGGTATCGCGAGAAGGTAATGGCCTGATATTTCAGGCGTTTAAAACGCAGATTGACCATAATTAGCAGCTCTGCTACAACCTTGCCCATGACGAAAAAACACCCGAAAAAACACAGCAGCCTGTCGCTGCCGATGCTGACGCTGAGCTTTTGCGCGGCGACGGGTCTTTTCGCCCGCGTGCTGCCCGCGCAGGATACCGCGTCCGCCGCCGTGCCGCGCGCCGACAGCGTGCAGGTGCTGCGCGACAGCGTGCCCGCCGGCGCGACCTACTGGAAACACCCGCAATACGGCGCGACGGTGATGATGTGGGAATGCGCGGAAAAAGGCCTCTGCGCGCGCGTCGTCGCGCTCGATACGAACGACAAGAAAGTGCGCGAGCTTGCTGCGATCATCCTGGCGAAAGACGTGAAGAAAGTCACCGCCGAGGACGTGCTGGGTTTCGTCGGCATGGAAGGCCAGCTGGAGCTGAAAAAACAGGGCGATAAATGGAAGGGCCGCGTCTACTGGCCGTTCCACAAAAAATTTTACGGCCTCGACGTGCAGCAGAAAGACGCGAACACGCTCGACGTCCACGGCTTCCTGATCCGCCTGCCTTTCATCGGCCGCACCGTAAAAATGCAGCCGGCCACCCCGCCAAGCATCTAAAATCACAAGCTTTTTAAGCCGTTGAGGAATCGCGGCCGACCTGCTACGGTTCGGCTTATGAAAAGCCATGGCTTGTCCCACAAACTGACCTCCGCCGCGCTGACGCTCACCATGCTGGCCGCCGGTGCCTTCACGCCGCGCCGCGCCGCCGCGCAGAGCAGCCAGCCGCGCGACAGCGTTGCAACAACCGAAACTTTTGCGCAAACCGGCCATACATACTGGCAGCATCCCGATTACGACGCGGTGCTGGATATCTGGCGCTGCCCTGAACGCGGCGTCTGCGTGAAGGTTCATTCGGTCAATGCCGACAACGAGAAAACCCGCGAAGCCGTGGCGAAGGACGCGAAGAAAGATATCAAGAACATCACCCCTGCCGACGTCGCCAAATTCTGCTCTTACGAAGCGCAGCTACGCGAGATGACGGAAGTGGCACCGGGAGACTGGCGCGGAAAAATCTGGATTGAATCGCGCAAGTCGCATTTCGGCGTCGATATCCACGAACCCAAGGGCGAGGAAGTAAACCTGAAAATGCGCGGTTATATCGTCGAAGGCTGGCGCAGATGGGTCACGCTCGGCAACCCCGGCAATATCGTCGGCAAGACGATGGAGCTTTCTCCCGTCAAAAATCCGCCCGCGCCCTGCGTCAAGCCGTGAGAAAAAAAACGCCTTCCCCGCTGTTCGACATGTACAAAACCGGCTTTTCCATCTGGGCGCAGGCGGGCGCGATCATGATGGGCGCGCCGGAGGTGATCGGCAGCCGCATCGACCTGTTCGGCCCGCAAAAGCAGTTTCCGCTGCTGGAAATGCAGCGCATGTGGCTGGAAAAACTGCAGGCGGGCGTGCAGGCCGCTGCCGCCATTAATCTTTCAATGATGGGCGCCCTGCCGATCTTGATGCAGCCGCAGACAGCCGACAGCGCGACGCATATTTTAAACCGGCAGCTGAAGGGGTTAAGCGCGGCGCTGAAACCCTATGAGAAGACGGTTTCTTCCAACCAGAAACGGTTGCGGAAGAAACGCCGCTGATTTAACGGGTCATTTTAATATACCGGCAGAAACTTATTTGACATAATGTTACGAATCGCTTAGTCTGTTCCTAAGCCGAGTGTATTTACGAGACAGAACGGTTTTACCTGAAAGTGGTATTGTTTCTCGTCTGTCGCCTTCGTCACACTCCCAAAACAACCACGAGCATTGCGTTTTTTTGTTCGAGGTTGTTGTTATGGCGACGAAAAATTCCGGATGGAATTCCTGCACCACACAGCATTTCACCTCCCAGTATGACGATTACGTCTGGCCCCTGCCGTCGGGCCTGATCTTCGCCGGCGCGCCTCCCGTCTCCGTCAGCCTTGCCTAAGCAAGGCTGACCCCAAGTCCTGCGCGCATCCGCAGGCGCATTCCCGCACTTTTAAAAAGCAACACCACAGGGCGCTGCAGGCTACTGCTGCGCGCTGCAGGGGATAACAGGAGAAAAAAGATGACAAACGCAGATAAACCCGGAAACTTTTTGCAAAACAACTTCCGCGCGGCTTGCGACGCATTGTCGTCGACATTCCGCTTCAAGGAAAAAAAGCTGAACCCGCTCACGGCGAGCCTGATCCCGGCGTTCGAGAAAGCGGCGGCCATCACGAACCCCACCGACAGGGTCGAAGCCATGGTCCTGCTGAAAGAGGAAACAGAGGCGAGATTCAAGGCGCTCGTCAAGCCGGAGATGAAGAAATCGCTGCTCGGTGTTAGCGTTGTCCTCGGCGCCGGCCTTATGGGCGCCACGCCTGTCATGGTGGCAGCGGGAATTTATACGCTGGTGAAGTACTCGAATGAACTCCGCGCACTCGATGACATGGCGGCGCTGAAGGACAAGGCATCGGCGACGATTGCCGAGGTCGTGGACGGCAACCTTGAACTGGCGCAGGCATCGCCCGCCTTCCGCCGGTCGCTGCAGTCACCCTCCAAGCCCTCTTCCGGCGCGACGGACAGGGCCTACAAGGCGCTGGCCGCAAGGATCAAAACCGCCGTGCCGTCTGTGGCGCGCTGAAGGAGGTAACGATGTTCGACGCATTTTTCAGGAAACGCCGCGCAGTGAAAGAAGCGGAGGAGCTCGAGGAGATACAGGCGCGCGACGCAGAGGCCGGCGTGCCGACGCAAAAAAACCTGCAGGACAGGTTCGACAAGGCCGCGCGCGAAGGCAAGTGGAGCATCGTCGACGACTGCGTGCAGAAGGGCTGTTCCTATAGCGACGACGTGCGGGTCGAGGATAGCCACAATAACGGCCGCGGTTTTGATCCCTACATCAAGATGAGCGGGAAATCCATCGACTTTATCTGCCATGAATTCCTTCCCCTGGCATCGATCGCCCTCATGCAAAAAGACGTCGAGGGGCTGCGCTTTGTGCTCTCGCGCGGCGCGCCGCCGGACTGGCCCCACCAGCATGTCATATTCCAGACGAGGCGTTACACGCCCCTCCACCTCGCGGTGCATTACGGGCTTCCCGAAGCGGTCAAGCTGCTCTGCGATCACGGCGTGGACCTCGGAGACAAAGAGCCGCTGCAAAAGGCCGAGGCCGCCAACCAGATCGAGATTGTCAAGATCATCCGCGCGGAGGAAGCGCGGCGCAACAGCGCGCCGCCGGCCACCACCGCCGAGGTTGCGGAGGCAAGGATACTGAACGAGCTGAAGGGCCTTGTGTCCGGTGACCGCGACAAGGTGCTGTGGAAACTGCGCGCGGCATTCGAGGACGTGAAGGAGACAGCGACCGTGACGCAGGGCGACCTGCGGGTGCGCAAACCCATTACGCTTAAAACCGGCGCGCGGGCCGCAACCACGCCATGACAACAGGAGAATAGCGATGTTCGGGGAATTTTTCAGCAAACGCCGCGCCGCGAAAGAGGCGGAGGAGCTCAGGGCAATACAGGCGCGCGACGCCTGTGCAGGCGTTCCCACGCAGGGCACATTGAAGGAAAGGTTCGACAAGGCCGCGCGCGAAAGCAAGTGGAGCATCGTCGACGACTGCGTGCAGAAGGGCTGCTCCTATAGCGACCCCGTGGCTGTCTCGAACAAGCGCCGGGATGAGGAATATTTCGAGCCCTTCAGGAAGCTTGCGGCGGGAAACCCGCTGATGCCGTTCGGCGCAAGGGACCATGAAGTCCTTGCGCTGGTCTGCCTTCCCATCATGACGGGGGATATCAAGGCGCTGGAAACGCTGCTTTCCCGCGGTGCGACGCCAAACCCGCCAAAAAACGGTTACAGCCGGTACAAGAGCCTCAGTCCTCTCGAACTTGCGGTAGGCTACAACCTGCCCGAGGCCGCCAAACTGCTCTGCGATCACGGCGTCGATTTCTCGTACAGCGATGCGCTGAAGATGGCCGAGACATGGAACAACATCGAGATTATCAAGATCATCCGCGCGGAAGAGGCGAGGCGCAAGGGCGCGCCGCCGCCCGACCCCGCGCAGCTCCTGCAGGAAAAGATGATCCATGACTTGCACGCGCTGCCCCCCGAAAAGCGCGACAAGGTGCTGGGAAAGCTGTGCGATGAATTCGGCGCGGTGCGGGACACGCCGCCCGCCGCCGCCCTGCAGGACGATTTGCAGGTGCCTAAACCCATTACGCTCAAAACAGGCGCGCGCCCCGCGCCCTGATTGCATCAACGGACAGGAGACTAAAATGAGGTTAACAGCAGAAGACAGAAACCACTTCTCGGGCGATATGAACAGGCTCGCCGATCATTTCAACCGCACGGCGGCGAAATGGATAAGGGAAGAAAAGCCGTTCACGGCCGCGCGGAAGAAAAGCATGGAAACGCGGCGGGCGCGGGCCGATGCGCTTTTCGATGCGTTTTCGGACAAGGGCTATACGCGCCGGCAATGGAACAACCTGCTCGAAAGTTCGGGCGCGGCGGACAGGATGGGGGTCTATGGCGGCGCGTACCGCATGCTGACCGACAGGCAATTCGACGCCATCCTGCGCGGAGCGAAAAAAACTGCGCTGCCTTGATTTACGCTGACGCGTCGGGCCGCTTTGCCCCGATTTTCAGGGGCCGGCTGACGGCGATCGCGCGCTGGGTGCCCTTGTCCATTTCGGAGATAGCGGCGTCGAATTCGGCCCTTAAATCCAGCGTGCTTTTTGGCGCGGGGGTGTTCTTCACTTTCGCACGGGCGGCGGCTATTTCGGCGCGCGCCAGCCGGTCCTTGTTTTCTTCCGAGAGCATCCAGATTTCGTTTTCGCAGGAGCTTTTCGCGGCGCCGCCGAACGCCAGTCCTATCGCCGCGCCGCCGACGGTCACGCTCAGGAATATTCCCGGCGCCGCGGGCCCGGTGATGGCGCCCAGAAACAGCCATCCCGCCGCGGCCAGAACCGCGCCGCTGCCGCCGACAGCCGCCGCGATGCGCGGCACGTATTTGTTGATCCACTTGATGCGGTCTTTCATCGCCGTCAGGCGCGTGTGCATCTCCGCGTCAGTCATGTCTTCGGGAAGTTTTTTCGGTTTTGAAAACACGATCCTGACGCAGCCCCCCTATATCAATGTTTCATCAATGTTTTATAAATTATATATGAGAAATATTACCAAACCGCTAATAAAACCATATTAATCAATTAGATTGAGCAAATTCAGGCTCGATTAAAAGGGGCGGATTTGATTATCGCTCTCGTTTCTGAAACGCGGAAATGATTGCGGTGGCGATGTGTTCATCGCCTTCAGCTTCGCTGAAATCGATGGCCGGCATCAAAAGAAACTGCCGGCGGTCTTTTTTTGCAAATCGCATGGCCGTCGAATAAGTGCCAATGTAGAGAAGAAGATCGCAATCGCGGCGTATCCAGCTTCCCTTGTTTACCTTGCCGTCAATCCCGTAGGTGAAGGTCCTGTCGGCAAAGAGGGCAAGATGCTCGTTCTTCCGCGACCATTCGCCGATAATCTCGTCGTCGTTCTGGATAAACGGGTTCAAATCGGTCACCGCAATAATCGCGCGCGCATCCGGAGAGCCGCTGACAAAGGCGTTATACTTCACCGCCACCAGCACTGCCAGGGCCAGGGTGCAGGCGATGATGACGGCGGTTGCTAATCTCATGAGCCGAACTTCCTGACGCTGTCATACCCAAGCCCCAGCGCGACGGAGGAGAGCTTGTTGTCCTCCGACAGCGTCGCCTTGGGGAAGCGTTTGCAGATCGCTTGTTTCAGCAAGGGCGTTTCGGTGGGGCCGCCGGTTAAAATCACGATTTCGATGCTGTCTTCGCGGCATCCGGCGCGGTTGAGACATTCGGTGATGGCGTCGCCGATGCGCGTCACGTGGCCCCTGATTGCGTCATCGAAATTTTCGCGGGCGATGTTTACAAGTAATCCTTTGTCGACGAATTCCAGCGGCGCGGTGACGGCGGTATGGCTGGTCAGCTCGATCTTGGCCGATTCAACCTCGGCCAGCAGGCGGTGGCCGAGTTCATGTTCCAGCACATGCACGAAACGCACGAAGCGTTTGGGCGAATGCGATTCCTGCAGGATATCGCGCATGTCCTTCTTGGTTTTCGGCGTATACAAAAAGTTCACCTTCGACCATTCCGACATATCGTGGAAAGGGGAGAGCGGGGTGGTGAAATGCTTCTCGCCATATGTCGTCTGGTATCCCAGCGCGGGCATAAAGCTGCCAAGGCTGAGCGCCTTGTCGAAATCGTTGCCGCCGAGCCGTACGCCCGAATGGCCCAATATATCCTGTGCGCGGTCGGCACGGGTGATATAGCTTTTCGAAACTTTAATAACGGTAAAATCGCTCGTCCCGCCGCCGATATCGGCCACCAGCGCGCGTTTTTCGCCCGTAACCCGCGCTTCATGCGCGAAGGCCGCCGCGACGGGTTCGAACTGGAAGGCGACGCCGGTGAAGCCGGCCGCCGTAGCGATGCGGCGCAATTCTTCCTCCGCCCGCGCGTCGGCTTCGGCGTCGCCGTCGATGAAGTGCACAGGGCGGCCCATGACGGCATGGGTCAGGCCGTGGTTAAGCTGCGCCTCCGCCACTTTCTTCACGTGCGAGATAAAATTGCCGATCAACCCGTCGAAGGGGCGGAGCTTGCCGTTGACGACGGTGCCCTGGCCCATCAGGGCCGTACCTAAAATGCGTTTCAGGCTCCGCATAAAGCGGCCTTCCTCGCCCTCGAAGAAAAGTTTCTGTGCGGCGCGGCCAAAGGCGGGCGGAGAGGATGAGGCGGGATAGAAGATGGCGGAGGGCATGGTCTCGCTGCCGCTCTCGACGGGCAGCAGTCTTGCGCCGTCGCTTGTACCAACAGCGATCGCCGAATTCGACGTGCCGAAATCTATGCCGCAGGAATGCATGCGAAGGCCTTACCTAATAAGCATTTGATTTTAATGATTATTATAGCGCTTGCAAGGGCAAGACTTCGCCTGTATTATGTTAAATATTTCAGGGGGAGCCGTTATGGGCCTGATGAACATATTCAACAACCTGCCGCTGCCTGACCGCAAGGCGAAGCTGCTCGAACTGATCGCCGACGACGATGGCGCGGGCATTGCAACTTTCCTCGAAAACCATCCGGAGGCGGTGAAGTGGCAGACGGGCAAGCCCGAGCAGCGCTTCCTGTTCCGCGCTATCGATGACCGCAAATACGCCGCCGTGGCGGCCCTGATGGCCGACGGAAGATCGCACACCATGCTCTCCGCCAGTGGCGCGCCGCCGCTGCTGCACGCGCTGCGCGCGGCGGAGAAGGGCATGGGCCCCGCCACCGCCGATGATCTTGCGCTGGCGGGCTGGATGGTGGCGCAGGGGTCCTCCGTGATGGGGAAGGCCCGTGGCGGCCGCGACTTTGCGCTCTGCGCGGTCGACGCTGAAAATATCGAGGCCGTGGAATTCCTGCTGCAGCGTGGGATCAGCGCCACGCCAGTATTGCGCGCAGCGGCGACTTTTGAAGGTTTCCTGTCGCGCGAGTTTGCGAAAGAACTTGTCCCCGTGCTGCTGCGGGCGGGCGCGGATGCCAATGTCACCAACATCCACGGCCTTACGCCGCTTTTCTACGTGCAGGATATCGACACGGCCAAGGCGCTGGTGGCGCATGGCGCGGATCCCGAATGGGGCAGCGGCAGCGGCAATCCGCCGTGGAAACAGGTCAAGGACGCCGAGACCCGCGACTACCTGCGGCAGGTCGTGCACGAGCGCGTGGCAAAGCGTGCGGGCGCCGCGATGACGGGCGACGACGTCCTGCTAAAGGAATTCGAAAAAGACATCGACGGCGCCTGCCACAATAACGTTGCCGTGAAAACCGCCAAGCGGATCAGGCTCAAGCCGCAGGGCGGTGCGTGATGCGGCCTTTCTTTAACGACAAAGCCTTGCCGTGGCGCCAGAAAAAAATCATCGCGCTGATCGAGGCAGACGACGGCCCCGGCATGGCGGCATTCCTGGAAAAATTCCCCAAGGCTGTTGAATGGGAAGAAGTTCACGGCCCCAATCACCAGACATGGATCCACCGCGCGGCGAAAGACCGCAAGTACAAGGCGGCCGGGGCGCTGCTGGAGGCGGGCGCGAAGCTTGATACGCTCGGCATCGGCGGCGTTACGCTGGTGCATACCGCCTGCCGCCTGCACTACAGCGAACTGCCCCCGATGGATGGCGACGACGAGGCTTTCCTTGGCAGGCTGCTGGCGAAAGGCGCCGACATCAACCAGGACGACTGCCGCGAATTCTCCACCCTGAAAACCGCCGCCTGGGGCGGCAAGGTAGAAGTGGTGAAATGCCTTCTCGCGCGGGGCGCGGACGCCGATACGGGAGAACCGGGAAAAGACGGCGCGCGCCATACGATCCTGATGGATATGGCGATGCATAACGGCTGGCGCCTCAATATCGTCAAGGCGCAGGAAATCGCGCCGCTGCTGATCGCTGCCGGCGCCGATGTCAACCGCCAGAACGACGTCGGCATGACGCCGCTGTTTTTCGCCAGGGACATGGTGATCGCGCAAATGCTGCTGGATAAAGGCGCCGATCCCGAGCACATCGACAAGCGCGGCCGCCATATCTGGGACGTCGAGGGCAATTTAAATCAGCCCGTCGCAGGCTACCTTCGCACGGTGGCGGAGGAGCGGCAGCAGGCGCGCAAGGTGGCGGCGCTTGAAAAAGACGTCGACGCCGCCTGCCACGATGGCGTGACCGCCGTTAAACTGAAACCGCTCGTCTTTAAAAAAGGACCGTAAACATCATGTCGCTCAAGCATCCCTTTAATGACAAGGCCTTCCCGTGGCGCAAGAAGAAGCTTGGCGCGCTGATCAAGGCCGATGACGGCGAAGGCCTGACGGCTTTCCTGAAGGAGTTCCCGCAGGCGGTCAACTGGGAAGTCGTTTACGGCCCCAACCACCATATCTTCCTCATGGAAGCGGTCGACGACGGAAAATACGCGGCGGCGGAGGCGCTCCTGAAGGCGGGGGCGCGCACCGATACGCTGGCGATCGGCGGGCACACGGCGCTGCAACATGCGCTCAACATCACAGGCGGGCAGAATACTGCGGCCTCGCCTGATCAATTGCGCATGGCCGAGCTGCTCTGCCGGCACGGCGCGGCCATCGACGGGCGCGACACGCACAACCGCACCAACCTGCAGCGCGCCTGCTGGATGGGCAATGCCGAGGCGGTGAAATTCCTGATGGATAAGGGCGCCGACGTCGCGGCCGACGCGAGCCGCCGCGGCATGTCGCCGCTGATCGAAGTTGCCTTCGGCGGCTCCTGCTGGGGCGAGAAGGTCAACCCCGGGCGCATCGAAGCCGCCCGCCTGCTGCTGGAGGCGAAGGCAGACCCTGACGCCGAGAACGAATTCGGCATGACGGCGCTATTCTACGCGAAGGAAAAAGGAGTGATTGAACTGCTCTTCCACGCGGGCGCGGATGTCACGAAAAAGGACAAGAAGGGCCGCCTGTGCTACAACGACGACGAGACAGAAAAGCGCGCCCTGATCGAGGCGCTGGTCGCAGAACGTAACGCGCAGGCGCACCGGCGCAAAATCGACGCCATCCACAGCGAAGCCGACGCCGCCTGTCACGACGGGGTGCCGGCGAAGCCGGCCAGGAAGATCGTGCTGAAGAACGCGCCTTAAGCCGCTTTCTTGCCTTTAGCGGGTTTCGCGCCCTTGCCTGCTTTACTCACCAGAAACGCATAGCTCATGATTTTATAGGCAAGCTTTGCCGCCATGAAATCGCAGCCGTGCATGTTGGGCTTGGGGGCCAGCTCGTTCACGTCCGCGCCGACGAAGGTTGACACCTTGGCCACTTCGCGGATGATGTTGACGGCTTCATCCCAGAACAGGCCGCCGGGTTCCGGCGTGCCGGTGGCGGGCATCAGGCTCGCATCCAGACCGTCGACGTCGAAGGTGACATAGACATCGCGGCCCTTGAAGTGGCTGACGATTTCCTTCATGTCCCACTTGTGCTTCTCGCGCGCCCAGTAGATTTTCAGGCGCTTCTTGTTCTTTTCGAGGAAGGGAATTTCGCCGGAGGAAATATTGCGGATGCCGAAGGAATAGACGCTGACGTTCTGGTGGTCCATCACGCGGCGGAGCGCGGCGGCATGCGAATAATGCTCGCCGTCGTAGCCATCGCGCAGGTCGGCGTGCGCGTCGAAGTGCAGCACGGCGAGGTCTTTGTACTTGCGCGCGAAGGGGCGGATGGCGCCCGCGGTGATCGAATGCTCGCCGCCGAAGACGAAGGGGAATTTGCCCATGTCGAGCACGTGCTGGACGAGTTTATCCAGCTGCTCGAGCGCCTTGGTGACAGGCTTCTGCACTTTTTCGGGCTTTGCCGTCACGACGCCATACTGGCGGAAAGGCTCGTTCCAGAACTCATCGTCGAAGAGTTCCACCTGATGCGAGGCGTTCAGCATCGCGGCGGGGCCGTCCTTCGTGCCGCTGCCGTATGAAACGGAAGCTTCAAGGCCGAAGGGAATGACGACGATTTTCGCCGCCTTCGCGCTGCTGGCGTCTTTTTTCTCGAGGCCGAGGAAGCCTTTTTCGGGGGTCATGAATTGCATTTTAGTTACTCCTTTGTTTTGCAGCCCTGGAAGATGACGGTGTATTTGTTGCCGTCGCTTACAGTGCTGACGCATTTGCAGGGCATGTGGCTTTCGCTGTCAGCCGCCGAAGCGGCCATTTCGTTGAAACAGGGCTTGCCCAGATCCTCGAAAAATTCGAGGTATTCGCCGTTGTTGTTCAGGTCGAAGACATAGCGGTGATCGCCGTCCTCCACCACGAAAACGGGCTCGTAGATATCGCGGGCCGAGCTGTACCAGATGATTTTCATTTCTTCCGGCGTCATCTTGCGGATTTTGTATCCGGGCTGGATTTTCACCGTCTCCATATAGGCGGCGGCCAGCATTTCCAGCTGCTGCGGCGTTTTCGCGCCCCAGCCCTTGACCTCTTTCGTCACTTCGTCGTTGAAGGGGATTTTGTAGGTGACGGTGTTCAGCAGCTTGGTCTTTTCTTCCTGACCGGCCATGCCGTGCATGGCGGTGAAGATGCCGGTATAGGTCGTTGTCGCGCCGTCGGTGGGCATCAGGCTGCGGAAGCCGTGCGGCGTTTCGGCCAGCGCGACGACCAGTTTGCGGAAGGCACGTTCGTTATCCGCAGGCAGGGCGATGATATAGCGCAGGCCTTCGGGAATGGTCTCGGTATTGGTGGGCGTCAGGATCTCGGCGGGCACGACGACTTCCTGCGGCTGCAGCGGCGGTTCCTGTTCGGGCGCGGGCGGAGCAGCCGGTTGTTCTTGCGGAGCGGCGACGGGCTGCACGTTTGCTATAGCAGCCGTACCCGGATCTCCGGTCATGCTCGGGGCTTCCGCGGCCAGTGCGGGCGCGGCAAGCAGGAATACAAATATAAAGGCGATAAAGCGCATTGCTTGTTCCGATAAAGAAAACCGCTGCCCCGTCCAGAGGGCAGCGGTTTAACTTATACCTTATTTGAACAGCTTGTTCCAGTTGCGGCGGGAACGCTTTTTCCAGTGGCCGCGATGGTAGGCGTCGGAGGCCAGCAGCGGCATGACCGAGCCGGCTTCTGCAAACACCATCTGTTCCAGGGCGACGTCCACTTTGCCCCAGCTGCAGGCTTCTTTCAGCGTGGAGGAGGAGCAGGCGCCGTCGCGGACGTCCGCGATGGTGATCTGGACAGCGTATTTGTGCATGTCGACGTCTTTATGGCCAAGGATTTCGGCGCAGACGACGGTGTCCTGCGTGAAGTTCTTGGGCACGCCGCCGCCGATCATCAGCAGGCCGGTGGTGCCGGCTGCGATTTTGACGTCGGTCAGTTCGCGGAAATCCGCGACTGCGTCGATGCACATATAGTTTTTCGGGTTTTTCTTCTGGTGCAGCACCAGGCCGAAACCGGCCGAGCTGTCAACGAAAGCGGGGCAGAAGATCGGCACGCCGTGTTCATAGCAGGCGGCGATCAGCGAGTTTTTCTTCTTCGCTTTCTTCACCAGGTATTTGCCCATCTCCCAGATGAATTCGCGGGATGAATAGGGGCGGCGTTCCAGCGTCTGCGCGATCTCGAAGATCGTGTGGTCAACGGCCTGCAGGTCTTCCTCGTCGATGTAGGTGTCGTAAATGCGGTCGATGTAAAGGTCACGCAGCTCGCGGTCATCAACCGCGCTGTCGGCACGGTAATGCTTGAAGCCCAGCGCTTCAAAGAAGTCCATATCGACAATCGATGCGCCGGTGGCGACGATCACGTCGACCATGTTGCTTTTCACCATCTCGGTGTAAAGGTCCATGCAGCCGCCGGCGGAGGTGGAGCCAGCCAGCGTCAGGATGGAGGTCGCGCCCTTGTCCTGCAGCATGGTGTTGAAGATGTCGGTTGCGCGCGACAGGTCGCGCGAGGTGAAGGACATCTTGCCCATGCCGTCGATGATCGGGCGGGCATCGAATTTCTTGATATCGATGTGCTCGATGGGGGTGTTCAGCAGCGCGGCCTTGCGGTTGCTTTTGGGGTGAGGTTTCGTCTTGACCGATTTCAGGTTTTTCATGGTGGTTCTTCCTTTAAGGTTTAAAGGCCCTGTCCTGATCTTCAACTAAGAAGAGACGATGAACGTCCCCCGTATCTTACGGGCGGTTTCGAAGGCGGTAGTCCTGAACTATGCGCGTTCCGTTTTAAGCGGCGCAGAGCTCGTCTTTTGAATCCGTCGTTTCTGTGGCGTCATCATAGAGCGTAACCAGCGGCGGCGCCTTGACGGCGACGGTTTCGTGGGCCGAGAAGCCGTTGAAATCCGTGCGCATCGCGTTGCCGTATGCGCCGAGCTGGCCGATCTCGATGTAATCTCCTTCCCGCACGTCTTCGGGCAGGAAGAAGGGACCGGGCATATAGTCGATGCTGTCGCAGGTCGGCCCGTAGAAACGGAACGGCTTGTGCGGAGCAGTCGTGCCCCCCGGCGTCGGACGGATGAGACGAACCGGGTAACGGAAACCCAGGTGGCCTGCGTCAAACAGGCTGCCATAGGTTCCATCGTTAATGTAAAGGACATCGTCCTTGCGAAGCTCGACCTTGACGACGACGCTGGCGCTTTCGGCGCAGAGCGCGCGGCCGGGCTCGCACCAGAATTCATAGCGATCCGGGTGCGGCAGGCGGTCAAAGCCGTTTTCGATGGCTTTCATGTAATCCATCATGGCGGGC
The DNA here is from genome assembly GCA_041287865.1 of Alphaproteobacteria bacterium. GTDB lineage: Bacteria > Pseudomonadota > Alphaproteobacteria > Micavibrionales > UBA2020 > JAPWJZ01. The sequence goes on along the minus strand of JBGGMV010000008.1, from coordinate 54,650 downwards.
GGCGCCATGTCGGGATAGATCGAGGGGAAACCGCCGCCGACGTCGATGACGTCGATTTTCGTGCGGGGGATCGAGCGCAGGATGCCGCCCACGAGGTCAAGCGCGGTCGAGTAAGCCTGCGGGTCCATGGTCTGGGAGCCGACGTGGAAGCAGACGCCGACCTTTTTCGCGGCCTTGCGGGCCAGTTTCAGGACTTCAGCGGCCTTGTCGGGCTGGCAGCCGAACTTGTCGGCCAGCGGCACTTCGGACGAGCTGTTCGGCACGGCCAGACGCAGGTACAGGCCAAGGTCTTTCGACTTGCCGGTCGAGGCGATGATTTTTTCCAGCTCGGGGATGCTGTCGAACGAATAGTCGCGCACGCCGTAATCGAAATACGACTGCTCGATCGCATGGCGGCTTTTGACCGGGTGCATAAAGGCGATGTGCGAGCCGGGCGCCAGTTCGTGCACCAGCTGGATTTCGGGGATGGAGGCCGCGTCGAAGTGGCGGATGCCAGCGGCATGCAGGCCCGAGAGCACATAGCGCGCGGGGTTCGCCTTGACGGCGTAGAGGACGTTACCGGGGAAATTCTTGAGGAACCATTTGGCGGCCGTTTCGACGGACGCGGGGCGGAAGCAGGTGACGGGAATATCGGGACGTAGACGTCGGACTACTTCGTCGGGACCTTCGTATTCTTCCATGTCATGCAAACCCTCCAAGGGCCGTCATGAGATAACCGCACGCGAATCGTTCGCTGCCGTGCCCTCATAATTTAAGGTTATAGCTCGATTGACTTTAATGTAAAGAAAATTTCAGGATTCGAGAGGCTTGGCGGGGTAACATCTTGTTACAAAATCTTCATATTTTCGACGCGCCCGGTTTCGCCGCCGTCTGGATGGTGCGGAAGTCTTTCAGCGAGGCGTCGCGCTGCACGATGTCGACGCCGCGATCAGCGTTCAGTTGCACGAAGTCGGCGCCCCGCGCGTGGTTTAAAAATTCCTGCTGCAAGGCAGTCGCCTGCGCCTGCCAGAGCTTGTTGGCGGGCTCCGCCGCCATCTTCTTCCGCAGGCCCTCCTGCAGGTCGTCGTAGGCGTCGGCAAGGGTTGCCGGGGTTATTTTTCCGGATAATTCAAAGGCTTTGTCATCCAGCAGCTTGCCGGGCTTGAAGGATTTCAGCTGGCGCGCCACGGTTTTCTCGGCGGCGGTAAGCGGTTTTTCGCCGGCAGGCGCCGCCGGCTTGATGTGGCTGAGCAGCCCCAGCGCGCGGGCGGCGTCGAGGTCGGTTTCGGCGTCCTTGGCCCATTTCTGGCGCTGCGCGGGCGGGGCGGTGGCGAAGCGGACGGTGATGTCGAGGCTCTTGGCCGTCATGGCGCAGAGGTCGACGGTGTCGAAATACATTTTCTGGGCGTCCGCGTCCGACAGGCGGCGGAAATTCTCGACCCCCATTTGTTCTATGGCGTGCTTGAACCCCTTCAGGACGGGGGAGGTGAGGTGCTGGAGGTCTTTCGGGTCCTCGTTCCGCCAGGCAATGGTCTTGTCGATCAGGTCGAGCCCCTTGCCGGCGCGGATCATGTCGCCCGCCGCGCCCACGTCGGCCAGCGCTTCCTTCTTGTAGAAGGTGGCGTAGGTCTCGAAGGCCGCCGTATTGCCCAGATGGGAGCGGAGCGAGCCTTCCTTGATCGCCTCCAGCTGGGCGGGATCGATGTGGCGGAGGTTGTATTTGCTGTCCAGACAGTGCCAGCTTTCGTGCCGGTTGGTGAATTCTACGGTTTCGGCGCGGGAAAGGCCCTTGATCTCCACATCCAGCGCGTGTTCCGACGAGGGCACGACCACGCAGGCCTGCGAGGTCATATTGTGCAGGTTGGTGATGGCGGTGGGTTCCTGCGTATAGGTGCGCACGCCGAAACGGCTTTCGTGGTAGCTGGCGACTTTATCGCCCGCCATTTCCAGCTGGCTGTCGGGCAGGACGATCTTGTCCTGCGCCAGCAGCGTCTGGAGGGCGTAGGAGGGCGCGAAGCCCAGCGACAGGGCCACATCCATCTTGGCCGGGTCGACGAAAACCACCTTGTTGTGGACGGAGGTGTCACCCCCTTGCAGACGGGAGGTCAGGGTGTTTTCCAGCACGTCCAGCTGGCCGGAATAACCGGTGCTCGCATGGGCCTGCAGGCTGGGGACATCCTTGCGGGCGGCCTGTAGCAGCGTGTCGCGGATCGCGCGGCGGCGCTGGCGTTCGGCATCGGTGAGGGACGGGGGCGTGACGGATTTCGCCGTGGCAACGGCGGCGGCGGTGGGCGGCTTGACGGGCATGGCCTTCACGGCCTCGCCGCCGGTCAGCGACATCAGGCCGGCGGTGAGCGCCATCCGGCGCGCCACACGCCCGAAAGCGCCGGACAGATAGCCCTGCTGCGGAAGATCGTCGCTGTCGTTGTCGATGGCCACCCGTTTTAACCCCGTGTCTCGATATTAATATATTATACTATACATAATTAATTACCTGGCGAATTGATTGGTAATAGATTGTTTTTATTGATGAAAATTACTTCCCGCCCGGTTTGGGCATGTCCTGCCGCAGGCCTTCGGTCTTGTCGCCATAGCGGACATAAGCGATGTCGACCAGATCCTGCTGCGTGAGCGTCGTCTTGTAGTTTTTGTTGAGTTGCTTGAAGTCGAGTTTGGTCATGACGGTCACAAATTCATGCTGCAGGAAGGCCAGCATATAGCCCTGCTGCGTGTCTCCGGGGCCTGCCTGCCGCGCCCTGTATTCACGCTGTAGCGCGGTATGGGCGTCCAGCAGAGTCAGCGGGGCGATCCTGCCGCCCAGCTCGATCGCCTTGCCCATCAGCAATCCCCAGGGGTTGAAGCCCTCGGGCAACTCACGGGATGGGCTGATGGTTATCCACGAAACATCTTTCGGGTCCTTGCTGCGCTCTTCCCGCTCCTTGTCGCGGCGCCACTTCAGCAGGAGGCAACCCAGCGCGCCGGCGGCCGAGGTTTTGGTGAGCCTGTAGCAGGTGTCGAGCGCTTCGGTCTGCGTCATGCCGCGCAGGTGTTCCACGCCGCGGTCGTCGATCAGTTTCTGCAGGGCCTTGAGCCCCTTGACGGTATAATGCTCGATATCCGGCGATTTTTCGCGCCAGGCGATGATGTGATCGATGATGGCGGGATCCGAGCCGCGGCGGATCATTTCCATCACCGCGCCGGTATCGGCGAAAATCTCCATGCGCTGGCTGCCAGCGCGGCCCCGGCCGCTATGACGGTCGTCAAGGGCATGGAAGAATTCATGGTAATTGACGTAGGTGGACAGCTCCTGCGGCGTCAGGCCCGGAATATCCAGGTTCAGCCTGCCTTCGAAATGGGACATCGGGACGATGATGCTGGGCTCCGGGTTTTTACCACGTTCCGCAAGCCAGGCCGCGGGAGCAGTTATTGTTGCCTTGAGCGGCCTGAGGCGCGACTCTTTTTCCGAGATATGCTCGACGACGCTGTCTATCACCGAGGCCTCGACAGGCCGCAGGCCCGTCGCATTGAAGCGGTCGCGCAGGTAGGGCTGCGGCGTGAAGCCGAAGGCCTGCGCGGCGGCCACTTCGGCAGGGTCGACAAAGATGATCGTGCGCGGCTTGCCCTTGTCGATCTGCTCCAGCAGCGGGCGGAACTGCGCGTGGATGCGGTCGAATTCATCGTCATAGGCCGTCTTGGCCGCCGAGATCGCGGTCAGCATGCGCTGCTTGAGATTGTCGGGGCCCAGATCGATGTCGACGAGGCCGGCAAGATTGCCCTTGCGCCCCGCCGGCACGCCGCCTTGGCTGTTGCTTGCGCCGGCATTGTTGAAAGCATCCGACGTGAAGGAATTATCGGCCATTCCGCGCGGCTCCCGGCGAGACTGCAGTGGTTCTGGTGGCTGCCGCGGCGGGGACGGCGATATCGGTCATGCCCTCGACAACCTCTATTTTCACGCCGCGCTGCAGGTTGACGGCCACAAAATCGGTCTTGCCGGTGCTCTCGACGAAGGTATCCCGCAGCTTGCCCAGTTGCGCCTCGTACAGCGCCCTATGGCCGGGGTCTTTTTTGATCTTTTCGCGCAACTCGTCCTTCAGGTCGCCATAGGCCTGCACCAGCGTCGTGGGGGTGATCTTGCCCGCATCGGCGAAGGCCCTGTCCTGCAGGAGCTTCAGCGCGTTCCATTTGCCCAGTTCGCGGGCGATCTCGCCGCCTTCCCGATCCCAGGTCGCCAGTTCCTTGCTATAGCCGACGAACCGGTCATAGGTATGGCTGCGGCGGAAGGCAAGGGCGCGCGACACCTCGTCGTCGATAAAACGCGTCACCAGCATGGGCCCCGCCGACCGGAGCGGGTTGCCGGATTCACGGTCCTGGATGATCTTAATGCCGCGGGCGGTCAGCGCGTTTTCGTCGACCATGCGGCGGTAAAGCTTTTCGGCGTCCTGTTCGTTCAGCTTGCGGAACTTTTCCACGCCCATTTTCTCGATTTCTTCCCTGAAGGCGCGGAGCACGGGCATAGTGTAATGCTTGACCTCGGCCGCGCTGCGCTGGCGGAAATCCATCACGGCGTCCAGCGTTTCCATCCCCTTGCCCTTGCTGCGCATCATCTCGCCCACGGCGGCGACGTCGGCGAAGGATTCCATCTGGTTGCTGCGCGCATAGGCTTCGCGCACGCCCGCGTCGTCGGGCAGGCGCCTGATGTCGGCCGAGGCGTCATAGGGCACCAGCGGCGGCGTCATGAAGTTTATATTGCTGTCGCGGCAATGCCATGATTCATGCAGGTTGATCCAGGTCTGGTTGTCGGCATGCGACAGCCCCCTGACGCGCACGTTGCCGATGTCGGACGAGGGCACGATCACGCAAGAGCCGATCACGCCGGAATTATGCGCCGAAGGAAATTGCGTGCGCGTCATCGCGCCGGACTGCGTCTTGTAGGGGTGGTACATGTCGTCGGCGATACCCTGGAAATCGTATTGCCGCGCGAGGTCCATGTAAGCCATGCATTTTTCGAGGTCTTCGGGCGACACCGGCGGCTTGCCGGTCAGCACGCCGTCCTTGAAATAAGGCTCGACGACGTCGAGCAGCCCGGGCCTTTCCCCCAGCACCATGCGCTCGGCGGCCTCCGCCGGCTTCATGCCCAGCGCCACCGCCGCATCAAATGTCGCGGGGTCGAGGATCAGCGCGGTATTGCCCTGCCGCATCAATATGTCGCGGACCTCTTTTTCCTGCTTGTAGAGCTCGGTGGTGTAGGCGGTGCCGACCAGCGACATCGTGGTCTGCTCGAACTGCCACTTCGCCACGCGCAACAGGCGGTCGTTGATTTCGGCGCGGCGGGCGGCTTCGGCTTGCGACAGCGGGCTTTTCGCCCGCGCCTGCTTCGCGCCCGCTGCGTTAAATGCCTGAGATACGACCGGATTATCTGCCAAGCCCCGCCACCCTGAAAATGTCCCTAATATATTATACTATACATAATTAATTTTAGGTGTGTGGCAGGGCTGTTATCGGCTTAGATATTGAATTTAAAAGAAAAAATCGCACAGGCTTGACCGGCGGGAATGCCAATGTTATGGTAAATCAAGCTTTTAGAAGGAAACCTCATGACCCAGCCTGCCGCCACCGAAGAACCCGATCTTGTGAAGCTTTACGAAGCCGCCCCCAAATGGAAGCGCGGCCTCGTGCTGACGGGATTGTTCTGCATCGCGGCGGTGGCGCTGACGCCGCACCTGATCAGCCGGGCGCTGCATGCGCCGCTGGAAGCGCCCTTTATCAAAGGCGGCAAGGCGCTGTCAAACGGCTTCAAAAGAGTGGCTGATAAATTCAAGACGCGCAACGCCAAGCCAGCGCCCATCCTCGACGACCATACCTATGGCATCGGTCCGCCCTAAGGACTGAATTCCGCTAGAAAATTCCGTTTTAGCCTGCTGCAGCCTCGGCACGCTTGCGGTCGTGGGGGTTCAGGATGCGTTTCCTGAGGCGCAGGGTTTTTGGCGTCACTTCCACCAGCTCGTCGTCGGAGATGAAGGTGATGGCCTGTTCCAGCGTCAGGATGCGGGGCGGGATCAGCTTCACCATTTCATCCGAGCCCGAGGCGCGGACGTTGGTCAGCTTCTTGCCCTTCAGCACGTTGACGGGCAGGTCGTTGTCGCGGCTGTGTTCGCCGACGATCATGCCTTCGTAAACTTCGGTGCCCGGCATGATCATGATCACGCCGCGCTCTTCGAGGTTCCAGAGGTCATAGGCCGTGGCCTGTCCGTTCGCCATGGCGATCAGCACGCCGGTGCGGCGGCCCGTGACATCGCCCTTGTAAGGCGAGTAGCCCGCGAACATGCGGTTCATGATGCCCGTGCCGCGCGTGTCGGTCAGGAATTCGCCGTGATAACCGATAAGGCCGCGTGTGGGGGCAGAGAAGGTCATGCGGACTTTGCCGCCGCCCGAGGGAACCATCGCCATCATCTCGCCCTTGCGCTGCGCCATTTTGGCGACAACGGTGCCGGAATGGTCCTGGTCGACGTCGATCACGACTTCTTCCATCGGCTCCAGTTTCTCGCCGGTGGCTTCGTCGGTCTTGTACAAAACTTGAGGACGGCCGATGCAGAGCTCGAAGCCCTCGCGGCGCATCATTTCAATCAGGACGGACATCTGCAATTCGCCGCGGCCGAAAACTTCGAAGTAGTCAGCGGTGTTGCCTTCTTTGACTTTAATGGCGACGTTGCCTTCCGCTTCGCGGAACAGGCGCTCGCGGATCACGCGGCTCGTCACTTTGCCGCCGTCTTTGCCGGCGAAGGGGCCGTCGTTGATGCGGAACGACATCGAAATGGTGGGGGGGTCGATCGGCTGCGCTTTCAGCGGCTCGGAAACGGAGGTGTCACAGATGGTATCGGCGACGGTGGCGATGGGCAGGCCCGCGAGCGACACGATGTCGCCTGCATGGGCTTCGGCCATCGCTTCGCGTTCGATGCCGCGGAAGGCGAGGAGTTTCGTGACGCGGCCGGCTTCGACCTGCTTGCCGTCAAACGACAGCACTTTCACGGGCATGTTCGGCTTGATGGAACCCGTCAGGATGCGGCCCGTCAGCAGGCGGCCCAGATAGGGGTTGTTTTCCAGCAGCGTGACCAGCATCGAGAAAGGCTTGTTCTCTTCCACTTTCGGCGGAGGAACAAAGTCCACAATAAGATCGAAGAGCGGCGACAAATCTTTGCGCTCGTCGGTCAGGGTTGCGGCGGCCCAGCCTTGGCGGCCCGAAGCCCACATGATGGGGAAGTCGAGCTGTTCTTCGGTCGCATCCAGTGCGGCCATCAAATCGAAAACTTCTTCGTGAACTTTTTCTGGGCGCGCATCGGGGCGGTCGACCTTGTTGACCAGCACGATGGGGCGGATGCCGAGTTTCAGCGCTTTGCCGAGAACGAATTTGGTCTGGGGTAGGGGGCCTTCTGCTGCGTCGCACAAGACGACAACACCGTCGACCATGCTGAGAATACGTTCGACTTCGCCGCCGAAATCCGCGTGGCCGGGGGTGTCGACGATGTTGATGCGGGTATCTTTCCACATCACGGACGTGACCTTCGCAAGGATCGTGATGCCACGCTCGCGTTCAAGATCGTTGCTGTCCATCACGCATTCAGCGACCTGCTGGTTTTCGCGGAACTGGCCCGACTGTTTGAGGAGTGCGTCGACGAGAGTGGTTTTGCCATGGTCGACGTGCGCGATGATGGCGATATTGCGAAGCTTCGATGTCATTTTTTAACTGCCGTTACTAAATTGCCCTGAGACCCGCGCCACCCTAGAGAAAAATCGTTATTTTTCAAGCTGTTTCGGTCGCGCGGCGCTATCATACACGAAAAATTTATTATGTATAGTATAATATAGTTGGGAGTTTCTTTAAGGCTAATCAGGGCTTTAAGTATATATGGCTGCCAAAGACGACAAAATTACGGTTCCCGTTGTACCGACCGCGAGCGTGTTTATGGGCCCCGCCGTGGCCGAACAGGCACCCCTGCTGCTGCCTGACGCAGCCGAGCTGCTGGTCACGGGCATCACCGCCGACCAGCGCCGCCGTTACGGCATCCGCGAAGACCTGCTGAAGAGCGCGCGGGAGAATTTCGACGATATCCTCGGCACGACCGAAACGCGCTACTCCCGCGACCTCGCCCTGTTGCAGACCTCGCTCAACGCCTACCTGAAAGAAGAGCCGGGCGTGAACACTTGCGCCATCTACCTCGACCCCGCGAAGTTCGACGCCGCCATGGCGCTGGGCTTCGCCGAAACCAGCGCGATCGGGCGCGTGCTGGCGCGGCAGGGGCTGCTGCTCGACCCCGACGACCTTAACGACGGCGCAAAGCTGGGCGTGATAGCCGACCAGACGCTGTCGAAATATGAATCGCGCTTCGGCATCAACATCTACACGCTGGATCCGGCGGCGAACCCCAACGTGGGCTCGGCCACGCCCGCGCATGTCATCATCCCTTCCGCAGACTATGCGGTGCCTTACCCCGTGCCGGGCCTGAGCCGCGCCGAGGATCGGGACTTCACCAACCTGCACGAAGGCTGGCACGCGAAGAACGACCGCTACCGGCTCACCAGCGATGTCTCGCAGGAGACATACAAGAAAATCGCGAAGTTCGACGCCGCCGTTTTGGCCGACGACAATGAAACCGAGGCGCGGAGCGTCTTCGTCATCCGCCATCGCGGCGAAGTGCTGTCCGACGTCGGCGCGCTGGGCGACATGGTGCGCGGCGGCAAGGATCCCTCGATCATCGACAAGGTGCGCGCATGGCGCAGGGCCGATCCCGACGACTTCAGGCATATGTCGGTGCAGGCGCTGGACGGGCTGAAGGCGGAAATCGACAAAATGGGCGTCGAGAAGTTCCGCAAGCTGCCGAACCGCGCCGCGAAAGACCTCTATACTGACATCGTCGAGGACTACGGCATCGACGAGCGGGGGCTGAGGGCCGCCGCCGTATACAGCCTGAACGAAGGCAATTCCGCGATCATCGGGGATCTGGAGGCAAGCGCCAAGATCGACCCCGCCATCGCCAAGGGCCTCGCCTTTTTCGATCTGGTCGGCGATCGCGCGCAGCGCGCGGCTGCGGCGGATGATACGCTGACGCCGGCCGAACTGTCGGTGAAAGACCAGCTGGCGAAATGGGACGCGCTGCAGGCGCTGCAGGATCGCGCCTTCAAGGACGGCGGCCGCATAACGCCGGTCACCATGGTCAAGGCCTATACGGCGCTTTCAGACGACCTGCGCGCGGAGATGGACGCAGAGCCTGACAACAACCTGATCGACCAGAAGATGGGCAAGCTGCACGCGACCTTCATCGACACCGTGCCGCAGATCGACTATCTCGAGGCGAACAGGCGCTTCGGCGTCGATATCGTGGCGCAGGAACCGGTGCTCGACAAATACAAGCCCGAAGCCAAAACCGCAACGCGGCCCGCCGGGCCCAAGGCGGGGGGCTGACGCGCCATGGCCGACACGAAATTCCTCGCATCGGCTTTATTGGGATTTCAGCTTATGACCGGCATGCAGGCGGCGCAGGCGCAGGAAACGCAGGCCCCCGCCCCCGCTCCTGTCGTGCAGACGCAGGAACAGACGGAAGCGCCGAAAGACATCGCCAGCGATCCCGCGAAGACGGATCCCACGCCGGAAGAAATCCGCCGCAAGAAAATCAACGAATACCTTCTGAACGCCGCGCGTGGTGATTTCGCGCGCGTGTCGCGCACCGCCGAGGACCGCTATTCCCGCGACCTGGAACGCAGCGGCAGGCAGCTGACGCGCTATATGCAGCGCGCGGAGGGCTCCGACGATATCGGCATCGTCTTCATCGATCCCGCCAAATTCGACGCCGGCATGGCGCTGGGCATGGAACGCGACGCGGTGACACGGATGCTGGCGGGCAAGCACCGTGCCGGCCTGCCCGACAAGGTTTTCACCGAAGTCGGCGGCAGCATGCAGACGTCATGGACCTCGCCGCTCGGCATCAAGACCTATACGCAGAACCCGTCGGCGCATAACGATTTCTTTGCCGCGGGTGCGCAGTCCTGCGTGATCGTGCCGCCCTCGGCCTATCACCCCGACGCCTTCAACATCCCGGGCCTGAGCCCGCAGCAGAACCGCGAGCTGATCAACAAGCATGAAGGCTGGCATTGCCTCGACCGCCGCGCCAATCTGGCCGGCATGGATGAGAAACAGGTGAACACCGATGGCACGCCCGAAAGCATCAAGGCGGTCTCCATCCTCAACCGCGCTGAATCGCTGGCCGACGTGGGCGCGGCGGGCGACATGATCAGGGGCGGCATGGGCACGGATATCATCGACAAGCTGATCGTCTGGCGCCAGAGCACCGAAGACCTCCAGCATATGTCGATTGCGTCGCTGACCGCGCTGAAGGCGCGGATCAACGAGATGGGCGTCGACAAATTCCGCCGCCTGAACGACCAGAACGCGCGCATTCTCTATGAACACCTTGCCGATACCAACGGGCTTACGCCTGCCATGGCGGAGGTCGCGGGTTCCTACCAGCAAGCCAGCCGGGCCGAACAAGCCGAATTCCGCACGATGCTGCGCGACAACCGCGACGAAGTGCTGTCGGAACTGCCCGAGGCGGACAAGGCGCTGGCCTTCCTGCGCGGCTATCCGTCCTACAACGTTCCCGGTTTTACCTATACGCAGAACGCCGATTTCTCGCGCTTAAGGGAGGACCGCGCCGATGCGCCCTCGAAATACAACATCGACGGGCTCGACGAAGCCAAGATGAAGGATTTCAACGTCGATGATTTTTCCGCCATCAAGGACGACGCCGAGCGGCAAAAGGCCGTGTCGCTGCTGAACGGCAAGCAGGCCTATGCCGACGTGGGCGCTGCCGGCGACCTGATCCGCAAGGGCAGCGACCCTGACCGCATTGTCAACGGTCTCCTGGCATACAACACCGCCAAAATTTCGCACCTCGACGAAGCGACGGCGCCCGCGCTGCTGGCCTTGCGCGAACGCATCAAGGTGCTGGGCCTCGACAACTTCCGCAAGATGACGGACGAACAGGCGGAAAAATTCTACCAGCAGACGGTGGACGCCAATACCATGACGCCCGCGATGGTGAAGTCCGTGCTGGAATACGCCGAGCTTCCCGTCGCCGACCAGCGCAAGGCCGAACGCGAGCTGGCAAGGCCGGACGCGCCTGCCGAGTACAAAGACCTGAAGGTCGCGCTCGATTTCATCAAGGCCTATCCTAACGTGCTTGTGCCCACCTATTCCTATCAGGAAAATATTGAATTCAACCGGCTGCGCGACGCGCGTCTGGAAGCGCCCGGCAAATTCACGCAGCTGCCCGAAGAAGCGAAGGCCGCGCTGGTCAAGGCGAAGGAAGATGGCGCGGAGAAAAGCCTGGACAAGCCCGAACAGCTGGCCGCGCTGGTGGCCGAGCACCGCATGGAAACCTACGGCGACGTCGCGGCCGCCGGCGACATGATCAGGAAGGGCGGCAACCCCACGGCGGTGATCGACCGTCTGGTCGAGCTGCGCAGCGAGAAGGGCGACGATATTTCCACCATGTCGGTCGGCGCGCTGAAAGAGCTGAAGCGGCAGATACAGGAAATGGGCGTCGCCAAGTTCAACAAGCTGGACGAGGCGCATGTGCAGGCGCTCTACGAAAACGTGACGCAGTACAAGACGCTGTCGATGGGCATGGCCGAAATGGTCATCGCCTATGGCGCGGCCGACGCCGACGATCGCGCTGCCGCAAGGCGCGACGCCGCCACGCCGGAAGCCCGCAAGCAATACCCCGAATTCGAGCCCGCGCTGGCCTTCATGCGCGACTATCCGGAACCCTCGATCGCCGACGCGGACGGTATCAAGAAGCCTTCCGAGCTGACGGCGGCGCAGACGCGCATGGCCGAGCAGGTGGAAAAATACGACGCGCTGGGCGCGCTGGTCGACCGCGCGTTCAAAAAAGACGGCAAGATCACGCCCGCGACATTGGTCGACGCCTATGGCGACCTGCAGGACGACCTGCGCCGCAAGATGGAACGCGAGCCCGCCAACGCGCTCTATAAGGAGCAGATGAACAAGCTGCAGGCGGCCTTCGTCGACAACGTGCAGGAGATCGACTACGTCGAGGCCAACCGCAGCCGCGGCGTCGATATCGTGAAGAAAGAGCCGGGTCTTGCCGAAGCCCTGGGCGAAAAGCCCGCCCCCAGCCGCAGCGGCTGGAATCCCTTCCGCGGCGGCGCTTAATCTCTATATATTCCAGTTATTTAAGCGCCATTAGATGACATAATACACAATTTGTTAACGCCTCTGATATAATATATGAGGGAGCTTTTTCTTTATTTTCAGGGCATTAAATGGCGCCGCACGATCATCCGCATCATGGCAGGCCGGGGCAGGGCAGGTTTTTAGGCGCTGTCACGCCGAACGCCAGCATGATGCAAGGCATGGCCGAAGCGGCGGCGCAGACGCCCGAGGCGCAGCAGGCGGCGCTGGCGCAGGCGCTTCCCACCGCAACCGCGCTTGCCGAGGACGACGGGGCGGAAGTCGAAGAAATCCTTCGCCGCGAAGAGATCCGCCAAAGGTTGCTGGGTGACGCCCGCGCGGATTTCCTGACAGTGGCCGGGCTGTCGCAGGGCGGCTATTCCAACACCCTGTCGGGCTTCCAGCGTGACCTCAACCGCTACCTGCAGCAGGATCCCGCCTATAACAACCGCGTCGTGGTAATCGATCCCAACACATTCAATACCGGCATCGCGCTGGGCATGAGCGCGGCGGAAACGCTGACGCAGATGCTGGGCGCGCAGCAGGTGACGCTGCCGAACGGGCTCAAGGGGCAAATGATCAGCCATATGAACAACCCCGTGACCTCGCGTTTCGGCACTACCGTCAACAGCCCGTCGCCTGCGGCGGCATCGAACGCCAGCCGCGTCACCGTCGACGCCTGCCTGGTGGTGCCGACGTCGGACCATGCTTTCCTCTTCGATATCGCGCCGCTCAGCCGCACGCAGCAGGTCGACCTCGCCAACCGGCACGAAGGCTGGCATTGCCTCGACCGTAAATACGCCACCAACGGCTTCAGCCAGGCGGCGGTCGACCTCGCCAACAGCGGCAATTATGCCAAGATCAAGGACAGCCCCGAGGCCTGCGAAGTCTTCGCCATGGGCGTGCGCAAGGAGGCGATTGCCGATATCGGCGCCACCGGCGACATGATCCGCGCCGGTGCGGACCCGAAAATTCTGGAACAGCTGGCCCAGTGGCGCGGGAACCCGAACGACTTCGAGCATTTCACCGCCCCCGTCATCCGCGCCGTCGCCGCGAAGATCGACGAAATGGGCGTCGACAATTTCCGCAAGCTCTCCGCCGCCGATGCGGCGAAGCTTTACTACGATACCGTCGACCAGCATGCGCTGACAGGCAAGGCAGTCGAGGTCGCCATAAAATACGACGACAAGAGCCCCGACCGGAAAACCGCCTACGAGATCGAGGCGCAAACCGATCCCGAAGTCGCCAAGGGCATCCAGTACCGCCAGTTGTCGGACGCCGCCGAGGCGCGCGATAAAGCAAAGATCACCATCCCGCCGGGTGACGAGCTGACGGAGGACGAGGAACGCATCGCGCTGGCGATCAACGACTTCGACGCCTCTAAAACGCTGCAGGACAGGGCTTTCGAGGACAGCGGCAAGATCACGCCCGTCACGCTCATCAAGGCCTACCGCGCATTGCAGGACGAGTACCGCCAGGACGGCATCGACGACGGCCTCGTGCGCGCCAAGCTTGACAAGCTGCAGCAAAGCTTCGTCTCCGACATGAAAACCATCGATTTCGTCGAGGTGAACCTGCAGCGCGGCGTGCGCATCGAGGACGAGGAACGCTCGCTCGAGGATCTGCGTCAGCCGGCGACAGCGCCGGCCATCAGCGCGGCGGAGCCGGAAGCCCCGAAAACGCGCGTCGCCTTCGGCCCTCAACCATAAGGAATACACATGGACGAGGGCATCACAAAATCATTCAACGCCAAGGGCGGCAAGCCGCAGAAACCCGTTTCGCCCGAAGAACGCAAGCGCATCCTGCAGGAAATCGCCGACGTATCGGCCGCCGTCGTGCCGCCCGCGCCCGATCCCGCCGCGAAATACCGCCTGATGGGCGTGCTGATGTTCTCGAAATCGGCCTATGACGACGAATTCGACCGCATCCACAAGCAGTTCCTGCCGCTGCTGAACGACCTCGACCGCGGCAAGCCGCGCAAGGTGCTGTTCATCGACCCTTCCGAATACGCGGGCGCGAAAGCCATGGGTATCGACACCCGCGAATATCTCGGCTCGGCGATGCTGCTGAACGGCGTCATGCCCAGCGCCGGTTCGATCTTCATGACTGATGCCGCGCTTTCGGTGCAGGACAAGCGCACCAAGGGCCACAATTCGGCCGTCACAAACCCCAGCGCCAACTGGTCGGGCAATGCCTGCGTCATCGTGCCGCTCAGCCATTTCGGCAATACCGGCGTCGACCTGAAGGGCATGACGGCGGGCGAGATTTCCACCTACGTCAACTACCACGAATTCTTCCATTGCATGAACGACGTCTACAATGCCGACACAAGCAAGAACGCGCCGCAAAAACGCGAGATGTTCGCCGACGTCGGCGCGGCGCTTGAAATGGTGCGCCGCGGCTCCAGCCCCGCCATCATCGACAGCATCATCGAGTGGCGCGAAAAGCAGACCGACGCCAGCCACCATACGGTCGAGGGCCTCAAGGCGCTGAAGCAGATGGTCAACAGCTCCGGCGTCGAGAGCATCAAGAAGATGAGCCAGAAAGAAGTGCTGGCGCTCAGCTATGTGCTGACCGACGCGAATGCGTCATCCGCCATGGGGTACCGCTGGCTGGAGATGAAAGAGGCCTGGAGCACGCCCGGGTTTACCAGCAAGCTGCTGTCGCGCCTGTTCGAACAGCCGAACCCGAGCGTTCTGCCCAAGGGCTTCGATCCGCACAAGGCGCTTGAGGAAAAAGCGATGCGCATGGGCGGCAAGGTCACGCCCGTGACGCTGGCGCTGGCCAATGGCGAGCTGCAGAAGGAATACCGCGCGCAATACGACAAGACCAGCGGCGCGAACGAAATGTACCCGCAGATGATGATCGCGACGCAGGACGCCTTTATCGGCTCGGTTTCGGTCATCGATTACGAGGCTGTCAACGCCGCGCGCAAGGCGAAGCTGACGCCGCAGGACCGCGATGATATCGCCTTCGTCAAGGCGAGCACGCAGGAGCAATTGAAGCCTGCGGCGACCAAGCCGATGCTGGCCATGCCCAAGGGCAAAAGCTGATTATTTCCCCATCCCGAAAGCCGTGACGCCCTTCTGGTAGGTGCGGTCAAACTCGCCCTCCAGCCCTGCGTTCACGCCGCGGCAGTTGTCGACGACTTTTTTCGCCCAGTTGAAATATTCCTGCTTGCGCGCCGTATCCCAGTCGGGCGGCGGCGAGGAGAGGATGGAATTCAGGTTGGAAATTTTATCCGCCATCTTCACCATTTTCGCGTTGTCGGATTTATGCGCGGCGTTTTCGGCCTGCAGGCGTTTGCGCTCCGCTTTCGGCAGGCTCTTGTCGTCGGTGCATTCTTTGACAATGTCTGCCACGTTCTCGCCGAATTCTTTTTTCAGCTCTTCGTATTTCGTGCCGGTGTCCTCGATCGTGTCGTGCAGCGCGCCCGCGGCCAGCAAATCGTAATTTGTGCCGTCGGTGTGTCGCGCCAGCAGGTCGACGACTTCGATCAGGTGGTTGACATAGGGTTCGGCGCGTTCGCCCTTGCGGCGCTGGTCGGTGTGCTTTTTCGCGGCGAAGAGGAGGGCTTGGGTGAGTTGCTGCGTGGTCATGGTATTGCCTTTCAATAAAGGGGCGCCGCCAATCGGCTCCCGGTTTCTTTCTTTTTTCATATGGCAACCATGGTACGCCGCCCCGAAGCTAATCTCAAGGGGGCCATAAAGCGCTGTTTTCCAATAGAAAAGGAGCCGGATGGGGTTCTCATCCGGCTCCTTCGGGGGAAATATCAACAGCGCCTAGCGGTCGTCGGCTTCGTCGCCGTCTTCCGCTTCGTCCTCGCGGTAGCGGGCGGCGAGACTTTCGAGGCTGTCTTCTTCCTCGTCGTCATCCTCATCGTCGAAATCGACGTCGAGGTCTTGCTCGCCTTCTTCAAGGTCATAGCCGCCGGCTTCCCAGTCGGCCTTGCCGCCGATGTATTCGGTGACATTCATATAGCCGAGCGCTTCAAGTTCTTCGGCCGCGCGGGTCGAGAGCGGGCAGTCCGAGCTGCCGCAGTAAGTGATGATCTGCTGGTCCTTGTCGCGCAGTATTTTCGGCGCGAGCTTGCGCAGTTCCTGCAGCGGCATCGAGAGGGCGCCCGGAATATGGCCCTCCTCGTATTCGGCGCGCGGCAGCGTGTCGATAATGGCGACTTTTTCACCGGCGTCGATCAGGCCTTTCACTTCATCACGGGAAATGGTGTCCATGGTGTCCTCCTGTGGCCGTTTAACGGCCTCGAATTGTTGGGGTAGTGGTGTCGAAAGCACAAACAAGGAACCCCGCGCGAAGGTTCCCGCCTAAAAAACGCCCCAAGACACCATTGAAATCACGAACAAAAAAAGAAGCCGGGGAACCCCCGGCTTCCTTGACTTCGCGAAAGCTGTAAAGAAATCAGCCGCCGCAAGAGCCCGACTTGCCTTTGTCGCTGCTGGAGCAGGAACCGGCTTTTTCGTCTTTTTTCATTTCCGTGCCGCAAGAGCCGGCAGGCTTTTTCTGTTCGGTGGAGCATGAGCCCGTGGGCTTCTGGGTCGTGTGGTTTTCTTGCTTTTGCATGGCATCTTCCTTTCAAAATGATATGCGGCGTCGGGATGATCCCGTGCGCTTGAGGAAGGATATAGGGGGGTAAAAGCCCTTGTCCAGCCGCTCCAGACGCCTTTTCCCGCGCCAATTTGTACCGGCTTGATATAAATCGGGAATAAAATTATTGAAAATTATCCATAAAACGCTTGCGCTGACGTTATTAATATCTAACGTTTTGTGGCATACTTTGGCAGGAGTTATTTCAGGGGTATCTCGCAAATGTTTTCACGTTCATTGATTCTCGCCGTTCCGGTGATCGCCGTCCTCGCGTTGCTGTCATCGCCTGTCTGGTCGTCGCAACAGGCCGCAGATAAAATTACCGCGCCTGCCGAAGATAAAGCCGCAGCACCCGCTGCGAATGAAGCGCACTCATCCGCGCTGGCGCCGCTGCCGTCGGACAACCCCGGCGAGCCCGACGAGCCGCCCAGTGAATCGCGCACCGAAAAACCGGGCAGCCCCGGCGATCTGGGCGCCTCCGTTCCCGCGCCGCATGCGCACGCGGAAGAAACCTATGCCCCCGCCACCTATGCGCGCTCGATCAAGCCGTCGCCGCGCATTGAAAAAGGCAAGCAGACCAATTTCTCCCTGACGCTGAAAAACGGCAGCGAGGTTCTCACCGAAGACAAGCTGACCCTGCGCCACACGAAAAAAATCCACCTGACGCTGGTCGACCAGTCGCTGCGCGATTTCCAGCACCTGCACCCCGTGTCGAACAAGGACGGCGGTTTCGACGTCAGCTTCAGGCCTTCGACATCGAACAACTATATGCTCTGGGCCGACGTGAAACGCGGCACCGATGCGCCGCAGCTGCTGACCATGCCGCTGCGCGGCGCCGAGCCCTGCAAGGAAAACTGCGTCGTGAAAGCGGCGACGGACAAAGCCACGTTTGACGGCAACACCGCCACCATCAAGCTCGACACGCTCCCCGCCAAGGTCGGCCAGCCGCTGGACGTCGACCTGCTCATCACCGACAGCGAAGGAAAGCCCTTTGGCGCGCTGGAGCCTGTGATGGGCGCTTACGGCCATGCCTTCGCCATCTATGAAGACATGACCTCGATGCAGCACGCGCACCCGCGCGGCGCAGCGCCCGCCGCCGAAACCGACCGCGGCGCAGCGCCGCTCAGCTTCAGCTTCAAGCCGATGAAGAAGGGCTTCTACAAGATCTTCATCCAGCTGAAGACCGGCGGCAAGGACGTGCTGCTGCCCTTCGGCGTGCACGTCGAGTAGGTGCCGGCCCGCGCGCTCATCGGGCTGTTCCTGCATCTCGAACAACTGGAGAAAGCGGGCGTGCCGCTGCGGCAGTCGCTGCAGGCCGCCTGCGACGATGCCGAAGACCGCGCGCTTAAGAAATCCCTGCCTCTGATGATCGAGGAAATAAAATCCGGCCGCACGCTGTCCGAAGCGATGGGTTTTTACCCGCATGTCTTCGATGTGACGCTGGTGCGCCTTGTCGCGCTGGGGGAACGCACGGGCAAAATGGGCCAGGTGCTGGGCAGGGCGCGCGATTACCTGAAACGGAATGAAGAACAGCGATCGCTGATGAAGCGCGCGCTGCTCTACCCGAAAATATCGGGCGTCATCATCCTTGGCCTCGCCGCGTGGCGGCATGACACGAATATGCCCTTGCTGGCGGGCTGTCTTTTCTGTTTCTGGGCGGCGCTGAAACTGTCGCGCTATTTTATGCCGGTCGTCAAATCGGCCACCGACCGCATCATCCTCGCCATTCCTGTGATCGGAAAATTCGCGGCGCAGTACAGTTTCTCCTGCTTTGCCGAAAGCCTTGCGACGCTGTTCGACGCGGGCGTGCCGCTCAGGCAGGCCTTGCCGGTGGCCGCGCAATCCGCGCCCAATCTTTCCATCCGCGGCTGGCTGGAGGGCGTGGCGGATAAAGTCGCGGCGGGGCAGTCGCTGTTCCAGTCCTTCCAGGGCGGGCGGATGGAAAAACACGCGCTGTCGATGCTGAAGGCGGGGGAGACGACGGGCAATTTCTCCGGCCCCTTGCGCGAAGTGGCCGGTTATTACGACCGCCGCCTTGCCGAGGCGCTGACGGCGCTGCACCAGATGGTTGGCCCTGTGCTGACGATTATATTGGGTGCGCTGCTATACCTGACGCGCTGATTTCCGGCACCAGAACTGGTACATGGCGATAAAGGTGTCGGGATATTTCTGCTCCACCCTGTGCCAGTTTTGCAGGCTGCCCTGCATCGGATCATCGCCGAACATCGTCTTGTAATGCGTGACGGCTTGCGGCGGCGGCAGCAGCTTGACGAATTCCAGCCCCAGCCCCGCCAGCGCGGTTTCAATCTGCGGCAGGTCGAAACAATGTTCCTGCACATGGAACAGCATGTCCCGGTACATGGGCATATAAAAATAATCGCTGGCTCCCGACAGCGCGGCAAAGGTTTCCGGCGGCAGCAGTTTTTTCGATTCACGGCGGAAGGCGCGCATGCCCTCGGGCGTGGGCGCGAAACCGCCTTTCCGCGCCGCCTCCCGCGCCAGCGTGATATGCTTTCGCGCGGCCGTGCTGTAAAGCGCGATACGCATCAGGCCACCGTCTTTCAGCAGGCCGGTGATAATGCGCCAGCCCTGCAGCGGATTTTCAAGGTGGTGGAGCACCCCGCCCGAGCCGATGCCGTCAAAGCGATCGGGGATGCCACCCAGTTGCAGGATATCGGCATGTTTAAAGGCGATATTCCCGATGCCCGCTTTCTGCGTGGTGTATTTGGCGTAGGAAAGGCTGGACAGGCTAAGGTCAACCGCAAGAACGCTGGCCTGCGGCAGGGCCGTCGCCATCTCTGCCGCCTCCTGCCCCGTGCCGCAACCGGCGATCAGGATTTTTGTGCCGGGCTTCGTCAGCGCGTCGGCGACGGGGTCGAGGCGCAAATGCTTGGGCACCGATTTCCATTTCGGATAAGGCGATTCCTCGTACTGGCCGCGCACCGCCGCCGACACGCCCGCCGATATGGGGGTGAGCGCCGGGATAGTGGCGCGGAGCGCGGCGATGGCCTTCGGCTCCTCCACCTGTGTGCGGATAATTCCCGCAAGGGCAGGGTCTTTTTGCGCCGTTGCCGGCGGGAGCTGCGCATAGCAGGCGCGCACCGCGATAGTGACGGCGGTTTCATCCTTGAGGGCCGCCAGCGCGGCGGTTTCCTCCGCCGTCACGTCGAAAATATATTCGGTGTTGAAGCAGTATTGCGCCAAGGCCGCCGCGAGCTGCAGGCGCGCGTCGGGCTTGAAATTCTGCGGCTCCAGCAGCAGCGCGCGGCGCAGGCGGGTCAGCGCGGTTTCGAACTCAAGGTTGTAGACGCAAATCTTTTCAAGTCCGCGCAGGAAGAAAGGGGCGGGCAGGTCGGCGCGGAACGCGGGGTCAAGCACCAGCAGGTTGTGCCACAGGGCGGAGGCCCGCGAACAATCCAGCCCCGGCGTTTCAAGGCATTGCAGCAGCGTGCCCGCCAGCGCAGGATCGAACGCCGACGGGTTCGCCCCCTCGGCATAGATGATAAAGTTTTCCTTGTATTTCGTCTCCTCCGGCGCCGCGGCGATGGCGCGGATAAGATAATGAAAGGCGCTGGTAAGATCGCCCTGCTGGAAATAACAATCGGCCAGCATATAGAGCGCGCCATGCGCGGCAGGGTCGGCCTCCGACGCGCGTTTATAGAGGGCGAGGGCTTCCTTCACCTCGCCGCGCCCGTAATGGATATTGGCATAGCCGTGCAGCGCGACGCTGCGGGCGGGGTCAAGCGTGATCGCCTGCCGGAAATCCGCTTCGGCCTCCGCCGCCTTGCCGAGGCTCAGCAGCAATTGCGCCTTGTTGATGCAGGCGTCGGCGAAATCGGGTTTCAGGGCCAGCGCGCGGGTATAGCTCTGCAAGGCGTCATCGTTCCGCCCCAGCGCGCGCAGGGCATTGCCGCGGTTGAGCATCACCTCGGCGTAATCGGGTTTCAGCGCCAGCGCGCGGTCATAGGCGGCGAGCGCGTCGCCCGCGCGGCCCAGGTCGATCAGCAGGTTGCCCTGCATGACGGCGGTATCGGCGTCGTTCGGTTTCAGCTTCGCCGCCGCCATGAGGCCTTCGAGCGCTTCCTCGCGCCGTCCCATCGTCGTCAATGTGCGCACGCGCATCATGATGAAATCGGCGCGGGCAGGGGACAGGGCGATGGCGCGGGCGTAGCTGTCGACGGCTTCGTCCTTGCGCCCCAGATCCTTCAGCGCGTTGCCGCGGTTGAAATGGGCATCGGCAAGGCGCGGGTCAAGTGCCAGCGCGCGGTCGTAACTGATAAGCGCTTCCGCCGGCTGCTTCATGCCGCTGAGCGCGTTGCCGAGGTTGCTGAGCGCGGGGGCGCTGGCGGGATTGATGTTCAGCGCGCACCTGATCTGCGTCGCGCCCATTTCATGCTGGCCGCGCTGCACATAGACGACGCCGAGCAGGTGATTGGCGTCGAAATGGCGCGGGTCGGCCTTCAGGATCGACAGGTAAGCCGCTTCCGCCTCCGCCAGTTTTCCGCCCTGATGCAGCGCCGCCGCCTGCCGGATATCGGTCATATGCTCGATCACTTCCGCAAAAATAACGCGCGCCCAGCATAGCAAAGCGTCAGCTGATCAACAACAACCGTGGCGGGCGGCCCGGCACCGTTTCGGGCGCGCGGTGGATGCAGGGCGGCACGGGGCAGCCCGGATATTCGATGGCAAGGCGCCACAGATTGCCGATGCCGAAGGAAAAGGGCAGCGCGCCCGTGCGCGGGGCATAATGCAGGTCGTAGCAATGCGCCTTCAGGAACGCGTCGAAATCGGCTTCCGCACATTCGGCCAGTAATTTTGCGCGCATCTCCGGCATATCGACGCGGCGGATGGCATCTTCGTTGCGAAGTCCTTCGCTCGCAGCCTCGTTATAGCTGCAAAGGTATGTATCCGCCTGCACCGTCGCGCGGTCGGCGTGGAATGAATAGACATCGGTGGGCAGTATCGCGCCCTCGTCGCGGGCATAGCGCGGCACACATTCAAGGCTCGGCTGCAGCCCCAGCGCGGCCATGCGCTGCAGATCCGCGATCATGACTTCCGCCGCCTGCCATCCTGCTGCGCCCAGTTGCGGGCGCAGCGACAGCAAGGCCGCTTCATCCAGCGACACGATGTCTTCTTCGGCTGCTAAACATTGCGCCACCGCGCCAAAATCGCCATCAAGCGCGCGCGGCCAGCACACGGCGTTCACCACAGGCCCCAGCTGCGCCGTCACCAGCGCGTCGAAACTGTCGACGATCCGGATGCGCGGGTAGCCTGCCGGTGGGGTGAATAATGGGTGCATGGGACTGTGGGGAAAAATGGTGCCGACGATGGGATTTGAACCCGCGACCTCCCGCTTACGAAGCGGATGCTCTACCACTGAGCTACGTCGGCGCTAGGTGGGCAACATAAGGGAAAACCGCGGGCTTTTCAAGCGCGGAATTGCGGTAAACCGCCGCGGGGCCCGAAATTTATCGTTTAAAATCAACCTTTTTACTCCTGCACCTTGCCGCCGCAGGGGCTGGCGTGGCATGGTCGGGGGTATTTTTTGGTAAAGGGGACCGCTATGGCCAAGCCGCAGGCATTTTTCGCAGAGAACCCGCAGATCGAGGCGCTCGAGGCCTTTATCGTCGATATCAACGGCGTGCTCTGCGGCAAGAAAATCCCGCGCGAGAACAGCGACAAGCTCTTTAAAGCGGGCCTGCGCATGCCGCGCTCCATCTTCGCCATGGATATTTTCGGGCAGGACGTTCTGCCCGCAGGTCTGGTGGCCGAGACAGGCGACAGCGACGGCGTCTGCTTCCCGGCCGAAGGCACGCTGCAGGCCGTTCCCTGGCAAAAGGGCGCCGCACAGGTATTGATGACGATGCAGGAAAGCGACGGTTCGCCCTTCTTCGGCGATCCGCGCCATGTGCTGAAAAAGATTTTAGACCTTTTCGCCAAAAAAGGCCTGACGCCCGTCGTCGCCGCCGAAATCGAATTTTACCTGATCGACAACAAGCCCGACGAAAAAGGCACGCCGCAGCCGCCGCTCAACCCCCGCACCGGCAAGCGCGCCGCGCATTCCCACATGTTCAGCGTGTCGGAGCTGCAGGATTACGGCGTGGTGCTGGAACAAATCCCGCGCGTCTGCGCGGAGCAGGGCATCCCCGCCGATACGACGATATCCGAAAACGGCCCCGGCCAGCATGAAATCAACCTTTACCACGTGGCCGACGCCTTGGCCGCCGCCGATTACGCGGTGCTGCTGAAACGCGCGGTGCGCGGCGTGGCACGCTTCAACGGCATGGATGCGACTTTTATGGCGAAGCCCTGGGGCGACCGTTCGGGCAACGGCATGCACGTGCATTTCAGCATCCTCGACAAGGACGGCAAGAATATCTTCGCCGGCAAGGACGCAAAGGGCAGCCCCGCGCTGCGCCACGCCATCGGCGGCATCTTGAAATCCATGCCCGACTGCACGGCGATTTTCGCGCCGAATTACAATTCCTACCGCCGCTTCGCCGCCGGCAGCCATGCGCCCACCACCGTTTCATGGGGCTACGACAACCGCAGCGCCGCGATCCGCGTGCCGGAAAGCGATATCGCCAATACGCGCATCGAACACCGTGTGCCGGGGGCCGATACCAACCCCTACCTGATGCTGGCCGCGATGCTGGCGGGCGCCTATGACGGCATCGTTAATAAAATCGAGCCGATGAAGGCCTTCAAGGGCAATGTCTACGACAGCGGCGCGAAACGCCTGCCCACGAACTGGCAGGATGCGCTCGATATCTTCGAGAAATCCAAATTCACCGACAAATATTTCGGCAAGGCTTACAAAAAGCTCTACCTCGCCTGCAAGCGGCAGGAAAAGGAACAGATGGAGCGGCAGGTGTCGAGCCTTGAATACGACGCTTACCTGAGGGATATCTGATCTTGCAAACGCATACCGGTTCCTACTACGCCGCCACCGCAAATCCGCAGCCCGAACGCCCCGCGCTGCGGGGCGATATCACTGCCGATATCTGCGTGATTGGCGCAGGTTTTTCGGGCATTTCCACCGCGCTGCATCTGGCCGAAAAAGGGCATAAGGTTGTCGTGCTGGAGGCCGTGAAAATCGCCTTCGGCGCCTCGGGCCGCAACGGCGGGCAGATCATCAACGGCTATAGCCGCGATTACGATACCATCAAGGGCCGCTACGGCGATCTGACGGCCAAGGCGCTGCTCGACATGAGCTTCGAGGGCGGCGATATCATCCGCGAACGAATCCAGAAATATAATATCAAGTGCGACCACAAAACCGGTTCCTTCTTCGCGGCCTTCACCGACGCGCAGATGAAATTCCTGCGCCGCAGACAAGAGGTCTGGGCATCGGCAGGGCACAGCGACACCGAAATCTACGACGACAAAAAAGTGCGCGAAGTATCTGATACGCCGCTTTATATCGGCGGCCTGCTCGACCGCAAGGGCGGGCATATCCATTCCATGAACCTTGTGCTGGGGCAGGTAACGGCCTTGGAATCGCTGGGCGGCAAGGTGTACGAGCATTCGCGCGTCACGCATATCGAGAAAGGCGCGAAGCCCGTCGCCTTCACGGAAAATGGCAAAGTCACCTGCAATACGCTGGTCATCTGCGGTAACGCATACATCGGCAATACGGTACCGGAGCTACCGTCGCGCTTCATGTCGGTATCCTCCCAGATCATCACGACCGAAGTGCTGGGCAAGGAACTGACAGATAAAATGATGCCGTCCGATTTCTGCCTCGAGGATTGCAATTACCTGCTCGACTATTACCGCATCACCGGCGACAAACGCCTGCTGTTCGGCGGAGGCGTGGTCTATACGGGCGCGGAGCCGACAGATATCATCCGCAGGCTCGAACCCCACATGGTGAAAACTTTCCCCTACCTGAAGGGCAAGAAAATCGATTTCGCCTGGAGCGGCAATTTCGCGCTGACGCTCACCCGCATGCCGCATATCGGCCGCCTTGATCCGAATACCTACTTCATCCACGGCGATTCCGGCCACGGCGTCACCACCTGCCACCTGCTCGGCAGGCTCACGGCAGAGGCGATCAACGCGCAAACGTCGCGTTATGACATATTCGCGAACATGAGGAACTACCCTTTCCCCGGCGGCCGCGCCTTCCGCGTGCCCCTCACCATCCTCGGCGCATGGTATTATGGCATGAAAGAGAAACTGGGCCTCTAGCCCGCGCAGCCTTGCCATAAGTTCAAGAAATAAAGCTTTGTTAATACTGCTGCTATACCTTTAAAATCGTGATCTGAAATTGATGATCCTTTTTGGAGGCTAGTTCATGGCTAATATCGTCGGCGATTCCGGAGATAACGTTATCGTTGTTGGCGGCGCAGCCACGAACAACATCAACGGCATGGATGGCAACGACTACCTCGAAGGCGGAAACGGCAACGATGCCTTCGACTTCGACTACGGCACCCTCACCGGCAGTTACAACGGCATCGATATCCTGCGCGGGCGCAATGGCGACGACACCTACTACGTCAACAACGTCGGCGACCAGGTTCAGGAGGATTCTGCCCTCGGCGGCATCGATAGCGTTACGTCGGAAGTTTCCTATACGCTCTCGACCAACGTCGAGAACCTGACGCTCCTGACCTCGGCCCTGAACGGTACCGGAAACGCCATCGTCAACGTTATTACCGGCAACACCGGCGACAACATCATCGACGGCGGCGCGGCCGCCGATACGATGAACGGCGGCGGCGGTGGTAACGACACTTTCTACGTCGATAACGATTTCGACATCGTCCAGAACGTCTCTGTCTCGCCCGATACCGAAACCGTCACGATCATTTCGCGCGTCGACTACTTCCTCGACGGCAGCGGCGTCAACGCCCTGCAGCTGAACGGCGATATCGAGGTTGTCAGTCTTGCGGGCACGCTCGCCATCGACGCGATCGGCAACGGGCAGGCGAATACGCTGGTCGGCAACTCGGCCTCGAACTTCCTCGATGGCGGCATCGCCAACGGCATCCTCGTCGGCGACGAGATCGACACGCTGGACGGCGGCGGCGGTGCTGACACGATGACCGGCAGGGACGGCGACGACACCTACATCGTCGACAACGCCGGCGATACGATTCAGGAACTGGCTCCCGACGGCTCCGACACCATCCGCGCCTCGGTCACAATCAACCTGAACAACCTTGCGCGCTATGCCAACGTCGAAAACCTTGTGCTGACGGGCACGGCCAATATTAACGGCACGGCATTTTCGGCTGGTGGCGGCAACGCGATCCTCGGTAACAGCGGCCGCAATACGCTGACAGGCGGCAACGGCGACGATATCCTTTCGGGCGGGCTGAACACCGGCCTGCTCACCGACCGCATGATCGGCGGCGCCGGCGACGATACCTTTATCGTCTACAACGCCGGCGATGTGGTTCTCGAATCCGTGGGCGAGGGCACCGACGAAGTTGTCATCTTCACCTCCTTCTCCCTTTCGGCCGCCGCGATGGTCGGGCAGGAGATCGAAAACCTCACCATGATCGGTTCGTCGGTCAGCGGGACCGGCAACGCCGTAAACAACATCATCCTCGGCAACCTGTTAGACAACACGATCGACGGCAGGGGCGGCGACGATACGATGGTCGGCGGCGACGGCGACGATCTTTTCTTCGTCGATGCCGTGGCCGATTTCGTCGACGAGATCCTGAACCAGGGCACCGATACCGTCAGCTCCACGATCGATTACGCGCTCACGACCTTCGTCGAAAATCTCATCCTGGCCGGCACGGCCAATATCGACGGCACGGGTAACGCCTTCGACAACACCATTACCGGCAATAGCGGCGACAACACGCTCGACGGCGCCGTCGGCGACGACACGATGATCGGCGGGCTCGGCAACGACACCTTCGTCATCGACCAGATCGGCGATATTGTCATCGAAACCTCCGCCGCGCTTAGCAGCGACACAGTGCTTTCCGGTATTTCCTACACGCTGACCGCCAACGTCGAAAACCTGACGCTGACAGGCACCAACGCGATCGACGGTACGGGCAACAGCCTTGGCAACGTCATCACCGGCAACGCCCAGGCCAATACGCTTGACGGCGGCGGCGGCGGCGACACGCTCGACGGCGGCGACGGCGACGATTATTACATCATCGACGGCGGCGACACCGTCGCGGATTCAAGCGGCATCGACACCGTCGAGACCAGCGCGACTTACACGCTCGCGGCGGGCCTTGAAAACCTCGTCCTCACGGGCGCGGCCAATATCAACGGCACCGGCGAGGCTGGCGACAACACCATCATCGGCAACGACGGCAGCAACACGCTCGACGGCGTGGTTGGTGCGGACACCATGCTGGGCGGCGCGGGCAACGACACTTACGTGGTCGACAACGTCGGCGACGTCGTGACCGAAGTCATCTTCGAGGGCACGGACACCGTGCTGTCGGGCGTCACCTATACGCTGACCGCCAACGTCGAAAACCTGACGCTGACCGGCGTTGCCGCTATCGACGGCACGGGCAACACGGAAAACAACACCATCATCGGCAATACCGCGGCCAACATCCTGATCGGCGGCGCGGGCGACGACGTCTACTATGTCGACCAGTTCGACTCGCTCACCGAAAACGCGGCCGAGGGCACGGATAGCGTGTTCTTCACCACTTCCGTCGCGGGCTCGACCTTCGTGCTGGGCGCGGAGGTCGAAAACCTGACGTTGCTTGGCACCAATGCCATCAACGGCACGGGTAACGGCTCCGACAACGTCATCACCGGCAACAGCGCCGTCAACACGCTGACCGGCGGCCTCGGCGCGGATACGCTGGACGGCGGCGCGGGCGCCGACACGATGGACGGCGGCCTCGGCGACGATTCCTTCACCGTCGACAACGTCGGCGACGTGGTGATCGACGCGGGCGGCAGCGATACGCTGCAGACCAGCGCGAACTTCAACCTGCTGACGAACGGCATGGGCATCGAGAACCTGACCCTGCTGGGCGTGGCGATTTCCGGCACGGGCGACAACAGCGCCAACGTCATCACCGGCAACGCCAGCAACAACATCCTCTCGGGCCTCGGCGGCGCCGATACGCTGACCGGCGGGCTTGGCAATGACACGATGGCCGGCGGCTTGGGCGATGACCTCTTTGTCGTCGACAGCTCGACCGATATCGTGACCGAACTGGCGGGGCAGGGCACCGATACGGTGCAGAGCAGCGCGACCTTCTCGCTCACCTCCGCAACGGCGGCGAACAACTTCGTCGAAATCCTGACCCTGACCGGCGTCGCCAACATCAACGGCACGGGCAATACGCTGGCCAATACCATCACCGGCAACACCGGCAACAACACGCTGGACGGCAGCACGGCCGCCGATACCATGACCGGCGGTCTGGGCGACGATACCTATATCGTCGACGATGTGGGCGATGTTGTGACCGAGCTTGCGGCGGAAGGCGAAGACACCGTCCGCTCGAGCGCGACCTATACGCTGACGCTGCTGCCGGATATCGAGAACATCATCCTGACCGGCACCGCGAACGCCGACGCAACGGGCAACGCCGCCAACAACAGCCTTGTCGGCAACGGCGGCGTGAACACGCTGATCGGCGGCCTAGGCGACGACACCTATGTCATCAATTCCAACGACGTCGTGATCGAGGGTTCGGGCGAGGGCACGGATACGCTGATCGTCACCATCACCTCCGGCTCCTACACGGTGCCGGCGAACTTCGAGAACGTGATCATCATCGGCTCTGGCAACTTCAACCTGACCGGCGACGCGGGCTCCAACACCCTGAGCGGCAACATCGGCAATAACACGCTCAACGGCGGCGCGGGCGCGGACGTGATGAGCGGCGGCAAGGGCACCGACACCTATATCGTCGACGACGCGGGCGATGTCGTGACCGAAAGCCCGGGCGAGGGCACGGATACCGTGCGCACCAGCGTTGATTTCACGCTGACGGCCAACGTCGAAAACCTGATCCTGACGGGCACGGGCAATATCGACGGCACCGGCAACGGCGGCGACAACATCATCACCGGAAATGCCGGCAACAACACGCTGGACGGCGGCACCGGCACCGACAGGCTGCTGGGCGGCCTTGGCGACGATACCTATATCATCGACAACAACCGCGACGTCATCACCGATACGGGCGGCCATGACACCGTTTACGCGCCTTACAGCTATACGCTGGGATCGGCTATGGAAGACCTGGTGCTCACCGGCGCCGGCAGCCTGAACGGCACGGGCAACGCCGTCGGCAACGCCATCACCGGCAACACGGGCGACAACGTGCTGACCGGGCTTGCCGGCAACGACGCGCTGGTCGGCGGCGACGGCGACGACAGCCTGCTCGGCGGCCTTGGCATGGACATCATGACCGGCGGCGACGATGACGACTTCTATTCTATCGACAACGCCGGCGATACCGTGATCGAGGTGGCGGGAGAGGGCGATGATTCCGTCCTTATCAGCGTCTCCTATGTCTTCGACCCCACGTCCGAGATCGAGTTTATCGGCATGTCCGGCACGTTGCCACTGAACCTCACCGCGACCGATACCGACAACTTCATCTTCGCCACCGTTTCTGCAAACCGTATTTCCGCGCTTGATGGCGACGATATTATCTTCGGCCTCGGCGGTGCGGACAGCATCGATGCGGGTCTCGGCAACGACACCATCTTCGGCGGATCGGGGCAGGACACGATGCGCGGCGGCGGCGGCGCAGATACTTTCGTCATCGAATTCTCGACCACGACCGTAGCGGATATCATCCAGGATTTCGACATTTCGACCGACGACGATGTGCTGGATATCAGCGATCTGCTGGGGTCTTACGACCCGCTGAACGACGTGCTGACCGATTTCGTGCGCATCCTCGACAGCGGCGGCAATTCGCTGGTGCAGGTGGACGCGAACGGCTCGGTTACGCCGGGCGTCTTCGTCACTGTCGCGATATTGCAGGGCATCACCGGCCTGACCGGCGAACAGGCGCTGGTCGATAGCGGCAACCTGATCATCAGCTGATAGAAATCAGATTTTGGTGACGGCGACTTTCGTCATGGTCAGGCGCGTGACCTCGTCGCCATGCTTGACGTCGCCGCGGAGCACGAGCCGCCCGTTTTCGCGGCTGGCGTCCAGCAGCGCGCGGTAGGTGAGCATCGCCTTGGTGAGGTTGCCCTTTTCGTCCTTCAGGAAAGTGTCGGCGTGGCTGGGGTCGATGGTCGATTCCATCTGCACCCTGTCGGGGCCGGCCAGCGTGAAGGAGCTCTCCCAGATAAAGCCGTTTTTGTCCTTGCGGAAGGTCAGGCCGTTCTTGATCTCGGTCATGCCGTCGCCGTCCGGCACGGCCATCCCGCCACTCACTCTCTCGGAATGGATTTCGTATTTTCCGTCCAGTTCCTCGAGCGTCAGCGCCATGGCCTTCTCCTTCAAGCTTTTCAGTATCTTAATATGCGCCTGCTCCCGCTGGCAAGCAGCGCGGCGGTACGCCGCCGGTCGGGCAACTGTATTTCGGTAATAAGGGGCGAGGGTTGTTTGATATGGGGGGGGGAATCATATATTCTTTTGAATCTCATCAAACGGGGACCACAGTGGCCAAGAAAAGCGCGCAAACAGCGGAAAAAGACGTGACAGAGGCAGGCAACGCCGAATATCGCGTGCTCGCCCGCAAATACCGCCCCCGCGACTTCAGCGAGCTGAAGGGGCAGGACGCGCTGGTGCGCACGCTCACCAACGCGATTGAATCCGGCCGGATCGCCCATGCCTTTATGCTGACCGGCGTGCGCGGCGTGGGCAAGACCACCACCGCCCGCATCATCGCCCGCGCGCTCAACTGCGAAAAAGGGCCGACCGTCACGCCCTGCGGCACCTGCGACCAGTGCAAGGCCATCGCCGACGACCGCCATGTCGACGTGCTGGAAATGGACGCCGCATCGCATACCGGCGTCGACAATATCCGCAGCCTGATCGACACCGTGCAATATGCGCCGATTTCGGGCCGCTACAAGATTTTCATCGTCGACGAAGTGCATATGCTCTCCACCCCCGCCTTCAACGCGCTGTTGAAGACGCTGGAGGAACCGCCCGCGCATTGCAAATTCATCTTCGCCACCACCGAAATCCGCAAAGTGCCGGTGACGGTGCTGTCGCGCTGCCAACGTTTTGATCTCCGCCGCATCGGCTCCGACGTGCTCGAAAAATACTTCGGCGAGCTGCTGGAGAAAGAAAGGGTCAAGGCGGAGCAGGGCGCAATCGCACTCATCGCCCGCACCGCCGACGGTTCCGCCCGCGACGGGCTGAGCCTGCTGGACCAAGCCATTTCGCGCGAACCCGCCGGCGTCACCGAGCAGAGCGTGCGCGACATGCTGGGCCTTGCCGACCGCGCCGTCACGATCGACCTTTTTGAAGCGCTGATGAAGGGCGATACGGCGGCGTCGCTGTCGCTGCTCGACAACCTTTATAAAAACGGCGTCGTGCCGCTGATGGTGCTGCAGGATTTGCTTGAGTTCACCCATTACCTGACCAAGGCCCGCATCAGCTCCGATACCGCGAAAGATCAGGCCCTGCCCGAAGCAGAAAAAACCCGCGGCCTTGCACTGGCCAAGGAATTGTCGGTGCCGGTGCTGACCCGCGCCTGGCAGATGCTGCTGAAGGGCGTGTCGGAAGTGGCGCAGGCCCCGAACCCGCAGGCCGCGCTTGAAATGATTTTAATCCGGATGCTGTTTGTCTCCGATCAACCCACGCCGGGCGATGTGCTGAAACAATTGAAAGACGGCACCACCGTCAGCATGGGCGCAGGCGCGCCCGCGGGCGGCGGCGGTTCGCGCGGCACCGTGATGCGAAGCGGTGCGGTGACACAAGCTATCGCTGAGCCTCAGGTACAAGGCGCTGTTGCGCTCAATTCATTCCGCGATGTTGTGGCGCTCTGCGCCCAGCAGCGCGATATGCTGCTGCAGGCCAATCTGGTCAACTACGTGCATGTGGTGAAGTTCGAACGCGGCCATATCGCGCTCCGGCTGAAACAGGGCGCGCCCAACAACCTTGTCGGCCAGATGACCGAAAAACTGGCCCAGTGGACGGGCGAACGCTGGATGGTCAGCCTGTCGCGCGAACAGGGCGAGGCCACACTTGGCGAAGCCAAGCAGTCCGAAACCCAGGCGATCCAGCAGCAGGTGCAGTCGAGCGATATCGTGCAGGAAGCGCTGAAGGCCTTCCCCGGCGCGAAGATCATCGATATTCGCACGAAGTCCTGAAATTTCCGATAGGTAGTACCCTCACCCTAGCCCTCTCCCAGAGGGAGAGGGGACGAGAGAGTTTTGCTGACGCAAAACATGTAAAATTATAATTTCTTTTTCGAAGAAAAAGTCAGGAATCCCCTCTCCCTACTGGGAGAGGGTTAGGGTGAGGGTACTTCAGCAATGCGGGTGCCTACCCGAACAACCCCGCCTTGGCGAAACGCTTCTCCATTTCGCTGAT
The DNA here is from genome assembly GCA_041287865.1 of Alphaproteobacteria bacterium. GTDB lineage: Bacteria > Pseudomonadota > Alphaproteobacteria > Micavibrionales > UBA2020 > JAPWJZ01. Next base: position 22,356 of record JBGGMV010000008.1, on the reverse strand, counting down.
CGTTTCCGATTTTTCGACCCTCGCCGGCGGCGGGGCGGGTGCTGCCGCGACAGGTTCCGGCACGACTTCAGGCGCGGGTTCAGGCTCCGGCTCCGGTTCAGCTTCGGGCGCGGGCGCGGTTTTCAGGCGGAGGGGTTTGCGGATCTCGATCGTTTCTTCGCGCTCTGGCACGCCCGGGATGCCGGCGCCCAGCACGCGGGCAAGGCGGCTCTTGTTCAGCATGCCCGCGACATAGCCTGGGGTTTCTCCCCGCGCATTCATCAGTGTTGGATCCGCGCCGCCGTCGATCATCGCCTGCGCAATGCCGGGTATCTCGCGCGTCCAGTCGGCGCGCGCCAGCCAGTGCAGCGGGGTATTGCCCTGCGCGTCGGCGGCGTTCACATCCGCGCCCTGTTCCAGCAGCATCTCGACGATCATCGCGTTGCCGTTCAGCGCCGCCGCCATCAGCGGCGTTTCGCCCAGCTTGTTGCGGTAGTTGACGTCCGCGCCGTTGTCGATCATGTCGATGGCGACATTCGTATCTTTGTGGATCAGGGCTTTCATCAGGAAAAGATCCATGTCGCGGGGCGGGCTGTTTGCTGCGCGGTTGAAGGTGGCTGTTAGGCGGGGCAAAGAATCCTCGTCTGTTGTTAAGGTATGAAAGTACCTTAGCATACGCCTAACATTATGCAAATAATTGCTAAAAAGGCTTTTTATATCAGAATGTTGGCTCGTTTGCGGGCGGGCGGAATTTCAGCGCCTTCATGGTCGTCACCCTCTGCTCCGACCCCTCCGTAAAGGGGGCAAGGTAGGAGGGATCGCGTGCGCTGGCGGGGTCAGCCATCTTTGTCTGGAAGAGATCGGTCATCGCCGCCTGCCATACGCTCTTGATGCGCTGCGCGCGGTCGAGGGGCGTATCGCCCTGCTTGTCCACCGTGTCGATATAGGCGCCTTTGCTGATCAGGAATTCGGCCACTTGCTTCACGCGCAGGCCCGCTTCGGCGAAACAGGTATAGTGCAGCGCGGTGCAGCCGTTGCCGTCACGCCGGTTGATGTCCTGCCCCGCTTCCAGCAGGTCCTTGGCCAGATCAATGTTGCCATTGCGCGCGGCGCCCATCAGCAGCGTCGTGCCATGCGCGTCGGCGATGCCTGTATCCGCGCCCTGCGCGAGCAGGGAAGTGGCAAGGCGGGGCTGGTTGTTATAGGCGGCATACCAGAGCGCGGTGCGGCCGGCGTTGTTTTTGGCGTCGATCGCTGCGCCGGCCTTGAGCAGTTCTTCCACGAGGTCTGTATGGCCGGCGGCGGCGGCCGCGACGATGGCGGGCATCGCATGCGGCGCCGTTATTTCCATGTTGGCGTTACGGGCGAGCAGCGCCCGGACGCTGCTGCGGTTTCCCTGCCGCGCGGCTTCGATCAGCGGCGTGACGCCGGCATCCGTTCTGGCATCGACGCTGGTCTTGCTCTCTGCCAGCAGGTATTCAAGAGCGTCCGCGCCGTTCCTGAAGCGTGCGGCAAGGTGCAGGGGGGTGAAGCCCTTGTCACCCGCGCTGTCGATATCCGCGCCGGCCTTGTGCAGCACGGCTATCACCTTCTTGCGGCCCATATGGGCGGCATATTGCACGGGCGTCAGGGTAAGATCGTCCTTGCTGATCGTGAACTTCTTTGTCTCGTTCAGCAGCGCGGGATTGGCCGCGATGGCTTCGGCGACGCGCTCCGGCTTGTTGTCGTCGATCAGCCTCCAGATCGTTTTCGGCTGCGGCGGGGAAGGCGGGGGCTTGACAGGCACGGGAGCGGACACCGGCGCGGGAGGCTGCGGCGGCGGCGCGGCTTCAAGGCCGAAGATTTTTTTCAACCGCTCCAGCATCTGTCACCTTGCCAGTTTCGCCGCAGGCGTTTCCGGCGCGCGGAGCGTCAGTGTTTTCATCACCTTCACCTCGCGCTTCGCGCCTGCGCTAAAGACGTCGTTGATCGAGGGCGTGCGCACCGCAGCCGGATCGTCCTGCGCGGCTTCGAGGCAGGCGATCAGCGTGCGCGTCGTGCGGCCCTTGCTGCGCGCATAGCCGAGCGGGTCTTCGCCCATCTTGTTCTTTGCGTCGATCCAGGCGCCATGGCCGATCAGCAGCTCTGCGACCTGCCGCGCGTTATCGGCTGTCTCGTCGTAGCAGGCGTAATGCAGCGCGGTATTGCCGTTATTGTCGCGGTCGTTCGGGTCGTGGCCCGCCGCCAGCAGCGTCGCCAGCAGCTTCGCGTTGCCACGCTGCGCCGCCACCATCAGCAGCGTGACGCCTTGCAAATCGGAACCATCGGTGGCCGCGCCTTTTTCCAGCAGGTAATCGGCGATATCCTCGCGCCGCTCGAGCGTGGCCTGCCACAGGGGCCGGCGCAGCAGACTGTCGGGCGCATTGATGTTGGCGCCGTTTTCCGCCAGCAGCTTGACGATGCCGAAATGCCCGTTGCGCGCCGCAAGGCCTATCGCGGCGGGCGATTGCGGGGTGACAAGGTCGGTCTTGGCGTTTTTCTCCAGCATCTCGCGCACGGCGGTCTGGTTGCCGCTGCGCGCCGCTTCCATCAGCGCGGTCGTGCCGTGGGCTGACAGCGCATTGACGTCGATCGTGCTTTTCTCCAGCAGATAGGCCGCCGCCACGCCGCCCGCCTTGCTGCGCCCCGCAAGATGCAGGCAGGTATAGTCATCCTGCGCCTTTTCGTTGATGTCCGCGCCGTTCTGGTGCAGCAGCACCAGCGCCGCTTCCTGCCCCAGATAGGCCGCATAATGGACGGGTTTCATCTTGAGGTTGATGCGCTTGCGGATCGCCGTTTTGGTGGTGGCGTTCAATTGCGCGGGGTCTTTGGCGATCAGCTCCTGCAGGCCCTTGAGGTCGCCGCGCTCGATCAGGCTCCAGACGGTTTTGGGCGTCAGGTTGGCGGCCGCTATCCTCTGCGCCATCGCGGTGTTGGCGGGGAAAGCCTGTGTGGGCGCGGGAGACGCGGGCGGCGCGGCAGAGATGCCGAAAATCTTTTTCGCCCAGCCCAACATCATTTGGTCAGTTTCCCCTTGACCATTGCCTTGCGCAGCGCTTCGATCGCTTCCGAGTTGTCGTCCCAGACGGGGGAAAGGTTGGGCTTCACGGGTTCCACCGGCCTGTTCAGCTCGGCGGCGCGGGCTTTCGCTTCGGCCTGTTCGGCCGCGGCCTTGACGATCATCTCCGCGATGTCGGCGTTCTTGTTTTCTTTCGCATAGGCCAGTGCGTCGTCGCCTTTCAAATCGGTCAGCGTTGTGTCGGCGTTGTATTTCAGCAGCTGGTCGGTCGTGTTCTTGAACCCGTTCGCGGCGGCGGAGATAAGGGCGGTATGGCCGTTCTTGTTCGCGTGGTTGACGTTGGCACCCGCCTCCAGCAGCATGGCGACGATGCTGGCCTTGCCGTAGTGCGCGGCGAACATCAGCGCGGTTGACTCGTTCTGGTTGCCGATCTCGAGGTCTTCTTTGTTCGCATGGATCAGCAGCCATGATACCTCGCGATACCCCGCCTGCGCCGACATCATCAGGCCGGTCATGCCGTCGCCGTTCTTCCATTTCGTCGCGTCGCGCGGCCAGGCCATCAGCAGCGACAGCATGGTCACTGAATCGTTGTTCTCCACGGCCTTGAAAAAGCGCGTGATCTCCGACGCCGGGGGCGCAGCGGAGGCATTGAAGCTCTGGCTTTTGTCGGAAGTGTCTTGTGCCATCTTGTCCTTGATAATCCAATTAAAAGCACCCGAATTTAACATAAAACAGACCCTAACTCAACCGCAAATCCCGCCCGTCAAATTAGCGTTCAAAAACAGGGATTTGTGCCCTGCCATCGGGGGCGTCGCAGCGGGTTGACTTGGGGTACATTGACCTCTACGGTGCAAGCCAATTCCACATTAAAGATCATTAAAGAAGGGGCCAGAGCCCGTGACCAATTTTGCCCAGATGATGCAAAAGGCGCAGAAGTTCAAGCAGCAGATGCAGGAGATGCAGGCGCGCGTGCAGGCGACCGAAATCGCGGGCGAAACGGCCGGCGGCCTTGTGTCCTGCGTGATGTCGGGCAAGTACACCCTGAAATCGATCAAGCTCGACCCCGCCGTCGTGAAGGCCGATGAAAAAGACGTGCTGGAAGACCTGATCGTCGCCGCCGTCAACGATGCGCGCAACAAGGCCGAAAAACTGATGGCCGACGAAACCACGAAACTGATGAAGGACATGGGCCTGCCGCCCGGTCTCGACCTGCCGATTTAAATTTTAACCCTGAAGGAGATTATAATGCCGTTCGATTATTCCACCTCCGGCCTGCCCAGCAACCCCAAGTGGGAAGCCGCCGCCCAAATCTGCAACCAGTGGCTCAACGAGAACATGAAGATGTTCGGCCCCGAGCGCATCGTGAACTTCATGCACAACCAGCCCGTCGCCGCCGCAAAACGCATCATCGACAACTGCCCCGATTATTCGGAAGAGTCGGTGACGCTGGCGCTGCTGGGCCCCGCGAAAGGCATCCTCGCCGCCAACCCCGAAACCGAAACCGTCTGCCGCCGCATGTTCGGCGACCGCGCTGTCGACCTGCTGCTGACCATGGCCGGTAACGCGCCCGTGGATGCCGAAATGACGCGCGATGCCAATCGCATCTTCATCGTCGAAGGCGTTTCCACCATGACCGACCAGATGATCGGCCGCGCGAAGATCGACAAGTTCCACGAGCGCCGCTGGGATATCCTGAACGATCTCGAAGCGAACTTCGCCAAGGTCAAAGGCGCAGACCCCGCACTCGACAAAGTCTTCGAAGACGCCGCGCAGAAATCGCGCGACGCGCTCTCGGCCCTCGACAAGGCGGCGGCCGCCCAGCCAAAAAAGCCTAGCGGCCCGCGCCCGCCCTTCGGCGGCCACGGCCACTAATCAGAAATAAGCGAAAAGACGCCCCGGCCATAAACCGGGGCGTTTTTTTTATCGCAGGCGCGGCGGGTTTTTGAGTTTCAACGGCCCCGAAACGATGATGTCGTCGTTGGTCGAGACGCTGGGCGCAGCCTTGGCGTTGAAATCGTCGGTCGCCGGCTGCTGCTTCGCGACGGCGGAAGACGTGGCGGCCGGAGCGGGCGCGGGTTGCGGGTTGTCCTTGCGCGCGGTTTCCAGCAGGCCGCAGATATCGTCGTAACATTTCGATTGTGCGATCGCGAGCGCATCCTGCGTGCTGACATGCGGCGCGTAGCCCAGATCCGTGACCGTCTTGTGTTCAAAGGTCCAGGGGTCCGATTTATGGTCCAGCAGCGCCTTGACCGCGCCCGTATGCCCCGCCTGCAGGGCGTAGACAAGCGGGTTGGCGATGATTTGCGTCGTCACCAGCCCGTTTTCGCGCGTGCGCGTATACCAGAGGTTCGGGTTCGCGCCGTGTTCCAGCAGCGCGCGGACCAGCGGGGCATTGCCCTTTTCGGCGGCCAGCAGCAGGCTGCTTTCGAATTCCGGGTTTGCGCCTTTCTTCAGCGCGTATTTGCCCGAGAGGGCAAGGTCGCCGGCGATGGCCTTTTTCAGGCGGTCGTTCAATATGCGCGATGTGGGTTTGGAAAACAGGTCGGCAACCATAAGTACCGGCAGCTTGACGAACTGAAAGCTTCTGGCGAACAGGCCCACTCCATCCTCCCCGATTGAGAGCGTTACACGGGGCTATTATTACCATAATACATAATTTTTTACAGTGAATTCAAGTATATCATTGAAATCAATCGAAAAACCGGCGGTCTTTTTCCTTCCGGACGGCGGGCTATCTTTGTATTATCCGCACCATTAAACCAAGGAAGAATCTATATGCGCCTGATGACCTGGAACATCAACTCCGTCCGCCTTCGCATCGGCCTGCTGTCGCAGGTGATCGATAAACTGAAGCCCGATGTTTTCTGCCTGCAGGAAACAAAGACGCCCGACGAATTTTTCCCCGTCGACGCGCTGGTGGCCAAGGGGTTCAAGCATTACCACTTCTCGGGCATGAAGGGGTATAACGGCGTCGCGATTTTCTCCAAACTGCCGCTGGATGATAAACAGGTGCACGGCCGCTGCGGCAAGGACGACTGCCGCCATATTTCCGCCAAGGTGAAGATGAAGGGCGGCGCGTTTGACCTGCATAACATTTACATTCCCGCCGGCGGCGACGAGCCCGACCCTGCCGTGAATATCAAATTCAAGCACAAGCTGGATTTTGTGGACGAGCTGGCCAAATGGTTCCCCAAGGAACGCGACGCAAAGGCGCCGCTGGTCGCCGTGGGCGATTTCAACATCGCGCCGCTCGAAAACGACGTCTGGGACCACAAGAAAATGCTGAAGGTCGTGTCGCACACGCCGGTCGAGGTCGAGAAATTCACGAAGTTCTATAACAACTTCAACTGGGTCGACGCCGTGCGGCATTTCGTGCCGGAGGACAAGAAAGTCTATTCATGGTGGAGCTACCGCGCCGCCGACTGGGACACCGCCGACCGCGGCCGCAGGCTCGACCATATCTGGGTGACTCCAAAACTGAAACCCGCCCTTAAAAAACACGAAATCATCCGCGAAATCCGCGGCTGGGAACAGCCGTCGGATCACGTGCCGGTGGTGGTTGATATCAAGGATGCGGCGTAAGGATTAGTGCTTCGCCGCAGGCGCTGGCGCCTTCCAGCCCTTCGGCGCGACCCAGGGCTGTTTCGTGCCGCCGTCATAGGGGCGGGCGAGGCCTTTGTTGATCAGGTTCTGCGCCACATCAACGCCGTCAAGCGTTTTGACATCGGCGAGCACACGGCCGCCGTATTTCTCGTACTCGACGTTATAGAGCAGCACCGTCTTGCCTTCGACCAGTTCGCGCGTGGCGGCGGTGGCCTGTTCGGCGAGGTCGGCTTCATAGGCGTTCTTGGCGCGGCCTTTTTTCTCGGGCGTGTCGATGCCGCCGACGCGGGTGCTGATGGTAACAAAAGTGCCCGGCCAGATTTCGGCCACAACGGCAGGGGTATCGCCATCCACCACGCGTGTCACTTTCGCCTGCACGGGGCCTAAAACGACATCCGAATTCGGCTTGGTGGGCGGCAGTTGCACGTTGGTCAAATCGCTCGTGCCCTCCATGCCGCGCAGCCAGACTTTATCGCCTGCCTTGACGGTTGACAGCTGCGCGCCCTGCGCGTCGGTGAATTGCGCGCTGTATGCCGCGCCGTTCAGCGGCCCGCCTGCCGGTGCGACCTGCGCCACCATATATTGTCCGACCCAGGTATGCGCGCGCACGGTGATGCGGCCCTGCGCGTCGACCTTGACGATTTCGGCCTCCGTCACGCTGCGGTTGTTGGCCGTCATCTGGACGGTGGTCTGCACCTGCGCGCTGGGGGTGTGATACTGGTTGTAAAGCACGCCGCCACCGACTACGCCGCCGGTGGTGACACCTGCGGCCAGCGCGAAAACCATTCCGAGTTTCTTGAATTCCTTGAGATCCATGATGCGGCTGCTGTCCTTATAATCTGGCGCGACTATATCAACCATTGGCATATTATGTCAATATGTACGGACTAATATAATGAATTTATTGAATTATTCGCACCAGCCAAGACGCCGTTTGCCGCCATAGGCGCGGGCAAGGCCCCTGTCTTTCAGGTAGGCGGCAAGGTTCACGCCCTCGGCGTTCGTGGCGTCGGCCAGCACGCGGCCCGCGTATTTTTCAAGGCGGATGTTCGATAGCGTGACATCGCTATTGGCCAGCAGCGCTTCCAGCTCCCGCCGCGCCTGCGCCGCGCGCATCCGCTCCGCCGCGCATTTGCCCTTTATTTCCGGCGTGTCGATGCCCGCAAGGCGTACATGCGTTTCGATATGCTGGCCTATCCAGATATGCAGGCGCACGGTGATGGTATCGCCATCCAGCACCGCCAATACCTTGCCCGGAATGGGCCCCGCGATCATGTCTTTCGCGCCTGCGGGCGTTGTGGCCAGCAGTAATATCAGCAGCGCAAGAAGGGTAAAAAAACCTCTCATGCTGCATACGCTAGCATACACAATCTTTAGTTGTAAAGCGAGTATCTACAATTAGGGGTTGTTCTACGGTTTGGGGGCCATTTCCTTGGCTTTTTTGACGATGGTGCGCATGGCATCGACCTCGATGCGTTTTGTGGCATAGTTCGCGGCGGTCCAGCCGTCCTTGTCCTTCAGCGCGGGGTCGGCGCCGTTTGCCACCAGGAAATCGACCATGTCCTTGCGGCCTGCCGCGGCGGCGTGGATCAGCGCCGTCATGCCAGACGGCGTTTCCGCCGCGTTGACATCGGCGCCATAGGCCTCCAGCAATCGCAGCGCATCCAGCTGGCCATGCACGACGGCCACGACGCAGACGGGCGCGCCGAAGAAACCCCAGCGCGCGGCATCGGGGAATTTATCCATTGTGGCGGCAATGGTGTTCAGGTCGCCAAGCTCGATAGCTTTATAAAGGGCCATATGATCGCCGAACGCCGACGCGGGTGCGACGGCGTTGAAGTCTGGGGCAGGGGATTTTTCCAAGAATGTTCCTTTTTTAGGGTGATGCCTGACGGTAGCATGCTACCGCGAACCCTCCTAAGGAATTATGGATTGTATAGCCTTATCAGCCTTTTGCGCGGGGGTGGGCCTTCATATAAATGTCCATCAACTGCGCATTATCGTAGTCGGTGTAACGCTGCGTGGTCGACACCGATGCATGGCCCAGCAGTTCCTGAATGATGCGCAAATCGCCGCCGTTCACCAAAATATGCGTGGCGAAACTGTGGCGCAGCGTATGCGGCGTGACGCTTTCGGGCAGCCCGATATTCTTGCGCAGGTTCCGCAGGTCGCGCTGCGCGACTTGCTGCGACAGGCGCTTGCCGCGCAGGCCCATGAACAGCGGCGTATCGGCCTGCATGCTGAAGGGTATGGCGGCCAGATATTCGCCCAGCATGCGCTCCACCACCGGAATGACCGGCACCATGCGTTCCTTCGACCCTTTACCCATCACGCGCACTTCGCCGTCCTTCGGGCGGTTGCCGTAGTTGAGCTTCAGCGCTTCATCGATACGAAGCCCGCAGCCATAGAGCAGCATGAAGAGCGCGCGATCGCGCAGGCCCGTCCACGGGTTGCCCAGCACGGGCGTCTCCTGCGCATGGTCGATCACTTCGCGCGCCTGCTTCGGCGCGATGGCGCGGGGAATTTTGTGCGGCTGTTTCGGCGTGCGCAGAACATTGATCGCGGGATTATGCAGATGGCCGTTGCGGTCCAGCCATTTCATGAAATTGCGCACCGATGCCAGCGACCGCGCGCGCGTGGCGGGGCCCGCGCCCTCGACGGTTTTTTTGCTCAGCCAGCTGCGGAAATCGCGGATATGCGCGTCGCCCAGATCGTTCATCGACGGCGGCTTGCTTAAGTGCTTGGTGAGAAAATCGAAGAAATACTGCATGTCCGCCGTATAGGCGCGAAGCGTGTGTTTGGAAAAACGTTTTTCGTTGGTGAGGTAGCTGATCCATTCCGCATATTTCGCGGCAAGGTCGGCGGCGGTATTCGGCGGAACGATGCTGTCGTCCCCGCCCGCCATCAGGCTGTGACGTCCAGCCAGTAGCGGAAGGCGCGCTCCACCACCTGCGCAAGGAAGCCGATCTGGTCGATCGCCTGCTCGGGGCTGAAGGCTTCCGGATTGCGGGAGCCGAAGGCGATAATGCCCGCAGGCGTTTTCTCGCTGATTTCAAGGCGCAGCAGCGCATGGCTTTTCACCAGCCCTGCGCCGGGGCCAAAGATGTCTTCATGCCCGTTGATATTGGGTTGCAGCAGCGCATCGCCGTCGGCCAGCCAGCCTTTGACGAAGCCCTGACGCGCAAAACGGATACCGGCCTGATTGACGAAGGGCACTTCCTTCGATGTCGCTTCGATCACCAGCGTGACGGTATCAACATCCAGCAGGATGGGCAGGTCTTGCGTGATGGCCGAAACGAATTCTTCGAAGCTTTCGGCCTCCAGCACCACCAGCACGGCGGTCTGGATGCGGTTCTGGTTGTTCATGTTCAGGCGGAAGGTTTCGATCAGTTCCTTCTGCACCTTGTGCGCGTTGCTCTTGTCGGCCTTGAGGCGTTCGACCAGCGCGGACTGGAAATTCACCACGCCCTTGCCGTGTTCGGCTCCGGGCACGGCCAGTTCTTCCAGCAGGTCGGGGTTGTTGCGGAAGAAGTCTTTTTTCTTCTTCAGAAAGGCGATGACGTCGTCATCTGTGATGTCGGTCGCCACCGCGGTCATGCGGCGTCCAGGATCGACTGGCCGGTTTTTGCCCAGTCGGCAACGAATGCCGCAAGGCCTTTGTCGGTCAGCGGATGCGCGTAGAGCTGGCGGATGACTTTCGGCGGAATGGTCGCCACATGCGCGCCCAGTTTCGCCGCTTCCACAAGGTGAATGGGGTGACGGACGGAGGCAACCAGCACTTCGGTTTTAAACGCGGGATAGGCTTTGTAGATCTGGCAGATTTCGCGGATCAGCAGCATGCCGTCCTGCCCCACATCGTCAAGGCGGCCGACGAAGGGAGAGATAAAGGCAGCGCCCGCTTTCGCGGCGAGGATGGCTTGGGCAGCCGAGAAGCAGAGCGTCACGTTCACCATCGTGCCTGCATCGGACAATGCCTTGCAAACTTTCAGGCCGTCGGGCGTCAGCGGCACTTTCACGGCCACGTTCTTGGCGATCTTGGCCAGTTTCTGGCCTTCCTTCAGCATGGTGGCGTAGTCGGTCGCGGCGACTTCCGCGCTCACGGGGCCTTTCACCACATGGCAGATTTCATCGATCAGTTTCAGGAAATTCTTGCCCGAGGCCGCGATCAGCGAGGGGTTCGTGGTCACGCCGTCCAGCAGGCCGGTCGAAGCTAAGTCCTTGATTTCGGCGATATCGCCCGTGTCGACGAAGAATTTCATGTGTGCTTACCCTTCCATTTGACGCTGGGTTATAGTACCCAATGGGAATGTCCCAATCTAGCTTTTTAATAGATGAAGCGCAGCATTCAGGCAAGAGGGTGCAGGTGCTGGCGCCTTTCCCGTTATCAAGGGCTTACGACTATGTGCTGCCGGATTCCATGGCCGCGCAGGCGGGGGATTATGTAAGGATTCCGCTCGGCAAGCGCGACACCATCGGCGTGGTCTGGACGCTTGATGGCACGGACAAAGTCGATCCCGCGAAACTGAAACGTGTGCAGCAGACATACGCGATGGAACCGATGCCGCAGGTGCACCGCCAGTTCCTCGAATGGGTCGCGCGCTACACCATGTCCGATCTCGGCAGCGTATTGAAGATGTCTCTCTCCGCGCCCGAAGCATTGCAGCCGCCGAAGGCCGCGAACGCGTTTACACTGGCCGGAAAGTTGGATGGAAAAATCCCCGCATCGCGCCAGAAAGTTATCAATCTTTTGCAAGACGGCGTACCGCGCCGCGCTGCGGATATCTCGCGCGAGACGGGCTGCAGCGCGGCATTGGTGCGCCAGATGGCGGCCTCGGGGCAGCTTGTCTCCATGCCCTCCACTGTGCCCGCGCCTTGCCGCGATCCCGATCTTGCGCCAAGCGTATTGTCGTTCTCCGATGCGCAAAGCAGCGCGGCAAAATCACTCACAATCCTCGTCGCCGCGCAGCAGTTTTCGACGGTATTGCTAGATGGCGTGACAGGCTCCGGCAAGACCGAAGTTTATTTCGAAGCGGTGGCGGAGGCGCTGCGCCATGGCAAGCAGGCGCTGATCCTGCTGCCCGAAATTTCCCTCTCCGCGCAGTTCCTTGAACGCTTCGAACGCAGGTTCGGCGTGCAACCCGCCCTCTGGCATTCCGAAGTTCCCGCTGCGCAACGGCGCGTCACATGGGCGGGTGTGGCGGAGGGAAAAACCAAAGTCGTCGTCGGCGCGCGCTCGGCCCTGTTCCTGCCGTTCAAAGAACTCGGCATTATTGTCGTCGACGAAGAACATGACGCGTCATACAAGCAGGAAGAAGGCGTCATGTACCACGCGCGCGATATGGCGACGGTGCGCGCGCGCCTTGGCGGTTTCACCGCCGTGCTGGTATCGGCCACGCCCTCGCTTGAAACCATGGTGAACGTGAAGGAAGGCAAGTACCATTACCTCAACCTGCCCGCGCGTCATGCTGGCGCGAAAATGCCTGACATCCATATCATTGACCTCAAGAAAAACCCGCCGGAGCGCCAGCGCTTTATCGCGCCGCCCCTGCAAAAGGCTCTGCAGGAAACCTTCGCGGCGGGCGAGCAGTCGTTGCTGTTCCTCAACCGCCGCGGCTATGCGCCGCTGACGCTCTGCCGCACCTGCGGTTATCGTTTCCAGTGCCCGTCTTGCGCTGCATGGCTGGTAGAACACAAACGTCACGCCCGTCTGCAATGCCACCATTGCGGCCATGCGCAAGTAGTGCCCAAGGCCTGCCCGTCATGCCAGGCCCCCGACAGCTTCGCCGCTTGCGGCCCCGGCGTGGAGCGCATTCAGGAAGAAGTGCAGGAGCTGCTGCCCGAGGCGAAAACATTTATCCTCGCCAGCGACGTCATCACCAGCCCGAACATGATCGGCAATGCCGTGCGTGACATCGAAAACCGCAAGCATGACATTATTATCGGCACGCAGATCATCGCCAAGGGCCACCACTTCCCCGCGCTGACGCTGGTGGGTGTGATCGACGCGGATCTCGGCCTTTCCGGCGGCGACCTCAGGGCAGGGGAGCGCACCTTCCAGCTGCTGCATCAGGTCGCGGGCCGCGCGGGCCGCGCCGAAAAACCGGGCCGCGTGTACATGCAGACCTATATGCCCGAGCAAAGCGTGATCCGCGCCCTCGGCAAAAACGACCGCGACGAATTTCTGGATGTCGAGAGCCGCGAGCGCGAACGCGCCGGCATGCCGCCCTATGGCCGCCTTGCCGCGCTGATTATTTCGGGCACGGACGAAATGAAACTGGAACAATTCTGCCGCAGCCTTGCGCAGAAGGCGCCGCGTTACGACGACATCCGCGTCCTCGGCCCCGCGCCCGCGCCGCTGGCCTTTTTGCGCGGCAAGCACCGCCGCCGATTCCTCGTCAAATCGGGCAAGTCATTGTCGTTGCAGAAGTATCTGGGCGAATGGCTTTCGGCCATCAAAACCCCCTCCGCGCTGCAGCTGAAAGTCGATATCGATCCGCAGAGTTTTTTCTAACAAATTCAGCAACATAACATTCTCAAGTTGACAGAATCCGGCACCCATTATATCTTCCCCTCATCAGGTTTCAGACACGGGGATTCACATGAGCGCCTTCCAGTACAATATCTTCATTTCATGCTCCACCATGGCCGGCTGCATCGCATCGAAACCATTCGCGGCGGCAGTGCTGGCGGGGTCGGTTGCGGCCTTCGCGATTGCGGCTGCTATCTACTTCCAGACGCGTCATCGCGTCTATTAATCACAGACGCGCATCGCGTCTATCAATCACAGACGCGGATCGCGTCTAGCAATCAAGGCATAAACACAGTCTTCAGCTGCGCCTTCTTGGGCGTAAATTCGCGCCAGTCGTCCACATCGGCGGTAAAGACCGCCATGGTCGAGGGCGGAAACTTGCCGATCACCTGACCGCTGGCGCGCGCCAGTTTTTCGGCTAAATCTTCAAACCCCGGGTTATGGCCGACGACCAGCAGGCGGTTGAAACGGTTATCCGCCTCCTGCACCTCGTCCAGAATCAGCTCGGCCGGCGCAAGATAGAATTCGCGGTCGAACCGCATCGCCACCGGCGCCTTGCCATTGGGGAACAAGACACCCAGCGCAATCCGCACCGTGTCGCGCGTACGGATAGATGTCGAGCTGAACACCGCCTCCGGCACATGGCCGTGTTCTTTCATAAACGCGCCGAGGTTTTCCGATTCCATTTCGCCGCGCGCCGAGAGCAAACGGTCATGGTCATCCACCTCTACGGACGGCGAGGGATCGGAATGGGCATGGCGCAGCAAATATAAGGTCTTCATTTTTAATGGCTTGTCTGGTAAATGCTGGCTAGACTATATCGCAGACAGGACGGAATGTCATGCCTCAAGCCGATAGCAAAGATTATGTCGCGGTGCTCGATATCGGCTCGAACGCCGTGCGTTTCGTGGTTTACGACGGGCTCAACCGCGCCCCCTTCAAAATCCATAATGAGCGCACCCAGTGTCATTTAGGGAAGCATCTGGCAACGACGGGCCTGCTGAACCCCGAAGGCGTGACATCGGCGCTTGAAAGCATCGGGCGCTATTCGGCATTGATCAAGGCGATGAAGATCAAGCAGGTGCGCGCCGTCGCCACCGCCGCCATGCGCGACGCCAAGGACGGAAAGGATTTTATCAAAAAGGTAAAGGCAGACTTCGGCCTTGAAATAAAAATTATCGAAGGCGAGGAAGAAGCCCGCCTTTCCGCCCATGGCGTGATGATGAACGGTTTGGGCGCGCAGGGCGTCATCGGCGACTATGGCGGCGGCTCGCTCGAACTTATCGTCATCGAAAACGATGTGGTGAAGCATAAAACCAGCCTGCCCATCGGCGCGCATCGGTTGCATGCGATTGACGGTTTCGATGCGCGTCTGGCCGCTGTCGATGCGCAACTGGCATCTGTGCCGTTTCTAAAGGATTATACCGGCAAAGATTTTTACGCCATGGGCGGCGCGTGGCGCTCCATGGCGCGCGCGCATATGCGCCTTGTCGACCATCCGGTGCTGATGCTCGACCATTACACCGTGCCGGGCAAGAAGGCGTCCGAATTCGCCGATTTGCTGTCAAAACAGTCCGAGGCCTCGCTGCAGGATACCCTCGGCCTGATGGAAAAACGTGTGCACGACATCGCCGTCGCCTCGCTGGCCATGCGCCGCGTGTTTGAAATATTGCAGCCGTCGCGCCTGATATTCTCCGGCACAGGCTTGCGCGAAGGGATGCTGTATGACCAGCTCGCCCCCGCCGTGCAGCAGGAAGATGCCCTCATCGCCTCCTGCGAAAAAGTCGCCCTGCAGGTCAGCCGCTTCAACGATCACGGCGGTTTCGAAGCGCTGGAAAAGTGGATGGCCCCGCTGTTCGACGGCCTTGATGCCCGCACGCTGCGGCTGCTGAAGGCCTCCTGCCTGTTATCGGACATCGGCTGGTTCGAACACGAAGACTATCAGGCCAGCCACGCGTTTGAACGCATCCTCGTCATGCCCTTCTACGGCATCGACCACGCCGGCCGCGCCTTTCTGGCGCTCACGCAATACATCCGCTATGGCGGCGACGAAGAAGACACCCACGAAATCACCGGAAAACTCTTCGACGACGACATGGCCGCCATCGCCGTCGTCGCCGGCCTCGCCCAGAGCACCGGCTATCTGCTGACCGGAGGCGCGCTGAGTTTGCTGAAAGAAAGCGAACTGGTCGTGGGCGAGAAAACCCTCACCCTCAAACTCCACGCCAAATCACATATGCTGAACGCCGAAGTGGTCGTAAAAGCCTTCAACAAACTCTGCAAGGCAACGGGGCTGGAAGCGGTGATAGAAGTCTAAACCGCAACCCTCCTACTGAGTCCCCTCTCCCCTTGTGGGAGAGGGTTAGGGTGAGGGGTAGCGCGTCCGCGCGTGATGTATTTTTAGCTTACTCCGACCCTTTTGATTGCATTAGAAGAGCGCCCACATGATTTACGAATCTTCATATTACAAGAATGAGTTACAAGCAATTGCTAGCCGCATGAGGAAGCGTTTACAGCAAAAACGTTGGACTGATAGATCATTTTTTCTTTTAGAGAAAGATGTTTTCTACTCTTTCTATATCATTCGCAAACTTATTGAAGCTCCGGCTAAGATCAGCAGTAAGACAGTTAATCTTAAAATTAAGTTGTCGTTTTATAAGCCAACAAACGTGAAGCCAAATTACCTTAATAGATTTGAATTTTACGAACTTTATAATTTGGAGAAGCCAAATCCCATTCAAAAGAAGTTAGGCTTTATCTGTAATCAATTTGTACATAGCTATATTTTTTGTCCTGATTTCAGTGAAGATGGGAAATTTTTAGGTCTATTTTTTAATTCAGATTTTGAGCGCAAAAATGGGCTCTATCAAATTCGTATTAAAGACGTAATAAATCTTTGTGAAGAAGTTGCGCGCGATTATCCGAACAATGTTCAATACAGCTATAACTTTGAGAAGCAAGACTACGATATAACTTGCTAAAAGCATCAAAGGGGTCGAGTAAATTGATTTTTATAAGACGCGCGGACGCGCTACCCCTCACCCTAACCCTCTCCCACAAGGGGAGAGGGGACTCTTTTTAGAATCAAAAAGGGTCAGGGTAAATGGTTTTAAGTTTTCGGCACCTGCGGTTTTAAAAGGGGCCGCAGCGAAGGGATTTTCGCCAGCTCCTTTCGCGTTTTTGCTCCCGGCTGGCGGCCCTGTGCCGTGCATTTGATGAAGTCCTGGGTCGCCTTGCTGAAGGCATCGAGGTCAAAGTCAGCATGAGCGGTGTTTTTACTTTTGCGTTTCATTTTCTCTCTCCTTGTCACTTTTACTTTTGTGCTTCGCATGAAAAGGCTCAGGGTTTAGGCGCCTCCGGCTTCCCGCCACGCGCTTTTCTCGACATCGCCGCCAGCACCGGCGCGCCGGCTTCCTCGAACGTCTCCGAATAATCGGCGTTCAGGCGCGGGTGTTTTGCCAGGCGGGTGAAATAGTCGTTGATGCCGGCCTCGACCGTCGGGTCGTATTTTGCAAGCGCCTCCAGCAAAAGGTCCGCAAAGCGGATGCCCGCCGTGAAGCTCTTGATGGCCATCTGCTCCCGTTCCGCCTCCGTGTCGGCCATGGCGACATCGAGCATGGAGCAGTAAAGCTTGTTTTGCGCGCGCGTGAGTCTTTCCAGCGTCGCGGGCGGCGCGTGTTTTTCGAATTCTTCGCACAGCGACGGCAGGCTGCCGAAATGCGAGGACAGGTCTCCCGCCACTTCGGCGGCCTCCTTCAGGCGGGCGTTTTCGGGGGATAATTTGCGGCTCATGTCAGTTTCCTTTCCGTTAAGCAGCGCGGCGCAATAGGCGGCACGGGATTGTGCCGGTCTCGTGCCTTGCTGTCAGGGATGTCGGGAAATCGGTTTCCTTCAACAGCCCTTGTCTGTCCCGTCGGGGGACATTTCAGGCTGTTTCTCGCCTCGCCTTATACCTGTAAACGGGAAACGAGCGTAAATCGTTTACAGTGGTGCACGAGCCGTGGATATCCTAGTAAACGACTAGGAATACTATGTCAAGGGGTGTCGCGGGGGGTGTGGAGGGGCTATCGAAGGCCTTCGCAAGCGCATCTCCGCGCCAATTGCGGGCCTCTGGAACACATACTCGACACGTATCGGAGGCCTTTTGAACGGCTTTTCCGCGCGTAATGGGCTGATTTTTCGGGTGAAAACAGGATGAATGGCCGTGAAAAATCGAAAAGTGCTTAAGGTGCTGTAATTATTGGTGAATTCAGGATTTTTCCGCGCCGCGCGTCGCAACCCTTTGAATTCAATGAAAAATATCTGCAAAAACGTTTTTTGGAGAAAAAATTTCCGCTACTCGGATTTCACCAGTTTCAGTTTTCCGCCATCGACCGCGATCGCCAGTTTTCCGTCGCGTAAATCGAGCGCTTCTTTTCCGAACAGTTTGAATCTCCATCCCGACATCGCGGGAACTTCCGCATCTTTTCCGAACGCGGCGATTAATTCGAGATCGGATGCGAGACACAAAAGTTTCGGCGCGACTTGCGCTTCTTCGCATTTCAATTTTAAAAGAACGCGGAGCAAATCAACCGTCGGGCCCATGCCGGGCGGCATTTGCACGCGGGCTTCGCGCTGCGGGCTGTCTTTTTCGTCCATTTCCATGCCGCGTTTCACCGCGTCGAGCAGTTCGAGCGCGCGTTCGCTGTCGGCGAAACCGCGGTTCACATTCCGCATTTTCCCCAGCGCTTCCTGCGTTGTGGGCGGATGCGTGGCGATTTCTGCTAAAGCTTCATCTTTCAGAATGCGGCCGCGCGGCACGTCTGCCTGCTGCGCGAGTTTTTCGCGCCAGGCGGCGACTTCCTTCAGCACGCAGAGCGCGCGGATTTTGTGGCTCGGGATTTTAATGCGTTCCCACGCGTCTTCCGGGCGTGAAATGTAGTTTTCTTTATTAGACAAGTTCTTCATTTCATCTTTGATCCAGCCGGTGCGCTCCAGTTCTTCGATGCGCTCGGCCAGTTTCAGGAAGATTTTGCGCAGGTGCGTAACGTCCGCCAGCGCGTATTTCAGCTGCTTAGAGGTGAGGGGGCGCATCGACCAGTCGGTGAAGCGGCTCGATTTATCCAGCTGTTTCTTGACGATCGAATTCACCAGCACTTCGTATGAAACCTGCTCGCCATAGCCGCAGACCATGGCGGCGACCTGCGTGTCGAAGATCGGCGTGGGCAGCTTGCCCATGTGGTTGTAGAAAATCTCGAGATCCTGGCGGCAGGCGTGGAAAACTTTCAGCACTTCCTTGTTGAGCAGCAGCTCGTGGAAGGGCTCCATGTCCATGTCTTCGGCGAGCGGATCGATGGCATAGGCCTCGTCGTCGTCGCCGGCCACCTGTATCAGGCAGAGGTTCGGCCAATAGGTGCGCTCGCGGATGAATTCGGTGTCGACGGTGACGAAATCCGATTTCTTCAGCTTGGTGCAGAGCGTTTTGAGGTCTTTGGTGGTGGTGATAAGAGTCATGGTGCCTGTGATACACGAAAAGGGGCGTTGCCGCCAAATTAAATCTTACTTCGGCTTGGGGCGTTCCTTGGGTTTCCACTCGCGGGCCAGGGCCTGCGCCTGTTCCAGCTCCGCGGGCTTCAGCAATTGCGAGGTTGAATCGCGCGCGTCGGAATACAGCTGCTTTTCCCCGTCGTAATTGGCGGCGAGGCTGAACCAGACCCAGGCGACGGCGAGGTCTTTCTTCTCCACACCGCGGCCTTCAAGATACATTTTTCCCAGGTGGTATTGCGCTTCGGGATGCGCCATGTCGGCGGCCTTGCGCAGCCAGAAGACGGCTTCTTTCTCGTTCTTCTCCACCTCGTCGCCTTTTTCGAGGATGATGCCGTAGCGCGCGGCGGCCTCGGCGTCGCCGGCCAGCGCGGCTGATTTATAGAGCGCGATCAGTTCCTCCGGCTTGTAATCCTGCCCGGCGCGGTTCTGCTTGTACATGTCGGCCAGCAGCAGCTGCGCGCGCGGGTGGCTCTGCTTGGCGGCGAACTTCAGCCATTTCACGGCCTCGACGTCGTTTTTCTCGACGCCGTCGCCCTTCATGTAAAGCTCGGCCAGCGCCAGCTGCGCGTTGCGGTCGTTCTGCTTCGCGGCGTAGCCGTACCATTTGGCGGCTTCTTTGGTGTTTTTCTCCACGCCCGTGCCGGTCTGGTAATAGGTGCCGAGGTTGTACTGCGCGGTCTTGTTGTTCTGCTTCGCCGACAGCAGGAACCATTTCGCGGCGAGTTCGTGGTTGGTTCTGACGCCCTGCCCGTTGGCGTACATCAGCGCGAGGTTGGTCTGCGCCTCCGCATAGCCGCGCTGCGCGGCCGAGCCGATCCACACCATCGCCAGCTTGGGATCGGGCCTGATGCGGCCCGGAACGCCGGTCAGGTAGAGATAACCGAGGTAATTCTGCGTCCAGAGGTCGCCCTGCTTGGCCTTGATGGTGAGGTTGGTGATGTCGATTTTTTCCTGCGCGAAGCCCGGCTGCGGTTGCGCAAGGAAGGCGAGGCACAACAGGACGGGCATGAATTTGCGCATGGAAAAGCCTCCTTGGATCAGCCGTGGATGAATGTGTCGCGCACGCCGCGCTTCTTGCGGATGTTTTCCGTCAGGTTGCGCAGCAGGTCGTGGACGCTGTCGGGATCCTTGATGTTGTCGAGCAGCAGCGGCATCATCCGGCCGCGCGGGCCGTCGGCCTCCGCCGACAGGGCCTTGATGCTGCCGATGCCCGCGATCTGGTTGAGCAGCGAGATATGGGTTTTGATGTCGGTGATGCGGTAAAGCTCGATATCGTCCTTGCTGCGGATCAGGATGCCCCAGCGGAGCGTCAGGCGCTGGTTCGTCAAAACGTATTTGGTGGTCGCGTACTTGATCCACCAGATCGGCAGCACGATCAGCGGCAGGAACTGCGCGCCGTGCAGGTTCGGCAGGCCCGGAATTCTCGGGATCATCACGACCGGCAGCAGCAGCAAAATAAGAATGCCAAGCCCCGTAAAACTGCCGAAGATCATCCGCCAGAAACAGGGGCCGAAGCGGTGCACCACCGTTTCTTCCTCGCTGGCCATCAGCGCGGCCAGCGCCTGCGATGAAATGATTTTCTTGTCGATATCGACCATCGGCTGAAATCCCCTCAGTTTATTCCCCGTCGGTTTATTCTATGCCGACAGGGGCTTTAAGCAACCATTTCCAGCCGTTGGCGGCCCCCTTTTATATGTTATGAAAAATAGTAAATTCGCCACCCGTTTACGCGATTCTTATGCTAAAAACTATTCGGCTTTTTTGATGAAATAACGAGGATTTTACCATGCACGCCTATCGTACCCATACCTGCGGCCAGCTGCGCGCGAGCGACAAGGGCCAGACCGTGAAAATTTCCGGCTGGATCCACCGCGTGCGCGATCACGGCGGCGTGCTCTTCGTCGACCTGCGCGACCATTACGGCCTGACGCAGGTGGTGGTGAAGCAGGACAACCCGATTGCGAAAGAAATCGAGCGCCTGAAGCTTGAAAACGTCATCTGCGTGACGGGTCAGGTTTTGATGCGCACGGCAGAGACGCAGAACAAGAACCTGCCCACCGGCGAGATCGAGCTGGAAGCGAAAACGCTGGAGCTGCTGTCGTCGGAAGTCACCGACATGCTGCCGCTGCAGGTCAACAGCGATGACAACTATGGCGAGGAAGTCCGCCTGAAATACCGCTTCCTCGATTTGCGCCGCAACGTGATCCACAAAAACATCATGCTGCGCAGCGACGTGATTTACTCGATGCGCCGCCGCATGGTGGAGCAGGGCTTCCGCGAATTCCAGACGCCCATCCTCACCGCATCAAGCCCCGAAGGCGCGCGCGACTTCCTCGTGCCGTCCCGCCTGCACCCCGGCAAATTCTATGCGCTGCCGCAGGCGCCGCAGCAGTTTAAACAGCTGCTGATGATGTCGGGCTTCGACCGTTACTTCCAGATCGCGCCCTGCTTCCGCGACGAAGACGCGCGCGCCGACCGCACGGCGGGCGAGTTCTACCAGCTCGACATGGAAATGTCGTTCGTCACGCAGGAAGACGTTTTCTCTGTCATGGAAAAAGTCATCGGCGGCGTGTTCGAGGAGTTCGCAGACTTTACCGGCGTGAAGCAGACCATCACGCCCGCGCCCTGGATCCGCATTCCCTATGACGAGTCCATGCTGAAATACGGCAACGATAAACCTGATCTTCGCAACCCGCTGGTCATCATCGATGTCACCTCCGTCTTCCAGCGTCCGGACGTCGAATTCAAGGCCTTCAAAGGCGTGATCGACAAGGGCGGCGTGGTGCGTTGCATCCGCGCGCCGAAAGTGTCCGATCGCCCGCGCAGCTTCTTCGACAAGCTCAACAGCTGGGCGCAGGGCGAAGGCGCCCCGGGCCTTGGCTATGTCACCTTCGATGCCGAAGGCGGCAAAGGGCCGATTGCGAAATTCATTCCGCCCGCCGCACAGGAAGAACTGAAGAAACTGACGGGGGCTGAGTCCGGCGACGCCGTCTTCTTCGCGGCCGACATGGCCGACAAGGCCGCGCATCTGGCTGGCAAGGCGCGCACGAAAATCGCCGAGGAAATGGACATCATCGAGAAGAACTGCTTCAAGTTCTGCTGGGTTGTCGATTACCCGATGTTCGAAATCAACGACAAGACGGGCAAGGTCGACTTCTCCCACAACCCCTTCTCCATGCCGCAGGGCGGCCTGAAGGCGCTGCTGGAAGTCGAGCCGCTGAAAATCAAGGCGACGCAATACGACTGCGTGGCCAACGGGCTCGAGCTTTGCTCCGGCGGTATCCGCAACCACAACCCCGATGCGATGGAAAAAGCGTTTGAAATCGCGGGTTATCCGAAGGGTTCCGTGCAGGAAAAATTCGGCGGCATGTACAACGCCTTCAAGCTGGGTGCGCCCCCGCACGGCGGCTGCGCCTTCGGCATCGACCGCATCATCATGATGCTGGCGAAGGAACCCAACATCCGCGAAGTGATCGCCTTCCCCATGAACCAGCAGGCCGAAGACCTGATGATGGCCGCCCCCTCGACCGCCGAGCCGCACCAGCTGAAAGACGTGCATATCAAGCTCGACCTGCCGAAGGCTGCTGTGAAGGAAGTGAAGCAGGCGAGTTGATTTTTAAATCTCTCTAGTCCCCTCTCCCTCTTATGGGAGAGGGCTAGGGTGAGGGTACTCCGGGCCGAC
>JBGGMV010000007.1:0-41886 GCA_041287865.1 Alphaproteobacteria bacterium | reverse complement strand
GGTACCGCAGGCGGAGATAGTGATTTTCGGCGCGTCCGAAATGCTCATGATGTCATCAGGCATCGTGATATGGCCGGTGGCCGGATTGATATAGGTGTTCAGCGTGTCGCCGATCACGGCGGGCTGTTCGTTGATTTCTTTCTCCATGAAGTGGCGGTATTCGCCCTTGCCGGTCAGCGCGCCGGACTGTGCGGTCACGCGGATTTCACGCTCGACCTTCTTGCCCTCGATATTGCGGATGGTGATGCCCGCGCGCGACATCTCGACACGGTCGCCGTCTTCCAGGAAGGAGATTTTATCGGTGAGGGGTGCGAGCGCATAGCTGTCGGACGCCATGAACATCTCGCCCTTGCCATAGCCGATTGCCAAGGGCGTGCCGAAACGCGCGCCGATGATGAGGTCTTTTTCGCCGGAGAAAATCATGGCAATCGCAAACGCGCCGCGCAGGCGGGTCAGCGCCTGATCGACCGCAACCGTCGGCTTCATGCCCTGACGCAGGTAGAAAGTGACCAGATGCGCGATGACTTCGGTGTCGGTGTCGGATTCAAACCGGAATTGCGATTTTTCCAGCTCGGTTTTCAATTCCTGATAGTTTTCGATGATGCCGTTATGTACGACGGCGACATCGTTGGTGATGTGCGGATGCGCGTTGCGTTCCGTCGCGCCGCCATGCGTCGCCCAGCGCGTATGGCCGATGCCGACGGTGCCCGACAGAGGTTCTTTCAGCAGCTTGTCGGCGAGGTTGCCAAGCTTGCCTTCAGCCCTGCGGCGTTCCAGCTTGCCATCGACCAATGTCGCCACGCCCGCGCTGTCGTAGCCGCGATATTCAAGGCGTTTCAGGCCTTCAACCAGCAGGGGAGCCGCGTCTTTTTCTTTCGACAAAATGCCGACGATACCGCACATGGTTTTTATTCCTTCTGATTATTTCTTGTCGAGTTCGGGGCGCTGGCCGAGTTTTTTCTCCAGCAGGTCGAGCATGTCTTTCAGCGCGTCTTTTTCCGTGGCCGCGACGGGTGTGCGGGCGGGCATCAGCTGCGCGCCGGGCTTGCCGTAGGGCAGGCGGGCGGTTTTCAGCAGGCCGCCGGTCGGGTAATTGCAGGTGGCGAAGAATTTGCCGCTCGCGCCGATGACGGAGATTTCGATTTTCTGTTCGGCGAAGCTGGCGGTGTGTTTCTTGATGGCTTGTGTCATTTCTTTTTCTCTTTTTCTGCTTTTTTAAGTTCTTTGAAGCGGGGAGCCCAGCCCTCTTTCGTGGCCTGCGGTGCGCGGGCGACGGAAAGGGCGTCGGCGGGAACGTCTTGGGTAATGGTGCTGCCGGCGGCGACGATTGCGCCAGCGCCGACGGTAACGGGCGCGACAAGCGCGGAGTTGGAGCCGATAAAGGCTTCTTTGCCGATCGTCGTTTTATATTTCAGGAAACCATCGTAATTGCAGGTGATGGTGCCCGCGCCGATATTCGCGTTTTCGCCGATATCGGCGTCGCCGAGGTAGCTAAGATGGCTAGCCTTCGCGCCTGCGCCGAGCGTGGCTTTCTTTGTTTCGACGAAATTGCCGACCTTCGCCCTCGCGCCGATCTTCGATCCTTCGCGCAGGCGGGCGTAGGGCCCGATGGATGCACCCTCGGCAATCTCCGCGCCCTCGATATGGCTGAAGGCGTGGATTTCGACGTTGTTGGCGATGGTGACGCCGGGGCCGAAGACGACGTTCGGGCCGATGGTGACGTCCTGCCCGATAACAGTGTCATGGCTGAAGAAAACGCTGTCGGGATCGATCAGCGTCGCGCCGTTCAGCATATGCATCTTGCGCAGGCGTTTCTGGATCATGCGCTCCAGATGGGCGAGATCTTCGCGGGTATTGATGCCCGCCGTTTCTTCCTCGGAAATTTCAACAACGTGCGTGGTGCGGTTATCCTTGCGCGCGATGGGTGGCAGGTCGGTCAGGTAATATTCCTTCTGCGCGTTGTCGTTGCCGACTTGTGACAGCCAGTCGAACAGTTTCGCGCCATCGCCGCAGACAATGCCGCCGTTGCAGAGCGTAATTTTGCGCTGTTCTTCGGTGGCGTCTTTCCATTCGATGATTTTCTTCAGCGTGCCGTCTTCGTCAATCACCATGCGGCCATACTTGGCGGGGTCGGCGGGGCGGAAGCCGGAATAGGTCAGGCCAATCGCAGGGATCTGGCGGCGCAGGTCGACCATGCGCTGCATGGTCTCCGACGTAACCAAAGGCGTGTCGGAGAAGACGACGAGGATATCGCCGTCAAAATTCTTGAAATGTTCCTTGGCCGCCAGCGCCGCGCCGCCCGTGCCATTGGCGACATGCTGGATGGCGGTGGCATGGGGCTTCACGGCATCGGCTACCTGCTGCATGTCGGGGCCGATGACGATGACGATTTTATCGGGGTTCAGCGCTTCGCAGGAAGCGACCACGTGGCTGACCATCGCGCGGCCGGCGATTTCGTGCAGCGGCTTGGGCAGCGCGGATTTCATGCGCGTGCCTTTTCCGGCGGCGAGAATAATGCAGGCGAGTTTTTTAGATGTCATCGGATCATGTCCCCCGACTTCAGAAAAGCAGTTAACCCCGCCCGTCTCAAGTCACAGTTTATTGCAGGAAGTTACACAATTATCAGGGTTTTTCATAGCGGAATGATTGTGCAAATAATGTGCACAAAAAAGCCGCTCCTTTGCGGGGAGCGGCTTTTTAAGTGGATATCGGCTTAGTTCTTCGCAGCAGCCGAGAGGTGCGCGACAACTGCGCCGTAATCCGAAGCGATTTCCATGCGCACGGGGATCACGGGCCCTTTGTCTTCGATGCGGGCCAGCCAGATGGTGGGCGGCTTTTTGCGCGCTTCGGTGTGGTTCTGCACGGCCATCCAGCCGCGGCCTTTGTCTTTGTCCTTGAAGCCCGCGACGGGTTCGACCTTCAGCGTGCAGCGCAGCGCCTTGCCCGAAAACTTCGAGAACTTGCTTTTCGCGATATTGTCCATGCCGTCGTCGGCCATGGTGATGTTGTAACGGCGCTTGCCGTCGAAGACGGGGAAGGAGCCTTCGCATTTTTCGGTGTTCTTGGCGTTCTGCATCATCAGCAGCGTGCCGGTCAGCATGTCGACGGCGTCAGCCGCGAGCTCTTTCTTCACGTCGCGTTCGACCGTGGTCTTCGCGCCCTGCTGGGTGGTGCTTTTCAGCAGCGCGCCTTTGGGGTCGTACGAGAGTTCAGTCGTCTTGACCTTGCTGCGCCATTCGGAGCGCGAGGTGGAAATGGTGGGGATCAGCACGCCTTCATCCGAGTGGCCGGAGGAGGAGTATTCGCCTTTCCAGGGGAACATGCTGCCGATGAAGCCGGTCGTTTCGGCCTGCAGCTGCATGTCGTAGGCTTCTTTCGTCAGGTCCATTTCAAGGGACGCGTCGAGCGCGTGGAAGCCGCCCGCGTAAACGTCGTATTTCAGGCCCAGCTTTTTCGGCTCGGTGATGTCGTAGCGGAGCGCGACGTTCTCGTAGTAGGGTTGCGCGTATTTCGGCTGCGCGTCGGCGGTGGTGGCCACGAGGCTGAGGCTCATGGCGATGGCGGCGCAAGCGGTGAATTTCACAAAGTTTTTCATGTCGATCTGCCCTTTCAGCCGGCGCACATAAAGTAACACGTTGCCGGTGGCTAATCCCTGCGGTGGATTTTTTGGTAAGGGACCACCCATGCCCTATTCAAATCTGAGTTAATTTATATAGCTCTCCCCAAGAAGAGATGCAGGCAATATGCCAGAAAAACGGCCATTTCGGCATCACACTTTATTACAGGGGGTTACAGCAATATGTTGCTGGAATTAAAGGCTTTTTAAGGCGTCATTTGCTGCTTGATGCGCAACGGCTTGTTAACCTTTATGACGGTATCGGTATTTACGGCCGGCGGCGCGCTGGCAATGGTGTCCAGCACGTTGTCCACAAATTCCTTCATGCGGGGGTTGACGCTGTGTTTGGCGACGTCGTCGAGGGTTGTCGGATCGTCGTATTTCACCGCGCAGGGGGCCTTGGCGTCGGCGCCCTTGTGCAGCAGGGAGACAAAGGCCTCTTTCTGGCCGTTGAAGGTGGCGGCCTGCAGCGGCGTGTATTGGGTGACGGGGGAGGGCAGCTCCACCTTCGCGCCCGCGCCCACCAGCAGCTCGATCATGTCGAGGTTGCCGACCGTGGCCGCGTGGCAGAGCGGCGTTTCGACGTGATAGTCCGCCAGAATATCGGCCGATACGCCATCGACCAGCAACTGGCGCAGCGCCGGCATATTGTTCATTTCCACCGCCGCCTTCATGTCGAGCGCGGCCTGCACATCGGGGAGCAGCGGGGCCAGCGCGGGGCCGTTGTCAAAAACGTTCTTTTTCTGCGCCTTTGTCGGCACAAAACCATATTCCTGCATGGCCTTCAGGCATTCCTGCGCTTCCGCAGGCTTCGCCGGCGGCGCGCCGATGTATGGCTGCTGTTTGGATGCATAGACAAGGTTGTCGAGCGCGCCGTCGCCGTAATCGTTCACATGGTTGGGGTTGGCGCCTTTTGACAGCAGGAACCTCATGATATCGACATCCGCAATCGCGGCCGCGCTGTTCAGCGGCATATGGCTGCTGCGCCAGTGGCCGCTGAAATTCACGTCCGCGCCATGTTCCACCAGCTTGCGCACGACATCGCCATGGCCGCGGGCGGCGGCGTTTTCCAGCGCGGTGCGGCTGTCGTAGTCACCGACGTCGAGCACCGCGCCTTTTTTCAGGTAGCGCTGCATTTCAGCCCAGATTTTGTCCTCGGTATCCAGCTTGCGCCAGCGGCGGCGGGTATCGCTGTGACCGGCCTGCCCGGCGACGCGCGCCAGCTTCTGGCCCA
Organism: Alphaproteobacteria bacterium; assembly: GCA_041287865.1. GTDB lineage: Bacteria > Pseudomonadota > Alphaproteobacteria > Micavibrionales > UBA2020 > JAPWJZ01. The sequence goes on along the minus strand of JBGGMV010000007.1, from coordinate 37,036 downwards.
TCCGGCGGGGGCGGCCGGAGAAGATTTTGTTCAGGATTCGTGATGTCAGCGTAACGGGGATAGCCATGACAAAATTCCTTGAAGATGAGGGAGTATACATAAGCTATTCCCTCAAACCAAGAAATTAATATGTATAATAATTTCAAATTAATTTACATAACTCAAAGAAAAAAAGGGGGGGCATAGGGAAGAGAAACGGGGCCGGGGGCAGCCTAGCTTTTAAAAGCAATCGGCCGGCGGATGCTGATCGCCTGCTTCACGCTGACTTCGGGGGCGGTATCCGCGTTGCGGGCGTCGAGCACGCTCTCCACGAATTTGGCCATGCCGGGGTCGGATTTGCATTTTTTGGCCATGCCATTGACCGTCCAGAAACCGTCACTGTTCGACCATATCAGGGTTGCGTCCGCGCCCGCGTCCAGCAGCCGTACGAAGGCGTCGCGCTTGCCGTGCATGGCGGCCTGATGGAGCGGCATGGTGCTGCTGTCGCGGTCAATTTTCGTGTTGGGCGAAGCGCCATGGGCGAGCAGCAGGTCTATTACCTCCACCGTGCCTCTGCGGGCAGCGGTGATGATGGCGGGCGGAGCGCCATAGCCAAGACCTATGTCGAAATCGACCCCGCGCGCCAGCAGGCCGCGCAGCGCTACCGCATCGCCAGCCGCCAGCGATTGCCGGACGGACAGGGCGTCCTGCACCTCGGTCACAGCGGGGGCCAGGGAGGGGACGTTTTGATAGATATGCTGCTTCATGTGCGTCTCGACGCTGAAGCCATGGCCGAGCAGCGCCTTGAAGCAGTCAAGCGCGTCCTGCGCCTTGCCGGAGTCCCGCGCGGCGGTTGCAATGTTGGTGAAGGCCTGTGCGTTGTCGGCATTGACGTCGACGCCCCGCCCGCAGAGATCCTTGACGCGCTCGAAATCGGCGTACTGCAGCGCGAAAAGGAGCTGCGAAGAAAGTGACGGCGCGGGCTGTTGCTTGCCGAAAACCTTGCTGGCGAGTTGCGAGAGCGTGCCTGTCATGCCGCCCCCGGCGTTTTCAGGCGGATTGTTTTCATCGCGGTTTTGGCCGTATCGACTTCGGTTTTCATGATGCCGCGCTCGATCATCGCCTCATAGACGGCGCGCATGATGGGCTTGCCGCCGTTGTCGCGGGCCAGTTCCAGCAGTTCCATGCCCGCGTCGATCTTCGCGCCCTTTTCCAGCAGCAGGTCGAAGGCGTCGACCTGTCCCGCGCGCACGGCGGTTTGCAGCGGCGTGCGGTGGGTTTTGGGGGATTTGAGGTTTACGTCCGCGCCGCTGGCCAGCAGCGCGTCCATCATTTCAAGGTTGCCGGCCGAGGTACCGGCGCAGAGCGGCGTATCGTCCTTGTAGGACGCGGGCGCATCGGGGTTGATGCCCAGATCCAGCAGCAGCTTCACGTTTTCAGCGCTGCCCGCTGCCGCCGAAGTGGCGAGCGCATGGACGGGTTCAATCTCCGGCACGGCCGAGAGCAAATGCGGCTTGTGATGATAAATCGCCATTTTCAGGTGATCGTCGAGCGTCAGGCCCTCGCTCAGCAGCCTGACGAGCCCCTTCGCCTGCCATTCCTTGTCCACGCCATTCTTGAAATCAATGACGGCATGCACCAGAAGGTAGGCGGCGTCGCGGCCGGAAGGGTCTGTTGATTTCGGATCGATGCCTTTATCGATCAAGCGCGTCACTGTCCAGCCCTCGCCCGCGGCGGCTGCGAGCGTGAAGGCGGTTTCGCCCTTGTTGTTCGTGAAACGGATATCCGCGCCCAGCTCCAGCAGGCATTTCGTATCAAACGGGAGACCGCGGCGGCAGACCAGCATCAGCGGCGTGTCGCCGTCGGCGTTCTGCACGTCGATCTTCGCGCCGCGCTTCACGGCGTCCTGGATTTTTTCGTGCAGCGGCTTTTCGCCGGGCGCGGTGGTGCGCGCGCCATAGGCGCAGAGCTCCCACAGCTGTTTCTGCGCAGCCGCATGGCGCTCGGCAAAGAGCACATTCGCAATTGATGCCAGCCATGAATTCCTGGGTTCAGCCATAACCTATCCCGTTGAAAGAGTTGAAATACTATATATGAATTTTCATAATTTTGCAAATAATGCGTAATTGTGTATATAATTCAGTAGCTTAATTCAACTATCGCAGCGGCGGGAAAGTGGTTGCGCTTTACAGAGGATATGGCATAATTATGACAAATAACAAAGGGAGATTTAATGAGCGCCGCCACCATTGCCTGGCAAGTGACAAGAATGTTCGACGAAACCCGCCGCATGGAGGAACGCCTGCGTGCAAGGCAGAAGGAAGAACAGGCGGAGCGCGAAAAGCTTTTTGAGGCACAAAGGCAAAAATCGTTTAACGGATCTTCAGGGCGAAAGCCGAAAGTGAAGCCCGTTGCAAAGCCGGCAGACGAGAATTTTGACGACCACGACCATTTCAGTACGGGTGGATTCCACTTCTAAAGGAAGACTATGAGCGACGACACCACAGAAAAACTTTTCGCAGCGGTCGAGGCGGGCGAAACCGGCGAGGTCTGGCAGATGGCCCGCGCGGGCGTCTGCATGAACGTTTTCAACGCCGCCGGCAAAACGCCGCTCGTCATCGCCTGTGAAAAAGCCAACAAGGCGATGGCCAACATGATCTTCGGCGGCGGGGCGGATGCGAACCTTGCCACAGCCGAAGGCACAACGCCGCTGCACGCCGTGGCCGCCGCCAAGAACACCGTGCCCGGCATGGTCAGCCTGATGCTGCTGCGTGGCGCGCATTTCAACACCCGCGACGGCAAGGGCCGCACAGCCCTCGACATCGCCGCAACCGCCACCGACGAAATCCGCACCATCATCGCCGATTACACCCGCAAGGAACTGGAATTCATCAGCCGCGACGCGGGGCAGTTGAAGGAAGCGGTGAAGCCGATGCAGAAATTACAAATCAAATCCCCCAAATAAACTGTCGCATTTAAATTTCCTCTCCCCTTGTGGGAGAGGAGGGGCCCATGCGAAGCATGGGAAGGTGAGGGGTAAGCGCGTCTGCGCGTCTAATATGAATTTACATGACGCCCTGTCGGGCTTACCCCTCACCCTAGCCCTCTCCCTCAAGGGGAGAGGGGGATAAAGATTTAAAGCCCCGGCCTGATTTTATCGGCCAGTGCGTCGTATTCGGCCTCGGTATCAAACCGAACCGGCGGCGTATCCGCAAAGGGGTTCACGCGCCAGCGCGGATTGGTCTTGTAGCGCGGGATGATGTGGTAATGCAGATGCGGAATTGAATTGCCGAGCGAGGCGTAATTCATCTGGTCAGGCGCAACCGCCGCCGCAATCGCCTTCATGGCGATGCGCAAATCACCCATAAATTCGCCATATTCGGCGTCGGTCAGAAGCTCCAGCCCCGTCACATGACGTTTGGAATAAATCAGTGCGCAACGGCCAAGGTAGGTTTGTTCGCGGTCAAGGTAGAGCGTGGAAGCGGAAAGCTTCTTCACCAGCAGCGAAAACTCGTTCCTCTCCCCGCGCGGCGCGCAGAAGGGGCAGTCTTTTCCGGCGGTGAGGTCTTCCCAGTTGGATTGTGCGGGCATGTTACTTCGCCCCTTCTTCGAGTTTCCATTCCTCGACGCGCTTTTTGACTTCGGTCACTTGTTCGGGCGTGAGGAAGTTTTCAAAATGTGTGCGCTTTCTATGCGCCCACTCACGATCCCAATCCGTTTTTTCTTTGGAAGTGGCGAGAGTTTTTTCAGCGACAGATGCCCAGAAGTAAGCTTCCTTGAAATTGCTGTTTGGCCGGGAAGTAGGAACTGTATCGTAATAGCTGGCCAGCTGCATCTGCGCCTCAAAGTTACCTGCCTTGGCGGCCTTGATGAAGCTTTCCTCAATAAAAGTAGCGGAGGCTGCGTTAACTGCGGCAATGAACTTGTGCATTTCTTCGTGCCAACGGCATCCTGAAACTGAGACGGTCTGCTCTTCACCATTAATTGTCAGCGTAATATTGGTGATTGGCGAATGCGAGGCTTCCGCAGTGGGTTGTGATTTCATGTTTACAATGTGGGGAAAATTCGCATCATTCAGAGCGCCGAGCAATGTGGATATTTGTTCGGAAGCTATTTCGCCTTCTGCCCATCTCGGTATTGTTTTGTTGATGAAGCTTATTTTTCCGCTGCCCTCGATTTCGACGGTATAGGGGCGTTGGGGGTAACTGTCGGTTAACTGTCCTCCGTTAGAAAGAACAATCATTGTAATTTTATCGAATGATGTTGCCCTTGCTCCCGGATCTAGGGCGGGCACTTTGATGTGTTCGCAGGAGGAAACCGGTTTCTCATTGAGGTCAGTCGTAAGTTTTTCATTCTGGAAGTAAACCCAGCCCGTTACGCCTACTGCCAACAACAGGCCGGCAACGATTGCTGCCTGTCGTGAGACCGGCGCTGCCATTACTTCACAATATCCTTAACCCTGATCGTATCCTCCCGCTCCGGCGAGGTCGAAATAATCGCCGCCTGCACGCCGATCAGTTCTTCCAGACGGTGGATGTATTTCAGCGCGGCTTCGGGGAGTTCGGAGAGTTTGCGCATGCCGCGCAGGGACGTGTTCCAGCCGGGCATGGTTTCGTAGACGGGTTCCAGTTTTGCCTGCAGGTCTTCGGAGGCGGGGATATAGTCGTAGGTCTTGCCGCCGATTTTGTATCCGGTGCAGATCTTGATTTCCTCCAGCGTGTCCATCACGTCCATCTTCATCAGCGCGATGCCGCGGATGCCGCAGATTTTGACGGACTGGCGCACCTGCACGGCGTCGAACCAGCCGCAGCGGCGTTTGCGGCCCGTTGTCGTGCCGAATTCATGCCCGCGCGTCGTCAGCGTTTCGCCAACCGCATCGAACAATTCGGTGGGGAAGGGGCCGGAGCCGACGCGGGTGGAATAGGCCTTGGTAATGCCCAGCACATAACCCATCTGGTCCGCGCCCACGCCCGAGCCAATCGCGGCCTGTGCGGCCACGGTGTTCGACGAAGTGACGTAAGGGTAAGTGCCGTGCGACACGTCGAGCATCACGCCCTGCGCGCCTTCGAACAGCACAATCTTGTTATCGTTCTTCGCCTGATCGAGCGTGCGCCAGACGGGGGCGATATAGGGTTGCAGGGGTTCCGCGATTTCTTTCAGCTTCGCGGTCAGTTCATCGACATCGAAAGGCTGCGCGCCGAGGCCTTTGTAGAGCGCGTTGTAGTAAAACGCGAGTTTCTCGACTTTGGCTTTCAGCGTGTCGGGATGCTGCAGGTCGCACATGCGCAGCCCACGGCGGCCGACTTTGTCTTCATAAGCGGGGCCGATGCCGCGGCCTGTCGTGCCGATCTTGCCGGCGCCGCGCGCTTCTTCAAGCGCTTTATCAAGCGCGCTGTTGACGGGGAGGATAAGGGGGGCGCTTTCGGACACCATCAGCGTTTTCGGATTGATGTCGATGCCTTGCCCGCGCAGGTCGCCGACTTCCTTCAGCAGCGCCCAGGGGTCGACCACCACGCCGTTGCCGATGATCGACAGTTTTCCGCGCACGATGCCGGAGGGCAGCAGGTGGAGCTTGTAGGTCGTATTGCCGACCACAAGGGTATGGCCCGCATTATGACCACCCTGGAAGCGCACGACCACGTCGGCCTCGCCCGCCAGCCAGTCCACGATTTTGCCTTTGCCCTCGTCGCCCCATTGGGAGCCGATGACGGTCACATTTGCCATATTCGCACCTCTTTTGCTGTACCCAATCTGGATACCATGCGAATTGCACAAAATGGCACCTAAATTTTAGCGAATTAAGCAAAAAGATGACTCTGATTCAGCAGTGGAAATTGATAGCTTGGTAGAAATAAGAAGCTTTTGCAAAAGGCCCAGAATCCGGCTGCAACAGGCAGCCCCGCGAGGCGAAAAACTATGGCTACCCTGGTACTTAAATTCGGCGGCACTTCCGTCGCAACAATTCCGGCCATCGAAAACGTGGCCAACAAAGTCGCGGCCGAAATGGCCCGCGGGCACAAGGTCGCCGTCGTTGTCTCCGCCATGTCGGGCGTCACCAACCAGCTGGTCAGCTATTGCACCGCCATCAACCAGATTTTCGACAGCCGCGAATATGACGCGGTGGTCGCCTCGGGCGAACAGGTTACTTCCGGTCTTCTCGCGCTTGCTTTGCAAAAGCGCGGCCTGCAGGCGCGCAGCTGGCAGGGCTGGCAGGTACCGATCGTCACCAACGACACCCACGGCAAGGCGCGCATCAAGGGCGTCGAGGTCGATACGCTGCAGGAAAGCATGATGAAGGGCGAAGTGGCCGTGTTGGCAGGATTCCAGGGCATCTCGCCCGAAGGCCGCATCACCACGCTGGGCCGTGGCGGTTCCGACACTTCCGCCGTCGCCGTCGCTGCGGCATTGAAGGCGGATCGCTGTGATATCTACACCGACGTCGACGGCGTTTACACCGCCGATCCGCGCATCGTGAACCACGCGCGCAAAATTCCAAAAATTTCCTACGAGGAAATGCTCGAAATGGCGTCGGTGGGCGCCAAGGTGCTGCAGACACGCTCGGTCGAATTGGCGATGAAGGAACGCGTGCCCGTGCAGGTGCTCTCGTCGTTCGAAGGCGCGCTGGGCAGCGATATCCCGGGCACAATGGTTATAGAAGAGGACAGGATCGTGGAACAGGAAGTCGTCAGCAGCGTCACGCATAGCCGCGACGAGGCGAAAGTAACGTTGCGCCAGCTGCCCGACGTGCCGGGCGTTGCCGCTAAAATCTTTGGCCCCTTGGCCGACAGCGCCATCAACGTCGACATGATCGTGCAGAACGTCTCGCCCGACAAGGCCAAGACCGACCTGACGTTTACGGTGAGCCGCGCCGACCTGCCCAAGACGCTCGAAGTTTTGAAAAGCGTGCAGCAGACCGATCTGAAGGGCACGACGATTGAATCCTCCGCAGACGTTGCGAAGGTTTCCATTATCGGCATCGGCATGCGTTCCTACGTCGGCGTCGCGTCCAAGATGTTCAAGACGCTGGCCGAAAAAGGCATCAACATTCAAGTCATCACGACTTCCGAGATCAAGGTGAGCGTGCTCATCAGCGAGGAGTACACGGAACTTGCCGTGCGCTCGCTGCACAGCGCTTACGGATTGGATAAAGGGCAGTAATGCAGGCAGAGAGGAAAAGCTGGACGATGATGACGGAGGTAGCGCCCGAAGAGCGCGACCGCAAGTCGTCCGAATTCCTCGACGCCCAGATGGCGCTGGCCGCACCGCGCAAGCTGATGGCCGACCTGCAGGCGCTGATGCAAAGCGCAGCGCCCACCGACCAGAAACTCGACCAGATCGTCCGCCTGATTGCGCGCGAACTGCGCGCCGATGAATGTTCCTGCTACATCCTCCGCGCCGGCGAGGTGCTGGAGCTTTATTCGTCGTCCAGCCGCAAGCCCGAAGAATGCACCGAAAAACTCCGCGTGGGCGAGGGCGCCGTCGGCGATATCGCCGCCCATGCCGCGCCCTTCACCGATGCGACGAACGATCCTGCTTCGCCCTACCGTTCCTTCTGCGGCGTGCCTGTCTTGCGCGGTGGCCGCGTGCGCGGCGTTCTGTCCGTCCAGAACAAATTGCAACGCGCCTATGGCGAGGAAGTGGTCGATATCCTCCAGACCGTCGCCATGGTGGTTGCGGAACTTATCATCGCGGGCGGGTTGCTGACGCGCCTTGAAATCAATTCCAGCTTCTCCAACGGCTCCAAGCCCACGCACGTATCGGGCGTCAGCCACGGCCGCGGCCTTGCGATCGGCACGGCGGTCCTGTATGAACCCGGTATCGGGATGCAGGACATCATTGCATCCGATACGCCGGCGCAGAAGCAACGCCTGAAATCGGCCCTCACGTCGATGCACAACGCCATCGATAAAATGCTGAACCGCAATACCGGCCTGCATGGCACGGAAAGCCGCGATATCCTCGAGGCCTACCAGATGTTCGCCAAGGATCGCGGCTGGCTCGCCCGTATCGAGGCCGCGATTGGCAAGGGCCTCTCCGCCGAAGCGGCCGTGCAGCGCGTGCAGAACGAAACCCGCGCGCGCATGATGCGCATGAACGACGCCTATATCCGCGAACGCCTGCAGGATCTCGAGGATCTCTCGAACCGCCTGCTCAGCCACCTGCTGAAGCACAGCCAGCGGGTTGAGCCCGCTGCGGCGCTGCCCGACAACATCATCCTTTTCGCCCGCTCGCTCGGCCCCGCCGCGCTGCTCGACTACGACCACACCAAGCTGAAAGGCGTGGTGCTGGAAAAGGGCAGCCATTCGAACCACGTCGCCATCGTCGCGCGCGCGCTCGGCATTCCTGTCGTCGGCCAGACCGGCGATATCCTGAACGCCGTCGTTTCGGGCGACCAGGTGATCGTTGATGGCGATCACGGCATGGTTTACATCGGCCCCGCCGATTACATCGTCGACCTTTACACCAAGACGATGGAGGCGCGCCAGAAGCGCAGCAGCATCTATCGCCGCCATGCGCAGCTGAAATCCGTCACCAAGGACAATATCCGCGTTTCCGTGCAGATGAACGCCGGCCTGATGAACGAGGTCGACGCCGTTGCGGCTGTCGGTGCCGACGGCATCGGCCTTTACCGCACCGAACTGTCGTTCATGGGCTGGCAGAAATATCCGCTGGTCGTGACGCAGGCCGAATTCTACGGACGCATCATGGACAAGATGGGCGAGAAGCCCGTCGTCTTCCGCACGCTCGATATCGGCGGCGACAAGCCGCTGCCGTACTTCAAGGCGCCGGACGAGGAAAACCCCGCGCTCGGCTGGCGCGCCATCCGCATCGGCATGGATCGTCCTGCCGTGCTGCGCACGCAATTCCGCGCCTTTATTCGCGGCAGCCGTGGGCGCCCGCTGAAAATCATGCTGCCCTTCGTTTCCGAAGTCGCCGAATTCGATCGCGCGAAAGAACTGCTGGAGATGGAAAAAGTCCGCGCGAAGCAAAACGGCATCACCGTGCCGGAGAAAATCGAGCTGGGCGTGATGCTGGAAGTACCCTCGCTGCTCTGGCAGCTGGATACGCTGCTGCAATCGGTCAGCTTCGTCGCCGTGGGCACGAACGACCTGATGCAATACCTGTTTGCCGCCGACCGCAACACGGATGCGCTGCGCAACCGTTACGACTGCCTCTCGCCCGCCATGCTGCGGGTGCTGAAGGAAATTGCCGATAAATGCCGCGCGGCCAATGTGCCGGTTTCCGTCTGCGGCGAGATGGCGGGCCAGCCGCTGGAGGCCATGGTGCTGATCGCGCTCGGCTTTACTACGCTCTCGGCCTCGGCGCAGGCGGTGGAGGCGGTGAAGGTGATGGTGCCCACGCTGGATACCAGATCACTTGTGCCCTATCTTGAACATCTGATGAATTCACGCGAACACAGCCTGCGGGAACGCCTGCTGTCCTTCGCGCGCGACCACAAAGTCAACCTGACACAGGCAGCATAACCATGGCCGAAGAACGCAAACGCAGACGCACAAGGGACAACAGCCACGCGGCCGAAGCCGCCGAGGCCCGCGTCGCTAATATGAAAGTGGGCGAGCAGCTGAAACACGCCCGCGAAGCCAAGAAACTAGACCTCGATGAAATTTCCTCCTCCATCCACGTGCGCGTCGCGCAGCTGAAGGCGATCGAGGAAGGCCATATCGAAAGCCTGCCGGGCATGACCTATGCGCTGGGCTTCGTGAAAAGCTACGCCACGTACCTGAAACTCGATCCGATCGAGATCGTGCAGAAATTCAAGGCCGAGCATGGCCAAGCCCCCGCCAAGCCCGAACTGCACTTCCCCGAGCCGCTGGGCGAAAGCAAAATGCCCGACCCGGTGATGCTGGGCGTGGCCGCTGCCGGCGTGTTTATTATCCTCGCTCTCTGGGCGATATTCTCTGGCGGCGATGAAAAGACCGGCGACCTCGCGGCTGCCATCCCGCTGCCGCCTGCCGATACGGGCACGGGCATCACGGGCTCTGTCATTACGCCGCCCGCCGCCACTGCCGATAATTCGGGCCTGCTGGGCAATATCACCGATCCGACGACGCCCGCCGTGCCGCCCGTCGATGCCGAAGCCATTGCCACCGGAACGGCGCCCGCTGTCGCGCCTGTGCCGGTCGAAGGCCTTGTGGTGCCGAAGCCCAAGCCGCTGGTACCTGCGCAGACGCAGGCCGCCGCGCCGCCTGTCGAAACCGTCACCACGACGACCACGACAACCGCGACGGGCTACACGCAGCAACAGCAGCAGCAACAAACGCAACCTGTCGCTGCCGCCGCCGCGCCCGCAAGCGAGGTTATCAACGTGAAGCCGGGCCGCAGCCGTATCCAGTTCCAGGCGAAGGAAACCAGCTGGGTGCAGATCAACAACCCCGACGGCACGGTTTACAAGAAACTGCTGCGCGCGGGCGAAACCATCTATGCGCCCGAAGGCCCCGGATCGTCGATCACCACCACCAATGCGGGCGGGCTTGACGTCTACGTCGACGGCCAGAAGGTCAGGGCGCTGGGCGGCAAGGGCGATATCATCAAGGAAAAACTCGACGCCGAGCGCCTGAAGCGCCGCGCGGTTTCGCCCTCAGCCGCGCGTCCGGTCAGGGATTACTGATCCATGAGCTACACGCCACGGCCATACCGGCAGATACAGCGCCGCAAATCACGCACGGTCTATGTCGGCAAGGTGCCGGTGGGCGGCGACAGCCCCATCACCGTGCAATCGATGACCAATACGCTGACATCGGACGTGAAGGCGACCGTCGCCCAGATCCGCGCGCTTGAAGTGGCCGGCGCCGATATCGTGCGCGTGTCATGCCCGGACGAAGCCTCGACCAAGGCATTGAAAGAGATTATATCCGAAGTCACCGTGCCAATCGTGGCCGATATCCACTTCCATTACAAACGCGGCATCGAAAGCGCGCTGGCCGGTGCTGCATGTCTACGCATCAACCCGGGTAACATTGGTTCGGAAGACCGCGTTAAAGAGGTTATCAAGGCCGCAAAGGACAATAATTGCTCTATCCGCATCGGCGTGAATGCCGGTTCGCTGGAAAAGGATCTGCTGGAACAATTCGGCGAGCCCTGCCCCGAGGCGATGGTGGCATCTGCCCTGCGTCATATCAAAATTCTCGAAGACCATGATTTCTTCAACTTCAAGATTTCCTGCAAGGCATCGGACGTCTTCCTGGCTGTTGCCGCCTACCAGCAACTGGCCGAGGCCTGCGATTACCCGCTGCACGTCGGCGTGACGGAGGCGGGGGGATTGCGCAGCGGCACGATCAAATCATCGATCGGTATCGGCAGTTTGTTGTGGGCGGGTATCGGCGACACCATTCGCGTGTCCTTGTCGGCTGATCCTGTCGAGGAAATTAAAGTCGGCTTCGATATTTTGAAGTCACTCGGCCTGCGCCATCGCGGCGTGAACGTGATTGCCTGCCCGTCCTGCGCGCGGCAGCAGTTTGACGTGATCGAGACGGTGAAGGTGTTGGAAGAACGCCTCGCCCATATCACCACGCCCATGACGGTGTCGATCATCGGCTGCGTCGTGAACGGCCCCGGCGAAGCGCTGATGACGGATATCGGCTTTACCGGCGGCGGACGCGGCACGCATCAGGTCTATCTGGCGGGCCAGCCCGCGCATCGCTTGCAGAACGAAGATATCGTGCAGCACCTTGTGGGACTGGTCGAGCAAAAGGCCGCCGAGATCGAAAAATCCAAGGCTGAAGCTTCGACTTAGCTGGTAAAGGTGTCCCATGTCGCTTGACCGCAAGCTCAGCCAGGTGCTTGGCCGTTTTCAGGAGATCGAGGCGCTGATGTCGACGGGCAAATTGCCCTCCGACGAATTCACCAAGCTGTCGCGCGAATATTCCGACCTCACGCCGCTGGCCGCCACCATCCGCGAATACAAAAAGGCGCAGCAGGAATATATCGACCTCGAAGCCATCATGAAGGATTCAACGGGCGACAAGGAAATGCGCGCGCTGGCGGAGGAAGATTTTTACAAGCTGAAAGAACAGCTGCCCGAGCTGGAGAAAAAAATCCACATCGCCCTGCTGCCGAAAGACGCGGCGGATGCCAAGAACGCCATCCTTGAAATACGCGCCGGCACGGGCGGGGACGAGGCAGCGCTCTTCGCCGCAGATTTATTCGATATGTACAAACGCTACGCCGCCATCAAGGGCTGGACGTTTGAGGTCATGGAGCTGTCGCAAAGCGACCTCGGCGGCTTGCGTCAGGCCGTCGTTGAAATCTCGGGCCGCGAAGTATTCGCGCGCCTGAAATTCGAGAGCGGCGTGCATCGCGTGCAGCGCGTGCCGGCGACAGAAGCGTCAGGCCGCGTGCATACATCGGCCGCGACCGTCGCCGTGCTGCCCGAAGCGGAAGAAGTCGATATCAACCTTAAAAACGAGGATCTCCGCATCGATGTGATGCGCGCGGGCGGCGCCGGTGGCCAGCACGTGAACAAGACTGAATCAGCCGTGCGTATCACGCATATTCCATCGGGCCTTGTCGTCGTGCAGCAGGACGAAAAATCGCAGCATAAGAACAAGGCGCGCGCGCTGAAAATCCTCTGCGCAAGGCTCTACGAAATGGAACGCCAGAAACTCGCCAACATCCGCGCCGCCGACCGCAAGGAACAGGTGGGATCAGGCGACAGGTCCGAACGCATCCGCACCTACAACTTCCCGCAGGGCCGCGTCACCGACCACCGCATCAACCTCACCCTCTACAAAATCGACCGCGTCGTCAGCGGCGAATGCCTTGATGAGTTGATCGATCCGCTGATCTCCGAAGATCAGGCGGCCAAGCTGGCGGAGATGAGCTGGTGAAAATAGCCATTACCCTCGCCCTGCTCCTCCTCCTGTCGCCCACGCCCGCCTATGCCTGCATCCCCGACAGCAACATCTTCCAGTTCGAGGCGCTGGTGCCCTATGTCATCCTGCTGCCGCTGCTGCTGGTGCTGAAGATCGCCATCTATGCGCTGGCCGGAGAGGGGGCGCTGTTCAAGGCTATGTTCAGGGCGGCGGGCATTCCCGCGATCGGTGGCGCGCTGATCATCGTCGTGCAGTTGCCGTCGTTTCCTTACTTCGCGGCGGCGATGATCGGGATTTTTACCATATTTGCCTTTGGCGACCTTAAATACTTCCGCGAGAAATACGCGGGCCGCCCGCCGATGCGCGTGCGCCACGCGCTGTTCTGGGGGAACCTTTTGCTCTCATTCCTGCTGCTGGCGAGCTTTACTTTCCTGTCGCGGGCCGTACAGGGTTGCATCGGATGAGCGAGACGATCAAGGATTTCGTGTCGCGCAACGCGGCCCTGCTGGCTGCCGCAGGGGTCGAAAACCCCGAGACGGATATCCGTTTATTGATCGAACATGTGCTGAAAATAGACCATGCCGCATTGCTGATGAATTTAAACCGGATGCTGGTCAATGCTGAAGTAAAAGATCTAGACGCCGCCATCGCCCGCCGCGCGAAGCGGGAGCCCGTTTCGCGCATTATCGGCCGCCGCGGCTTCTGGAAGTATGATTTTAAAGTCACCCCGCAAACCCTTGACCCAAGGCCGGATTCTGAAACGCTGGTGGAGGCTGCCCTGAAATACGCGACACCTGCGCCCACCACCATCCTCGACCTTGGCACGGGCACGGGCTGCCTGCTGCTCTCGTTGCTCGGAGAGTGGATTAATTCAAAGGGCGTAGGTCTTGATATTTCAAGCGAAGCTGTCGCCACAGCCCGCGAAAACGCGAAAGACCTTAAACTCGACACCCGCGCCACATTCACCGAGATAGATTGGGCGCATTACACCCCGCCTGCACCCTTTGATCTGGTCATCAGCAACCCGCCTTATATCGCCGTGGGCGAGATGCCCGGTCTCGCGCCCGAGGTGACGGATTACGATCCGGTCACGGCGCTGGTGGGCGGGGCGGACGGCCTCGACTGTTACCGCTCCATCGCCGGCCTGCTGCCGCGCTTCCTTAAAAAAGGGGGCTGGGTGGTGTTCGAGATCGGCCATGCCCAGGCGAATGATGTAAAATCGATCCTTGCAAACAGAGGGGCCGCTGTGATACATACTGTGCAGGATTTGGCCGGAAGCGACCGCGTTATCGTCGCCCAGATGCCCTGAAAAACCCTTGGATTATAAGGGGATTGGCAAAAAAGAGCTTCCCAACTGAATCACACTCGACTAACATGATTGTATTGCGCCGCCCGCATAAAAAGGTGTCCCGATAATGGACGGCAGCAAGGGGTTTAACGTATGTACCTTAAGGTACTGGGGCAATTTTTGACACACACATCGAAGTGAAGGACGCATGAGACACAATCAAAACGGACGGAGATTCCGCGGTCGTAACGATGGCGGTGGTGGTGGCGGTCAGCGGCATCATTCGGGTGGCGGCGGCGGCGGACATCATCACCACAACAACGGCGGCGGCAACCGCAGGGTCAATCCCCGCGTCCAGACCTTCGACAGCAACGGCCCCGATGTGCGCATCCGCGGCAATGCTTATCAGATCAACGAAAAATACGTGGCCCTTGCCCGCGACGCCAACTCCGCCGGCGACCGCGTCCTGGCCGAAAGCTATCTCCAGCATGCCGAACATTATCTGCGCATGATTAACGAGATGACCGACGAGTACAACAAGCAGAACCCCCAGCAGCACCTGCAGCCGCAATCGCAGCCCATCACGGGCGACGAGCCGCAGCCGGAACTGTCGGTGGAACAGCCCTCGGCCGTCGCCGCTGCCGCGCAACAACAGCAGCAGCAATCGCAACAGCCTTCGAGCGATGGCATGGAAGATCTCGACCAGAGCTTCCTGCGCCCGCGCACGAAAGAAGTCGAGAACGCTTAATATCTCTTAGTGGATATCGTGATAATAAGGCGCTGACGTCGACGATGACGGCTTTGGCGCTTTCGTTTCATGGCGCGCGCTGACTTTCGCGTAGGCTTCTTCCGCTTTTGCGTTTGCCGCGGTGTTGAACACAGCCGCCATTTCCCTGTTGAAGCGCGTCGATTTTTTCGCTTCCTCGGGCTCGGCCGCCGAAATCTTTTTCACGTCCTGCATAATCTTGGCATCGATCGCATCACGATCTGCGCGCAAGGCATCGGTTGCCTTGCCAAGCCCGTACATGGTGCCCGCGCCCAGCGCCATCACGGCGATACCAGCGATGAAAAGGGGAGAGGCCAGCAGCGCGCCGAAGCCCGCAATCGCAAGCCCCATGCCGCCGAAGGTGGTGATGACGGTCGCCAGCGCGATATCGCCCTGCGCGCGCTCGACCTTTTTCAGCTGCGCGGCGCTGTCTTCGCGCGTGGCCAGCAGCAGCTCGATCTTGAACGGCGCCTGCGGCGCGCTATTTGCCTCGTCGATGCGTTTCACCGTGTCGGAAACAATCTGGTTCTGCGAGCGTTTGAAGATATTGAACATGCCGGGCTCCTGAATTTATTTTCCGGAATCTACGCCTTTGCAGGGGATTTGTAAAGGGGCTCCTGCCAAGTGGCTGGAATAACAGGGTTATTTAATTAACCTTCTGTGATCCAGCCGGGTGATATAATCGTATAAAGGCAAAACGGGGGCGCTGCGCAAAGCGGGCCCCTGTCAGAGAAAGGGAGTGCCTTCATGGACTTCGAGAAATTCACCGAACGGGCGAAATCCGTCGTACAGGCCGCGCAGACGCTCGCGGTGCGCCACGATCACCAGTTTTTACAGCCCGAACACCTGCTGAAATGCCTGCTCGACGACGACAGCAACGTCGTGAAAAACCTTATCCGCGCCGCGGGCGGCAAGCCCGAGTTGTTGATTGTCGCGCTGGAGGAAGGCCTCGCCGGCATGCCCGCCGTGCAGGGCAGTGGCGCTGGCTCGCTGCATCTGTCGCCCAACCTTGCGAAAGTGTTCGACCAGGCCGACCAAGTCACCAAGAAATCCGGCGATAAATTCATCACGCTCGAACGCCTGTTGCAGGCGATCACCCTCGTCCCCGGCTGCGATGCGGCCAAGATGCTGGTGAAAAACGGCGTGTTGCCGCAAAGCCTGAACAAGGCGATCAATGATCTGCGCAAGGGCCGCACCGCTGACAGCGCGTCGTCTGAAGACAAATTCGAGGCGCTGAAAAAATACACCCGCGACCTGACCGAGGCCGCCCGCAACGGCAAGCTTGACCCTGTTATTGGCCGTGACGAGGAAATCCGCCGCGTCATTCAGGTTCTCTCGCGCCGCACCAAGAACAACCCTGTGCTGATCGGCGAACCCGGCGTGGGCAAGACCGCGATTGCCGAAGGCCTCGCCAACCGCATTATCAAGGGCGACGTGCCGGAAAGCCTGAAGGATAAACGTTTGTTGTCGCTCGACCTCAGCTCCATGATCGCGGGCGCGAAATTCCGCGGCGAATTTGAGGAACGCCTGAAGAGCGTGCTGGAGGAAATCCGCGCGGCTGCCGGCGAAGTCATCGTCTTCCTTGACGAAATGCACACGCTGGTCGGCGCCGGCAAGGCCGAAGGCGCGATGGATGCGGGCAATATGCTGAAACCGGCCCTTGCGCGCGGCGAGCTACATATGGTGGGCGCCACCACGCTGGAAGAATACCGCAAGCATATCGAAAAAGACGCCGCGCTGGAACGCCGCTTCCAGCCCGTCTTCGTCAAGGAACCGACGGTGGAGGATACCATCTCCATCCTGCGCGGCCTGAAAGAGAAATACGAAATGCACCACGGCGTGCGCATCACCGACAGCGCGATTGTCGCCGCCGCGACGCTCTCGAACCGCTATATCGCCGACCGCTTCCTGCCCGACAAGGCGATCGACCTTGTGGACGAAGCCTCCTCGCGCCTGCGCATGGAGGTCGACAGCAAGCCGGAAGAACTGGACGAAATGGACCGCCGCGTCATTCAGTTGAAAATCGAGCGCGAAGCGCTGAAAAAGGAAAAAGAGGACAAGGCGACGAACGAACGCCTCGCCAACCTCGAAACCGAATTGAACGACCTTGAAAAGCGTTCTGCCGAAATCACTTCGCGCTGGAAGGCGGAGAAGGAAAAACTGTCCTCGGGCCAGAAGATTCAGGAAGACCTCGAAAAAGCGCGTATCGAGCTTGACCAGATGCACCGCAGCGGCAACTGGACGCGCGCGGGCGAGCTGACCTATAGCGTTATTCCTCAACTGGAGGAAAAACTGGTCGAAGTCAGCAAAATTGCAGGCTCCGCCGTCATTAACGAGGAAGTGACCGAAAACGATATCGCCGAAGTGGTCAGCCGCTGGACGGGCATTCCTGTCGATAAAATGATGCAGGGCGAACGCGACCGCCTGTTGAAGATGGAAGAGCATCTGCGCAAACGCGTGATCGGGCAGGAGGAGGCGGTTGCCGCCGTCGCCAATGCCGTGCGCCGCGCGCGGGCAGGCCTGCAACGCCAGAACCAGCCCATCGGCACATTCCTGTTCCTTGGCCCCACGGGCGTGGGCAAGACGGAACTGGCCAAGGCTCTGGCTGAATTCCTGTTCGACGACGAAGGTGCGATGCTGCGCATCGATATGTCTGAATATATGGAGAAGCATTCTGTCGCCCGCATGATCGGCGCGCCCCCGGGCTATGTCGGTTACGACGAAGGCGGTGCGCTCACCGAAGCCGTGCGGCGCAGGCCTTATCAGGTCGTGCTCTTCGACGAAGTCGAAAAGGCGCATCCTGACGTCTTCAATATTTTACTGCAGGTCTTCGATGATGGCCGCCTGACCGACGGGCAGGGCCGCGTGGTGGATTTTTCCAACACCGTCCTTATCATGACTTCGAACCTTGGCTCTGAATTCCTGGTCAACCTTGCCGACGACGAGGAAGCGGAAGACGCGCGCGAGGACGTGATGGGCGTGGTGCGCAAGGCCTTCCGCCCCGAATTCCTGAACCGCATCGACGAAATACTGCTGTTCCGCCGCCTCTCGCGCGACATGATGGTCAGCATCGTCGATATCCAGCTGGGCGGCTTGCAGAAAATGCTGGCCGACCGCCATATCGCGCTGGAACTCGACGACAAGGCGCGCAAGCACCTCGCGGAATCGGGCTACGATCCGATGTATGGCGCAAGGCCGCTGAAACGCGTCATCCAGAAAGACCTGCAAAACCCGCTGGCCAACATGATCATCGAAGGCAAGGTTGTCGACGACAGCCTGGTGCAGGTCAGCGCCACCAAAGACGGGTTGATCATCACGCCCAAGGACAAGGCCAAGCTGAACGGCAAGGCCAGCAAGGGCGCGGCGGCGTAAGCCTTAGTCCACGACTATGATAATTTTTTCATCCTTGTCCGACCACTCGCGTTGGCGGCGAACGCGGTAGATACCGGGTGCGAAGGTGATGGGATCATGTTCTTCGTGGTACAGCGTGGCGGGTTTTCCTTCTATGACAAGGAACAGCATGTTGTCGTTGCTGTACAGTTTCACGTGCGGCTCCCTGAAACAATGCTTGTGCCCCGTCACTTCTCCATAGGCCAGCACATTGAGGCCGTCTTCCACCGTAGGTTGCAATAGCAGGTCCGCAGGCAATAGCTCGACTCGGTCGACTTTAACGTCGCCTTGGCGTGCAAATTCAACTGTTTCCATGGCATTTCCTTTCAGGTCATTCTTTGGGTTTTCAGGTATTCTTCCGGTGTCATGTCAAAGGTCCAGGCGACGGCCTCGAGGGGTGTGCCTATCCTTGGCGGCACGCGCAGCACGTAATCACGAAACGTGCCGTCCGGCTCGCGCGTCGAATTGCGGACGCGCACGAATACGATATCGGTGTCGTTAGCGCGCGGCTTGCGATACAGGCTTCCGATGTCGTCGGTGACCATCCGCGTTGCATTGCAATCAGCGTAATAATCACCGGGATAAAGTCTCATCAGCAGGCGGCGAAGTATGAAATCGCCGCATTCATCGATGAGTTTCTGTGTGATTCTGTGGGGCTGTTCGATACACCATCCGGGGGCGACAGCACCATCGACGGCAAAAACTTTCCATCCATCCGCGTAAACGGCGGCGGCTTCGGTCAGGGAATGGAAGCGCCCTTGTGCATCCAGGTTCGTTTTAACCGCCAGGTCGGACAAAAGGCACTCTGTTGCATAGGGCGCGATGACGTCAAGAGTGCTCGCAGCCTGCCGCTGTGCGCGCAGCATAAGGCGCTGGCGTTCATTCATATTTATATCGTTGTTGATGTAAAAGCTTTCCATCAGCGGCAGCGCGCTACTGAAAAAGCACACGTTGTTGTCGACTTTGTAATTGTCGGCTCGCACCTGTGCGATGAGCGGAAAGGGATTGATCCTGCGGAAACTAAACCTTCCCGTCCGTTCCATGATAGGCGCTGCCGCAAGGGGGTTGTAATCCGGGGGCAGCAGAACTTTATGCAGTTCGCTCTGCCGTTCCGGATGAGCCGAAATATAACTGCACAGTGAAAAAGGAGACCTGAACCACACGAAGTCTTTGGGCGCAGGCAGGCCTGCCTTGCGGTAGAGCGTGGCCGCCACTGCCTGCGCGCGTTCGCGGTATTCAACCTGCTGCGGTGTCAATATAGGGTTGCCCATATATCCTCCTATGCTATTTGCGCCCCTTGACGGCACCCCCGCCGCCCGTAACGCACGGGCGGGGGATGCCGCTATTGGCCCCGTAGAGCTTTTCGACCGTCTTCAAGGCCGGCAGCCGCGTCCTGCGGGGTTACGCGTATGGACGTGGCGCCGGGGCCTTGAATCCGGCCCGTAAGGTGCGGGCCGTCAGGGGAGGGTAGTGTGCGTGTGGTAGAGACTGTCATTTAGAAATTCCTTTTAATGCGGCATATGCAGCATTTCATCCCAGGCCGCGTCGACATCGCCGCCCATGATGATGGTCATATCGCTGCGCGTCAGGTCCGCGCCATGGTCGAGTCGCGTTTCAAGCCGGTTGGCCATATGGCGCACGGTCGCTTCGAACAGGTTGCGCACGAAACGCCCGTTGGGGAAATTGTGCGAGAATACCATCAGCCCGCGCTCCATCACCCATTTCAAACTTGTGCGCGCGCCGGGGTCGAGCTGGTAAAACAAATCATGCGCCATCATGACGAAAATCGCCTCCAGCTCCGCCGCGTCGTAATCGTCGAAGGCGATAAAGCGGTTGAAGCGCGATTTAAGCCCCGGGTTGAAGTCGACAAATTTCCTCATCTCCTGCGGATAACCGGCGGCGACGACGGTGAAGCTGTCGCGGTAATTTTCCATCGCCGTCAGCAGCGCGGTGATGGCTTCGTCCGAAAACGAACCCTTCGCGCCCGTCGCATGCATCAGCGCATAGGCTTCGTCGATAAACAGC
Source organism: Alphaproteobacteria bacterium (assembly GCA_041287865.1). Classification (GTDB taxonomy): domain Bacteria; phylum Pseudomonadota; class Alphaproteobacteria; order Micavibrionales; family UBA2020; genus JAPWJZ01. Next base: position 16,755 of record JBGGMV010000007.1, on the reverse strand, counting down.
ACGCCGCCCTGCGCTTCCTTCACGCGGGCCATCACCTTGGGCGCGGTGCAGCCGATATATTCACCGATCAGGTCGCGGGCCGAACATTCGACCACATGGCCGCTCTGCAGCGCGCCCGCGTCGCGCAGGATGCCGCCGAGAATTCGCGCGACCGACGTCTTGCCGCTGCCGGGGTTGCCGGTGAAGACGAAATGCTGCGAAAAACGCGTAACGGGCAGCAGCAGCGTCTCGCGCTGGCGGAAAAACCGCATCTGGTTCTCGATGCCCAATATGGCTTTCTTCACGCCGCCAAGCCCCACCATTTTCTGCAGGTCGCGCATATGGTCGCGCGGCGGCGGCGGCGAAGAGGCGGATTGTTTGGCGTGGGCAGGCGGCAGCAGGTTCAGCGCGACAACCTTGCCCATGTTCACCACGGGCTCCCTGTCTTTGCGGCTTTTGACGGCCGTCGTATATTCGTCGAGCGTTGTCATGCCGTTCCCCCTTTCAGCGGTCTTGTCATTCGCAGACGCGCAGCGGTTCGTCGCCTTCGACAAATTCGCGCTGTATGCGGATCTGGTAAAAGCCAGGCGCGAAGGTAATCGGGTAATGTTCTTCGTGGTAAAGCGTCGCCGGCTTGCCGGTGATGACCATGAACAGCTGGTTGTCGTTGGCCAGCAATTGCACATGTTCTTCCTTGAAGGCGTGCTTGTGCCCCGTCAATTCGCCATAGGCCAGAACGGCAAGGCCTTCGTCGCGCGGCTGGGGGATCAGTCCTTCGGGCAGCTTCGCAATAACGTCGATTTTCACGTCGCCCTGTCTTGCATGTGTTACGATTTCCATGGTTTTTCCTTTTCTGTTGTTCAGGTCATTCGCTGGGTTTTGAGGTACTCTTCGGGCCGCATGTCGAAAGTCCATGCCACGGCCTGCACCGGAGTCTGCATCCACGGCGGGACGCGCAGTTTATATTCCTTGAAGGTGCCGTCCGGTTCCGGCGTCGAATTGACGACATGCAGAGTCTTGATGGCGGGCATCCACGGACGGCTGATGCTGTGCAGGCGTCCGTAATTGTCGATGACATTGGTTTCCACCACTTGGTACCATTTATCTCCCTCAAAACGTAAGGAGAGGACCTGGGCGGTCTCGGCTTGCTGCTTTCGTTCCAGCTGCCAGATCATGTTCCATGTAATACCCTTGGCGGGTATCAGCACGGCCCACTGCGGCACCGCAATGCCTTTGAAAAAATAGATATCGAGGTCTCCGGCGTAGGCGAGGGCAGGGCCCGTTTCATTATGAATGAAACCCTGCGTGTCGCAGGACAGCTTTTCCGGCCTTGCGGCCATCAGGCAAACCCGTTCGTAAGGCACGCACCATGCGTTGAGCGACAGGCGGCGCATCCGCTGCAGAAGGTTTTTTTCGGCTTCTTTGCCCAGCAACGCGGCAAGTTGTTCATCGAAGGCAAAGGTCGCGGCCATCACGGGCGCGCAGGGAGATTCCTGCAATATACTGGGCAGGCAGGTCGCCAGCCTGCGCATGAAATTCGACATGCCGATATGCAGGCGGCGGTCGGGGCTTTCCAGCAGCAACTGGCGTCTCAGCAGCACCAGTCCCTCGGCGCCGGCATTCGCGCGGGCGCTGGTTTCGGTAACCAGTGCCGCAAGATCCGTGGCAAGACTGCGACCGCAGTCCAGCACTCCCGCTTTTTGTGCCGGTGCCAGCATGGCCTCCAGCTTGCTGATGTGGATGATATCGTGGGCATGGCTTTCCTGTATTGTCTGCAGGATGCTGGCCGTCTGCGGCATTTTCTTTGCGAAGGGCAGCTCGAATGTGCGGTATATTTCAGCAAGGCCCAGCGCGAGCGGCGAGTCGTACCAGATAAATGCCGGTCGTGAAAATCCGGCGGCGGCATAGAGCGCGGCGACATCCGCCTCGGCCTGCGCACGGTCGGTGGGGCCTGCCGTCATATTGGCGCGCGCGGCTCCGTGGACGGCGTCGGTCAGGCTTTTGCGGTCTGCGGGGGTAAGGCTTATCGTCATGACATACCTCTCCTATCCGGCCCTTGCATGAAAAGGGCCGCCAAGAAAAAAACAGGAAACTCCTCAGCGCATCAGGGCGCTGCGGGAGTATCACCATGTGTCTGTCGTGCTTATGATTGGGGCGGCCTCAGCGGGGCTCGAATAGTCTGAGTCGGGTGAGCAAGGCTCCGTCCTATAATTCTAATTATACTCAAATTTATTTAAAATTTTATGAATTGCAAGTTGTTGATATTGCTTCGCAATTACAGGTGCTCTGCGCCAGTATATATATTGAGCGCTAGATCTTGCGGATAGCTGTGATGCCGTTGCCGCGTTCGGCCACCACTTTCAGGGGCTCCACGGTCACCTTCATGTGGTGCGCGTTGGCGTGAATGATGTATTCGTCATCCACCATGATGCCGACATGGCCGGGGAAGAAGACGAAATGGCCGCGCAGGGCCTGCTCCGCGGGCTTGCCGATGGTGTTTACTTGATCACCTGTATCGCGCGCGACGTTGATGCCCGCGCGGCCCAGCGCCACCTGCACCAGTCCCGAGCAGTCGATGCCAAAGCCGCTGCGCCCGCCCCAGTAATAGGGCGTCTCGATAAATTTCAGCGCGGTATCGACATGATCCTTGTCGGTGCTGGCGCGGTTGGCGATGTGGCGGTTGTAAAGCCAGCTGCCGTCCTCCAGCTGCGAGAATTTTTCGTCTTCCTGCGTAATGCGCACCTTGCTGCCGAAGCTATAGGGCGACAGCGCCATCGTCTTCATCGACGGGCCCGAATAGGCATAGGTGCGGGCCGCCGTGATGATATGGGTTGAAGACAGCGATTTCGCACTCAGGTGGCTGGCATGGATATAGCCGGCGTATTTGTCATGTACGCAAAAACCACGGTACCAGCCATTGGCTTCACTTTCGATCTTGAAAGCCTCGCCATAGACCAGCTGCGTCTCCAGCTTGCCGCGCGTGCCGCGGTCGTCCGGCGCTTCGCGCACGTCGGCTGCAGGAACGATAACCTGGCGTGTCTGTAGCCCGTCGGTCATTACGGGCCCTTGGGGCCGAATTTTTTCTTGATCAGGTCATAGGTGGCGCGCATGCCCAGCGCTTCGCCGCCCTCGGGCTTGCCGGGTTTCGAGCCCGGGTTCCATGCGTAAGTGTCGATATGCACCCAGGGCACTTCCTTGTCGACGAATTTTTCAAGGTAGAGCGCCGCGGTGATGGCACCCGCAAAACTGCCGCCCACGTTGTTGGTGTCGGCGATTTTGCTGTTCAGCATTTCTTTGTACGGCTGCCACAGCGGCAGTTGCCACAGCGGGTCTTGTACTTCGTCGGCGCTGTCGAGCAGTTCGCGCGCGACTTTCTTGTCGTTCGAGAACATGGCGGGAAGATCGGGGCCCAGTGCCACGCGCGCCGCACCCGTCAGCGTCGCGAAATCGATCAGCAGGTCGGGCTTTTCCGAGCATGCCTCGGCCAGCGCATCGCAAAGCACAAGGCGGCCTTCGGCATCGGTATCGCCGATCTCGACCGAAATGCCCTTGCGGGTTTTAATCACGTCGGAGGGGCGGAAGCTGTTGCCGTCCATCGAGTTTTCAACCGCGGGGATCAGCACGCGCAAACGCACCGGCAGGTTTTCCGCCATGATCATCTGCGCAAGGCCCAGCACGTGGGCCGCGCCGCCCATGTCTTTCTTCATCAGCGCCATCGAGCTGCCGGGTTTCAGGTTCAACCCGCCCGTGTCAAAGGCGACGCCCTTGCCCACCAGCGTCACCAGCGGATGTTTTTCCTTGCCCCAGCGGATATCGATCAGGCGGGGGGCGCGGGGGGAACCTTTGCCCACTTCATAAATCGCGGGATAGTTTTTCTTGAGCAGGTCCTTGCCTTCGATAATCTTGATGCTGGCCTTGTTGAAGGCCTTCACCAGTTTCTCCGCCGCATCGGCCAGTTCTTCGGGGCCGAGGTCGTTGGCGGGCATGTTGACGAGGTCGCGCACGAGGAATGTCGCCTCCGCCATTGCCTTCACGCCTTTCTTGTCGGCCTTGTCGGGCCAGACCAGCTGGGCGAATTCTTTTTTCTTGCCCGATTTATATTGGCTGAACTGGTAGGAACCTAGCGCCCAGCCCAAGGCTACTTGCGTTGCGCGCGCCTTGTCCATTTTTTTGTCGATATAATATCCGGCATCGGCCTTCGGCAATTTTCCCGGCAGGTCGGCATAAGTATAAATGCTGTCGTCTTTGCCCGCGCCGAAGAGAACGCGCGTGACATTGCCCTTGTCATCCGGCAGCGAGAGGACGGAGCCCGAGGCGCCGGTATAGCCCGCGTTCTTCACCCAGGCTTGCGTCTTTTTATCCTGCTTCTTCAGCCAGTCGCCGAAATCATCCGCGCTGACGGGAGTAATGGGGATAGCCTTGGCGGTTTTCTTGGCGATGAAGTTCATGGGGCAGGGGCCTTTTCTTGATTTTTATGGATGACGGGCAGGGTAAATCACTATGGCAACGGGGGCAAGATGCCGCTTGACATAATTATGAAAAATTAATAGATTCTGCCCATGGCAAAGAAAATGGCAAAGAAAACAGCTCGCACAAAAAAACCGCAGGTATTAGCTCCCGTCGACGGTGACGCTTTCAACAAGGCGCTCGCGCCCATCAACCTGCCTTTTACCGATGACGCGCTCGAGAATGAAGTGAAGGCGGTGAATGCGCAACGCGCCGAGATTACGGCAGAGATTGAAAAGGGCATGACCGGGGTATCGCTGGATGAAGTCGGCGCATATACGCAGGCGCTGCTGAAGTCTCTTGCCGGCGGCAAGCCTCCCAAGCACAACCCGAAACTCGAAAAAGCGATGAAGGATATGGTCGACCTGGCCTATACCATCGACGTCTATGCGGCCGACAGGGCCGAGCAGGAGCTCCGCCAGAAGAGCGCCAAGAAATTCAACGACTGGGCCGGCAAGGGCGCGCCCACGGCGAAAGCCATCAAGCCGCTGCGCACCATCACCCTGAAACCGAAACAGCCTTAAAACGCCGCGCAGACCGGATATTCGGCGCGCATCACGGCTTCCTGCTGGAAGGCGGATTTGTATTTATCGATGATGGCCGCGATGGCGGCGGTATCTGCCGTGCTGCCATGGTGCAGGCGGATCACCACGCGGCTGTTTTCGGCCTCCAGCTTCTTCGACTGTTCGCCCAGCCAGTAGCCATGGCCGTCCAGCACGGTGAAACCTTCGGGGAAGCGGGGCGCGATTTCGGCGCTGACGAATTTCTGCCATTCCGCAGCACTCACCCTGCCGCCCGTGGGCTTGTTAAGCCCGAAATATAGTTGCGTCTGGATGGCCGGCGCGCCTGTTGCGCAGGCCTGCGGCGCATGGTTGCAAGCGGCGGGCAGGAGGGCGATAATAAGGGCGAGGATGATGCGCATGACCAAGCCTAAACAAACAAGCATAAAGCTGCAAGTGCTGGTGGTATGGATACCGGTTGTGGCGATTTTTCTGTTCACCGCCTCCGCACCCTTCTGGGCGACGGATGAAGCGGGGACGCGCAAAGAGCTGGAGGATCGGGGGATGAGGCCCGTGGCGATCGGCCGCTACGACAGTTTGGGCTGCCTGCTTGATTTATACGCCACACGCTTTGCGGCGGAGGATAAAGACGGCAAAATCGTCAAGGGCGTGGCCTGCCGCACACCCGGCATCCCGGGCATACGTCTCGAATTCGACAAGAAATAATCAGAATTTCAGGCCCAGCGCTTTTTTGACGGTCTTGACGAGGGAGATGCCGGTGCGATCCTTGAAGCCGCGCTCTGCGAAGCCCCAGACGGTGTCGCAGGATGCTTTACCGTCCGGCGTCGAGATAATCATCGTGCCGCTGTTATTCGGGTGCGCGCCCAGTTCGTCGAGGTAAATGCAGGCATGTCCCGGCCCGCCGTTCGGCGCGGAATAGGTGCGTATGCCGAGCGCTGTGTTGTCTTCCTTCTGCGTCAGCCCCATATCGGCGAGGTAGCGTTCCGCCACCGCCAGTTCGCCCTTTGAATAAAGGGGGCCTGTGGAATAACGGAAACTGCTTTTAAGGTTCGTCATGGTTATGGCCTCGGCGGCTTGATGATGCGGAGCGGTTTTTTGACTTCAACCGGATGGCTTGTCTTCACATCCATCAGCTGGCGGAGTTTTTCGTCGGCGCGGGCTTGCCGGCGCTCTTGGCGCTCCGCAGCCAGTTGTTCGTCATGTGCGCTTCTGTCGAAAGCCGCACGTTCTTCGGGCGTGAAGCTGCGCGCCGTCATGATCAGCGGCACGGGGGCGCCGGCAGGCTGGATTTTCTTCAGCAGTTTTTTCAGGTATTTTTCGCTGCCGATCATGACGATGATGGGCGGGCCTTCCTGCTGCAGGGCTTTTTCGATGCGTTCGTCGACTTCGGCGGTACGCGGGCCGCTGCGCGACATGTCGCGGATCACCAGCATGCTGTCGCGCGCCATCCTGAAAATCTCGTCCAGCCGCTCGCCCGAAAGACCGTCGAGGTATTTGATGCTGAGCATGGCCATGACTTCGGGTTTAATGTCTTCCGAACCCAGTTCGGCGCAGTAATCGCTGGCCAGCGTATAGCGCCCCGATTTCGGCGGACCGGCGATGGCGATATGCATTTTCGGCCGCGGCAATGTTTTGTCGTCGCGCGCCTCGATGCCTTTTTCGATCACCTTCAATAAGTCGGGTGGCAGTATCACGGGCTATCCTTCGGGATGGCTTATATTGAGTGCCGCCCTTTATAGCCCGTGTGGCGTTATTCTGTCAAATCAGATATCCATCACACTGATTAAAATAGATAAACCCGGGGGCGAGCTCGGCATCGAGGCTCGCCCCCGGGCATATCTGTGTTAACGCTTAAGCGCGATCGGTGCCGCGCTCGTCGTTACGCTCGCCGGGCTTGCCCGACTTGTCTTTGTTTTCAAAAGACTTGTCCTTTTGCTGGACGTTGTTTTTGTCCATGGATTTGTCTTTGTTCTGGCCTTGCTGATAGCCGGGGTTTTGTTGGTTCGTCATTGTAGTTCTCCTTATTGAAAATTGCACTTCATTGTGCGCCTAACTAAGGAGTGAGACGGGATAATGTTCCTGAAATAAACTTTGCAGGATTATGGGCGGCAAGCCTTGATTTTTTATTTTGCGGGTATCGCTTTGAGCGCCCAGGCGGCCACCGCGCGCAAATCTTCCGCACTCGCGCCGCTCGCGCTCTGCACGGCCATGCCTTGAATCACACAAGTAATAAAACGCGCCAGATCCGCAGCGCTGGCGGAGGAGGGCAGATCGCCCTCGGCAAGCGCTTTTTCAAGCCTGCGGCGAATGGCGGCTTCTCCTTGCGCTCTACGCTGAGCCAGTTCCATCTTCACCGATTGCGCAGCATCGCCGCAGGAGAGGGCGCCCTGCACCAGCAAACAGCCGCGCGGCGATTTGGGGCAGGCGCTGCCGTCTGCAATGCCGTAGAGCATTTTCTCCAGTGCCACGCGCACTTTCGGCTCGCTTAAAATTTCATCGCGTTTCTTCTTCGCTTCCTCGGTGTAGCGGTCGAGCGCCTTGCGGAACAATTCTTCTTTATTGCCGAAGGCCGCGTAAAGGCTGGGGCGGTTGATGCCCATGGCTTCGGTAAGGTCAGGCAGCGACGCGCCTTCGTAACCCTTGGCCCAGAAGACTTTCAGCGCGTGATCGAGCGCTTCGTCGGTGTTGAATTCGCGGGGGCGTCCGGCTGTCATGGCGTGTCACTCCTTATTATGTATCTAATTTTATAGTATCGCATCCATGGTTTCCTGTCTAGTCATACATATATATCTATCAGTATTCAATAAAACTTTATATACATTAAACTATTGATATATATAGATAATAAAAACAACCAAAATAATTTATCAATCAGTACATATTTTCGTTGACCGGGGCCGATTCTTCTGGGCATACTGTACTTATAGGTACAAAACAACTTGTGCCGCAACCCTAGAAGGAAACACTCCAATGACACAGAAACTCGCAAATAAAACGGCACTGGTGACCGGCGGCTCTCGCGGCATCGGCGCGGCCATCGCAAAACGCCTGGCCGCCGACGGCGCGAAAGTCGCCATCACCTACGTGAGCGCGAAAGATAAAGCCGAAGCCGTCGTGGCCGAGATCATCAAGGCAGGCGGGAAAGCCGTCGCCATCCACGCCGACAGCGCCGATAAAAAAGCCGTCATCAACGCAGTGAAGGAAACCGTGAAGGTCTTCGGCACCGTCGATATCCTCGTCAACAACGCAGGTGTCTTCGTCGCCGACAACAGCGACGAAGCACAGCTGGATCGTCAATTCGCCATCAACGTCCACGGCCCCGCAGCGGCAGTCAATGCCGTGACCGATATCATGGGCAAGGGTGGTCGCATTATCTCGATCGGTTCGGTGCTGGGCGATAACACGCCTTTCCCCGGTGTCGCAGGATATTCGGCTACGAAAGCCGCGCTGCAGGGTTACACCCGCGGCTGGGCGCGCGACTTCGGCCCCAAAGGCATCACCGTCAACCTCGTCCAACCCGGCCCGATTGCAACTGATATGAGCCCCGACGATGGCGGAGATTTCTCCGTCATGCTTAAAGGCCTGACTCCGCTCGCCCGCTACGGCAAGCCCGAAGAAGTCGCGGCCGCCGTCGCCTTCCTCGCAACCCCTGACGCTGCCTATATCACCGGCTCGAACCTCACGGTCGGCGGCGGCATCAGCATCTAACGTGTAACTTAAGGAGAAACACCATGTTCGACAGCATCCTCGCAAAACTCAACCTCTTGAACGTCGCCGCCGCCAATGATTTTGTCGAGCCGCGCCGCAAGGAAATGCGCCGTGATGGCATGCTGGTCGACGTGGTGATTGGCCGCCGCGCCTATACCGTCTATGACTGGAGCCCCTCCGGCGTTTCGTTTGAAACCCCTGATCACAACTGGAACGCCGGCGGGGTTTACTTCGAGGACGTCTTCGTCCCGCAACTGAAGGCAGGCGAGCAGGTGAACCTCACGCTGCGCTTCCACCTGCTGGAGGGCACGAAGGATGTCCCCGTGGCAGCGCACATCACCCGCAGCTTCGGCGGCATCACCGGCGCCAGACTGCTGGCCGGACGCACCGAGCTGCGCCAGATCAACAGCGCCATCGACAGCTTCAATGCCCAGAGCTTTTTAGAATCCCAAACCACACAGTATAATTAAGGAGACCCCACATGACCCCGTACACGCATCCCGCAAATCCATTGTTCGCCGCCATGATGGCCGCCGTCGACAGCTATTCGGTGCCCAAATACGAAAGCACCTTCGACCTCCGCGACCGCAAACCTTTCGCCCGCACGCAGGTGCAGCCCTGGTACAAGAAGCGCGACGTGAAAGGCGGGCTCTGATTTCCTCCGTTACTACCTCACCACACCCTTATCCCCCTGTCCCACCCCGGCAGGGGGATTTTTCTTGGACAGGTTTCTACGCAATAACCACCCCGCCGAAGGGCGGGGTCCGGTACGCGACGAAGTCGCGTTTTAACAGGAGCCGCTAGCAAGAGGGCAGCCTGACGGCTGCACTGGACCCCGCCCTTCGGCGGGGTGGCGCTGCGGGGAAGGGGCCTCTTGAAATCCGATCTAGTATTTTCCATAATCAATAAAAGGGGTATAGGGCCTTAATTAAGCCCTGTAACCCCTCCAAAAACCCCCTGAATCTGCCGCCCTGCAGCACAATTTGGTTGAAAAAACCGGCGGCTTAACATATGGTGCTGCGTCTGATACAGGATTTAAAAGGATTCAAGACAATGACAAGACGTTGTGAAATCACGGGAAAAGGGCCGCTCGTTGGCAATACTGTTTCCCACGCGAATAACAAGAACAAGCGCCGCTTCCTGCCGAACCTGCAGGCGGCCACGTTCTACAGCCTCGGGCTGAAGAAGAACATCAAGGTCTCGGCGACCACGCATGGTATCCGCACGGTTGAGCACAAAGGCGGTATTGACGCCTATCTGCTGGGCACCGCGCCGTCCAAGCTGACGCCCGAACTGCGCAGGGCGCGCAAACTGCTGGCTGCCAAACTCGGCGACCAGCCCAAGCCGGCCCCCAAAAAGCGTCGCACGGCCAAGAAGGCGACTAAAGCCGCTTGATTGCTGTGACACTGAAATAAAAGGGCGGGGTTTATCTCCGCCCTTTTGTTTTGTCTCCTGATTGATGAAACGATGACCTTCGCCTTCGACATCACCCACAAAGACCCGAATTCCTACGCCCGCGCCGGACGGCTGACCACGCCGCATGGCACGATCGAGACGCCGAATTTTATTTTCTGCGGCACGAAGGCGACGGTGAAGGGCCTGTCTCCGCGCGCGCTGCGGGAGGCGGGATCGGATATCATCCTTTCCAACACTTACCATTTAATGTTATCTCCAGGCCCCGATCTGGTGGCCGAAATGGGCGGGCTGCACAAATTCATGAACTGGGACGGCCCCATGTTCACGGACTCGGGAGGCTTCCAGATTTTCTCGCTCGGTCACGGTTCCGTCGCTGACGAGATTAAAGGCAAAGCCAACCGCAACCGCGAGAAAAGCGTGGTGAAAATCACGGAGGAGGGGGCGCATTTCCGTTCCTACCTCGACGGCAAGAAGTTCTTCCTCACCCCCGAAAGCTCGATCGATATCCAGCGCAAACTCGGCGCGGACCTGATCGTGCAGCTGGATGAATGCACGCCTTTCCACGTGGACAAGCAATATACCGCGCGCTCGATGGAAATGAGCATGCGCTGGGGCGACCGCTCGCTGGCGGAATGGAAGCGCAAGGACGACGGCAAGCAGCGCATGTATGGCATCGTGCAGGGCGGCGTCTATCCCGATCTTCGCAAAGAGAGCTGCGAATGGACGGCCAGCCGCGATTTCTTCGCCACCGCCATCGGCGGATCGCTGGGTGCGAACAAGGAACAGATGTACGAAGTCGTCGCCATGTGCGCGCCGATGATCCACCCGACGCGCCCCGTGCACCTGCTGGGCATCGGCACCTTTATCGATATTTTCACCAACGTGAAATCGGGCATCGATACCTTTGACTGCGTGTCGCCCACCCGCATCGCGCGGCATGGCTGGGCCATGGTCAAGGGCGCGCCGAAGGAACGCATGAATATCCGCAACGCCAAATTCATGAACGATCAGGACCCCATCGACCCCAGCTGCACCTGCGAGGCCTGCAAGAATCACAGCCGCGGGTATATCCACCACCTGTTCCGCGTGGGGGAGCTGCTGGGGATGCACCTGCTCTCTATCCATAACGTAACGACCATGAACCGCCTGATGCGGGAGGTTCGCGCCGCCATCAAGACAAATACGCTGGATGAGGTCCGCAAAGAGTGGGTTGTCTAAACCGCTCCGGTGATCTATTTTTAATGGGACTATCTTTTCTGATAATCGCGTAATTTTATTTCGGGCATAACCGTGGCTGTCTCCTACGCGCAGACATTGTCGACCGACATGATCGTCTCGGAAATCGAGACGCTGCTGGATTGGCGCGTGGCGATCACGCGCCGCTGCTTCTATCCGGGATCGGAGAGCAAGCCCGCCGACACCATGGCGCCTTCGGCGCTGCTGATGTGGTGCAAGCGCGAAGCCGACCGCAACGCCATCGACCGCAAGATCGCGGAAAAACTGGAGGCCGTCCATGCCGACCTCTGCAAATCGGCGGCCGAGATTGTCGACTATTGCAGCGCCAACGGCACCGCGCCCACGCTGGAGCTCTACGATAACTTCGAAAACCAGTTCGAAGGGTTTGTGACGCAAATCCGCCGCCTGCAGGCCGACGTTTCCGATTCAGTGGTCGCCGTCGACCCCACCACGGGTCTCCGCACCGTGGCCGGCATGCGCAACGACATCAAGCGCGAACAGGACCGTTTCGACCGCAAGGGCACTTCGTTCTCCATCGCGTCGTGCGAAATCGACGGGCTGGCCGAGCTGCAGGGCAAATACGACCGCCGCACGCAGGACGTGATTTACGCCAACGTGGCGCAGCTGATCGCCCGCACGGTGCGTTCCTTTGACGACGCCTATTACCTGGGCCGGGGCGAATACCTGGTCGTGCTGAAGCACGTCGAATTCATGGACGCCTGCTCGGTCATGGATCGCTTGCGTAACGACATCGAAAATACCTCCATCATGATGCCCGGCAACGAAAAGCTGCGCGTCACCTGCTCCTTCGGCATCGCCGAGGCCATGCAGCGCGAAAGCGCCGACCTTGCCGTCGAAAACGCCAAATCCGCCCTCGCCGCCGCCAAGGCCGAAGGCGGCAACCGCGTGAAGGAATTCCGCGAACGCTCCGCGCTGGAGAATTACGCGCGCGACCTCGGGAAGAAGTAATAATCTTGCTTTCAATCGATCGATTAACGTCGCCGCCTGTTTGGGCGGTCGAGATGCTGTTCTGATGGTCTTCTGATGGCGTTCTAATGCGGTTCTGATGAGGCGCGAGGGCGGCGCTAAGCGCAAAAAATTGGCGGCCGATTTTCGCCGGCCGCCATGCGTTTTCCTTGCTTGTTACGGAGCAGGAGGAAACTTAATTTTTGGGAGCATTGCCTTTCGCGGGGGACTGGCCCTTGGCGGCACAGGCTTTTTCGCCTTCAGCTTCGGATTTCGCGGCCTTGCCGGCGAATTCGCCCGTCAGCCTGTATTGTGAAAGTTCCCACTGCTTGCAGCGGAGATCAACGAGCTTTGCAATGCTGGCATCTAAGCTTCTGTAAGACATTGTACACACACCTTTTCTTTTACATCGTTTGTCCGGGTTGCATTCAGCGGCCTCTGCGGGCCGTCTGATTCTGCACTTGGGTTCTCGATGTCAGGAGTGTGTCACATACATACCCCATCGTCAAACGCTTTATGTAAAAAGAAGTCAAATTTGCCTTAAATAGCAACAATGTTTCATAATCATCGTCCATAACGCAAAAACCTTACCCTCGGCAGGAGGGTAAGGTCTGCGAATAGGGGTCGAAATCAGAACTTGATGTGCAGTTTGTTCAGGAATTTACGCACCGAAGATTCCTCTTTCGCCTCTGCCTTCGCCTCAGGCGCAGCAGGCTTTGCGGGGGTGGTGATATCGGCCTTGTTCGCGGCCAATGCGGCTGCGGCGGCCTCGCGCTCGCGCTGTTCGGCAAGCTCCTTCAGGCGTTTCTGTTCCCAGACCTGGCAGATGACGTCGACTTTCTTTTGTACGGACCAATCGCTCATATGTAGCACCCTTTTTTTGTTTTCACTTTTTGCTTCTCTGGCGCAGCGTGCAGGGGACAATTGCCCAGCCTGTACGATGCGGCATTAAAGTACCCCAGCTTTTTCATTATGTCAAGAAACCGAATTTAAGAAGTCCTTTCAACCCTTTGTTAACCAGATGTTTGGTAGTTACGTGCTACCAAAAAGGAAGGTGCATCTTGAAAACCAGTCTCCTCAGGAAGGCCATGATCGTTACAGACCAGAACGCCGTCATCGACAAGGACTTCAGGAATTTCTTCCTGAAGTCGCCGATCGCGCGCATGGTCATCGGGGTCGAGCCCGACGGGCGTTTCGTTTACGCCGAGGTCAACGCCGCCGCCGCCACATACTTTGATCTTCCACGCGAAAAGATGATCGGCAAGTCACCCGCTGACCTGTTCGAGCGCGCGGTGGTCGAACAGCTTGAGCAGTCGTTCAGCTCCTGCGTGAAAACAAAGCGCCCCGTGACCTTCAACGCCCTGCCGCGCTTCCCGGGCGGGGTGAGGGTGCAGGCTTTCATCCTGAACCCGATTATCGAGGCGGACGGCCGCGTCGGCTATATCGACATCATGGCCCGCCCCGACATGGTGGACAGTATCCAGCTGCAGCGGGAACGCGACGACGCCATCATGCTGCTGACGTCATTGTTTGACGCCTCGGGCCTTGGCATCGTGGTGACGGATCACCACGGCCGCATCGTGCGCGTGAACGATACATTCCTTGCAGACTATGAATGGACGCGCGAAGACCTGCTGGGAGAGGAATTCGCCCTGCTGATCCCGCCGGAAGATCAGGCCATTTCCCGCAAGCTGCACCAGGCCTTTATCGAACGGGGCCGCCACGGCACGCGCGAATTGCAGATATTGAAGAAAGACGGCAGCGTCGCCGATATCGTGATTACCACGGCCCTGCTGGAACTGTCGCAAAAGCGGCGTTTCATGGTTTCCACCATCCGCGACGTGACGGAACGTAAGAACATCCTGCGCAACCTGCGCCGCGCCAAGGAAGACGCCGACAGCGCCAACAAGGCGAAATCGAGCTTCCTTGCCAATATGTCGCACGAGTTGCGCACGCCCTTGAACGCCATCATCGGCTTCTCGGAATTGATGAAATACCAGACCTTTGGGCCCATCAATAACCCGAAGTACGAAGAGTATCTTTCGGACATCCACTTCTCCGCCCGCCACCTGCTGGACATCATCAACGACGTGCTCGATATGTCGAAGATCGAGGCTGGCAAGGTCGACCTGATGGAAAGCGAAGTGCACGTGCCCACTGTGCTGGAAAGCGTGCAGCGCATCATGAACGACCGTGCGCAGGCGGCGCAGGTGGTGCTGGACATGGTGGTCGATCCCAATATGCCGGGCGTGCGCGCCGACCAGCGCCTCTTGCGCCAGATTTTGATCAACCTTGTCGCCAACGCGGTGAAATTCTCGACCGCCGGCAAAAAGGTGCAGGTGAAGGCCGAACTGCTGAAACCCGCCAATGCGCTCCGCATCGCCGTCATCGACGAAGGCTGCGGCATTCCGGCTGATAAAATCCGCCTTGTGCTGGAGCCCTTCGGGCAGGTCAACGACCCCAAGTACTTCAAGGGGCAGGGCACGGGCCTCGGCCTCCCGCTCGCCAAGGCCATGGTGGAACTGCACGATGGCACCCTGACGCTAGAATCGGAGGAAGGCAAAGGCACCCGCGTCACCCTCGATTTCCCGCCGGAGCGCACGCTTCACGGGCGCTAAACGTACCCCCTAGCCAAAGCGGGGCGGCATAGGCTATAAGACCATAAAAAGGCAAGGCTTTATGACGACGAAACTAGTGCAAAAATGCGCCGATGCGGGACTGAAGATGACCGACCAACGGAAAGTCATCCTCAAGGTGCTGGAAGATTCAGCCGACCATCCCTCCGTCGATACCGTCTGCGAGCGCGCCAAGAAAATCGATCCTTCGATCAGCATCGCCACCGTTTACCGCACGCTCAGCCTGCTGGACGAACTGGGCCTTGTGATCAAGCATGACTTCGGCGAGACCTATGCGCGTTTCGAAGTTAAATCCGACCACGACCACGACCACCACCACCACCTGATCGATACCGAAACCGGGCAGGTGATCGAATTCCAGAGCGACGAGATGGAAGCGCTGATCCAGAAAATCACCGCCGACCTCGGCTATGAAGTCGTCGACCATACGTTTGAAATTTTCGGCCACAAAATCAAGAAGTGACGTGCATCGTGACTGAAGAACGCCTCCCGACAGAGCTTTGGGTGACGGCGCACATGCGCCAGTGCATGGCAAAGGGCCTGTCCGTCACCGTCGCCCGCAAGGGCGAGGCCATGGGCGGCACGGTGATGGTGAAAATCGTTCTCGGCCGCGTGGAGGGCTGCAAGCTGCTGAGCCAGTCCCGCGACGAAAACGGGCAGCTGGGCTGGCTGGCGGCCTTCGAGGGCGAGATTGTCGCGGAGGCCAAGGCCGACGAATATATTGCGCGATCGACCAAGCGCGACCCCGACCTCTGGGTGATCGAGGTGGAAGACAAGACCGGGGCAAACCCGTTTGAAGGAAAGATATTCTGATGACACGCATTAAAGACGAAGTCGAAAAACGCCGTACCTTCGCGATCATCTCGCACCCCGACGCGGGTAAGACGACGCTGACGGAAAAACTGCTGCTGTTCGGCGGCGCGATCCAGATGGCGGGTGCGGTGAAGGCGCGGCAGGCCGTGCGCCATGCGCGTTCCGACTGGATGAAGGTGGAGCAGGAGCGCGGTATCTCCGTCGTGTCCTCCGTCATGACGTTTGATTACGACGAAACAACCTTTAACCTGCTCGATACGCCGGGCCACCAGGACTTTTCCGAGGATACATACCGCACGCTGACCGCCGTCGACAGCGCCATCATGGTGATCGACCATGCCAAGGGCATCGAGACGCAGACGCTGAAACTGTTCGAAGTCTGCCGCTTGCGCGATATGCCCATCATCACCTTCATCAACAAGCTGGACCGCGAAGGCCTTGATCCCTTCGACCTGCTGGATGAAATCGAAAAGAAACTGGCGCTCGACGTCACGCCGGCCAGCTGGCCGATCGGCATGGGCCGCAACTTCCTCGGCTGTTATGACTTGCTGAATGACCAGCTGCTGCTGGCCGAACGTTCCAAGGGCGAAAGCATCGGCGAGGCTATCAAATGCGAAGGCCTTGACGACCCCAAGCTTGACGAACTGCTGCCCGCCGACGCGATTGCGAAACTGCGCGAAGACGTCGCCATGGTGCGCGGCGCCTGCAAGCCGATGGACAGGCAGGCATACCTTGAAGGACATTTGTCGCCCGTCTTCTTCGGCTCCGCGCTCAACAACTTCGGCGTTCGTGAATTGCTGGGCGGCCTCAAGCGCTTTGCGCCTTTTCCGCAGCCGCAGCCGACCAGCGCGCGCGAGATCGAACCCTACGAAGATAAAGTCACCGGTTTTGTGTTCAAAATTCAGGCGAACATGGACCCGAAACACCGCGACCGCATCGCCTTCACGCGCCTGTCGTCCGGCCATTTCAAGCGC
>JBGGMV010000006.1:0-8738 GCA_041287865.1 Alphaproteobacteria bacterium | reverse complement strand
TGCGAGCTGAACGGCTATCCCGGCCTGTTCGACGCCATGATCACCATGCAGACGCTGCGCGCGTTTCTGGTGGAGCCGCCGACGAACGTCTTCGTCGCCCAGATGGAAACCACGCCGGTGCAGAACCTCGCCAAGAAACTCGGCTGGCGCACCATGCCGGGCGGCCCTTCCGAAGAACTGCTGCATGCGAAGGGCAAGACCGTCAACAGCGGTCACGCCACCGACAACGACTGGTACATCTGCGGCATGGAAGCCCTGCCGGTGATGGCGAAGTGGATGGAAGCGGCGGTCGAAAGCCCCGTGCTGACAAACAAGAAAACAGGCGAGCAGATCGAGCTCAGCTTCGAGAAATCGACCTTCTTCCAGATGTTCAAGGACGAGATCAAGCAGCTGTCCACCCGCGACTTCGGCGACGTCGAAAAACCCGACCCGCAACAAAGCGTGCAGGCCCGCCGCGACAAGTGGCTGAAACATTTCTTCCGTTAAGAGGTAACAATGTCCGTACTCGCCAAGCTGAAAAGCCAGAACGACGAATTTTCCACCTGGCGTCGCCATATCCACCAGCATCCCGAAACCGCGTTCGAGGAGGTGCAGACCTCCGACTACGTGGCGAAGCTGCTGACGGAATGGGGCGTGGAAATCCATCGCGGCATGGCGAAGACGGCAGTGGTCGGCATCATCAAGGGCAAGGCCGGCAATTCGAACCGCGGCTTGGGCTTACGCGCCGACCTCGACGCGCTCAACATCCTCGAAGAAACCAACGTCAAGCATTGCTCGAAGCATCAGGGCAAGATGCACGCCTGCGGCCACGACGGCCACACCGCGATGCTGCTGGCGGCGACCAAGCACCTTGCCGAAACGCGCAATTTCGACGGCACGGTCTATGCGATCTTCCAGCCCGCCGAAGAGGGCGGCGGCGGTGGCAACGTCATGGTGCAGGAAGGCTTCTTCGACAAGTTCCCCTGCGAAGCTGTATTCGGCATGCACAACTGGCCTTATCTTCCCGAAGGCACATTCTCGATCTGCGAAGGCCCGATGACGGCATCGACCGATACGTTCCGCGTTGTCGTGCAGGGCAAGGGCGGCCATGCGGCTTTCCCGCATACTACGATTGACCCGATTGTTTGCGCCGCGCAAATCGTTTCCGCGATCCAGCACATTGTCTCCCGCAACGTCGACCCCGCCGACAGCGGCGTGATTTCGGTCTGCAAGTTCCACGCTGGCACAGAAAGCCTCAACGTGGTGCCGGATACGGTTCAGTTGGGCGGCACGGTGCGTGCCTTCAAACCTGCAACCCGCAAGATGCTGGAGGACAAGCTCCGCCATGTGGTGAAGTCGGTGGCCGATGCTTTCGGCGCGCAGGTAGAGATTGAATGGAAATCCGGCTACCCCTCCGTCGTCAACAGCGCGAAAGAAACCGAATTCGCGCGTCAGGTGGCGGCCGATGTGGTCGGCAAGGATAAAGTGCTGCCCTTCACCCCTACGATGGGCGGCGAAGATTTCGCCTACTTCCTGCAGGCCTCGCCCGGTGCCTACATTGCGCTCGGCACCGGCAAGACAGACAAAGACCCGGGCCTGCACAACCCGCACTTCGATTTCAACGACGATATGCTGCCCGTAGGCGCCGCCTACTGGGTGCGCATGGCGGAAACCTGGCTGAAAGGTAAATAATAATGGCAAACGAACACGATCCGATCCGCGATCTCGAAGATGCGCGTCGCAAGACGACCGACCGCTGGCTTGCATTCAAAGGCGCTTCGCGCCGCGAAGGCACGCAGGCGGGCGTTTGGGCCGTTATCGGCGGCGCGGCTGTTGCGGCCGACTTCGCTTTGTTGGGCGGGCTTGGCACCGCCATTGCTCTCATGAGCGGCGCGACATGGCTCAGCTACAAGAAAGAAGCTAAGCGTCTCGAAAAAGAACTGGTGAACATCGAGAAAAGCATCACCCAGCTGCGCGAGGAACGCGAAGAGCGCGAGCGCAACCAGCCCCAGTTGAAAAACGGCCTGAACGAAGAATTCTCGCCTGCGGCCAAGCGCCAGATCGACGCGCTGAAATCGCGGCTCGAGGAAGTAGAAAAGATGATGGACAAGATGCAGGCCGGCAAGGAACAGGACAACGACGAGATCGACAAGCCCAAGATGAAGAAGCCGGGCGGGCCGAAGCTTTAACGCTTTAACTTCATTTTTTTCATGACCTTCAGGCGCGTGAATGATTCATCGCGCTTGATGCGGCTTTCGTCGACCTTCAGCTTTTTCATCAGGCGGATAGGCGCGGCGGCGTCGATCTTTTCGATTTTTTCTTTCAGGCTCCAGATGTAATCATCCCAGCGATCCTGCCCGACAAGGCTCTCGGTGATGAAACCTTCGGGCGCGTTCATGGCGAAGAGCGGCCTCATGACATCGATATTCGTCGTATTCACCGCGTGGTAGAGCGGCGTGCGGTTGTCGTTGTCGCGCGCGCTGACACTCGCGTTTGACTCGATCAGCAGCAAGGCCGCGCCTGTGTGCCTGCGCTTGACGGCGGCCAGCAGCGGCGTCTGGCCTTCCTTGTTGCGGTTTTCAAGGTCGGCGCCGGCCTCGATCAGCATGCGCAGGCGCCTGAAGCATGGCTGCGGCTTGCAAAGCTCTCGGTGCAGCCGCTGCCCTAAAAAACCGGGATTGCCCGCCTGGCTGTTGAAATTTTTCTTCCGTCCCGTCAATGCAGCACCTTGGGGGTCTTGAGTTTTATGGGGCGGCCGACGCTGACCGGATGGGCGGTGGGCATGCCCTGGTTCTGCAGCGCGTCCATAAAGGCCTGTTCGGATTCTTTGGCGATCTGGTCGATATGCGCCTGCCTTGCCAGCCTTCTCAGTTCCTCGCGCTTTTCGCGCAGATCCACCATCTGCGTGATCCGGTCGGCGATATGGGGCTTGTTGTTGTTGAGCGCGTAGTCGGCGGCGGTCATCTTTTTATCGTCGCTTTTCAATGTGTGGTCGGCGCCATATTCGATCAGGATGTCGACGATATCGATTTTCTTGAAATTCGCGGCATGCATCAGCTGCGTCATGCCGTTATAACGCGCATGGTCGGGGTGCAGGCCTTTTTCCATCATCTTCCGCACCGCGTCTTCGTTGTCGATGGCAATGGCATAGAAGAGGGGCGTGACGCCGTTATTGTCGATGATGTCGAGCTTCGCCCCGGCATCGGCCAGCGCGATGATCATGTCGGTATTGTTGCGGCGGCAGGCGACCATGAAAGCGGTTTGCCCCTTGTCGTCCTTATGCTCGAGATTGACGCCCGAGGCCATCAGATCCTGCAGCTTGTTCACGCTGCCGGGTTTCGTCTCGGCCAGCCTGAACAGCTCGCTTTCAAGATAGCCCGTCAGCGGCATCTTCGCCGCGCCATTGAACGTGCCCTGCAGATTGTCTTTCATGCCGGTAAAGCCGTTTCCCCAATAGATACAAAAGCTTGGGTAACAGTTTACCCAATCTGAGATATTATGTCAAATATTGTTATATCTTTGGTTTTCTTTGCTTTTTCGTCGGTTTGACGGGCATTTTCACGATCATGACGGGGTCGGGGGCCGGTGCGGGCGTGGGCGTGGGTTTTTTGAGCGTCAGCGGTTTCATCACGGTCATGCGGTCGTTGGCATGAACAGCATCATAAAGTGCGGCCAATCTTTGCGCAAAACCCGCGCCCTGTTTTTCCTGCGCGTAGTCGAGTGCTGTCATGCCCTTGTCATCCCGCAGATGCACGTCGGCGCCTTTCTCGATCAGGATCTTGGCGCGGCTCCATTTGCCGCCCTCGGCGGCCCACATCAGCGCGGTTTTGCAGTTGGGCGTGGGGACGCTGTCGGGGGGCACGCCTTTGGCCAGCAGCTTTTTCATCACATCGTCATAGTCGCCGAACATGGCGGAATATATGATGATATTGCAGCTGCCGCCGAGGGCAGGGGAGTAAAGGTCTGATCCGTTATCGATCAGGTAAAGCGCGATATCATCCTGACGGCAGAGGATTGCGCGTTGCAGCGCTGTGTCGCGCGTGCCGCCGAAGCGCGCTTCGAGGTCGGCGCCGGCCTTCACCAGCGACGCCGCGCGGTGCACGCCGGCGTGATCCTGTATGCATTCGAACAGGTCATCGGCGAGGCGATAGGCCTCCTGCGGTGTGACGGCGGCGCGATTGAAACTGTCGTAGGCCATGGGCTCGCATTCCGGTTAAAGGGAAGCGGCACATTAGCCAGTTTTCAGAATGTGTCAATTGGCAGAATCAGGCTGCCTTTTTGAATTTCGGATCGTTTGCTGCCTTTTTGCGGGGCTGCGCGGGCTTATAATTTTCCGGAATCTTGCTCTCCGTCGCCGGATCGTAGGTGATCCCGTTCTTCGCGCCGATCTCGCGGATAAAGCCCGTGATGCGCGGTTCGATATCGTTGCGCCAGCCGCTGCCCGCGAAAACGCCGTAGTGTCCGGCCTCGGGCTGCAGGTAGTGGTATTTTTGATCAGCCTTCAGGCCTTTGCAGAGGTCATGCGCCACGGTGGTCTGGCCGGGGGCGGAGATATCGTCCTTGCCGCCTTCGATGGTCAGCAGCGCGGTTTTGGTGATGGCGGCGGGATCGACCGGCAAGCCGTTGTGCGTCAGTTTGCCCTGCGGCAGCAGCGGATCGATGAAAACTTTCTGCACGGTTTCGATATAGAATTTGCCGGGCAGGTCGCAGACGGCGAGGTATTCGTCGTAGAAATCCTTGCGCTTCTTCGCGGTTTTTTCGTCGCCGTCCACCGATGCCTTGAACATCTCGATATGCGCGTCGGTATGTTTTTCGGGGTTCATCGACATGAAGCTGAACAGCTGCACAAAGCCCGGATAGACAAAACGGCCCGCGCCCGGGTAAGTGGCGGGGACCTGGCCGATCATATTTTCTTCAAACCATTCGATCGGTTTGGTGGCCGCAAGCTTGGTCACTTCGGTTTCAGCGCGGCGCACGTCGAGCGGGCCCGCCATCAATGTCATCGACAGCGGCTGGCAATCGGATTTTTCCTCTGCCATGCGCGAGACGGCGGCGAGCGTCGCCACGGTGGGCTGGCAGACCGCGATCACATGCGTTTCGGGGCCGACGGTTTTGATGAAATCTTTCAGGTAGGAAATATAATCGTCGAGCCCGAATTCGCCCTTGCTCATCGGCACGTCGCGCGCGTCTTTCCAATCGGTGATGTAAACATCATGGTTTGGCAGAAGTTCTTTCACCGTATCGCGGAGCAACGTCGCGTAGTGGCCCGACATGGGCGCGACCAGCAAAACTTTCGGATCGTTGCGCGTGGTGTCGCGCTTGAAGTGGAGCAGGCGCCCGAAGGCCTTGTCTTCGACAATTTCTTCTTCCACGCCTAAATTGAATTCGGGTTTTTTGTAGTCGCGCGCGAAACGCTCCGACATTTCCAGCGAGGCGTCGATCATATCCGTCGCAAGTTTCGCGTAAGGCTTGGGCGCGAGGCCATAGGCCGCCGCCGCATTCACCATCGCCTTTTGCATTTCGAGCCCTGCCGCCGCCGCGTTGAAATAGGCCTTCAGCCCGGTACGGCGGGCCTCTATCGCGGGGTAGAGTAGCGGGTTGTGTTTCTTCATTTTTTCCAGTCCGGAGAAGGTTTAACATATCACCAAGGTCGGGGCCTGTCCAATGCTGCTCTCTAAGGCCTTATATCTTTTGCAGAATCCACCCCAGGATTTTGCCGCGGATCATCGGCTGGGGCATATTCTGGCGCATCGTCCAGCGGTCCACCGCGCCTTTTGTCAGGCCGAATTCGTCGCGGAACTGCGTTTCATCGACACCGAAGCGCGTCATGGCGGTATAGACCGCATCGGCGAAATCGGGGTCAGAAATCTCTTTCTGGCCGACGAGCGAGGAGAGCTTTTTCTTGAAAGCTTCCTTCTCGAAGGATTTGACGTTTTCCTGCGACATAGGGTCTGGACGTTGTTTAGGGCTGTGGCTACTATAACCAAACAGCGGCCGTAATAAAGGGTTTATATAACTAATAATTTTGGGGTTTCCAAATGGCCACGAAGCTATATGTCCGCTTTTCGACAGCGGCGGACGAACAGAAAATTTTTGATTATTACAACGAGAACAAGCACGAGTTCGTCGCCAAACGCGAGCCTGAAATCTGGAAGGAACGCATCGCCTCCGGCGCGGTGACGCTGATCGAGGACGAACACGGAAAAATCGTGGCCTCCAGCATCCATTACCCCATCGTCGTGAAAGACGACAAAGGCGAAGACGTCCACAAATGGTCTGAAATCGGCTCGGTGCGCGTGACGCTGCCGGGTGTTGGCCTGTTCAAGGCGCTCATCTCCGCGCATATCATGCGCGCCTATCTGCTGGAACCGCCGGAGGACAGATTTGCAATTGAAATCGTGAAGGGCAACGAACATTCCAAGCACGTGTTCTTGAAAGAGGGCGCGACGCCCTGGGCCATCCCGAAAGAGCTGGAAGAAAAAGTCGCCGCCACCATCGCCAAGGACGATACCACCGGCACGATGGACTGGTTCCAGCTGGGCATCGAAAGCATGCCGCATTTCGCGCGCCTGCTGCTCGATTGCGAAGCCAACCCCAAGATGACGAACAAGAAAACCGGCGAGGAATTCGAGCTGGATTTCAGCAAATGCGTCGTCACCAACAAATTCCACGACGCGCTCGAGAAAATCTCGGGCCTCGATTTCGGCGACCCCGCGCAGCCCAATCCCGCGCAGGGCCTGAAAAAACATCACGACAAATTCAACCCGTAAAAGGCACCATGACAGAGACAAAAGAAGCGCCCGCTCAAGACGCCGCCAAAGCTCCTGAAAAACCCAAAAGCGCATGGGCGAAATACGACGCCTATATCATGTTCTTCCTTGGGCTGTTGCTGTTCACCATCGGCGGGCATTTTAATACCTCGCCCATGATCGGCAACCACCAGCTGCTGGTGGCGACATCGGCCGTCGCGCCGGAATTCAAGAACGCGGTGATCTTCGTCATGACGCATACGCGCGGCGGTGCGCAGGGCATCATCATCAACAAGCCCGGCAACGGCGGCCCGGTGGAGAAAGACAAGGTCTTCGCGCTGCATACGCTGGATGTGTCGACCAACTACACGCAGGAACTGGCCGATATCCAGCTGGGCCTCGTCACCGACCCCAAGGGCATCGAGCAGCTGAAAAAAGCCAAGACCAAGCCCAAGTGGCACATCATCGTAAAAGGCTATGCCGGCTGGGGCGCAGGCCAGATGGAACAGGAAATCACCGACAGCTTCTGGTCACTCGTCGAATTCGACAGCGATTTCGTCACCAAAACCCCGCCCGCCAAACTCTGGGCCGCAGCGCACAAGCGGTCGCAGATTAATCTTACGCATTGATTAAGTTTGGCCAATAGATGAAGTATGCTTTTGTCCTTATGCTTATTTGCGGTTTTTTTCTGACACCGCCTGCTCAAGCATGCTGGAGGGGCAGCGATTTAGAGCACATTAATAAAAAGATGGACACTACGTTTCCTAATGCGGATGTAGTTTTTATTGGAACGCTTATAGAAATAAAAGATCATAAAGAGTTCATTTTCAAGATTGAAAAGGGGATTAAGAACGCAGTTGACGGTAACAATCATACAGCGCTTCTTGGGCCGGGCATGACGTATTGTGACTATGATCCAATCGGCGGCCTTTTCTTATATATTCATCATCCTGCTAAAGAAGTTCCGCCTGCGCCCCCGCCATCAGAGGAGTTTCTTCGATCGTTCTCATCTGATTTTGAAACGCCCGAGGAGAACTGGGTAGAACAATGGAAGATGAAGTATGCAGAAATGGGTTTCCCCACCCTTATTCGAGTTTGGGGAAAATATTACCCTTCTGATGCGGCCTTCATCAAAGAACAATTCGGCTACGATATAACCGTAGGTGCGGACAAGCCCCAAAAAGAAAAGTCTGAATAAGCGTTTGGATTACTTCGCCGCCGCAGCCGCCGCTTTCCGACGCTCTTCCCGCTTCCGTGCCGCTTCCTTCGCATAGACGCCCGTGCCTTTGGTAATGGCGCGGTCGGTGGGGAGGAGGGTGCCGGCGGAATATTCAGGGGCGCCGTCGAGTTCTTTGTAGATCGGCACGAAATCTTCGTAGGTTTCGTCGAAGAGCTGCTTGAAACTGTCGATGACGAAGTAATTGTCCTGGAAATCGTCGATCTGGTAATGGGTTTGCAGCATGCGCTTCAGGTCAAACCCGATGCGATGCGGCGAGGGGCTGTCGAGGGAGAAGACGCTCTCGGTATTGCTCGACAAAATGCCCGCGCCGTAGATGCGCAACCCCTGCGGTTCCTCGATCAGGCCGAATTCGACGGTGTACCAGTAAAGCCGCGCGATTTTCGCGACGGTGCCGAGGCGCGAGGCTTTCAGCCCGCCCTTGCCGTATTCCATCATGTAATCGCCGAAGACAGGATCGGCCAGAATGGGAACATGGCCGAACAAATCGTGGAAGACGTCGGGTTCCTGAATATAATCCAGCTGATCTTTCTGGCGGATAAAGTTGCCGGCGGGGAAGCGCTTGTTCGCCAGCAATTCAAAGAACGGTTCTTCGGGGATCAGGCCCGGCACGGCGACAACCTGCCAGCCGCTGCGCTTCATCAGAATTTCGTTCACTTCGTTGAAGTCGGGCACCTTGTCCATGTTGATGCCCAGCGTTGACAGGCTGTCCATGAACATGTTGATGGCGCGGCCGGGCAAAATTTCCATCTGGCGCTTGTACAGTGTGCGCC
>JBGGMV010000005.1:0-4686 GCA_041287865.1 Alphaproteobacteria bacterium | reverse complement strand
TGAGAGTCGAGATCGCCGAGAATATTCCCGAAGCCGTCTACGGCGATCCGCACAGGATGCAGCAGTGCGTCATCAACTTCCTGAACAACGCCGTCAAGTTCACGGCGCAGGGCGGCGTGACGCTGAAGGCAAGCTTCCGCGACGGGCTGATCCCCATGCTGCGCGTGGAGGTGATCGACACCGGCATCGGCATCAGCCAGGAGAATTTGAAGAAACTGTTCCGCAGCTTCTCTCAGGCGGACAGCTCGACCTCGCGCAAATACGGCGGCACGGGGCTGGGGCTTTCGATTATCAAGAGCCTGGTGTCGCTGATGGGCGGCAAGATCGGCGTCAAGAGCGAGGAGGGCAAGGGCAGCACCTTCTGGTTCGAGGTTCCGTATCACGAACCCGTCGCCATGGCCGCAGCCGAAGAAGAAAAACCGGTGCCGGAAGTCGCGCCGCTGCTGATACTGCTGGCCGAGGATAACAAGGTCAACCAGCAGATCGCCCTGCGCCTGCTGGGCGGCAAGGGGCACAGCGTCGACGTTGCCGAAAACGGTTTGATCGCTGTTCGGATGGTGCAGGAGCGGCCTTACGACATGGTGCTGATGGACGTAAACATGCCGATCATGAGCGGTCTTGAAGCCACGCAGAAAATAAGGGAACTGGGTGGCCGTTTCGGGACGCTGGCCATTATCGCGCTGACCGCCAGCGTGATGGAAGAATATATCCAGCAATGCTTCGACGCCGGGATGAACGATTATGTCGCCAAGCCTTTTGCGCCACGCGCGCTTTACGCGGCCATGGCGCGCCACGCGCCTGCCGGCATGCTGCTGAAAGAAGGTCAAAGCAACCAGCCGGTGCCGCAACCGCTGCCTGCCGCTCCCGCCGGAGAACCTGCGCCCAGGAAGAAGGCGACGCTCAATGCCAACCTGCGCGCGATACGGGAAGAACTGGGTTCCGACTACATGACGACGCTGGTGGATAACAGTGCCAGGGAAGTGAAACACCTGCTGGAGCTGATCCACGAAGCGGTGAAGCTGGGCGACTATGCGGCGCTTCACCGCTCCGCGCATGATCTCAAGAGCGTTAGCGGCCTTGTGGGCATGACCCATTCCTGCCATGTGGCGGAAAATCTTGAAATTGCCTGCACCAAGGGAAACCATGCGGCCGTTCCCGCGTTGATCACCGAGCTTGAAGCCGAAGCGCAAAAGGAACTGGCCGAGATCGAGGAAGTGAAGGGCGGCGAATAATCCCGAGTTTCGTTGACTCGGCAAGGCCCGCTTCGCTACAATCGGGCTGACGATGGGGGACTGATTTGCTTCATACATTCCGGGTGATTTTCTTCGCGGTGGCGCTGGTTTTGCTTGCGCCTGAGGCTCATGCTGAACAGCAAAAAGATTTCAAGACTTGGCTGAAAGAATTCAAGCAAGAAGCTGTCGAAAAAGGCATTTCTCCCGCTGTGGTCAATCGCGCGCTGCCCGATACGACCAAGCCGATCGAACGCGTGCTGGAGCTTGACCGCGCCCAGCCGGAAGGCAAAACCAAGTTCGAGGATTACCTCAAGCGCACCGTAACATCGGAACGCGTGCAAACCGGACGCACCAAGGCGGCTGGCTATCGCGGCGTGCTGAACCGCGTGAGCGAGACTTATGGCGTTGAGAAGCAGGTGATCGTCGCGCTCTGGGGCATTGAAACAAGTTATGGCCGCAACACCGGCGGTTTCGATGTCGTGCATGCTTTGGCGACGCTGGCCTATGACGGACGCCGCGGAAGCTATTTCAGAGAAGAATTGCACAAGGCCTTGAAGATATTGCAGGAAGGGCATGTCAGCCATGCCCGCATGAAGGGGTCATGGGCGGGTGCCATGGGGCAGAGCCAGTTCATGCCCACCAGCTTCTTCCGCTTTGCGGAAGACTACAACAAGGATGGCCGCCGCGACATCTGGGGCACCGAGGCGGACGTATTCGCTTCCGCTGCCAACTACCTGTCCTCCAGCGGCTGGAAAAAGGGCGTGCCCTGGGGCCGCAAGGTCTCCTTGCCCGCACATTTCGATCCCGGCCTTCTGGGTGTCAACAACACCTACACGCTGCAATTCTGGCACGACAAAGGCGTCAGGCTGCCTGACGGCAAGACCAGCATTCCTTTTGAAGGCGAATATCAGGCATCGATTGTCCAGCCGGGCGGCGCAGGGACGGCGGCTTTCATTGTATATGACAACTATCGCGTCATCATGAAGTGGAATAAATCCAGCTATTTCGCCACCGCCGTGGGCCTGCTCTCCGACGGCATCAAGGGCTCTTGAAAAGGCTAAAAACCTTTATTTTACTGGCATTTTACGCTAATCTTTGGACAGTTTTCTTGCCGTTAAACCGGAAGGCATCCCGATGAACGCCCATACCCGTTTTCTGAATACTGCAGTGCTGCTGTTATGCACTGTGCTGCTACTCTCAGGCTGCGCCGAAAGCCAGCTTGTGTCCCATTGGGCCAAAAAGGTTACCTGGCCCGGCCAGCAGGAAAATGCCGGCACTTACAAGGTCGGCAAGCCTTACCGGGTCGGCAGTGTCTGGTATACGCCCAAGGAAGATTTCAACCTCAGTGAAACGGGCATTGCTTCGTGGTACGGCCCGGATTTCCACGGCCACCATACCGCCAACGGCGAGATCTACGATCAGGACGAACTGACTGCCGCTCACCGCACGCTCCAGATGCCCTCGCTGGTGCGGGTAACGAACCTTGAAAACGGTCGCTCGGTCGTGGTGCGCATCAACGATCGCGGGCCTTTCAAGAACGGCCGCGTGATCGACGTCTCCAAGCGCAGCGCGACCTTGCTGGGCTTCATCGGCCGTGGCACGGCGCGCGTACGCATCGATGTGCTCGCCCGTGAAAGCCGTCTGATCGCTGAAGCGGCGCGGCGCGGCGCGGATACCTCGCGCCTGACGATGGCCGATCTGCAAAAGTATGAAAACACCCGCGTGGCCGCCGACGAGCCCGAGATGCGCCCGTCGCCCGTACAGGCGGTCGAAGCGGAGCCTGTGCGTGTCGCGGCCTCCGACAATTCCCTGCCCGAAAGCCTGCAGACGCCGACGATCACCGTGGAGCAGCTGAGTGCGCCGCGCACCGCGCCGGTGCCGTCCTACAGCGAGCCTGAATGGACGCCGCCGCCTGCACAGGCCGAAATTTCCCAGTCGGAGCGCGCCGATTTCGTCAAGAACCTGAACCTCGACGAAGATTCCGCGCGCCAGACCAACCGCCGCGGCGGCCTGACTCCCGGCCGTATCGAAGGCGGGCATTTCATGCCCGCCGAAGTCGTCAGTCAGGAAAAAGTGCGCCCCACCGGCATCTTCGTGCAGGCCGGCGCCTTTGCGGTCAAAGGCAACGCCGAGCGGCTGGGCAGCAAGCTGTCCGGCATCGCGCCCGTTGTCATCGACCCGATCCAGAGCGGCGGCCGCACGCTTTACCGCGTGAAGCTCGGCCCGCTGGCCTCTGTTTCCAAGGCCGACCAGGTGCTGGACAAGGTGATCAAGGCGGGTAACGGCCCGGCCAAAGTCATCCGCAACTAATAACAAGAAAAAGACTGTAAGAGGGTGTTATGAAGAAACTGCTGATCCTGTTGTTATGCGCCTTGCTGTTGCCCGCGCCCGCGCTGGCGCAGGTCGATACGCTGGCGAAACAGGCGATCATCGTCGATGTCGGCACCGGCGCCGTGCTGCTGGATAAATCCGCGAAAGACAAGATGCCGACGTCATCCATGAGCAAGTTGATGACGATGTACCTCGTTTTCGAGGCGCTGAAGCAGGGCAAGCTGAAGCTCGACGATACGCAGCACATCAGCGAAGCCGCCTGGGGCAACAGCATGAAGGACGGCTCCCGCATGTACCTCGAGCTTAACTCGAAGGTGAAGATCGAGGATCTCGTGCGTGGCGTCATCATCCAGTCCGGCAACGACGCATCCGTTGCGTTGGCCGAAGCTGTCGGCGGTACCGAGGCTTCTTTCGCCGACGCGATGAACACGCGCGCCAAGGAAATCGGGCTGGAAAGCAGTCATTTCATGAACGCGACCGGACTGCCGGATCCTGACCATTATTCGACGCCGCGCGACCTTGCTTTGCTGGCTTACCGGCTGATCAACGACTTCCCCGAGTATTACCATTACTTCTCGGAAAAAGAATTCACCTATAACAAGATCAGGCAGCATAACCGCGACCCGCTGCTGGGCCGCGTCAGCGGCGCGGACGGGCTCAAGACGGGCCATACTGCTGTCGCCGGTTACGGTCTTGTCGGTTCCGCCAAGCGCGACAACCGCCGCATCATCCTCGTCATCAACGGCCTGCCCAGCGAGAAGGCGCGGCAGGAAGAGGGCGTGAAGCTGATGGAATGGGCCTTCCGCAATTTCGAGAACAAGAAAATCATCAACAAGGGCGAAACGATCGATACCGCGAAAGTCTGGCTCGGCGAAACGGGCACGGTCGACATGGTGGCTGCGAATGACGTGACTGTCGTATTGCCCCGCGCCAATCGCGCCGACCTGAAGCTGAAGGTGAAATACATGGAGCCCCTGAAAGCGCCCGTGAAACAGGGCGAAGAAGTGGGCGAGCTGCTGATCGAGGTGCCGGGCCAGAAGCCCGCCACGCTGAAACTGCTGGCGGCCCGCGCCGAGGAGCGCAATGGCATGTTCGGGCGTTTCAAGGATCGTCTCGGCTATCT
>JBGGMV010000004.1:0-3433 GCA_041287865.1 Alphaproteobacteria bacterium | reverse complement strand
CCTCCGGGCAGCAGACGGCGAGTTTTTCCGGGTTCGCGGCCACATGGATGCCCAGCTCAAGCAGCGTAATGGGCGAGCGCGTTTCGGGCGCGAAATACATGATGACGCGGTCGGCATGGTCGAGCGCGTCGAGCTCCCAGTCTACCTGCTGCTTGAAATCGGGGTTGTCGATGCTCTGGTCCCAGGCCGCATTCCAGTGCGCGCGGCGCGGGTTGAGCAGCAGTACATCCATATGGCGCAGGCTGGCCGTGACGCGCTCCTGCCAGTTTTCCGCCTTGCCCATTTCGATGGAACCGGCGAGGAAGACCGATTTCTTCCCCTTGATGCCGCGGTAATCGTCCGGCGCTTTGACTTCGATCATCTTGGCCATGTTACGGTTTCGGCTTTCCGGGTTTATCCTTGCGGCGGACGTAGAGGGTCTTGCTGACCTCCGCCACCACATCGCCCTGCTCGTCCTTGATCTGGACGATATAGGTCGGCTCCGCCTTGGGGTTGCTGTCGGCGAGATCTTTCAATTCTTTCAGCTGCTGCGCCGACAGGTTGAAATTGGCCGTCACCTTGCCCTTGCCGGGCTTCTTGAACTTGATCTCGGACGATTTGTCCCAGACGATATAATCCTTGCCGAGGTTCTTGATGACGATCATGGCGAAGAAAGGATCGGTCATCGAAAACAGCGAACCGCCGTAATGCGTGCCGACGTAATTCTTGTTCCATTTACGCAGCTTCATTTCAACGGTGATATCGTTAAAATCCTTGCTGATTTTCGATACCTTCACGCCCGCGCCAAGAAACGGCGGCCAGAGGTTCAGGAAATGGCGGAAGGCATTGGGGCCCATGTTGTCTTTCAGGCTCATGCGGCCTCAAGCTGTTTAAGCGCTTGCGACAATTTCGCCTTCAGGTTTTCGGCTTCCGTGCGCGCCTCGGTCTGTTCCTGCACGACTTCTTCCGGCGCTTTGGCGAGGAAGGCCTGGTTCAGGAGCATCTTGTTGATGCGCTCGATATTCGCGTTGGCCTTGTCGATTTCCTTTTTCAGGCGCTCCCTTTCCTGCGCGATATCGACAACATCCGCCAGCGGCAGGATGATATTGGCTTCGTCAATCACGGTCTGGATAGAACCCTTGGGCGCGGCATTTTCGCTGGCCTCGACTTCGGACAGGCGCGCAAGGCGCTTGATGATATCGAGGTAGGTGTTAAGACGCTGCTGGTTGGTGGCGTTCAGGCCTTTCAACTGCATCTTGATCTGCGCCGCCGCCGGCACGTTCATGTCGGAACGCACGGAGCGGATTTCGGAGATAAGCTTTACGACCCAGTTAACCTCCTCCTGCGCCTTGCTGTCGATAACGGCTTTATCGAACACCGGCCACATTTTGGTCTGCAGCCAGTCTTCCTTGCCGGCCTTTTCCTTACCGAGCAGATGCGCGTGCAATTCTTCGGTCAGGTAAGGCATGAAGGGGTTGAGCAGCAGCAGGATCTGGTCAAGCACCCAGCCGGTGGTATCCTGCGTTTCCTGCTTCACGGCGGCGTCGCTGCCGTTGATCAGCGGCTTGGTGAATTCGATATACCAGTCACAGAACGTGCCCCAGGTGAATTGATAGAGTGCAGAGGCCGCGTCGTTATAACGGAAGGCCTTCAGCGCATCGGACACCTTCACGCTGGTGGCCGCCAGTTCGCTGACGATCCAGCGGTTAAGCGTATGCTTGTTGCCCTGAGGCTTGAAGTCGATTTTCAGCGCGCAGCCGTTCATTTCGCAGAAGCGCGAAGCGTTCCACAATTTTGTGGCGAAGTTACGATAACCTTCGGCGCGGCTGTTCGACCATTTTACGTCGCGGCCCTGTGCAGCAAGGGCCGCCATCGTAAAGCGCAGCGCGTCGGCGCCGTACTGGTCGATAACATCCAGCGGGTCAACCACGTTGCCCTTGGTCTTCGACATCTTCTGCCCTTTTTCGTCGCGGACGAGGGCGTGGATGTAAACTTTCTTGAACGGCACATCCTTCATGAAATGGATGCCCATCATCATCATGCGGGCGACCCAGAAGAAGATGATGTCAAAACCGGTGATCAGCGTTTCGGCGGGGTAGTAACGCTTCACCTCTTCCGTCTTTTCCGGCCAGCCCAGCGTCGAGAAGGGCCAGAGCGCGGAGGAGAACCATGTGTCGAGAACGTCGGGATCGCGCGTGAGTTTCACGCCAGCGCCCGCCAGTTTCTGCGCTTCTTCCTCGGTTTCGGCGACGAAGACTTTGCCGTTGTCGTCGTACCAGGCCGGAATCTGGTGGCCCCACCAGAGCTGGCGCGAGATGCACCAGGGCTGGATATTGCGCATCCATTCAAAATATGTTTTTTCCCATGTCTTGGGAATAAACTGCGTCTTGCCGGTTTCGACGGCTTCGATCGCGGGCTTGGCCAGCGTCACGGCGTCGCAATACCACTGATCGGTCAGGAAAGGTTCCAGCACGACGGATTTCGATTTTTCAT
Organism: Alphaproteobacteria bacterium; assembly: GCA_041287865.1. Classification (GTDB taxonomy): domain Bacteria; phylum Pseudomonadota; class Alphaproteobacteria; order Micavibrionales; family UBA2020; genus JAPWJZ01. Next base: position 961 of record JBGGMV010000004.1, on the reverse strand, counting down.
CATGCGGCACGGCGTGCACCTGCGGCTCGATCTTGTCGAGCAGGCCCAGTGCCTCGATCTCCGCCACAACCTGCTTGCGCGCCACGAAACGATCAAGGCCGATATAAGCTTCGGGAATCTGCGCGCCTTCGGCGGCGGCGATTTTTGCGTCTTTGTCCAGAATGGACAGCATCGGCAGCTTATGCCGCTTGCCGACTTCGAAGTCGTTGAAGTCGTGCGCGGGCGTAATCTTCACCGCGCCCGAGCCTTTTTCGGGGTCGGCGTAATCGTCGGCGATGATCGGAATTTCGCGGCCGGTGATGGGCAGCACTACCATTTTGCCGATAAGCTTCTTGTAACGTTCATCCTCCGGATGCACGGCCACAGCCGTATCGCCCAGCATGGTTTCGGGGCGCGTTGTCGCAATGGTGATGAATGTATCAGCCATACCCTTGATCGGGTACTTGAAGTGCCACATGTTGCCCTTGATTTCCACCTGCTCGACCTCGAGGTCGGACACGGCGGTGTGCATCTTGGGGTCCCAGTTTACAAGGCGCTTGTCCTTGTAAATCAGCTTCTCGTTATACAGCTGCACGAAGACCTTGTTCACGCCCTTGTTCAGGTCGGGGTCCATGGTGAAGCGTTCGCGCTCCCAGTCGGGCGTCGCGCCGAGGCGGCGGAGCTGCGAGGTGATGGTATTACCCGATTGCTCTTTCCATTCCCAGACGCGTTTCAGGAAATTTTCGCGGCCGAGTTTATGGCGCGAGGAGCCTTCTTTTTCCAGCAGGCGTTCGACGACAAGCTGCGTGGCGATGCCCGCGTGGTCGGTGCCGGGCTGCCACAGGACATCCCTGCCCTGCATGCGCTCGAAGCGGCTGAGAATGTCTTGCAAGGTCATGGTCAGCGCATGGCCCATATGCAGGCTGCCCGTGACGTTTGGCGGCGGCATGGGGATGCAGTAAGGCGCTTTATTGCTCTTTAC
>JBGGMV010000003.1:0-49869 GCA_041287865.1 Alphaproteobacteria bacterium | reverse complement strand
GACGTTCTGCCAGAAGATATCCAGCAATTGCGCATAGGTGATCAGCGCGGGATCGTAGGTCACCTGCACGGCTTCCAGATGGCCCGTATCGCCGCCCGAGACTTCGTAATAGGTCGGATTGAGCGCCTTGCCGCCGGTATAGCCCGAGATAACATCGCTGACCTTGCCCTTCTCATGCTCGAAATCACTTTCCATGCCCCAGAAACAGCCGCCGGCGAAAACGGCTGTTTTCATGGCGGGTTTATCCGCCGCGAAAGCAGCCCCCGCCAGCACCATAAAAGCCATGATCACCAATGCTACGCCAACCCTTGCCATCTTCATGAAATTCTCCCTACCCCTCCTTATTCGCCCTGAAAGGCGATATGGTTTCATCGGCTAAAAATAGCATATAAATCAATTGCTTAATCTATATTGACATAATGTGCTATTTTTCATATGGTTTACCCTCTGGTGCAACAGAGGTCACAGAAAGCCCCCTGCCGTGATGAAGATGGAAGAATCCACGCGCAAGAAAATGGTCAAGATCTTCGGTCGCTTCATGCAGGCCGAAGTGCCGATGACCGAACAGCAACGCGTCATGAAGGTCGCGGGCGAAGAAATTACGTTTCACGAAGTTAATTTCACCGACGTAAACCACCCCGTGCTGGTCGACCTGCGCAAGACCGCTAAGCAATGCGGGCTCGACCTGCGCATCTGGTTCCCGGGTATGGTCGGGACGATGGAGCTGAACACCAATCGCCTGAACGTGCACATCGACAAAGGCACCGACGGCAAATGGCGTATTTCGGAGCGCATGAATTTCGATGCCTCCCCCAGCATCATCCGCACGATGGATGAAATCATTGCGCGCGGCCTCGACAAGGAGCTCACGGTGCGCAAGCCCTTCCAGTTCAAGAGAGCGCCTGCGCCATGAAACCCGAAGACATGGATGACCGCGAGCTGTCGCACGGCATTGCGGAGAAACGCGCAGCAGTCGACGGCACCGGCAATTTCATGCATTACGCCAGCGGATTGCTCGCGCTGGGCGGTTTGTTCGCCATCGGCGCAACAGGACTACCCTTTATCGCCAGTGTCATGACGGTTGGCGCGGTTGTTTTCGGCCTGACCATCGGCGGCGCGCTGATCGCCCGCGGTCGCGTGAAGAGGCTGCACGACGAAACCCGTCCGCTGCAGGCCGAACAGGAAGACCGCTTCGCCAACCCCGGCAAGCACATGAAGAAACTGACCGAAAAATTCGAACGCTCGATGAAATCCGGCGTCGACAAGGACATCAAAGTCAAGAAACCACTGCAGATCAAAAAGCCGCAGCCCTGATCATTTCCCGATACAGAAATTCTTGAAGATCTTGTCCATCACGTCCTCGACATGGACGCGGCCGGTGATGGTGCCAAGAGCGCGGACGGCAAGACGCATGTCTTCGGCGGCAAGCTCGGGCAGGTTGGCTTCAAGGCAGCGGTCGAGCGCGCCGACGGCCTCTTCCAGGGCCGCGCGGTGGCGGGCGCGGCTGGGCACGGGGCCGGGCTTGGCCTTGAAGGAATGCGCGACCATGGCGGTCAGCTGCTTCAGGAATTCATCTAGCCCCTGCCCCGTTTTCGCGGAGATCAGGAACGAACCGCCGGGCGCATTGAAGCCAGCGGGCACAAGGTCGGTCTTGTTATAGACCACGATCGTATTCTTATCGATCAACTTCTGCGTCGCGGCATCCTGCGGCTGCGCGGCGTCGAACAATGCTAATTTGAAATCGGCTTCCTTCGCGGCGTTTTCGGCGCGGCGGATGCCTTCCTTTTCGACCAGACTTTCGGTTTCGCGCAGGCCGGCGGTGTCGGAGACGATGACGGGATAACCGCCAAGGTCAAGATGCACCTCGATCACGTCGCGCGTCGTGCCTGCCTCGGGCGAGACGATAGCGGCGTCACGCTGTGCCAGCGCGTTCAGCAAACTTGATTTACCGGCATTCGGCGCGCCGACGATGGCAAGGCGCAGGCCGTTGCGCAGGCGTTCGCCCCTGCGGCCATCATTCAGGTGGGTCTTGATATCCTTCAGCATCGCTTCGATCTCGGGGCGCATTTTCTGCGAGAGTCCCTGCGGCAGGTCATCCTCGGGAAACTCTATTTCCGCTTCCTGATGCGCAAGGATACCCGACAGCATATCCGTCCATGAACGATAAAGCTGGGAGAGCGAGCCGACGTATTGGTCCAGCGCCTGAATTTTCTGCGCTTCGGTTTCGGCGTCGACGATGTCGTTGATCGCCTCGCATTCGGTCAGATCGAATTTACCGTTTTCAAACCCGCGCTTGGTGAATTCGCCGGGCTCGGCATAGCGGCAGCCGGGGATTTGGCCCAGCGCCTTCAGCATGCCCTCGATGATCGCGCGTCCACCGTGCAGGTGGTATTCGATGACGTCTTCGCCGGAATAGCTGTTCGGCCCGGGGAAGAAAGCCATCATGCCGTGGTCCAGCACCTTGCCGGTTTCGGGGTCGGTGAAGGTCTGGCGGTGCAGGATGCGCGGCTCTACCAGCGTCTTCCAGGCCAGCTGGCGCACCGTCTCCAGTGCCTTGGGGCCGGAGACGCGGATAACGGCGATGGCAACGCGGTAAACGCCGGTTGTCAGGGCAAAGATCGTATCTGGCGGCTGGTTCTTGTCCATGCCCCAAGCCTAGTGAAAAGGGGCGTGGCGGGCAATATCGTTTATTTTCAGCCCTTTTGGTCCTCGTCCGGCACAAAGGTCAGGGCGACGCCGTTATTGCAATACCGCAGGCCCGTGGGGTTTGGCCCGTCATCGAACACATGGCCCTGATGGCCGCCGCATTTGGCGCAGTGGTATTCCGTGCGGGCGACGCCGATCTTGTAATCCGTGGTGGTCTTCACATGGCCTTCGATGGCCTGATAGAAGGAGGGCCAGCCCGTGCCGCTCTCGAACTTGGTGCTGGATTTAAACAGATCCAGCCCGCAGCCGGCGCATTTAAAGACGCCCTTGCGATGTTCCTTCAACAAGGGGCTGCTGCCCGGGCGCTCCGTGCCTTCGCAGCGCAGGACATCGTATTGCTGGGGGTCCAGCTTGGCTTTCCATTCGTCGTCGCTCATTTTAAGCTCCTCAATCTCGCCGTGGTGGGCGAGGGTTTTTTCAGCCCCGAGAGCGGTGATAACCGCAATGATCGCTACCCCTAACATAAACTGCCGCCGCTGCATGACAACCGCCTTTCCTTACCCTTTCTTATTCGCAAGAAACGGGCCAATAGTTTCACACTTCCGCAAGCCCTTGACCGCAAAAACAAAAAACCCCTCCTTGCGGGAGGGGTTTTTGTTTAGCCGGTCAACCTTAGCGGTTGGAGCCCGGCGGCGCGATGGCCGGATCTTTCGCATCCAGCCCGAAATCGGCGGGCTTGGGCATGGCGATCTTGCCGCCCGACTGGGCCGCGCGGAGCTGCGCGTCCTGATAGGCGCGAACGAGACGATCATGCTGCTGTTCGGCCGTCAAAGACTGGTTGGCAGCGGGCAGGTTGGGCTTGGCCGGCTGCGCTGCAGGCTGGGTCGTCGTGGGAGCCCTGACGGGTGCCGGGGCCACCTGCTTGTACTGCGGCAGCCTTTCGTATTGCTGGTCGAGGCGCACGGTGTAGGTTTCCATGTACGCCTGCTGTTGGGCGATATAGGCGTCGGCATTGGCCTTATGGGTGACCTGCTGGGCGTTATAGTTCGCAAGCGCGCTGTTCTGGTGGGCTGCAAGCGCGCTCCAGTCCGACCATTTTGTATTGGGGTTCTTGCGCAGCGCGGCGGCCCAGTTGGCTTCGCGCTGGACTTCGAGGGAATAACGCTGCTGGGCGCCTGCAAGCGCCGCCCTTAGGTTGGCGTGCGACTTCGCGATGTTGGCGTCGATGATACGCTGCTGAGCTTCGATCTGGCGCTGGTAGGTTGGGTCATTTTCCCACGGCTTGCGGTGTTGCTGCCCGCCCTGATCAACCTGCTGGCTGTAAACCTGTCCGCCACCAACCGGCACAGTCTGGGCATTTGCTTCCGTTGCAACGAAGCCGGTCGCCAGCGTTGATGCCAGCGCGAGCGAAAGCGTTGCTTTTTTGAATTGATTGCCGAGATAACCCATATGCGACACCCGTATTGCCTAAGAGGTTGTACCCTAAGTAGCCGTTTTATAGCTGCACAGCGCCGTTAAGCCAAGCGCGTGCCACCCTGAACACTTACATTTAATGTACTCGAAATACCATAAACCGTCAATTTTTTTTAACATAAGTTAATGACGGCGGGTTCAGGAATTCGAGATATTGACGTTAAATATCAATATCTTGAACGAATTTAGCGTTCTCCTGAATAAATTCGAAGCGGGCCTCGGGGTTCTTGCCCATCAGGCGTTCGATCAGCTGGGCCGTGCCGCCCTCTGCCTTCTTGAAGGCATCGGTGCTTTTCTCGACTTCGGGCAGGGTCACGCGCATCAGGGTGCGCTTCGACATGTCCATGGTGGTTTCTTTCAGCTGCGCGGCTGGCATCTCGCCAAGACCCTTGAAGCGGCTCTGGTCGACCTTCTTCTTGTTCTTGAACACGGTTTTCAGCAGTTCGTCCCGATGCTTGTCGTCGCGGGCATAGACAGATTCACCGCCCGCCGTGAGCCTGTAGAGCGGCGGCAGCGCGAGGTAAAGCGCGCCATGGTCGATGATCGGGCGCATTTCCTGATAGAACAGGGTTATGAGAAGCGAGGCGATGTGCGCGCCGTCGACGTCGGCATCGGTCATGATAATGACGCGCTCGTACCGCAGTTTATCGATATTGCATTCCTTGCCCGTGCCGCAGCCGAGGGCCTGGATCAGGTCGGCGATCTCTTTGTTGTCGCGGATCTTGTCGGAAGACGCGGAAGCCACGTTCAGCACCTTGCCGCGCAGGGGCAGAATGGCCTGCGTTTCGCGGTTGCGCGCCTGCTTGGCGGAGCCGCCGGCGCTATCGCCCTCGACGATAAAGATTTCAGTGCCTTCGGAAGTTTTTTTCGAGCAATCCGCGAGCTTGCCGGGAAGACGCAGTTTACGCGTCGCCGATTTGCGCGACATTTCCTGCTGGTCTTTGGCGCGGCGGCGTTCTTCGGCAATCTGGATAAGGTAATCCAGCAAGTACTTGGAAGCATTGTTATCGCCGGTCAGCCAGTGCTCAAAGTTATCCTTCACCGTGGTTTCGATCAGGCGCGTGGCGCTGGGAGAGGTCAGCTTCTCCTTCGTCTGGCCCTGGAACTGCGGATCGCGGATAAAGATAGACAGCAGCACCGTGGCCGAGCCGAAAATATCGTCGGGCGTCAGCACGCCGGCCTTTTTATTGTTCACCAGATCCGCGTAACTTTTCAGGCCCTTGGACAAAGCCGAGCGCAGGCCCTGCACGTGCGTGCCGCCTTCGGGCGTCGGAACGGTATTGCAGTAGGAGCTCAGGAAGCCCTGCTCTTCCTCTTCCGTCCAGGCAATCGCAAACTCGCAGCGGCCTTCTTCGTCGGGGAATTCGATCGAGCCGTAGAAAGGCTTGGGCGTCAGCGATGTTTTGCCTTCAACCAGTGAATACAGGTAATCCAGCACACCGTTGGGAAACTTGATGATTTCTTCGGAGGGCGTGCCACCGCTGTCCTTCAGCAGGCTTTCGTCGCAATACCATGCGATTTCGACGCCACGATAGAGATAGGCCTTCGAGCGGGCGAGTTTGTAAACCGTATGCGGGTTGAATTTGGCCGCGGTGCCGAAAATTTCGGTATCGGGGATAAATGTGACTTTCGTCCCCCGCTCCTTGGTCGCGCCAATTTTCTTGATCTTGCTGGTGGTGTGGCCTTTGCTATAAGTCTGCTGGTAGAGCTGGCCGCCGCGCGCGACCTGTACCGTCAATTCGGTGGAGAGCGCGTTAACGACCGAAGCGCCCACGCCGTGCAGACCGCCCGAGGTCGCATAGGCCTTGCCGCTGAACTTGCCGCCCGAGTGCAGCATGGAAAAGATGACTTCCAGCGCCGACTTGCCGGGGAACTTGGGATGGTTCTCCACCGGTATCCCGCGACCGTTGTCGGTAATGGTGACTTCGTTGCCGGGTTTCAGGAAAATCTCGATGCGCGTGGCGTGTCCCGCTACCGCTTCGTCCATGGCGTTATCCAGAACTTCGCTGATCAGGTGGTGCATGGCGCGCTCGTCCGAGCCGCCGATGTACATGCCGGGGCGCTTGCGGACAGGCTCTAGGCCTTCGAGGACTTCAATGTCCTCTGCCGAATACTCTTTTTTCGCCATAGTCTTCTTCACGTTAACCTCACGATTTTGAGTAATTTACGCATTTCAGGGGCTTAACGCAACCTTGGACATGCAGCGATTTCGCGTTATATAATACCGAACGGGGAAAAAACCAGATATTTCTAGGGGGGTATATGTCCCGCGAGACGCCGGATTACGACAGCAGCCCAGCCTTGCGCACCATCGCCATGCCTGCGAACGCCAACGCAAACGGCGATATTTTCGGCGGCTGGCTGCTCTCCCAGATGGACTTGGCCGGCGCGGTACTCGCGACGCAAAAATCCCGCTCCCGCATCGCCACCGTCGCCATCGACGCCATGACGTTCAAGGCCCCCGTGCATGTGGGCGACGAAGTCAGCTGTTACTGCAAGGTCGAGAAAATCGGCCGCACCTCCATCACCATCCACGTCGAAAGCTGGGCCCGCGCCCGCCTCGGCGAACTGGAAGCCATCAAAGTCACCGAAGGAAAATTCACCTACGTCGCCATAGACGAGGACAGGAAGCCTATTCCTGTTCTCCGCGAAACCGCCAAAGGATAAAACCATGAAACATTTCGCATCACGCACCCTGATCGCGCTCGCCGCTGTCGCCTTTATCGGCGTCGCGGCATCGGCTTCGGCGCACCTGTTGCCGCCCGTGAACAACACGCTGGCGGTCAAGGCGCTCTTCGGCTTCGGCGAGGACAAGCCGGCACAGCCGCAGGTCGCACAGCAATATCACGTGCACGACGACGACAGTTTCGCCAAGAACACGAAAGTGTTCAGCATGATGCCCTACGACAAGGCGGACCTTGAATTCGAATTCTCGCTGCCCAACGACTGGACCTCGGAAGAAATGATCACCGGCCAGCTGCAGCCGGGCGTCATGACCGTCATGGGCGACGTCGCGCGCTTCAAGAGCCAGATGATCGGCATTCTGCAGGCCAAGGCCGCCGTCGAGGTGCTGAAGATCGAGCACGAAATGTCGGCCAAGCACTGGCTGCGCCAGCACATGCTTGCCAGCGGCTACGGCCTTGAGGGCGAGGTGGCGGAGCAAGGCCCGCGCAGCGCCTCGGCCAGCTACATCATCGTGCGCGACAGCCAGACCTGGTACGGCTACATGGGCCTGCGCATGTCGGGCAACTTCGCCGAAATCGCGCGCTTCGAAGTGCCGCTGAAGCTGAAAAACTACCTTGGCTACCTGCAGAAGAAATCGGTCGACAGTTTCCGCCTGCTCTACCCCAAGGAAGACGCTATCGAGGATCAGAAGGTCTTTACCGTCGTCGACTGCCTGAAATTCAACTATCCGCAGTCGTGGACGATCGCCTCCCCCGACTTCAAGGACATGAACCGCCTCTCCGTCACGGTGCAGAACCTGAAGCCGCCGAAGGTCGTGCAGGGCTTTATCCGCTTCTCCTGCATCCGCCGCGGCAAATCGACCGATTTCATGACCGAGATCGAAGGCCTGCGCAAATACCTGACCGAGAACGCCGGCATGGCGCTCGACATCAAGAAAATGCTGTCGAGCGAAAAGTCGGAGGCCTATGACCGCTTCCTCTTCAGCCGCTATGAAGTCTATGACGTCCAGAGCAAGCGCAACAAGGCCGCCGCGACGCAGGAGCTGCACGCCGTGCTTCTGGGCGACAAGGAATGGTATGTGCTGATCTTCCTCTTCACCCCCAAGGAAGCTTCCGACCTTTATACCTGGGCGCGGAATTTGCAGACGTATAAGGTTATCGTCAAGTCGATCAGGTAGAATAATTCCACGCAATTAAAAACGCCCCGGGAGGAGAACCCCGGGGCGTTTTTCTTAGGGAAGAAAGTCTTAGACCGAGTAGTACATCGCGAACTCGATCGGATGCGGCATCGTTTCGTAAGCTTTCGATTCCGCGTAGCGCAGCTCGAGATAGGCTTCGATGAAGTCCTTGGTGAAGACGCCGCCTTTCAGCAGGAAGTCATGGTCGTCACGAAGCGCATCAAGCGCTTCGCGGAGGCTACCGCAAACCGTGGGGATCTCGGCCAGTTCGTCGGGCGGCAGGTCATACAGGTTCTTGTCCATCGCGTCGCCGGGGTGGATCTTCTTCTGGATGCCGTCAAGGCCCGCCATCAGCATCGCGGCGAAGGCGAGGTAGCTGTTCGCAGCCGGATCGGGGAAGCGGACTTCCACGCGCTTGCCTTTGGGAGAAGCGGCAAACGGGATGCGGCATGAAGCCGAGCGGTTGCGGGCGGAGTATGCCAGCAGCACCGGCGCCTCATAACCCGGCACCAGACGCTTGTAGCTGTTGGTGGTGGGGTTGGTGATGGCGTTCAGCGCTTTCGCGTGCTTGATGATACCGCCGATGTAGTAGAGGCAGGTATCAGACAGGTCAGCATAGCCGGAGCCAGCGAAGAGCGGCTTGCCCGCTTTCCACAGCGACTGGTGCACGTGCATGCCCGAGCCGTTGTCGCCGAAGACGGGCTTCGGCAGGAAGGTCGCGGTCTTGCCGTAGGAGTGCGCCACGTTGTGCACGACATATTTATAGAGCTGCAGGTTGTCGGCCGAATTCACGAGGGTCGAATACTTGATGCCAAGCTCGACCTGCGCGGGTGCTACTTCATGGTGGTGCTTTTCGACGGGAACGCCCATGCCGGCCAGGACGGAAACCATCTCGGCGCGCATGTCGTTCGAGCTGTCGATCGGCTGCACGGGGAAGTAGCCGCCCTTGATGCCCGGGCGGTGGCCCATGTTGCCGCCTTCGTAGGCGCGGTTGGAGTTGTAGGGGCCTTCCATGCTGTCGATTTCATACGACACACGGTTCATCGACACGTCGATGCGCACGTCATCGAAGATGAAGAATTCAGCCTCGGGGCCGAAGAAACCGGTTTCGGCAATGCCGGTTGCCTTCAGGTATTGCTCGGCGGCGCGCGCGATGGAGCGCGGGTCGCGGCTGTAAGGCTGGCCGGTCGAGGGTTCATAGACGTCGCAGAAGACATCGAGCGTCGGCGTGGCCGCAAAGGGATCCAGAACGGCGGTCGAGAGGTCGGGGCGCAGGATCATGTCGGATTCGTTGATCGCTTTCCAGCCGGCGATGGATGAACCGTCAAACATGATGCCGTCTTCCAGCAGGTCTTCGTTGACCGTGGAGATGTGCTGCGCGGTGTGCTGCAGCTTGCCGCGCAGGTCGGTGAAGCGGAACGCGACATACTCGATGTTATGTTCCTTGATGAGTTTGAAGAAGGGGCCGTAGTTGTTCGACGACTTCGTCTTCGCGGGCGCCTTCACCGCTTTCAGTTTTGCATTCGATTTAGCCATTTGGTTCTCTCCTGTGTTGAAAAGTAGTCTTGATTAGATTGCTTCCTTACCGCGTTCTCCCGTTCTCACTCGGATCACGTTCTCCACGGGCATTACAAAAATTTTTCCATCTCCGATGCGGCCGGTGCGGGCCGCCTGCGTAATGGCTTCGATAACATCGTCCACCTGCCCGTTTTCGACCACGACTTCGATCTTCACCTTGGGCAGGAAATCGACCACATATTCGGCGCCGCGATAAAGTTCGGTATGGCCTTTCTGGCGGCCAAACCCCCTCACCTCGGTCACGGTCATGCCCTGCACGCCGACTTCGTGAAGGGCTTCCTTCACTTCGTCGAGCTTGAACGGCTTTATGATGGCCTCAATCTTTTTCATCGGTCTTCCTTTTTAGAAAGCGGCCCTTCTATCGCAAGTCTTGTGCCAAGTATGAAGGAGATATAAGTAGCTGAAATATATTAAGAGTCTCTAAACGCTACGCGCGGCGCCTGCTGCGTTTTTACGCAGCTGCACATTTTTTAGGCAATGTCCGGGATTTAAACGGGGGTCTTCAGCTTGATCGCCGAGCCGGCTTTGAGCGGCTCTTTCAGCACGGTCGAGCCTTCGACGATATCCTTCATTTTACGATCGGCAGTAACCTGACGGGCGGTCGCCTCGCGGCGCTCGTGTTCCTGCACCGCCTGCGCGCGCATTTCATGTGAGGGGCCATGCAAGACGCCGCTCTTTACATACGCGACAGAGGCCGCGATTTCGTGCGTGGACGTCAGGGAACCGACAATCGCCTCCATCTCCTCTTCAGGATTTCCGCGGAAATTCGCCGGCATGGCATCGAGCACAGTCTGCACAGCCGGTGTCGCGCCGGTGGCGTTGTATTTTACATCCCGATTTTCATCGTAACAGATGGCGATGGACAGCAGCGGCGCGCCGTTTTTGTCGGAGACCAAGATTGTGGCCGGATCTATCTTGGGGATGCCATCCGCCTGGCCGTCGTTCGTGACGACCGTAGCCTTGAAGCCCCCCATGGAGAAACCCTGCTCCTCAAGCTTCTCCCCCTTGTAGTTAAGGCGATCGATCATTTTTGCAGCATAGTCCAGCGAGAGAAGCGCCTCGTCGCGGCGCTTTTCAAGGTTGAAATCCCTGGGCAGGTATTCCCTGCGCGGTGGCGCTTGGCGGCGGAATATGTTCCTTAACTTGAAACCCATGCTAGGCCTTAGGATTACAGTGAGGTTGACGCAGGAAGGGAAAATAGCACGCTAATAATTTATATGTCAATTTAATGAGGTTAACGCACTGTAATTAAACAACAAATTCGGAAGAAAAAGTTAAACAATGCAGTTTACACTGATTATATAAACTTGACGCGCTATAATAGGGTCATGTACAAAAAGCCCTTCATGGCGGCCGTAGCTCAGTGGTAGAGCGCTTGGTTGTGGTCCAAGATGTCGTGGGTTCAATCCCCATCGGTCGCCCCACTTTCCCTCCTCATTCCAGTCTGCAATACTGCTCAAATGCTGGAAGTATTAACCGCCGATGAAATGAAGAAAGCCGATGCCGCCGCGATTGCGTCCGGCACGCCCGGCATTACGCTCATGCAGCAGGCGGGCGTTTCTGTCGCGCTGACCATCGTGCGGCATTACGAACCCTGCAATGTTTTAATCCTCTGCGGCCCCGGCAATAACGGCGGCGACGGTTTTATCGCGGCGGCACATTTGAAAAAAGCTGGCTGGAACGTGCGCGTCGCCTGCCTTGTGAAAAAATCCGCGCTGAAGGGCGACGCTGCCCTCGCCGCGAAGGAATGGGAGGGCGAGGCGGAAGCGCTCAATTCCAACCTCGGCCTGAAAGACACGCGGCTTGTGGTCGACGCTGTTTTTGGCTCAGGTTTTTCAAAAGCGCTCGAGCCCGAACTGCTGACGCTCTTCGACAAAATACGCAGCAAGAAAATCCCGGTCGTCGCCGTCGACGTGCCCTCGGGCCTCGACGCCACTACGGGGAATATCGCAGCGGGCACGCTGCGCGCCGATATGACGATCACTTTCTGCCGCAAGAAAATCGCGCATATGCTGCTGCCGGGCAAAGACGTCTGCGGGCGCATCCATACATCCTTTATCGGCATCACCGACCAGACCATCGCCGATTTGAAAACCAGCATCTTTGAAAACGGCCCCGCGCTCTGGCTGCGCGACTTCCCGATCCCGCAGGCCCAGTCGCATAAATACAAGCGCGGCCATGCTGTTGTTTATGGTGGCGCGAAGCGCACCGGTGCCGCCTGCCTTGGCGCTGCCGCCGCACAGAAAATCGGCTGCGGCCTTGTCACCATCGCTTCGCAACCCGAAAGCGCCGCTATTTATAGTGGATATCGCGCCAGCCTGATGGTCGATACATGGCAGACCGAGGAAGAGCTGCGCGGCATTTTGCGCGATGAGCGGCGCAACACCGTGCTGCTGGGCCCCGGTGCTGGAACGGATGCCGCGACCAAGGGAATCGCCGAGACGATATTGTCCTTTAACAAACTGGCGGTGCTGGACGCCGACATTTTCACCCTGTTTAAAGACGACACCAAGGCGTTATTTACGAAACTATCCCCTGCCCGTCACGTGCTCACCCCCCATGAGGGCGAGTTCGAGCGCCTGTTCGGCGCGATGGAAGGCAACAAGCTGGAACGCGCCCGCAAGGCCGCGAAAGCCGCCAATGCCGTCGTATTATTGAAAGGCGCGGATACCGTCATCGCCGCCCCCGACGGAGCCGCCGTTATCAATACAAATGCCCCGCCAACCCTTGCTACAGGGGGTTCCGGAGACGTTCTGGCGGGATTCATTACGGGACTCATGGCGCAGGGCATGCCGCCATTTATGGCATCTTGTGCCGCTGCCTGGCTGCATGGCGAATGCGCGCGAAACCATGGTTTCGGGCTGACTGCGGAAGACATAATTATGCTTTTACCTCAAATACTTAATAAATTATTCCAGCTGCAAAAAAGCGATGCCTAAAATTTTAAATAATTCCCAAGTTCCCCCACCCTGTGGTATCATAGAAGAATAAAGTTGCCTGAGGGTTCAATGCAGCAGCTGTGGGTTTGGGGGGAGATGAATTCTCCTTGTCAAAGATCTGTTGGTTTCGCCTCAAGAATCGTAAAGTTCTTGATGGTGTTGCTCGTGGCGGGGTTCTTCCTCGCACCGAAGAGCGCCTCTGCGCAGTTCGCATCCGACCTTAGTACGCTCCAGCTCGCAATCACCGGCGACGCGACCGCTATCGCCCAGATCAACGCGGAGCTTGGCAACCCGGCGGCGCCCTTCGACGTCACCTGGTACCTGACCAACATCACCAACGACCTCGGCGCCGCCGCTCCCGGCGGTTGCGTGCCGGATTGCGCGACGGCGGCCTCTACCGTCATCACCGGCGCGATCGCGCTGAACCCTGCGTCGCTGACATTGATACAGACAACGATCGGCGGCACCTATTTCGAGAACCTGATCAACATCGCGGATCCGTTCGGTATCATCATCCCGATCGACCCGTGGGGACGCCGTATCTATAGCTATTCGTACCTGACCAACGAAATGCTACTGGGCGATACAGTGCAGGCGCAGATGACCATCGTGGCCTGCTGGGGCGGTAACGTCGCAGCCTGTAACCTGCTGAACGCCTATTTCTACACCCCGCCGAACTCGGCAAGTGCCGGCATCTTCCTCAACTCCCTTTGCATCCAGCTGGCTGGCTTCCCCTGTAACACAGGGGCCGCAGCCGCCATCCTGAACCTGAGCATCTCCGGCGACTTCGGCGCGAACATGCAGGTCAACCTCGCTATCGCCACCATCCTTTACAACGGCACGCAGGTCGCGCCGCCGCTGTGGAACCCGATGATCATCGCATGGCTTACCGGCATTCCGATTACGCCCGTGGGCCTTGGCGACGCTAACGGTAACGGCGTTCCCGACGTGCTGGAAACGGGCTTCCCGCCCGCGCCGCCGCCGCCGCCGCCGCCGCCCGTGCCCCCGCCGCCCCTGCCGCCTGTGCCGGGCCTGCCCCCGATTCCCCCGCCTGTAACGCCGCCGGCACCGGGTCCTGTGACACCGCCTGCGCCGCCGCCCACAGGGGGAGCCCTGCCGGTCGAAGATGCTGCGCCCACGAACTCTTGCGGCTCGGCCAGCCCGATCTTCCCCAATCCCTGGGGCACGGATCCCTGCGAAGAGACGGAAGCAAACCTGACGCTGACCAACGACCCGAAATTCTATGACGAGGCCGGCGTGCAATTCGTCGAGCACCTGGATGACTGGTGGGACACCTACGGCCGCCAGCTCTTTAAAGATATGACGGCCCAGCTGTCGGCGGTGCATATCGACCAGTCGCGCACCATCGGTACGGTGATGGACAGCCGCGGCCTGAGCAAATCGGTCAAGGCGACGGAAACGAACGAAGTCAAAGCCAAGAAGCGCATCCAGCCGAACGAACATTCCTGCGTGCCCGCTTCGCACGGCCCCGCCGAAACGATGACGAGCACCACGGCGTCCGCCCTGACCGCAGGCTTCAAGTATGACGTCATGAGCCGCATCGGCGGTGCGCCCGCTGAGAAAAGCGCTATAGGCTCTGTCCAGGACAAGGCCGAGCGCTGGAGCGAGTATTGCCAGTGGTTCCATGACCCGACCGTCAACGACGGCGTCAACGCCTGCCCCGCGCCCACCACCGCGGGCACGCTGCCCAACGGGGACATCGACATCGAGGGCTTCCTGCTCCGCGACAACATCGACCTTGCGCAGCCCCAGAACTTCATGGCCGCGCAGACCATCCTGACGAACCTCGTCCAGCCCACTGTCTATGAGCGCGTGCCCGACGAAGTCCTCAACACCCCGCAGGGCAAGGAACGCCTGATGCGCATCGAGCACCTGAAATCGGTTCGTTCGCTGGCCGCGGCCGTGATCGCCGGCATGATCTCGCGCCGTACCGCCATTCCGAACACCAACGTCAACACCACCATCCAGGACATCCGCGAGGACGCGGGCAAAACCATCCCCGCCGGCTGGAACCCCAGCTATAACGAAATCATGCTGGCCCTCTCGAAGGAGCGCTTCATGAGCCCCGCCTACTTCGCCCGCATGGCGAACGACGCCGGCGCGCTCAAGCAGGAACAGGCCTCGCTGGCAGCCTATACCACGATCATGCTGCAGGACGTCTACAAGATGCAGGAGCAGATCAACGCGCTGATGGCCGCCCGCGCCAGCCTGCGCATGGACAGGCTGCCCTTCGCCGACAACGAGCAGGAGCTCACGCCGCAGGAATAACCCCTGCGCCGGTTTCTTCTTTCAAGATTTTATGTGACAGGTTTAGCCGAGGTATTCGCGCGGGTTGAGCGTGGCTGATCCGCGCCTGACCTCGAAATGCAGCTGCGCATTGGCGACGGCGCCGGTCGAGCCCACCGTGCCGATGGGCTGGCCCTTTTTCAACGTCATGCCGGGCTTGACCGTGACATTGTTGAGGTGCGCATAGGCCGTCACCATGCCGCCAGGATGACGCACCAGAACAAGGTTGCCGTAGCTTTTCAGGCTGTCGCCCACATAGGCCACAGCGCCGTCGGCGGCCGACAGCACGGGCGTGCCGCGCGGCGCCGCGATATTGATGCCGTCGTTATAAAGCCCGCCGTCCTTGGGCCCGTAGCCCGAGATCACGCGGCCCTTGACCGGCCAGATGAAACCCTTGGTGCGCGAATAATCGACAATCTGCTGCTTGGGCGTTTCGGGTTCCGGCGCACGCAGCAGGTTTTCATCGCTGTCGCCTTCCTTCGGCGGATCGATACCGGCAAGGCGGCTTAGCATGCTGTCGAAGGTCTTGCGCTCCTCCGACGGGCCCGGCGCCTTCAGCATCTTCACGCCGTTATAAGTCACAGGGCCGTTTTTCTGCTTGGGGGCGCTTGCGATTTTAAGCGTGCCGAGGCTCTTGACCGTCGTGCTGGCCTTCTTCTGCGGCGCGGGCGTTTCGGTCTCGATAATCGTTTCCCCGTCAGGCAGGCGGAGCACCTGCCCTACCACCAGCGTATAAGGCGGCTTCAGCCTGTTCGCCGCAGCCATGGTCTCAAGCGGAACGTTATACATGCGCGATATGCTGTAGAGCGTGTCATGATCGCCCACTTTGTGCATCGAGGGCGCTGGCAGGATAAGGCGCTGCCCCACCGGCAGGGATGAGAAAACGGCGAGATTGTTGGCGGCGGCGAGGCCTTCTGGCGTGACGCGATACAGCTTGGCGAGCGACGAGAGCGTATCGCCCTTGCGCACTGTGACGACGCCGCTGGGCGACGGGGCCTTCGTGCCCAGTTCCAGCACCGGCGCGGGCGCGGCCAAAGCCGTGTGACAGCCCAGCCATACGACGATGGCGGAAGTCAGCAGCAGGCTGTGGCGTTGCTTGCTCATGCTGGCTGGAGTGTCTCCCCTCCGAAATAGAATTCCTCGGCCTCTTCCGAACCGGGCTTGGCCAGCGGTTCGTTGTTGCGCGCGACATCGGGCAGCAGCGGCACGAAGCGCACGGGCATCAATTGCTCGCTCTCGAAGCCCGTTTCGGTGCGCGTAATGCGGTAGACGAACTGGCACGACTTGTCGCGGCCCATCGGGATAATCAAGATGCCACCGATCGATAATTGCTCCAGCAGCGCATCGGGCGGATCACCGGGTGCTGCGGCCGTCACGATGATGCGGTCAAACGGTGCCTGTTCTTTCCAGCCCAGCATGCCGTCGCCCGCCTTGCAGGTGACGTTGCGAATTTTCAGGTCATTGAACATTTTCTCCGCGCCCGCCAGCAGCGGTTTATGCCGCTCGATGCTGTAAACGCGGCGGCAGAGGCGCGCGAGGATCGCGGCCTGATAACCCGACCCTGTGCCGATTTCCAGCACCTTGTGACGGTCGTTGACGCGCAGTTCCTGCGTCATGCTGGCCACCACCAGCGGCTGTGAAATCGTCTGGCCCCGGTCGATGGGGATGGCGATGTCTTCATAGGCCTGATCGTGGAACATGGGCGCGATGAAAGCTTCCCGTGGCACGCGTTCGATGGCGCTGAGCACCGTCGTGTCGGTAATGCCGCAGCGACGTAGCTTCATGATCAGGCGGATCTTGCGTGCCAAAAGGCTCATTTAAATATCTTTCCCCAGTCGTTCATCGTCGGGTAATGCGTCAGGTTCAGCGACAGCGGCGTAATCGTGACATGTCCGGCGGCGAGAGCGCCCATATCGAGCGTGATGTCGGCCTCATCGCGCGCGGGCGGCGGGCCGATCCAGAAATAGGGTTTGCCACGCGGGTCGGTGCGGTGGTCCATCTCCTGCTTCTCCATGCTGTAGTGTCCTTGCGACACCACGCGGATCTCGGGCTTCACGCCTGGCACGGTCACGGGGAAGTTGACGTTCATCAATATATTGTGATCCCAGCTCTTGCCTTCGAGCGCTTGCAGGATGCGCGGCAGGTATTCGCGCGCGACGGTCCAGTCGGGCTTGCCGCCGTCTTCGTCAAAATCCTGGCTGCAGGCGATGGCGGGAACGGCGGCCAGCGTCGCCTCGATCGCGGCGGCGATGGTGCCGGAATAGGTCACGTCGTCGGCGGTGTTCTGGCCGTGGTTGATGCCCGAGATGACTAAATGAGGCCGGAATTCCTTCATGATTTTCTGGATGCCCACCAGCACGCTATCCGTCGGCGTGCCGATAACCGAATAATGGCGCTTGTCGTACTCCTTCATGCGCAGCGGGCTGTGGATGGTGAGCGAATGCCCCGCGGCCGATTGCTGCGTTTCGGGCGCGACCACCCAGACGTTCGGCGTGATGCCCAGCACGATCTGCTCCAGCACCTTGATGCCTTCGGCATGGATGCTGTCGTCGTTCGAGATCATGATCCGCGCGTCGGACAGTTTCTTCGGGAACTCAAGCATTGGCGACCTTGCCTTCTTTCTTCTTGGCGACGGGTTCCAGCTTCGTGATGCCGCCCATATAGGGTTTCAGCGCATCGGGAATGACGACGCTGCCGTCGGGCTGCTGGTAATTTTCGAGCACGGCGATCAGGCAGCGACCCACCGCCACGCCCGAGCCGTTGAGTGTATGAAGGTACTTGGTGGCCTTGTCGCCTTCTTTCTTGTACCGCGCCATCATGCGCCGCGCCTGGAAATCGCCGCAGTTGGAGCAGCTGGAAATTTCGCGGTAGGCGTTCTGGCCCGGCAAAAACACTTCAATGTCATAGGTTTTCTTGGCCGAAAAACCCATATCGCCGGTGCAGAGCGTCATGGTGCGGTAGGCAAGATCAAGCTTCTTCAGCACGGTTTCGGCGCAGCCGACCATGCGTTCCAGCTCGTCCATCGATTTATCTTCGGCGACGATACTGACCAGCTCCACCTTGTAGAACTGGTGCTGGCGGATCATGCCGCGTGTATCCTTGCCGGCCGCACCCGCTTCGGAGCGGAAACAGGGCGACATGGCCGTCAGGCGCAGCGGCAGCTCGCCCTCGTCCACAATCTCGTCATAGACGGTATTGGTGAGAGAAACTTCGGAGGTCGGGATCAGCCAGTAGTCTTCACGCGTCGCAGCGCGTTCGATCACTTCGTGCAGCACGCGGGACGGCGTAAGCCCCGGCTCCGCCTTCACGCGGCGGGCGTATTCTTCGTCCAGCGGGGCGGTTGCCGTATGCAACAGCTTCGTGCGCTCGCCGATACTGGTGACGGTGAATTGTTCCTCGAAAAACTTAGGCAGCTGGCCGGTGCCGCGCATCGCATGGTCGCGCACCAGCAGCGGGACGGACATTTCGGTATAGCCGTGTTCCTGCGTATGCAGGTCGAGCATGAACTGGCCGAGCGCGCGTTCCAGCCTTGCGACCCCTTCGCGCAGCAGCACGAAGCGCGAACCCGACATTTTAGCGGCCGTGGCGAAATCCATACCGCCAAGGCCCTCGCCGATATCGGCGTGGTCTTTCGCGCTGTTCAGGCGGCGCGGCTCCCCTACTTTGCGCACCAGCACGTTATCGTCGCTGCCGCCGCCGTCGGGCACGGATTTGTCGGGAATGTTCGGCAAAGTGTCGAGGAACTTGTTCAGCTCCTCCGAGCGTTCTTTTTCTTCGACCTCGATCACCGCGATGCGTTCTTTGTGCTTCGCGACTTCGGCCATCAGGGCCGATGCGTCGCCGCCCTTTGATTTCAACGCGCCGATCTGTTTCGATGCTTCGTTGCGCTTGGCCTGCAGCTCCTGACCTTCGGTCATCAGCGCGCGGCGCTTTTCATCCATGGCGATGATTTTGGGCGTCTGGGGCTCGAGCCCGCGCCTTTTCCAGCCGGAATCAAAATGCTCGGGGTTTTCCCGAATGAGTTTCAAGTCATGCATATTTCAATCTCGATATGTTTGGAATTTTTCCCCAATTCCCAGTGTTTTCAAGTATAAGGCTTTTCTTGAATCCGGTCTAGTGAGTTGACGAAGCCCTCTCGCGCGGCTAGGCTTTTGAACATGGCATCACCCGGCAAACATAAACCAGACTGGCATCACGAAGACGGTTTCGACTTCCAGCTCTTCCCCGCGAAGACGGGCAAGGCGTCGCGCCTGATCGTCGTCATGCACGGCCACGGCAGCAATCCCGAAAACTGGGAGCCGCATGCGCGCCAGCTGCACGATGCGATCCCCGATGCCGATATCATCAACCTGCGCGGCCCGCTGAAAACAGCGCCGAAACCGGGCGAGGCGCAGGGCTATACCTGGGTTCCGCACGAAGGCAAGTTGCTGGCGCAGGGCAAAGCCTATCTTTCCCTTATTTTCAATCATTTGCCGATCGTTGATGATTTAAATCGTTATCTCGACAAACAGCTGAAAAAACGCGACCTGCAGGACGAGAACCTCGGCATTTTGGGCAATTCGATGGGCTGCATCACCGCGCTGCAGACAACGCTCCACCGCGAACATCCGGTGGGCGGCGTGGTCGGCCATTCGGGCGCGCTGCTGCCCTTCACCAAGGGCAAGACCAAGCCGGAAGTGCTGCTGATCATGGGCGGCAAGGACGAGATTTTCTGCCGGCCCGACGAGCCGAAGGCGAAAGGCCTGCTGAAACGCACCTTCAACAAGGTTGCCAGCCGCTTCAATATCCAGCACCGCGACACCAAGCGCCGGATGGAGAAAAAGGGCATCCCGTTTGAAGAGAAGTTTTATCCTGACCTCGCGCATGAAGCGAATGCGCAGACGATCACCGACAGCGCGGTCTTCTTAAACAAGAAGATCAAAAGCAAACATCATCCGGATATTTAGGCGGGCTTTTTCTTCTCGCCCATCTTCACCAGATAGATGCTGGCTTCGTAAAGCACCATCAGCGGAATGGCCAGCATGAACTGGCTGAGGATATCGGGCGGCGTCATCACGGCGGCCACGACGAAGATTGCCACAATCATGTAACGGCGCTTGTCGCGCAGCCACTGGGCCGTCACCAGACCTGCGCGCCCCAGCAGCGTCAGCAGCACGGGCAGCTGGAAGCAGATGCCAAAGGCGAAAATCATGGTCATGACGAGGCTGAGATATTCACTCACCCGCGCCTCGAGCGCGATGGGCAGGCCGCTGGCCGGATGCAGGCTTTCGAAGCTGGCGAAAAACTTCCATGCCGCTGGAATAACAAGATAATAAACGAAGGCCGCCCCCGCGACGAAGAGGATCGGCGTTGCCAGCAGGAAGGGGAAAAAGACCGAGCGTTCGTTCTTGTACAACCCCGGCGCCACAAAGAACCAGATCTGCGCGGCGATGACGGGGAATGCAAGGAAGCCCCCCGCGAAGCAGGCCAGTTTCATATACGTAATAAACGCCTCGCCAAGGCCTGTGTAGATGAGGCGGCGGTTTTCACCCTCCAGCACCGTTGCCAGCGGCTGAACGAGGAAGCCGTAAATTGCCGGGGCGAAGAAATAGCAGGCGATGGAGGCCAGAACGAAGAACAGCAAGCTGATAATGATACGGCGCCGCAGCTCGATCAGGTGGTCGAGCAGCGGCATGTTTTTTTCGTCAATTTTCTCGTTCTTTTCAGTCTTCTGTGGCATCTTTTTGCATCGGCAGTTTAACGACATTACGCAGCTCTTCTTCCTGCAGCTGGCGCTCGATTTCCATCTGCAGGTTTTCGCCGCCTATCTTGTTGGCTTCGCGGGTGATTTCTTCCAGTTCTTCGTCATGGATGATTTTATCAACCGATTTTTGAACATCGGCCGTGAATATCTTGATTTTGCGGGTGAATTTACCGAAAGAGTAAAGAACGCGGGGCAGGTCCTTGGGGCCGATGGCCACCACGGCGACAACCAGCACCACCAGCATCTCTGACCAGGAAATGTCGAACAATCAGGAGCCCTTTTTGTCGTCGGGCGGCAGGATCTCTTGCTTGTCTTTGGGGTCGTCGCCCTTCAGCCCGTCCTTGAAGCTGCGCAGGCCCTTGCCCACGTCGCCCATGATCTGGGGGATCTTGCCTTTGCCGAGGCCGAACAGAACCACGACAACAAGGAGGACGATAATCCAGTGACCGAGTGACATAATCAATTATTCCTTATCTTCGCCGTCTTCATCATCTTCGTCGTCGGAATCATCGTCATCATCGTCGCTGTCGTCGTCTTCATCGTCATAATCTTCGTCGTCATCGTCGTCGTCATCGTCGTCGGAGGCTTCTTCGTCATCATCCCCGTCGTCGTCCGAGTCATCATCATCATCGTCGTCTGAATCGTCGTCATCCGACTCTTCATCGTCATCTTCGTCCGAAGCGTCTTCGGCGTCTTCGGCGTCTTCATCATCGTCGCCATCGTCTTCGTCGTCGAAATCTTCGTCTTCATCGGATTCATCGTCAGAGGCCGAAGCGGTGGGCTCAATGTCTTCAATCGAACCGCCCTCTTCCGTGACTTTGCCGACGAGATCTTCGTCGGTGACTTCCTGCGGGTCTTCTTCCTGCTTGTTTTCTTCGTCAAACAGGTCGGCAGTCGGCATCGCCTCGATCGCGGGGCGCTTGTCGAGCAGGCCTGCCGCTTTCAGCTCGTCCATGCCCGGCAGGTCTTCCAGTTTTTCGAGGCCGAAGTGGTCAAGGAAGCCTTGGGTGGACAGCCATGTCACGGGGCGGCCGGGAACTTCGCGGCGCTTGCCGGGCTTGATCCAGCCGGCTTCCATCAGCGCGTCGAGCGCGCCGGGGGCCGTGGCCACGCCACGGATGTTTTCGATTTCCGCGCGGGTGACGGGCTGGTGATAGGCGATGATCGCCATCGTTTCCATCGCCGAGCGGGTGAATTTCTTGGGCTGTTCCTTTTCAAGGCGCAGCTGGTCGCCAAGGTCGGTCGCGGTGCGGAAGGCCCAGCGCGCATTGCGCTGAACAAGGTTCACGCCGCGGTTGGCGTATTGTTCTTTCAGGTGTTCCAGCACTTGCGGGATGATCGCAACGCGATCGGCCGGGAAACGCTCGGCAATCTGGCCTTCGCTGACGGCGGCGGAGGTCGCGAATAGGATCGCCTCCACAAGGCGGATATCTTCCTGCGTGATTTCGGGCAGCGGCGCTTCTTCGGTCGAAACCGTTTCTTCGGTCACGACGGGCGCAGCCGCTTCGGTTTCAACAACCTCGCCAATGCCAAGGTCTTCCACTGCGGCTTCTTCACCGGCAACGAGGATTTCCTCGTTCACGACGACGATCTCTTGCTCGGCGGCTTCAACTTTTTGCTGTTTCTTTGCTCTGGCCATGGTCAGGTGTTCTCCTGCGTATTGGTATCCGTGACTTCTTCCGTCACGGTTTCTTCGATGATCTGTTCTTCTTCGGCAACCGTTTCTGGGGCGGTTTCCTCGATAATTTCTTCTTCCGCGATGACTTCTTCAGCCACGGTTTCCTCAACTGCGACTTCCTCAACCGAAACTTCTTCAACCGAAGCTTCGGTTTCCTCGCCGGCGGCATCCATCGCCGCGGTGGGCGAAACGGCGTCGGCGGCGGCGGGCACGGTGGTGTTTTCGTTCGCCACAGGCTTGCGGATGTAAATCGGCGCGTAGTTCTTTTCCTGCTGGATCTGGATCAGGCCGCGCTTGGCCATTTCGAGCGCGCCGCCGAAGGTGGAGGCGACGGCGGAACGCTTCACGATGCGCTCCTTCAGGTTGGGCGGCAGGAACATGAACAGCGAGACCCATTCCTGCGGCAGCTTGCCGAACATGGTGGTCAGGCGCTCGATCGCTTCCTCCAGCGTGAAGAGCTTCACGGGGGCGAGTTTATAGACCGAGTTCTGCTGGCGCAGCTTCACGTCGCCGTAAGCCTTCAGCAGGTCGTAATAGGTCATTTCGTATTTTGAAATGTAACTGGTGGGCAGACCATCGGGCTCGCCGCGCGCAAAGATGTTATAGCCAAGGCGCGGCAGGTGGAACAGGCGCTGCGCGATGTCGCGCATGGCTTCGAGCCTGCGCAGCTGGAATTGCAGCGCGTCGGCCACTTCCTGCGCGGTGGGTTCGGCCTGTTTCTGCTCTTCCACCGGAATAAGCAAGCGGGATTTAAGGTAAGCAAGCCATGCCGCCATGACAAGGTAGTCAGCGGCAAGTTCAAGGCGCAGCGACTGCGCCTTCTGCACAAATTCAAGGTACTGGTTGGCGAGCGCAAGAATGGAAATTTTGGCGAGGTCGACCTTCTGGTCGCGCGCCAGTGTCAGCAGCATATCAATCGGGCCGTCAAAACTGCCCAAATACAGCAGGAGCTGTTCGCTCTCGCTGCGGTCCTTGAGGAGGTCTTCCTCGAACTGGGGTGCTTCCGCTTCGCTCATCCGATCCTTCGCTTTTCGATCAACTGCTCCAGTTTCGCCTGGAGTTCTTGCCTGTTATCGTTGCCTTTTTTCAGCCATGCCGTGCGCTGGCGCCCGGCACTGTCGAGCCTGTCTGCCGCAGCCTTGGTCAGCTTCGGCGTGACGGACAGGGCCAACTTGCGGTCGTCGTAAGACGCATTGCAGAGCATGGTCAGGTCCATCCCGGCCGCCATCGTTCCCTTCACGCGGCTTTCGAGCGTGCCGCCGAGCGCCTTCATCGAGACGTCATCGGCCAGCAGTACGCCGTTAAACCCGATTTCTTTCCGGATGATGTCAGAGACAACCCGGTTGGAAACTGTGGCGGCAGAATCAGGATCTAGGGAGGAGAATACCACATGCGCGGCCATGGCCCAAACAGCCGTTTTCATATCAGTCTGTGCTAAGTATTTGAAGGGCTTGAAGTCTGTTTTTAAGAGTTCTGGTAAACCGGCGTCCGTAACCGGCAGGGCCAGATGGCTATCTACCTTGGCGCGGCCATGGCCGGGGATGTGCTTCATAATGGGGCTGACACCGCCATCCAGAAGGCCACGGCAGACCGCTTCACCCAGCAACCCCACCATTTCGGGGCTGTTGCTATAGGTGCGGCTGGCCGACAGAAACTGGTGGCAGTCAGGCGCAGGCACATCGACGACCGGCGCGCAGTTGACGGTGATGCCGAGGTCGATCAGATCGAGCGCCATTAGATACGAATTGATGCGCGTCGCCTCAAGCCCTTCCTGCTGGCTGTCCTGCGCCAGCTCGCCGAACAGTTTCGCGGCGGGATATTCGATCCATTCCGGCTGCTTCAGGCGCGACACGCTGCCGCCCTCTTGGTCGATCAGCACCGGCAGGTCATCCCAGCCCACACATTCACGGACGGATGCTACGAGATCTTTCACCTGCTGCTTCGATACGCAGTTGCGTTTGAAAAGGATAAAGCCTGCGGGGCGTTCGGCTTTCAGAAGGGCTTGTTCTTCCTTCGTCAGCTCCGTGCCGGTGGCGTCGATGATGATGGCTTTAAGATCGGTCAATTGCATGGCTTAGCCTTCTTTCACATGGCGCACGACGCCGTTCGCGTCTTTCTCGCCCCATTTGCGGTTCTTGTTGATTTCCATTTTACGCAGCACGCCTTGATACAGATCTTCGGTGGTGAAGCCCGCCTTGCGCACGGCGTCGAACAACAGGATGGTGCAATCGGCCCATTCGAGGATATCGGACGGATCGGCGGCGGCCTCCATCGCTTCCTCGGCGAGGTGATGCGCCTTGGCCTGCGGCGTGCTCTGGCCGAAAGTCTTGTCGGTGAACGTGCCGATATCGTCCTGCAATGCCTGCCAGCGATCCATCGTTTTATTCCTTACCTGACGACCATGCAGCCGTTGTTGCCGCGCGCCTTCATCAGGCTGCAGATTTCCTTCGCGCGGGCTTCGGCCACTTTGCCGGCCTGCAGTCGGGTCAGCGGCGCCTTGCCAGCGAGCTTCACCACTTCGGTGTGCATCGACAGGCCTTTCAGCTCGCTATGCTTTTTCTGCAGCACGGCCCAATCGGCCTTCGCGCCCGCGATATCGCGGTAGGCGCCCAGCTGGATATAGACGCCGCCCGTGGCGGGAGGTTTATTGGCAACCATCGGCGCGGGTGTAGCTGGCGTCAGCGGCGCAAGCGGTTGGGATTCAACCGCGACTATGGATGGCTTCGGCTCCGCCTGCGCGGGGGATGGTTTCGCCTCTGCCTTGACTTCAGGCTTGGGCGTTGCGGGTTTTGCTTCCGCTTTGACAACAGGTTTCGCTTCAACCTTTTTCGCGTCGGGCTTGGCCTGCGGCTTGGGCGCTTCCGCCTTTACTTCGGGCTTCGGCGGTGACACCAGCGTTTCGACCTTTTCGGGCGTGCCGACTTTTTCAGGAATTTCCTGAATGGTCGACAGCGTCATGTCCTTGGGCGAGGTGTCGATCGGCGGTTTTTTCATCGGCTGGGCCAGCGCGGTGTCCTTGTCGATGGGTTCCTCGGGCGCAGGGCGCAGTTTTTCAACCGCCTTGTCGCCGCCCTTTTCCAGCGGCGCAAAAACAGTGCTGTCCTGATGCGGCACTTCCATGCCGCCCGGATCCTCGGGTTTGAATTTATAAGCCGTCTTGTCGGCGGTGATCAGGGGAATGTCTTTTCCTGCGTATTTTTCCTGCCCCGTGGGATAGGCGTACCAGATGATAGCGACGAAGGACAACAACGTCACGGCGGTCAGCAGCCCGCGCGGCAGCACACGTCGCGGCTCCACCGATGGCTTCATGCGGCCCATGTAAAAGGAACCCAGGTTTTCGTCTTCCTTTGCTGCGCTCATCCGTGCAACTCCTCCAAAGGTTTAACGCCCATCACGGCAAGGCCCGAGGCCAGCACCGTGCGCACCGCCTCGACCAGCGCAAGGCGGGCGAGGCTCAGTTCCTTGTCGCCTTCGTGCAGGAAGCGGAGCGTCGCATCGTCGCGACCCTTGTTCCAGAAGGCGTGGAATTCGGAAGCAAGATCGTGCAGGTAACCAGCGATGCGGTGCGGCTCATGCGCCTCCGCCGCCGCCTCCACATGACGCGGCCAGCTGGCCATGACGCGCACAAGATGCAATTCGTCGGCCGTCGCAACGCGCGCGAGGTCTGCCTTGGCCAATGCACCCGGCGCAATATCGAGACCCCTGAACATTTCCTTCGCGTTACGGAGCACCGAGCAGCAACGCGCATGCGCGTATTGCACGTAGAACACGGGATTGTCTTTCGACTGTTCGACAACTTTTGCAAAGTCAAAATCAAGCTCGCTATCGGGCGTGCGCGACATCATGAAGAAGCGCACCGCGCCGGGACCGACTTCTTCCACGATTTCGCGGAGCGTGATGATGTTGCCGGAACGCTTCGACAGTTTCACCGGCTCGCCGTTCTTGAACAGCTTGACCATGCCGCAATAGACGACGTTCAGGCGCACGGTATTTGAATTGTTCGCCAGCGCCGCAATCGCGGGGCGGATTTTTTCTTCGTAGCCGTGATGGTCTTTGCCCAGCACGTTGATCATCCACTTAAAGCCGCGGCTGATTTTGTTATAGTGGTAGGCGATATCGGGCATGATATAGGCCCAGGTGCCGTCGCGCTTTTTCAGCGCCCTGTCCTGCGCATCCCCGAAGTTGCTGGAGCGGAAGAGCGTCAGCTCCGCCGGTTCCCAGTCTTCCATTTCCTTGCCCTTGGGCGGCGGGAGCGTGCCTTGATAGATCAGTCCCTTCTCCATCAGCGTGTTGAAGGATTTTTCCAGCGTACCGTCCTCGATCATCACGCGCTCGTTCGAGAACACGTCGTGATGGATGCCGATGAGGTCGAGGTCCTCGCGGATCATCTGCATGATGTATTCGATGGCGAATTGGCGCATCGGGCCCCACCATTCGCTCTCGGCCACGCCCAGCCATTTTTTGCCGTCGCGCGCGACCATGGCCTGCGCAACATCTTTCATGTATTCGCCAGGATAGAGGCCTTCCGGTATCGCGCCAATATCTTCGCCCAGCGCCTCGCGGTAGCGGAGGTACGCTGTTTGCGTCAGCACCTCGATCTGCTTGCCCGCGTCGTTGAAGTAATATTCTTTGGTGACGTCATAGCCCGCTTTTTTCAGCAGCGCCGCCAGCGTATCGCCGATCACTGCGCCGCGGATATGACCCGCGTGCATGGGGCCGGTGGGGTTAGCAGAGACGTATTCGATGTTGACCTTTTCGCCCTTGCCCAGCTGGCTGTCGCCGTATGCCGTGCCTTCGGACAGGATCGTGCGCAGCGTGGCCGCCCATTCGGCGTCCGACAGGCGGAAGTTGACGAAGCCGGGGCCGGCGACGGACGCTTCCTTGATCTCCGGCATTTCCTTCATCTTCTTCACCAGCGCTTCGCCCAGCTGGCGGGGGTTCTGGCCTGCGGCTTTCGATAGCACCATCGCGGCGTTCGTCGCCATGTCGCCATGCGACGCTTCTTTCGGCGGTTCCACCTTCACGCGCGTGAGGTCGAGACCCTTCGGAAGGTCTCCGTTGGCCGCCATCTGGCCCAGAAGGTTATTCACCTTGGTCTGGTAGGCGTGAAAGATATTGGTCATCTCATTACCTCATAGGCGTCAAACAGCGCCTTGTGTTCCAGCAGGGCCAGCCTGTCGGTCATGCTGGCGATATAGTCGGCAACGCTGCGCGCGTGCCATGTTTTAGCGTCCCAGCCCTTGGGCGCCGCCTGTACCTGTTTCAGCACGTCGCCGGGCAGGCAGCGCTTGTGTTCCATGAAGACGTTGAACAGGTCCTGCGTCACGGCAAAAACCTTGCGGCGCACGCGGCTGACTTCGTGATGGCGGTAGAAATTCGCCCAGAGGAAGTCGCGGAGCGCGCGGTCTTTTTTCTTCATCGTATCCGACATGGCGACAGTCATGCCGCTGGCATGGCGCACGTCATCGGCTTCTTTCGGGTTCAGGTCGACAATGCGGCGGCGCGTTTCGGCCAGCACGTCGATGATGTAGGTCCCCATCACGTCGCGGATCGTTTCCTGCACCAGCGGATAGCCATCGATGCCGGGATAGGCCTTGCGCTTCTGCGCGACGATATCGGCCACCCAATCCACCTGCTCCAGATCATCGAGCGTGAACAGCTTCGCCTGCAAGCCGTCGTCGAGGTCGTGGCTGTTATAGGCGATATCGTCCGCGATGCCGGCGGCCTGCGCTTCGAGAGAAGCGTAAGTGTCGAGCTTCAAATCCATCTGCTTGCTGACTTCCGCCAGCGTGATTTCGAATTTCGGTTTCTTGCCGCCCTTTTTGTAGAGCGGGCCGTTGTGCTTGACCAAACCTTCGAGGGATTCCCACGACAGGTTCAACCCGTCAAAATTCGGATATTTCTTTTCCAGCTTCGTCACGACACGCAGCGTCTGGTCGTTGTGATCGAAGCCGCCGTAAGGCTCCATGCATTCCTTCAGCGCGTCCTCGCCCACATGGGCAAACGGTGTGTGCCCCAGGTCATGCGCCAGCGCGCAAGTCTCCGCCAAATCTTCATCGCAATGGAGCAAACGGGCCAGCGACCGCGCCACCTGCGCGACCTCGATCGAGTGCGACAGGCGCGTGCGGTAATGGTCGCCTTCATGATAAACGAACACCTGCGTCTTGAATTTCAGGCGGCGGAAGGCGCTCGAATGGATGATGCGGTCGCGGTCGCGTTCGAAGTCGCCGCGGGTCTTGCTGGGGCTTTCCTTGTGCAGACGGCCCCTGCTTTCGGCCGGGCGGGAGGCGAAAACGGCCAGACCGTCGGCGGCCTGAAACCGCGCCAGCGCGTCTTTGGGCTTCAATTCAGCCAATGATTTCAATTTCTTAGTATTGGTCTGTGCCATCGCGACCCCGTAAAACAGCCCCCGTTAAAGGACTGGAATTCTGTTGATTTACCAAGCTTTTAAACCATATTATGCGATATAATTAAAGGATAAAGAAGAGGGAGACAATATAATGCCCGAGGCCAAAGAAACCGCGAATATGTCAATGACCGAGAGCGCCGCGAAGCGCCTTCTCCTCATGCGCGAAAAAGACGGCAACCCGAACCTGATGCTCCGCGTCACGGTGCTGGGCGGCGGCTGCTCGGGCTTTCAATACGCGCTCGACCTCGACGATAAACTCACCGACGACGACGTCACCTTCGCCCGCGACGGCGCGACGCTGGTGACCGATAAAATGTCGATGCAGTATTTGGGCGGGGCCGAGGTCGACTATGTCACCTCGATGATCAAATCGCAGTTCAAGATCCGCAACCCCAACGAAGCCGCGGGCTGCGGCTGCGGGAAGTCGTTCTCTCCGAAGATGTAATTAACCGCCGAATTTCAGCTTGATGGGCGAGCAGACTTTGATGTCTTTTCGCAGCGGAATCCCCTGCTCCAGATCCTGCTTGTCGTTCTTTACGTTCTTGTCGCTGATCATGGCGTTGATTTCATGATGCTTGCTGCCGCCGGCGATATCGAGCGCGGTGTGGTTGTTCTTGTCCACATGCCTTGTATCCGCGCCCGCCTCGATCAGCAGTTCGGCGATGCGCATTTTCTTGCGCGGGGGGCCGACATAATCGCGTTTGCATTGCACAAGGCCGACGGACATCAGGGCCGTGCGGCCGTCTTTATCCGCAATCTCGATATTCGCGCCTTTTTGCAGCAGCGCTTCGACAATCTCGACCGCTCCCTCATAGGCCGCGCGGATCAGCGGCGTATTGCCGTATGAATCCTGCACGTCCAGCAGCGCGCCGTGGTCGATCAGCCCCTTGGCGATCGAGGTATAACCGTATTGGCAGGCAAGCGCGAGCGGATAAAGATCGTCCTGCGGCGTATTGGGGTTCGCCCCCTTCGCCAGCAGCATCTCGGCGATTTCGGGGTGACCTTTGTAAGAGCAGACCAGAATGGCGCTCTGCCCACGGTCGCAGGTGGAATTGGGGTCAGCACCTTTGGCCAGCAGGGCCTCCGCCACCTTGATCAGGTTTTTGCGCGCCGCAATCACAAGAACGGGATCGCCGTCGTGAACCGTATTCGGGTCAGCGCCGCGCATGATAAGGCTGCGGGCTTTTTTGACATCGCATTCTTTGGCGGCAAGAACAGCCGCAAGCTGTTCGCCCAGCGGCAATGCGGGCTTTTTCTTTGCAACGCGCTTATGTGCTTCTTTCAACTTGGCCACATCCGGCTCCCTGTTTATTTCGGATGAAAGTACCCCATTTACATAACAAAGTCAATGCCATTATTCTATTGAATTTGTTCATGAAATAAGCGGATATAGGACAAAGGAGAATCTCCCGTGACCGCCAAAGCCAAGAACTCCGATGCCCTCGCACAAACGCTGATCAAGGCCGCATGGTGGTCGGTGCTGCTGGGCCTTGGCATGCAGTTGTTGCTGCTGGTTGCGGCGGCGTTCTTTACGGGCATCCCCGCGCTGCAGGAAATTGTGGCCGATACGGTGCAGAAAATTTCATGGTCGACGCTGGTATGCTCCGGCGTAGCGGTTGGCTTGGCTGCGGGCAAAATGCGCGCGCCTGTCATGGGCTTCGCCGGATTAGTGGCAGCACCCGCCGCCTTCTACGTCGCAAAAATCGCGCACAAAAGCGTAGCGCAGGCGCTTGGCATCGCATCGCAGGTGGCGGCATCTGCCCCCTCCCCCATGCTGCTGGCGGGATTGAAGGGTTTGGAATACGCCGTACTCGGTTTCCTGATCGGCCAGCTGGGCCGCCGCAAGAAAGTCGGGCTGAAAGGCCATATGCTGGCCGGTGGCGGCGTGGGCCTGGGCTTTGGCGGATTTATCCTTTATCTCATGGTGACGCAGGCGGCCAACCCCATACCGCTGGGCGGCATCGTCACGCGCGGCATCAACGAAATGATCTTCCCCGTCGGCTGCGCATTAGTTTTGTATGCCGCGCAGAAAGTCGGCGAACATCAGGCCCACACTGACCGCGCCGATGTCGAGACGACGGATGCGGTGCAGCCTTCCAAAGAAGATTAAGGCCCCCTTCGCGTTGCGAAGATTTATGGCTTTTGTTTATTCTGCTTGGCAGCTTCGCGGCGCGGAATAACGCGGTTGTTGATGTCTTCGATGAAGAAATCAGCGACCTTGCCCGCAAGGATGCCGGCGGTTTTGCCAGCGACCAGCGCAGCTGCGCCAAGGAAAACAGTGGACAGCGCAACAGGCGCCGTGAGCGGCAAAGCTGCGGCAGCGGCGAAGGCCGTGCCGATAAAGACCGCACGCTCCGTAATGCGCCCGCCGTTTTTCAGCTTGAACAGGTTATAGACCGCCTGATTAACCTCGCCGCCGCCCATGAAGGGGCGCAGCACGGCGTAACCCAGCGTCGGCTGGAATTCGGAACGGGTGGCAAGGAAGTTGAAAAGCTTTTTCATGATTACGACCCCGCTTTCGGCGCGGCGGGAACTTTCAGCTTGTCCGGCACCGGCACGTATTCTTTGGTCAGGTAGCTGAAGTCGATCTTGCCCATGTCGTATTTCTGGTCGATCACCGTGCCGCCCGACGAGGTGTTGAAATAGACGACCGCGTTGATAAAGACGGCGGCGGCGTTTTTCATGGCGGGGTCTTTGTCGAGCATGCCGCGTTCGTGCATCGCACGGGCGATGTGGTAATAGCGGTTACCGGCGGGCATTTTGGCGTCAAACGCTTCGTCGTTCAGCGCATCGGCCTCGCGCAGCATCGAATGCAGGCGGTCGAAGGCGGCTGCGTCCTGGTGCGCGTCAAAAATCCGCACCTTGCCGCGCATCATGCTGAATGAAGAAGCATGGGAAGCATCGCCGCCGATGGCGGAATTGATGGAACGCGCATGCGTGACGATGGTCGCGGTTTCGGCCAGCAGCTCGGGCGACAGGCCACGCGCCTGCATGACCTTGAAGGCGTACAGGTCGGCGTCGCTTTCGTTGGCGGTGATATAGGCGCGTTTTTCCTGATCGCCGTGGCGGGCTTCGTGCAGCATGACGAAAAGGAATAACGCGTCCTTCAGGTCTTCGTGGCTGTTCTGGAACTTCATCTCGCTCTTGATGCCGGAGAAATCTTTCAGGAACCCTTGCAGCGAGAATTCACCCGGCGGGCGGATGAAGTTGACGCGGTCTTTCGGGTCGTCGTTATTGGCCATCGAATAGGCGTCGAGCTTGCTGCCCGGCACCATGTCGAGGAAGCCCTTGATCATCGCGCCTGTGTAAACAAAGGGCGTGGCAATGGCGAGCGGCACGGCGGTCATGTGTGAATCCTTCATGCCCTCGTGCCAGATCATCGCCACCTCGCGGCCCGACAGGTGGAAGGGATAGAGCGGATTGAAGCGGTCGTAAACGCGGATTTCTTTTGTGTGGAAATGCTGCGAATAATCGCCGGCATAGCCCTTGTCGGCCATATAGGTGTCGAGGTCTTTGGAGACAAGACCGGGTGCATACTGCAACCCCGCCGACACCGCGCCCGCCAGTGCGAAGGCCGCGACAAGGCGGCGGCGGCCGCGGCGACCGATATGCTTGATGACCGCCTTCTGGACGTTCTTGTCCTCGACGATTTCTTTCGGCACTTCGACTTTTGGTTTTGCTTTGCGGTTGAACAGGCCGGCGAGACTGAATTCCTTCAGTTTCTTCTTGAGGTTGTCCAGCATCGGGCGCTCCTGTTTTTGAAAACAGGCGTAAACTACGCTTGATTCTGGCATCTGTCAAATGACGTGCAAAATCAATCTCTTGCTTATCAGAATTTCAGCCTGATGGGCTTGCGGATGCGTAAGCTGTGTTCGAGGACGGGCGCATTGCGCAGCGAGACTTCGAGTTCCTCGCGCTTTTTTTGCTCAAGCGGCTCAAGCAGGCTTGCCGCCTTTGGATGCTTGCCAGCGCGAGCGGCGGGCGTGAGGCCGTCCTTGCCCGGGATCATGATATCCGCGCCATGCTCGAGCAGCTTTTCCAGTGCATTGACGTTTCCATGCTTTGCAGCCCATGCAAGAGGCGTCCAGCCACGGTTATCCTGCGCGTTGATGTCCGCATCTTTGCCCAGCAAAAGCTCGACTGTCATGAGCCAGCCCTTGCAGGCGGCATAATGCAGCGGCATGGCGCCGGAATTGTCGCGGGCATCGACTTTCGCGCCCTTTTCCAGCAGCGTTTCGAGGAAGAATGTGCCTACTTTCTCGCACTCGCGGTGTAGCGGCGTGACGCCCTCCTTGTCGGGGATATTGGTGTCGGCGTTCTTGGCCAGCAGCAACTCGCCCACATCGTCCTGATTGTTGCGCAGCGCCCAGTAAAGCGCTGTCTTGCCCTGATCGTCGCGGGCGTTGATGTCGGCGCCCTCCCCCAGCAGCTGCGTTACGCCCGCAAGGTCGCCCTTCATCGCAGCCGCGATCAGGCTTGAGTCCTTCTTGGATTGCGAGGCCGGCTGGAATGCGTCTAAAAGGCCCATGCGATTAAGGCGTCGCGCTGGCTTGGGGTTTCTTGAGCTGGATCGGGCCCGACACCACGACCGGCTGCGCCGTTGTCACGGCCTGACCGTTGAATGCCTGCGCAGCGCCGGAGGGCATGGTGGCTGCCGCTGCCTGAGCAACGGGCGCCGGCGGGTTCGAGAGCAGCCTTTCAATATCCGCCAGCTTTTTTTCGCGCGCGTAATCCAGCGCCGACTTGCCCTTCGCATCCGTTATCGTGGCGTCCGCGCCGCGCTCCAGCAGGAAGCGCACCGTGCGCGGCTTGCCCGATCGCACGGCGGAAAGCAGCGCCGTGGAGCCGTAATCCGTTTTCGCGTTGATATCTGCCCCCGCCGCGATCAGCATGTCAGTGATTTTCGTCAGGCGCCTGTTCGCCGCAGAAAATATTGCGGGCGTGCCGCCGAAATCCGAAGGCATGAACGACACAGCATCAATAGCGCCACCGTGCAGGTCGCAATGCGGGCTCGCGCCTTTTTTCAGCGCCATTTCGGCGATGGTCACGCGGTTCCAGAGGACGGCAACGCCAAGGCGCTTGTTCAGGGTCATCGACGAGGGCGGGGAAATGGCGTCCTTCAGCGTAAGCAGAGGGATCAGCAGAAGCTGCACCGGCGCTGTCAGTAAATCCCATTTCATGGCGCTATCCCTCGTTCATGCAAGTATTTGAAAAACATAACTAAATCATGACAATACCGCAAGATATTACCATAATACAGGCAGGATTTCAATACCAAACTAGCGGAAGGTCGCCATGATGGGCGTGTGGTCAGACGCCTTGTCCTCCCCCCGCGGGGCCGCGTCGATGATGCAGGCCTGCAGCCTGTCGGCAGCCTGCGGGGAGCAGAGGATATGATCGATGCGGATGCCTGCGTTGCGCTGCCAGCATCCGGCCTGATAATCCCAGAAA
This sequence comes from Alphaproteobacteria bacterium, assembly GCA_041287865.1. GTDB lineage: Bacteria > Pseudomonadota > Alphaproteobacteria > Micavibrionales > UBA2020 > JAPWJZ01. The sequence continues at coordinate 15,783 of JBGGMV010000003.1, read as the reverse complement.
GTGAACTGGTGGTCCTTGTCGTTATAGACGCGGAGCGCATCGGTATAGCCGAGGTGCAGCAGAGTGCGCAGTTTACGGCGGCTGTCGGGCAGGAACAGCGCGTCCCCCGCCCAGACCTTCGGGTCGTGGCAGTCGCGTGGTTCGGGGATGACGTTGTAATCCCCCGCCAGCACCACCGGCACCTGCTGCGCCAGCAGGCCCTTGGCATGCGCGATCAGGCGGTCAAACCATTTCAGCTTGTAGGGAAATTTCTCGCTGTCCACCGGATTGCCGTTGGGCAGGTAGATAGAGGCGATGCGGATGCCCTGCACCGTCGCCTCGATATAGCGCGACTGTTCGTCGGCATCGTCACCGGGCAGGCCGTTTTTGACGTTTTCAATCGGATGTTTTGACAGGATGGCGACGCCGTTCCACGATTTCTGGCCAAAGACGGCGGACTGGTAACCGATCGCCTTGAATTCAGCGGCTGGAAACTGGTCGTTCTGGCATTTCAATTCCTGCAGCAGCACGACATCGGGCGCGGCGCTTTCAAGCCATGCCAGCACATTGGGCAGACGTGTACGGATAGAATTGACGTTCCAGCTGGCAATCTTCATGCCGCTTAGAGTGCCATTTCCCACTGCTGGTTGACAAGGTCTTTGCCGAAGCGAACGTGGGGTTTCGAGCTGACAATCTTCAGTCCGACAGACTCAAACAGGGCGGCGGCGTGGCTGACGACGCTTTCGGTTTCCATGCGCAGGCGCGTATAACCCGCGCGACGCGCGAAGCGGATGGCTTCGTTCAGCAGGCTTTGCCCGATGCCAAGCCCGCGCGACTCCTTGTCGACGTAGAGCAGCCGCAGCTCCCCCAGTTCATCCGTGTTGTAGACGAGGAAGAGCGAGCCCACCAGCTGCCCCGCAAGGTCGGCCACCCAGCAGCGGTCGCGCGCCGGGTCGAAGTTGCGGATGAACTCGGCCAGTTTTTCGGCCACCAGCGCCTCGAACTCGTCGTTCCAGCCATATTCCTCGGCGAAGCGCACGGTGTGATTGTGCAGGATAAGCCCCATGTCGCCGGCGCGGTGCGCGCGCAGCGTGACGATGCCCTTCGAAACTTCCTTGTGCACCTGCCCTTCGAGCAGCGCGCGGATGCAGCCCGCCGCCGACACCAGCGCGCGGCGCTGCGCGGGGTTCAGGGGCGCGATCAGTTTCATCATGTCGTTGCGGGCGCGCTGGCTGACGCCGTCATAGACCTGACGGCCCTTGGCGGTCAGCTGCAATTCGTACTGGCGTCCGTCTTTCTGCGATTTTTCCTTGATGATCAGCCCGTCGCGCTCGAAGATGCCGAGGATACGGCTGACGTAACCGCCGTCGAGCGACAATTCGCGGCAGAGCGCGGCTGCGGTATTGCAGCGGTCGTCGCTGATGGCATAAAGCACGCGGATGGCGGTAATGGGATAAGGACTGCCGTAGAAACCCTCGTTCAGCGCGCCGATTTTCTGGATATACATGCGATTGAAGCTGCGCAGCAGAGCAACATGCTCTTCGTCTTCCGGTGTTATCGTCGGCTCTGACATATGTATTACGCTGAAAAGGGAGCATTTGGCGCCTTGGGAATCACTCCCTGGCTGCACTTGTTGCTAGCCAGCACTTTAATAACCCGCAAGCCTTCTTGCTACAGAAAACTGCAACATAATCTTGTTCATTTGTGCAAGAAAGGCCCGTTTTCAGCGCAAGTGGTTCAAATACCAGCTTTCATCCCGCTTCTCGAAATGGAAGGGCTGGACGTTGGCGCTATGGTCCAGCTCGGTAAAGAGACAGCGGCGCAGCACGCGGTATACCCCGCCATGGGCGACGAACAGGATGTTCTTGCCCTCATGCGCCTCCAGCTGGCGTTTAAAGGCCGCCATCGACCTGACCCTGAAATCGGCATAGGGCTCGCCCTCCGGCGGGCAGGGATAGCCATTTTCCTCGGCAATCAAACCCTTTTCGACCATGGAAGCCTTCAGGGCGTCCATATCGGAGATGTTCAGCCCCTCGAAGGAGCCATAATTCCGCTCCTTCAACCCCTCCTCCACAACCAGCGGTTTCTGCAACCCCGCGTTGATGATCGCGGCGGTTTCATAAGCACGGGACAGGGAGCTGGCCACAATAACGTCGATGGGCGTGCGGGCCAGTACGGAAACCGCCTGCTCCGCCTGCTGGCGGCCGGTGTCGTTGAGGGGGATATCGGTATGGCCCTGTATCTTCCCCTCCTTGTTCCAGGACGTTTCACCGTGACGCACGAAGTAAAAAGACCGGGGGAGCATGGGGGCCTCGCATGGACTTGGGGGGCTAAACTGGTTAAACTTATAGCTCAAACGCAAGCGGGGTCAATCATGGCTTTTATCAGGCGTCTTTACGGTGAATATGCCTTTGTCATGCTGGTGCTGGGGCTGGGTCTTCTGGCATCCATCACCCTGTCATGGTCTTACCAGCAGTCGCAGGAAGCGACGGTGCGCGCCGATTTCGACCGTGCGGTGCGCGAGCGCACGGACATCATCGGCAAAATGCTGAACGACAACCGGATTTTGCTGAACACGCTGTCGGCCTTTTACCGCTCCGACGACGATGCGGTGACGGAACATGAATTCACCGTCTTCACGAAACAGCTGGTGAAAGACCATCCCTACCTCGAGGCCATCGAATGGGCGCCGCGCGTGCGCAAGGCCGAGCGCGAGAGCTATATCAAGAAAGAACAGGCGCTGATCCCGGGCTTCCGCATCACGGAAAAAGACGCCGAGGGCAAACTGGTCGACGCGAAAACGCGCGAAGAATATTTCCCGCTCTATTACGCGCAGCCGTTGAAGGGCAACGAGACGATGATGGGCTACGACATCGCCTCCGACCCCGACACCGGCCCCGCGCTTGAATCCGCGCGCGAAAACCGGCAGGTGCAGGCCTCCAGCCTGTTCCGCGAATGGGGCAAGATTGAAGGCCATGAAGGCGTGCTCTTCGCCGTGCCGATCTACCGCGAAAAGAAAGCGCCCGGCGCGGACGGTGAAACCTACGAGATCATGGAAGGCTTCGTCACCACCGTCATCTCCATGCCGAAACTGATCGAGGCCGCGCTGAAACCGCTGCAACCCGCCGGCGCCAATATCGTGCTCCGCGACCTTACGACCGAGGGCACGCCGCAAAACCTGCTCGTCCGCTCGACCAAGGCCAAGCCCTTTACCGAGGCGCAGATACTGGAACAGCTGCATACGGATAAAGACCTGCGCGCCACCGCCACCTACGAAGTCGGCGGCCGCAAGTGGGAGGCCGTCATCATGGCCGCCCCCGGCTTCTTCACCGTCAAGACGCATCCCGGCACCTTCGCCATCCTGCTGGGCGGCGTTTTCGTGACCGCGCTGCTCGCCTTCTACCTGATCTCGCGCCTGCGCGAACATGAACGCATCAGCATGGAGGTCGAAGACCGCACGCAGGAAGTCGAGCGCCAGAAAAAACGCATCGAGATGATTTTGCTGGGCACGCACGAAGGCATCGTCGGGCTGGATACCAGCGGCAATATCACCTTCTGCAACCCGCGCGCGACCGCCCTGCTCGGCTATTCCAAGCGCGAACTGGTCGGCGCCGACCACCATACGCTTATCCACCACGCGACATCCGACGGCAAACCGATCCACAAGGCCGACAGCGTGATTACGCAGGTGCTGCTGGACGGCAAGATCTGCACCACCAGCGACCATGTTTTCTGGCGCAAGGAAGGTAAGCCTTTCAACGTCGAGTACACGGCCTCGCCGCTGTTCGAGGGCGACGATGTGGCAGGCGCGGTGCTGATCTTCCACGACATCACCGAGCGCAAGGGGTTCGAGCAGCAGCTCTCCCACATGGCGCGGCACGACCAGATGACGGGCCTTGCCAACCGCGCCCTGCTGGCCGAACACCTGAAAAAAGCCATCCTGCGTGCCGAGCGCACGGGTAAGAAGGTCGGCGTGATCTATTGCGACCTGAACGACTTCAAGCCCATCAACGACAAATACGGCCATGCCGCAGGCGACATCATTTTGAAAGCCTTCGCCAAGCACCTCAACTCCGTCATCCGTGAATCCGACACGGCGGCGCGCATGGGCGGCGATGAATTCACCATCATGGCCGACGGTCTGGCCGACCGCGCAGAATGCTACAAGGTCATCGACCGCCTGCTGGAGGCGCTGAAGCTGCCCGTCGAATTCGACGACCACAAGCACCTGATCACGTCCTCGATCGGCGTCGCATTCTATCCCGACGACGCGCAGGACCCCGACCGCCTCGTCACCTGCGCCGACGCCGCGATGTACAAGGCGAAAAAAGACAAGTCGATGAAATACGCAGTCTATACCGCCAACGACCAGATGCGCGTGCACAAATGAGGATTGCGGTTGTTCTTTTCGCGCTGCTGCTTGGCGGCTGCGCGGCAACGCCCGCCCCGCCCAGGCTGGAGGCGACAACCGCCGCGTCCTCCTTCCCGCGCTGCCTTCATCTGGATGAAATGCTCAGGCTGCTGAGCCAGCATGCGAAGTTCGCCTATACCGCCGACAGCATCGACGTGCACGCGCGCAACCATATGCTCTTCGTCAATCCCGACACCCGCGAATGGGTGCAGCTGGGCGTGAAGGATAACCTCGAGGCCTGTATCGAGCTTGAAGGCGTCGACTGGAAATGGGCTGTGGGCCGTTAAGCTTTATGCTGCGGGCTTGAACTTCACGACGCTTTCGCGGTCGGGCGCCGTGCAGATCGTGCCTTCAATAACCTTGCCGTCGGGGCCCTTGGCGACGAAGTGCGCCGTATAGGGGCGCGCCGCTTCGCATTCCTGCGTCTTCTTGAATTTGTCCATGGTGATGACGGTCAGTGAATCGCGCTTCAGCGTTTCTTCGGCGCGCGTGGCCAGCGCATCGGCTGTCTTGCCCTCCTGCACATGGCGATAGCCCGCGTAACCGGCCGCGCCAACGCCGACCACAACCACCGCTGCTGCTGCGGCGGCGAGCTTGAAGCCCAGCGCCATCATATCTCCGAGATCGGACATTTTTTTATACCTTTCAGGGCTTGGGGAACTTGATGTTTTCGACTTGCTTCACGTAGTCGTCGATCGTGCCCTTACCCTCTTTGATCAGCACTTCGACGCTGTCAAAGAAATGATCACCCTTGAGCGTATTGGCAATCAGGTGGCGGTGCGTCACCGACGCGTTCATGCCTTCCAGGGTAAATGGCCTATCGGCACCGGCAGGATCGCGCTCGAGCGCACGCTGGAAAGCGTCGCGCAGTTTTTGCTTGTCTTCGGGTGAGAGGGACATGGTTTTTTCCTTTGAATTCTTTTGAATGGCACAAAAATTACATAATCAGGCGCCTTATGTCAACACACGCCTGCGTGGATTCGCATGGTTTAATTATCATAATATAGGCAAGCGTTCAAAAACGCGAATCCGCCAAACCCCTGTAAAGAAGCATGATTTCACGCCTTCCTTGACTTCCCCGAATCTGTCGGTATAACTGTGCCGCAGTGCAGTATTGCATAATATCAAGCGTTGGGAGCGGGACCATGCGGTTGAGATGCGATTGGGACAAGGCAGCGGGCGAAGCCGACAAGACACGTGGCGCGCCCGATGTTGAGCTGGAAAAACACCTCAAAGACACGGGGCAAACCAGCCTGCCCCAGGCGGAGCTGCTGCAAGGCTGCTTCAACCTCTTGCGCGACAAAGGCCTGATGGAAGAGGCCTACCTGCGTGGATCTCTCGGCCGCGGCCACGCCGACACCCACTCCGACATCGACCTCTTCACGGTCGTCAAACCCGAAAAAATCGACGAAGTTTACAAGACAGTCTGCGAATACCTTGAATCCAAGGGCCGCATCATCACCAACTGCCACGACCGCCTTGTGCAGAATTACGGCGGCATCGGCTTCATGTTCGTAGCCCAGAGCAAGGAACACGCCGACAAAGTTTACCAATTCGACCTCTACCTCGCCATGCAGGGCGTGCCGCCCTGCAACCCCACCAGCATCAAGCCGCGCATCTTCGCGAAGGATCCTGACGCCGAGCGCTGGATCAACCAGAACGGCCAGAAGGCCTGCGAGCTGCCCCAGAACGCCAAGGACTTCATCACCGCCCATACCTCCGGCTCGACCAAGAGCGAGCGCATGGAACTGCTGATGCAGGAACTGCTTATCAACCTCTACGTCACACACAAGCATATCAAGCGCGGCCAGATGTCGCGCACCGTGGTCGATAACCACGGCGTCGTCACCTCCGCCATCGAATTCCTGCAGCTGCTGACCGATTACCGCCCGACGGGTTATTCCCCCGTCTACCTTGGCGATGAAATCGTGCGCTTCGCGCAGAAAAACGGCGACAAGGAAATGCAGAAGGCCGCCGGCATGCTGCACAAGCTTTTCGCCCAGCCGATGAGCGACCAGAAACTGGCGGATACGCTGGCCTTCGGCAAATTCGTGCTGCAGAAATCCTTCCCCGAGCGCTATGAAAGCCAGCGCGAAGCCATCGAATTCTTCGAGCAGAACGTGCTGAAGAAAGACGCCGAAAGCTTCGTGCAGCGCAAGCCGCCCGGCATCGCCCACTCAAGGAAACACGGATGACAAAGATCACTGTTCTTGGCAGCGGTTCTGCCTATGGCGTTCCCTATGCGGGCGGCGGCTGGGGCGCTTGCGATCCCAAACAGCCGCGCAACAAGCGCACCACGCCCTCCATCTTCATCGACGACGGCAAGACGACCATTCTGGTCGACATGGGCCCCGATGTGAAGGAACAGCTGGCGCGCCACAATATTTCGAAATGGGATGCCCTGTTCTTCACGCATCCGCACGCGGACCATATCGCGGGCATGTTCCACCTGCCCATCCTGATGTCGCACCGCGACGGCGTTCACCTGCCGATGTACGTGGATCGTTTTACGAGACGCGATATCGAAAAAGTCTGGTGGTATATGTTCGATCCGTCCATCGGCCTCGAATACACCGGCGCTGCCCGCCCCTACTGGGTTGAAATGATCCCGCCGCAGAAAATGAAAATCGGCACGATCGAGCTGCAAACTTTCTGGCAGCTGCACGGCCGCATTAAATCGGTCGGCCTGCGCGTCGGCAATTTCGCCTATTCGACCGACGTGAACGACTTCCCGCCCGAAGCCGAAGAACACCTCTACGGCCTCGACACCTGGATGGTCGATTGCAACTGCCTGACCGGCACCGACAAGTCGCATTCCTACGTCGAAAAGTCGCTGGCCTGGGCCGAGAAATTCAAGCCGAAGAAGACCTACTTCACCCACCTCGACTACACCATCGATTACGACAGCGTTTCCAAGATGTTGCCCGACAACGTGGCGCTGGCCTATGACGGGCTTGTCATCGAGGCTTAACCTTTTCCCCCCTTTTATTTTGCCAGCCGATGGAGTAAGCATAACGCTATCCGGAGGTACACCGCATGGCACAACCACAACAAAAACCACAACAACTGGACGAATTGCAGACATTCGCGCGGGAATACCTGAAAAATGCAGGCCCCCTGGGCGCCGTGCCTTTTCACGGGGCCGTCGACCGCGTTGAAAACGTCACCTCGCTGCTGATGTACCGGAAGGGCCAGTTCCAGGTCCAGATGTTCATCGTGCCCGAAGGCACGATTATCCCCGAGCATGTGCACCCCAACGTCGACAGCATCGAAATCTACGTCGGCGGCAACTACCGCCTTTCCCATTCCGGCAAGTTCACCAGCCCGGAAAGCGACATCTGCGAAGACGGCGGCCCGCTTAAAATGGCCAAGCTGCGCGGCTATGCCATCCGGGTCAAGCCCCACCACCTTCACGGCGGCGTATTCGGCAAGGGCGGCGGCGTTTTCCTTTCCATCCAGCACTGGCTGAACGGTGTGGAACCGCATTGCGTGGCAAGGGATTATACCGGCACGACCATGGGCCCCGACCACAAGGAAAAGGTTGTCTTCGGCGAAGCCGTCAGCCCCGAAAAAGAACTGGCCCTGACCGACGCCGCCTATCTGGAAGTCGCGTAACTACTTCTTCTGAGCGCGCAGCATATCCAGCACGTTTTTCAGCGTGGCTTTTTTCCAGTCCGCGTTATCCATGGCCGCATGCTTTTTGGCGAGGAAAGGCTCCAGCGGCGCGGCAGGTTTTCCGACAGCCTGAAATCCCCAGCTGTATTCCGCGGCGCAGGCATCGAAGCGTGTTTCCAGCACCGGCATCGCCTTTTGTTTCAGGAACGCCCCGAACCCCGCAGGGTCAATCTTGGACTCAGCTGTGATAACCGCCGAAGATACATAGCAGCTCTTGTCATTCAGGTAAGGCGCGATAGCGGGTTGCGCTTCCGCCGCGCCGATATCGCCCAGCGCGTGTATCGTGTATTGCCGCAGATGGTCGTTATCCACCGTCTTCAGCACCTCCAGCAATTTCGGCACAGCCTGCCGTGCTTTTTCTTTCTGAAAGCCCAGATGCTGGATAACGCCGACGCGGTTGTATGGATCACTCACCTCGTCCACCATGGCCGTCAGCAAGGTGACGGTTTCGGCCTGCTGTTCGAGCGTCGCCTGCGTTTCGGCCAGCGCGCGGGCGAAAGCGTAGATCGTGCCCTCCTGCCGCTTCTTGTCTGCGTTCGGGTTTTTGCGCGCACCCGCCAAAGCCTCGACCAGTGCCTTGTGCGATACAGCGTCACGCCCCGCCATCGACAGCCCGCTGGCGGCGGCATCGCGCACGTCGACGTTATCGGATGTCAGCATCTGCAACAGCGCCTGCTTCGCCTCCGGCTTCACGGCCAGCGAGCGGTGCGACAGGCTGCGCGCGGCGGCGATGCGCACCGCCGGTTCCTTGTCCGACACAGCCTTGATCAGCGCGGCGGCGGCATCGGCGGGCAGGCGTTTTTCGGCGTTCCATGTCATCCAGCCGAGCAGCGCGGCTGCTTCCGCCCGCACCTTCGGATCTTCGGCGCCTGTCAGCTCCGCCGGCAGGCTCGCGTCAATCGCCGCAGTTTCCTTGCCCGCCGCGATGGCGTCGAGGTAGCGGCTTTCGATCTGCCCGTCGGCCAGTTTTTTCGTGCGGCTGCAGCTGCTGATATTCACGTCATCGGGCGCCTGCTTGTCCCATGACGGCTGCTGGTAGATGATATATTGCGTATTGTCCTCGAAGCCCATAAAGGCGCAGCCGCGCCGCAGCGAGTCTACGGTGATGCTTTTGCCGGGCGCGCCTTTCCATGTCTTGTCGACCGTCAGCTCTACCTTCTCGGCGAAGCCGTGCTGGTTTTTCTGCAATGCCACGGTATGGGCGGTGTAAACCGCTTTCGCTTCCTCGAAAGCCTTTTCCGGCGCAGCAGGCCCCGCGCAATCGCAAGCTTGCGCACCCGCGCTGCAGGCAACCGTGAACAGCAGCAGAAACAGCATTCTCAACATGGCCGGGCTCCTTTGATAAGGATAAGACGACGGGGGCAGCGCAATCCTTGGATATCATCAGAAAATTACGCCAGTTCAGCCCCTTAACCAATAGGCCTTGACGCCTTCAGGGTGTCTCATTATACATATTGGCAACCCCAACGCCGTTCTAAAAGGACCCTACAAATGGACACCGCCGCACCTGCGCAAGAATCCCAAAGCAGCTTCATGAAATTCCTGAAGGGTGCGGGCAACGTCACGAAACTGGCCGCAGGGGCAGGCACATTCGCGCTGGGCGTTTCTTTCATCACCGGCCTGCCGGTTGTATCGGCGGCAATCTTCGGCGGCATCGCGCTGGTGTCGGGCGGCAGGCAGGCCTATCAGGCCGGCAAGGCGCTGTTTGGCAAGCAGGACGCAACGACGGAAAAGCCGAGCGTCAAAACCCGCATCCAGAGCGCCTTCGACAGCCTCGGCGTGGGCTGGACCGGCGCATTCAGTTTCTTTATCGGCGGCTTCGCGCTCGGCATGGGCAGCACGGCAGCTCTCCCCGGCGTGCTGGTGCTGGGCGGCCTGGCGCTGATGACGGTCGGCACGGCACAGCTGGCCACCAACGCCTTCACCGCGATCCGCGATACCGTGAAACACGTGAAAGAAAAAAACAAAGCCGCAAGCCCCCAGCCCGCGCCCGAACCTTCGGCCGCGCCCAAGGTCGGCACGCTGCAGGCCCAACCCGGCTTCGAGAAAGCCGCTTCGCCGGAAGCCACCGTCGCCGCGCCCGCGCCGAAACCCGTCAACGTTCCGACGCCGCCGCGCCCCTAATCACACATGGCAAAAAAAGATTTCAACGCCGCCAGCCCGAAGCAAGACAAGCTGAACCTGCTGTTGCTCAGCAATGGCGCGCTGGGCGCCAAGCGCGGCGAGGTTATTCAGGAACTCTTCGGCGCCTCGCCCGAAAATCCGAAAACGATTTTATATGTAGCCTTCGCGCTGGGCGATCAGGATGCGGCCACGAAGAAAACCGAAGGCTGGATGAACCCGCTCGGCCTCAACATTATCCCGGCCCACACGGTGGAGGACGCCGTGGCGCTGCTGGATAAAGTCGACGGCGTGTTCGTCACAGGCGGCAATACTTTCCGCCTGCTCGACAAACTCCAGAAAACCGGCCTGCTGGAAGCGATCCGCGACAAGGTGCAGGAAGGCTTCCCCTATATGGGTGCCTCCGCCGGCATCAACGTGGCGGGCCCCACCATCATGACCACCAACGACATGCCGATCGTCGCCCCGCGCGATTTCAAGGCCATGGGCCTTGTGCCCTTCCAGATCAACCCGCACTACGTCGACGGCAAATTCCATTACGAGGAAGACGGCAAGATCGTCCCCTATCAGGGCGAAAGCCGCGCCGACCGCCTGCACCAGTTCCATGAAGAAAACGACACGCCCATCATCGGCGTGCGCGAAGGATCGGCGCTGCGCATTCGCGGCAAGGACATCGAAATTCTGGGCGGCAAGCCCGCGACTGTCTTTGAAAAAGGAAAACCCGATCAGGAAGTCACGGACGGCAAAATCCTCTCCGCCTTCATGACGCCGCCGCAGAAAACGGCAGCACCCGCGACGCCGAAAGCGCCGAAACCTTAAAGAAAGACCAGACATGCCTAAATCAGTCACGCTCCGCAAATCGGATTATGTCCGCGCCCTCGATCTGGCGGAGCAGTTTAACCTCAAGGCCGCCGCCCGCCCGAACCGCAAGGTGAAGGCCGTTCTGAAAGAAGCCGTGGCCTTTATGGCAGAGGTGACGCCCGCCGTGGTGAAGGGTGAAGTGATCGAAACGGGCAGCGCCTGGCACGGGCCCGATGAATTCCTCAGCAAATCCTCCGCCGTCGCAACCGCGCGGCAGGGCGAACGCGCCGATTACCTGACAGGCACCGTCGATATCGGCCTGCCCAAACGCGACGCAGAGGCACTCGCCTCCATCCGCCGCGCATTCCATCTTTCCTCTGATAAACAAGCCGCAGGCCTTGCGCTCCGCGTCTATGCCGGCCTCGCCGACGGCCTGCGCCGCGGCAACGGCTTCAGCTATGCCAACCCTCAGGCCAAGCTGGATACCGACAAAGTGCGCGAGAAGATTTTACCGCAAACGCCGTAACACGGCTTGATCCCGATCAAGGCTATTACTTGCCTGAATCCAGCGGCGGCACCGCCGGCACGAAGGTCGGCTGGCCGCTCTCGATGGCGGTATAGCTTGTGATGCGGTTGCCGCCGCTCTCGAAGGCATGCCTCATGGCAATCTCGGCAGAGCGCAGCAGTTCTTCGGGGGTTTTGTGGTCGGCGCGCAGTTCGGCCGTGCCAAGACTGGCGCGCAGGGCCACAGGGCCTTCGTCAATCGAAAAATGCATTTCCTCGATCGCGGCGCGGATTTTTTCGGCCGCCATGACCGCGTGAGACTCGTTCGTTGACGGCATGACAACCGCGATTTCATCGCCCGAAACGCGGCCGATCAAATCGCTCGCGCGCAGGACTTTGCGCAGCACACGCGACACCGCGCGGATGGCGGAGTCTCCGGCGGAGCGGCCATACTCTTCGACTAAGCCCTTGAAATCGTCGATCGACACCGTCGTGACCGACACTTCCTGCTTGTGGCGCCTGGCCGTGCTGATCAGCGCGGCGGTCACCCTGAAAAGCATGGTGCGGTTGTAAAAACCGCTTAAGGGGTCTGTGGCGTCCATATGGTCGATATGCTTGCGCAGCAGCACGATGTAGCTCATCCCCGGCGCGAACAGCGCGAAGACCTGCGCCGCCAGCAACAGCAAGGCGGCGGCAAGCAGGCCGAAGCAGATGTATGCCTGGAGGTCCACATCCTTGGCGAACTTTACCTTGAAGCGCTCGATCTGGGCGTTCCATTGCCGCGGGACATCCTCCTGCGCGCCCTGGGCGATGGCGTCGGCAAGCTCGGCGGCATCGCCGCCGTCGGGCAGCGAGGCAAAGGCGGTGGATTTCCTGAGGAATTCCCTCATCAGCTTGTCGAGGTCGCTCGCCTGGGCTGTCGCGGAATCGGAAGCGGGCCCCTTCATCTCGGCGAGCAGCACCGGCGCCACGCGTTCATGCGTTGCGAACATCTCGGAATTCGCTTCCTTGATCGCCGAAAGGGCATGCTCGTCCGGGTTGGCGCGGTATTTGGCGATGAGGAAGCCGAGGCGCTGCGTGAGCGCGTATTCATAGCGCGCAAGGTACAGCGTCGATACGGTGTTTTTTTGCTGCATCATGGTGTAATGCTGCAGGCCGATGGCGCCCGAAATCATCACCACCATCATGAACGCAGCGACATAGTATGCAAGAGAGGCGCTCTTGACCTTGAATTCGTCGCTGACCTGGTTCTCGCTCATCGTATTGCCTGCCCCCGCATATAATACAATTCTCAATTTACGCTAAGTCGGCAAGGATGAAACTTCTATTTCACACATTTTTTCATATTGCCCGCGACGTCGCCGGACAGGATGAATGTACACAGGGATGTGAGAAAAATGGTGCTGTTGAAGCGGATTGAACGCTCGACCTCCCCCTTACCAAGGGGGTGCTCTACCACTGAGCTACAACAGCATCGGGGTCGAAAGTGGAAGGGAAAGTACACCAGATACGTCCCATAAACAAGAATGAAATGCCTGAACCGCCGCAAAGCACTGGAAAGGCTTTGATTTAGGCGATGCCGGGGATGTTTCTGGGCCTGCCGGGCTTCATCTTGCCGACTTTTTCAACCGGATCAGGCATGGGCGAGCCGTCGGGCGTGCGCGAGCGGTGGATATAAAGCGACTGCCGCGCCATGGTTTCCACGGTGTTTTTGCTGATGCGGGCGAAATTCAGCTTTATTTTGCCGTTGTTGGCAGGCGTCGCAGCCGTTTCGGCCTCGGCTTCGAGCAATCTTTTGGGGTCGGTGATCGTAGGCATGGTTAACCTCTTTAATTCCGCCGCACCCTAGCATTCCGGCCTGAAATAAGTCAATTATTATGTAAAAATACCGGATTATCAGCAGTTTGGCGGCGGCAAATCAAGATCGTCGTCCGCCCCCTCGTCGGTCTGGGAGTTCTGCTGGTGATGGAGCACGGCTGCGCGGTGCTGCTGTTCCAGCGACACCTCGTCGTCCTCGGGCGAAGGTGCCACGGCGGGCATCAGCATGTCCGGCTCGTCGCTGTAAAAGCGGGCGAAGAATTTCTTGAGCCATCCTTTGGCCATGGGCTCTCCTTTTGGACATCATAGCCTAAAACGCAGGATGAGAGAATTTTATCGCTGCCCGGGCTTTTTAATCTGCAGCGGCCTCATCGGCTGCACGTCAAGGCGCGTCTTGCCGCCGGTGGCCACGATATCCTCCAGCCGCTTGCGCTGGATATCGTCGATGCCGTGCTCGGCCCAGTATTGCAGCGGCTCGCCCTCCAGCCCCTTGCGGGCCGCGGCTTTTTCAAACAGGTGCATCAGGCTTTCGGCTTCTTCATAGGGGCATTCGGGCGACTTGATGCGGTTGGTCAGCAGCGCCAGCGCCCGCGTGCGGGCTTCGGGCACGGGGTCTTCCGCGCCCTGTATCTGCGCGGCTAGTGCGCGTTGCAGCATCGCGGGATCGTCTTCCTTCGCAATCGACAGCAAGTTATCACGCGCCATGGTGCGGATATAATGGCAGTCGTTGGAAATGCCCTGCCGTTCCAGCGCTTCGATGGCGGGGATCTTGTGCGGCCTGTCGTGCCCCGCCAGCATCCAGAGGTCCATGATCGCTTCTTTGCGGATGTCGAAATCGAGGTTATCGCGCGCGAGGCCTTCCAGCGCATCCACCAGCTGCTGCGATTTTTCGGGCGCGGCATAGGGCAGACGGCCAATAAGGCGCAGCGCGGTCAGGCAGACATCCTGCGACATGGTCTGGCGGTGGTGCAATTCGGCGCCGGGATCGTGGATGTCTTTAAAGGGGCTGGCGGCGGCAAGGTCGGTCAGGGCCTTCAGCACCGCATCGGTCAGCAGCGCGGGATCTGCCTTCACCTGATCATAGATGCCGTCCAGCTTGTTCCGCGCGGGCTGAAAAGCATCGTATTCCTCCGCGCCGATTGTCGCGCGGATGGTGTCGGCGTCTTTGATATCGGCCAATAGATCGGTCAAAAGCTCCTCCGGATAACCCCATATTTATACGCCTCTTGTAATATTATGTCAAATCATTTCAGCCTATTGACCCCACCCCCTGTACCCCATATTCTTCCCCTATGACAAACACACCGAAATCAAAGGCTTCAGAACTGAAGTCCAAAACATCGCTGCCCGTCATCGTGGCCCCGATGTTCCTGGTCTCCAACCCCGATATGGCGTTGGAATCGTGCAAAGCCGGTCTTGTCGGCAGCTTCCCCGCGCTGAACGAGCGCACGGCGGCAGGCTTCGAGCAATGGCTCATCAAGATGAACGACGGCATCGACGCGCTGAAAAAAGCGGACCCCTCCGCCACCGTCGCGCCCTATGCTGTGAACCTGATCGTGCATAAAACCAATCCGCGTTTGGCAGAAGACCTGGCACTCTGCGTGAAGCATAAGGTGCCCGTTGTGATTACCTCCCTCGGCGCTGCGAAAGAAGTTATCGACGCCGTGCATTCCTACGGCGGCATCGTGCTGCATGACGTGACCACTGTCGAACATGCGAAGAAAGCCGCAGCCGCAGGCGCAGACGGGCTGATCGCCGTTGCAGCAGGCGCAGGCGGCCATGCCGGCACGCGCAACCCTGTCGCGCTGGTGGCGGAAATCCGCGAATTCTTTGACGGCATCCTCGTCCTCGCCGGCTGCCTCTCGCATGGCCGCGATGTGCTGGCCGCGCAGGCATTGGGCGCAGATTTTGCCTATATGGGCACGCGTTTCGTGCCGACCGTCGAATCCTCGGCCGATCCCGCCTACAAGCAGATGATCGTCGATTCAACCTCGGCGGACGTTGTTTACACCTCCGCCGTGTCGGGCATCCCCGCCAACTTCCTGAAACAGAGCATGGAAAAAGCGGGCTTCGACGTCGAGAAACTGAAAAAAGACGGCGCAACCTCCGGCAAGCTGAAACCGCTCAACACCGACGGCGACGAAGCCCAAGCCTGGAAAACCGTCTGGTCGGCAGGCCAAGGCGTGTCGAACATCCACGACATCCCCACCGTCGCCGATCTGGCCCAGCGCCTGAAAACGGAATACGCAGATGCGAAGGCTGATCTGGCCATCAAAGCCGGCATCACCCCGCCCGCGCCTGCGAAGCCGAAACCGGCGGCGCCGAAGCCCTGATCTTGAAAGTACCCTCACCCTGACCCTCTCCCAAAGGAGAGGGGATTCCTGAGTTTTGCTTCGCAAAACAGGAAATAAATTTTTATCTCTTTTTCGCAGAAAAAGTCTCTAGTCCCCTCTCCTTTGGGAGAGGGTTAGGGT
>JBGGMV010000002.1:0-15199 GCA_041287865.1 Alphaproteobacteria bacterium | reverse complement strand
AAACGGCCTATTGCCCTCGCGAAGGCGTCAGGCCCTGTCCTGATACCCCGCCCTGCGTCTGGCGAGGGCAGGAATGCAATAAAATCAGTTACTTAAGTGGACCACACCCCGAAAAATCCATCCCAAATCGGCAGGTGAAATCAAGGGCTTACAGGCAGGTGAATTTTTGGATGTGCGGCAGCATTAGAACAGGTGGGACGAAAGTTGGAGTCGGTAGGGCAGGGCTCATGGAGAGATGTTTTTTGTATATTGGCATCGAGGGTAATTTTCACATCCTAAGAATTTAGAACCCTTATTCGAACCACTTTTCGTAGTTCTCTCCACGAGGCTAGAACCGCATGTAGGGCAAACAGTCGTAGAGCTGTGCCGCATGTGTAAAGATTTGATGTGTTCTTTAGTGGTTAATTTCGGATCAGATGCGAGCTTATCAAGTTTTTCTAAAATAACTGCAATGTCGTCAGCAGAGAGTACGCGTTCTTTGTAGAGTCTTATGTATCTGCAGAGACCGGACTTCATAACATTAAAAGGTAAGGCTGTTTTGAATTTACAATCGCCGGCGAAATAGACGATCGGATGAATAAAACGCTCCTCTAGACCCAGGTATTCAGAGAGCACCTTCTTTTGTCTGAAAGTTTGCCTAAGCGGGTTTTGGAAGGAATACTTTTTTCCGTAGAGAACTTGCGTCCAATCGGATTGGCTTTCTGATCCGAATATCCAACCCCTGATATTTTTTGTCTCGATGATGAATACGCCAAATGTAGACACTAAAAGATGGTCTATTTGGGAAGTCCCGTTTTTCGAAGGTATAATGACGTTGTTTAACCTGCGGTATGTTTTCTTGTCGAGTAATAGCCACACAGTGAATGTGGTGATTGCTTCGCCAAGCCAACCTCGGAATACGCTCATCAGGCTGCACCCATTCCTTCCCCCGCTGTGCGCAGGGATGAAGGCGACATAAGTTTTTTATTTATCCTTAAACTTCGCCGGACGTTTCTCGGCGAAGGCCGCCATGCCTTCTTTCTGGTCTTCGGTGGCGAAGGTGGCGTGGAAGAGGCGGCGCTCGAACCGCAGACCTTCCGACAGAGTGGTTTCGTACGAGCGGTTCACGCTTTCCTTCACCATCATGGCGATGGGTTGGGGGAAGGTGGCGATTTTCGCGGCGGTGGCCAGTGTTTCCTTCATCAAATCGGCGGCGGGAACGACGCGCGCGACAAGGCCGGATTTTTCGGCCTCTGCCGCGTCCATCATGCGGCCGGTCAGGCACATTTCCATCGCTTTCGCTTTGCCGATGGCGCGGGTCAGGCGTTGCGTGCCGCCGGCGCCGGGGATGGTGCCGATGGTGATTTCGGGCTGGCTGAATTTCGCGGTGTCTGCCGCGATGATGAAATCGCACATCATGGCCAGCTCGCATCCGCCGCCAAGGCAGTAACCCGCCACGGCCGCGATCACCGGCTTGCGGCAGCGCGACAGGCGCTCCCAGTTTTTCGTGATGAAATCTTCCTTGTAGACGTCCATGTAGGTTTTCGGCGCCATCTCCTTGATATCCGCGCCGGCGGCGAAGGCTTTCTCGCTGCCTGTCACGACGATCACGCTGACATTGCTGTCGGCTTCAAATGCGTCGACGGCCTGTGTCAGTTCGTCCATCAATGCCTGGCAGAGCGCGTTCAATGCCTTCGGGCGGTTCAGCGTGATGATGCCGGCCTTGTCTTTGATTTCGACGAGGATGTTTTCGTATGTCATGGTCGTTTCACTCTTCGGTTGAGGTTGTGCCATTGTTCAGTAACTCCTCGGGTGTGGGTTGTTTGTTTTCTTCTTCGGGCTGCTTGCTGACCGGCCAGACCTTGAAGCGCACGGTGGTCTTGCCCTTTTCCCAGTTAGCACCCAGGCCCAGCGTCTGTTCGCCGCGTTTGTATTGCGTATGCGCGGCGTCGATCGGCTCCCAGCCTTCGTCCTGCAGCGCGCCGAAGTAATAGCTGAGCACCATGCGCTCGTTGCCGGTGATGATGGCGGTGGTTTCGCCCGGGCGGTTGCCCGCTTCCTTGATTTCCACCATGCCCGGCATCAGCGGCACTTCGGGCACAAGGGCCGAGCGCGGTTCGTCCGCGAATGAAAAGGTCTGGGGCAGCATCGCGCCCAGAATGGCCAGTGTGAAAATGAAATTGTTGCGCATGGTTTTTTCTACCTATTTCTGGTGGGTGGGGCAATAGAAGGTTGAACGTCCGCCTTGGGTGATTTTCTTGATCGCATCGCCGCATTTGCGGCATTTTTCGCCGGCGCGGTCGTAGACGTTGAAATTATGCTGGAAATAGCCAAGCTCGCCGTCGGCCTGCACATAGTCGCGGAGCGATGATCCGCCGGCCTTGATCGCGTCTTCCAGCACGCGTTTGATGGCGGGGACGAGTTTTTCGATTTCCGGTTTTTTCAACGACTTCGCCGCGCGCTTGGGCGAGATGCCGGCGCGGTAGAGCGCTTCGGAGGCATAGATATTCCCGACGCCCACCACGCATTTCTGGTCCATGATGGCCAGCTTGATGCTGATTTTCTTGGCCTTCAGGTAGTCGGCCAGATAGGCGGTCGAGAATTCCTTCTCCAGCGGCTCCGGCCCCAGATGGCTGAAAAGCTTGTGCTGGTCGAGCGTGTCGTCCGCCAGCATCTCGATCAGGCCGAAGCGGCGGGCGTCGTTAAAGACGATCTTCGCCCCGTCCTGCAGCGTTAAAACAAAATGATCATGTTTCGCCGGCGTGTATTTTTCATTCGCGGGGTGGATGACGAGCCGCCCAGACATGCCAAGGTGTATAACAATCGTTTGATTGATATCGAGCCTCAACAGAAGATACTTGGCGCGGCGCTGCAGGCCTTCGACACGCGCGCTGACGGCCTTCTGCAGGCTCGCGGGGAAGGGGCGGCGCAGGCGCTTTGTGCCGGTTTTGATGCCGTCTATACGCTTGCCCAGCAGGGCTTTTTCCAGCCCCCGGCGCACGGTCTCGACTTCTGGCAGCTCGGGCATTTCAGGCCTTTTGAAGGGGTTAGCTATGCAATGACTATAGGGCGCGGAAGGGTTACTGGCAAATCCCCCTTTCGAATCCCAAGCCTCTGAAATTGATTGAAATTTTAAATTATTATGGTAATATATTAGGCATTAAATCTCTCGGGGGAATATGGGCGATCCGGCCACACATATAAAGCAAGCGCGCCAATGGTTTAGCTACATGCAAACCCGCAACTTCAGTTCGGCTGACGATTTCGCGCGCTACGAAGAATATGTGGTCAAGGACCTGAAAGAAGCCGGCGCAACGCTGAAAGCGCTCGATCCCTCTGGCACTGCTGATGATTTTGCGATGACGCAGGAATTCATAAAAGTGCGCATGGCCGCTTATGTGCGCAGCGCGCGCCATGTGTTCAACGAACTTGAAACCACTACCACCACCCACGACGGCAGCACAGCCGACCGTTTTGTCGAGAATATCAGGAAGTTACTGGATGCCGCCGCGCAGCCGCTGACGGTGCTGGACGATTGCGCGACAGCGGCGCAGATCGAGGAAAGATTCAAGGCCGGCCGCCGCCGCCTCTGCCTGCAAAAGGCGCGTCATGATTTCGACGAGCTCGAAACCTCCACCTGCGCCGCCTGGGGCAGCCTGACGGAGGGGATGATAAGCCGCATTCGCGAGAACGTCTTGCAGGCTGGCAAAAGCGTCGCGGCGCTCGACTCTTCCGGCGCGTCAAGCGATGCGGATATCGAAAAACGCTTCACGGCGGCCGATACGCGGCTGAAGTTGCTGAACATCCAGAAGGAATTCACCGAGGCTGAAAACGCGACAGATTGTTACACGATCTTCGGCGCTTTCCACCACCGCGAGACCATCACGAAAATGCTGGACGCGCTGCGCACCACCATGCCCGATATCACCCTTGCGGCGGCGGACCCCGCCGGCAAGGCAACCGTCGCAGAGGTGGAGGCGCGCCTGGCGCAGGCCGAAAAACGCCTCTGCCGCCTGGGGGCGCTGGGCGCCGTGAAAAAGCTTGAGAAATACCTCGACGGCACCGACAAACCCTATCACGGCGCGATGCAGCATCAGCTGCGCGAACTTGACGCGTATCTTGCCCATATCGGCGGGCAGGCCGCGCTTGAGCCGGCGGGCTCCGAAGCCGCGGCCAGTTACGGCCGGATTATCAGCAGGGCCTGCTTCAAGGCCTGCGGGGAAGAGCTGGAAGACTTCGAGAAAATGCAGACACCCAAAACGCTCAAGGAAATCGACGCACGCGCAGGACGCGTCGCCGACCTGTTCAACCGCGCGGGCATGGGGCCCATCGCCGGCGTGGCAGCGGAGGATAACCCGGTTCTCACGCTGCAGGAACGCCTCGACGAAGCCGGCGCGCGCGCAAGGGGCCTTTATTACGCCGCCGGCGGCAAGATGCCGGTGATGAAGCGCATCAGGCTTGCCGCGCCGCAGGGCGGTGCGGCATGACCGACCTGTCGCAGAACCGCGATTTGAAGGAAGCCCGCGACAGGTTCGCTGAACTCACCCGTTACACCACGGACATGACGAATATGGTCGATTTCGTCGCAGGGCAGATCCGCGAAAAACTGGCCAAGGCGGGCACGGATGCCACCGCGCTGGGCTTCAAAACCGCCGCCGAAGGCGAGGCCGAGATCAAGCGGCGGCGGCTCGACTGCGCGCTCCGCAGCGCGCGCAAGATGTACAGGGATTATTTAAGCGACAGCAGCCCGCGTGAAACCAACATGGTCGCCTACGCCCGCAGCCAGATCGAAAAGATGGCGGCGCATGCGGGCAAAAGTCTCGCCGCGGTGGACGAGCTCGGCAACAGCGAGGACCGCGATATCCGGGACCGGCTGGAGGCCACGGGCAGGGCCATCCTGCGCCTGACAGCGCGCAAGATGTACAAGGAATTCACCGAGGGCAATACGGCGTCATTCGCCGACCAGCTGGATTACCACCGCAAGAAGATCGCGGAACATGTGGACGCCGCCGGCTTCGGCTGGGCCGACCTCGACCCCGCCGCAGGGAGCGAGGCCGCAGTGAAGGAAAAAATGGAGGCGGGCGCGCGCCGCGCCTGCCTGCTGCATGCGCGGAAAATGTACGCCGAATTCCGCCTGACGCCCACCGCCTGGGGCGAGCATATGATCGAATACCATGTGAACAAGATAAAAGAAAACCTGCGCCTGGCGGGCGCCGACGCGGCTGCGCTCGACGAAGAAGGCAAGACCACGGCGACCGAGATGGAACGCCGCATCGACGGCATCGCCGAACGCGCGCGCTTCGTCAATTTGCTGAGACCCTTCGAGGAGGCCAAGGCAGCCCCCGCGACGCTGAAAGAGCTTTGGGGCAAGCTGGAACCCCTGCGCGAGCAATTCGACCGCGCCAGATCATATTTCGACCCCAACGACCCCGCGCTCGCCCCGCTCGCCCAACGCTTCGATGAAGCCAGCCGCAAGGCCCGCGACCACGCCTGCGAACAGGAAGGCGTCGTGCCCGTCCTGAAAACACTGCGCTTCGGGCAGAAAGTTACCGGAAATTCCTGATATGCGCCGCCGTCAGGTCGGCTTCAGCTTGATCGGCTTGTTGACCGTCATGCGTTCTGTGGCGATTTTGATGTCGCCGGCGCCCAGTGCGGCGGCGATTTCGGGAAGGCGTTCGGGGGCGGTATCCTGCACCCAGCCGCCCAGCGCGGCCGCGAAGCCGCTGATGGAATCATGGGTTACCGCCGTCGTCGTTGCGCTGCGGCTCTCGTAGTGTCCCCTGCTGCTCGAGGAATAGTATCCCGCGCGGCGGTACGGGGGCACGTAACTGTAGTATTCTTCATAGGCGTGACTGCTTATTTTTATCTTGCCGTTCTCGTCGGTATCCAGCTCCAGTTTCAGCACCTTGTTGCCGTTGAGCGCAAGATCGACGTCATCCCGGTCGCCCTTCGGCGTGCCCTTGCGGTCAATGGCGAGGCTGTGGGTATTGGGCGCTTCGCCCTGGCCGTACGGCGTTTTCTGCTCGTGCGTGTAGAGCACCCAGATATGCATGCTTTTGGTGGGCACCTTCGTCTTGTAATGCTCGTCGAGGTGGAGATCGGCGCGCACGAAGAATTCATCGCCGCCCGATGCCGGCAGGCTTTCCATGGCTTTCAGCAGCGGCTCGACCATCGCGTAATATTCGGGGAAGGCTTTCCTGAGCGCCTTCAGCTCGCGCGCTTCTTCCTTCTGCTGGCGCAGCGCTTCTTTCTTGTCGGCGGCTTCCTGCTTCAGGCGTTCGCGTTCCTTGTCGCTGACGCGCTGGCTGGCGGCATTGAGGAAGATATCGGCGGTCGATGCTGTTGATTTTTTCGGCATGATCGGTTCCTGTTAGCTGGAAGGCTTGAGACGCAAGGGGCTTGATGCCTTCATGTCGCGGCCCAGCGCCATGCTGGTATCGGGCATCATGATGTCTTTCAGTTCGGGCAGGCGTTCGGGCGCGACGGTGGCGAACCAGTAGGCGAGGCCCTTGCGCACCTGGGCGAAGGCGGCGGAAGCGTCGTTCTTTATCTGCGGGGGCAGGGGCTCCACCGTCAGGCTGAAGCGGTCTTCGCCATCGATCGTCGTCATCGCGTCTATCTTGAAGCCGCTGGTCTTGCCGCCCTGCGTGTAGAGCACCTGCACGTCCATGCTGACGGATGATCCGCGGTGCGCGGCATTCTTGATCTCGAACCGGCCGCCGTCTTTGGCGGGCAGCATGCCGATGGCCTTTACCAGCGGTTCCAGCTCGCGCTCGTAATCGTCGACGATGCGGCCCAGCTTGGCCTTCAGCGCGGCGCGCTGCTGTTTTTCCTGCGCGGCGGCTTCGCGCTCGGCGGCGCCTGCGATTTCGTCGGCGGCCTCGAGAAAACTTTTGGCCAGTTCTTCGCGCACGGCGAATGTCATGGCTGGCTCTCCGTGGCTTTGAGACGGATGGGGCCGCCGGTGCGCACGTCGCGTTTCAGCATGACGGCGTCTTCGGGCATCAGGATGTTTTTCAGCTCGGCAATGCGCCCGGGCGCGATATCGCCGAACCAGACGGCGAGTTTCTTGCGCACTTCCGCGAAATCCGCTGCAGTGGTGCGGCTGGTGCGGTCGAATTTATTCTCGCCACTCTCGCAGCGCCATTCGTTGTCGACGGTGATTTTATCGCGATCCATCCACAGACTGAAGGAATAGGTAATGGTGCCCCCGCGCGCCGGCCTGTCGCAGTCGACGGTAAAATCGAAACGCTGGCGGTCGTTGGCGCGGGGCATGTGGACACGGAACGTGGTGCCGATGCTGGGCGGCAGCGCGCCGATCGCATCGGCGACCAGCGACAGCTCGCGGCTGAAATCGTCGTAACGCTGGCCGAACTGCTTGCGTGCCTCGGCCTCGCGCTGTTCGCGGCGGTAGGTGGCGATATCTTCAGCTACCTTGATGAAATCGGCGGCGATGCTGGTGTCTTCGGCCATAGCTCAAAGCTCCTGTTTCGGGCTTATGCCACGCATCATGCGCGTCGCAGAATCCCGCCCTTAAAACTCGCGTTATGGTAAATTAAAGAAGGGGGAAGAGTCAATCTATAAAAAGCCTTTTGTTTGAAAGACTTGCGGGGGCTCAGGCGGCGCGTGGCCTTAACTGCAGCGGCCTCAGTGGAACCACGGGGAGGGCAGTGCCCTGCGCGGCAACCTGGCTGCAGGATTCGCCTTCTCGTTTAAGCTGCAACTGCGCCTGTAGCGCGAAATGGTCTTTCACGCTTGCGCCGCCGCGATGTTCGTCCAGCATTTTCTGCGCGCGGCCGGGGTCTGCCCCCATTTCCATCAGCAGCGTAATGCCTCTTCTGTCTATCCTTTTGAGGGCAATGCACAGGGCGTCATAGCCAAAGCTATCCACACCGTTGATATCCGCACCCAGCCTTATCAACTCTTTGATCACAACGGGTCTGTGGGTTGGCATGCGCAGTGCAAAATTAAGCGGGGTTTCAGGGCGCTGCGGCGTTGTGCCATTGAGCGGATAGCCTGCCTGGGCGAGCGCGGCAATGACGTCGGTTGCGCCGCAGAATATCGCATAGTTCATCGCGCCCCAGGCGGCATCCAAGGCGGCGTCTCCGGTCGCGTTCCCGGCGTTGTTCGGGGTTGTCGCCATAAGCGTGGCGCCGGCGGCCAAAGCCTCCGTTACCCGCTGCGCATCCCCGTCACAGGCGGCTTGCAGGTATTCGCGATCCAGTTCTTCCTGTGGGGTAGGCATGGAGACAATCCTTAAGTCAGCATAGCGAAGGTATAAACCAAATGATGAATTATGTCAAATAATGTGTCAGACACAGAAAAAGGGCCGGATGTTGCCACCCGGCCCTTGTTTCTTTGGTTCGTTACATGGCGTTAGTTGCCATGCACTGCTTATTCGCAGTGCATTACATCATGCCGTCCATGCCGCCGCCGTGACCGCCATGGCCGCCATGCGCTTCTTCCTTCTTGGGAAGTTCGGCGATGGTTGCCTCGGTGGTGATGAGGAGGCCCGCAACCGACGCTGCGTCCTGCAGCGCGTGACGGACGACCTTCACGGGGTCGATGATGCCTTCTTTCACCATGTCGACATACTCGCCGTTCTGGGCGTCGTAGCCGAAGTTGGTGTCTTTTTGCTCGAGCAGCTTGCCGACCACGATAGAGCCTTCAACGCCTGCGTTGAAAGCGATCTGGCGGATCGGGGCTTCGATGGCGCGGCCGATGATCTCGATGCCGACTTCCTCGTCGCGGTTTGCTGCTTTCAGTTTCGTCAGCGCTTTTTTCGCGTAGAGAAGCGCAGTGCCGCCGCCGGCGACGATGCCTTCTTCCACAGCCGCTTTCGTGGCGTGGACGGCATCTTCAACGCGGTCTTTGCGTTCTTTCACTTCAACTTCGGTAGCGCCGCCGACGCGGATGACCGCAACGCCGCCGGCCAGCTTGGCCAGACGTTCCTGCAGTTTTTCCTTGTCGTAGTCAGAGGTCGATTCAGCGATCTGCGCCTTCAGTTGCGAGATGCGTGCGTCGATGTCTTTCTTCGAGCCCGCGCCGCCGATGATCGTGGTGTCATCTTTGGTGATGCGGACGCGCTTGGCGCGGCCCAACTGGTTCAGCGTAACCGATTCCAGCTTGATGCCGAGGTCTTCGGAGATGACTTCGCCGGCGGTCAGGCCAGCCATGTCTTCCAGCATCGCCTTGCGACGATCGCCAAAGCCCGGAGCCTTCACGGCAGCGACTTTGAGGCCGCCGCGCAGCTTGTTGACGACCAGCGTGGCAAGAGCTTCGCCTTCGACGTCTTCAGCGATGATCAGCAGGGGCTTGCCCGACTGGACGACTGCTTCGAGGATCGGCAGCATGGCTTGCAGGTTGGACAGTTTCTTCTCGAAGAAGAGGATGTAGGGGCTGTCCAGCTCGCAGACCATTTTGTCGGCGTTGGTGATGAAGTAGGGGGAGAGGTAGCCGCGGTCGAACTGCATGCCTTCGACGACGTCCAGCTCGGTGTTCAGCGACTTGGCTTCTTCAACCGTGATGACGCCTTCGTTGCCGACTTTCGCCATGGCTTTGGCGAGGATCTCGCCGATTTCTTTCTCGCCGTTCGCCGAGATCGTGCCGACTTGCGCGATTTCGTCGTTTTTCGAGACTTTCTTGTCGCGGGCCTGGATGTCGGCGACGACGGCAGCAACTGCCTTGTCGATGCCGCGTTTCAGGTCCATCGGGTTCATGCCGGCGGCAACCGACTTCACGCCTTCGCGGAAGATGGCCTGAGCCAGAACAGTTGCGGTGGTGGTGCCGTCGCCAGCCATGTCGTTGGTCTTGGAAGCGACTTCACGCACCATCTGTGCGCCCATGTTCTCGAAGTTGTCTTCGAGCTCGATTTCCTTGGCAACCGTCACGCCGTCTTTGGTGATGCGGGGTGCGCCGAAGGATTTCGCGATCACCACGTTGCGGCCTTTGGGGCCCAGCGTGACTTTCACGGCGTTGGCGAGGATGTCCACGCCTTTCAGCATTTTCTGGCGCGCGTCGGCCGAGAATTTTACGTCTTTAGCAGCCATTGTATTGACTCCTTTAAATGAGGTTATTTGCTATTAAGCAGCTTTGGATTTTTTCTTGGCTTCGATGATGCCCATGATGTCGCTTTCTTTCACGACCAGCAGCTCTTCGCCATCGAGGGTGACTTCGGTGCCCGACCACTTGCTGAAGAGGACGATGTCGCCCGCCTTCACGTCGAGGGGTTGCAGTTTGCCGTGATCGTCGCGCACGCCGGTGCCGGCAGCGACGACCTCGCCCTGCGCGGGTTTTTCTTTGGCGGTGTCGGGGATGATGATGCCGCCCGAAGTTTTGCTGTCGCTTTCAAGGCGGCGCAGCAGGACGCGATCGTGGAGGGGGGTGAATTTTGTGCTCATGTGATTTCCTTCTCATAAAGCAAAGACCCGGTTTTCAAGGGAGCCTAACCGTTAGCACTCCCCTCGGGTGACTGCCAGATATGTAGGGCATGGGGGTCGTTTTTTCAATGTTATTCGGCGCATAAAACCGAATGAAAACAGGGGTTTTGCGCAATTATTGGCACTCGGGGCCAAAGAGTGCTAAGTCCTTGATAACTCAATTTTTTAACACGGGTGGAGCAATTTATGGTTAAATAGAGTTAGAGACTTGATACTTCCTGTTAAAACCATTGGCTGTTTTGAAAGGGACCGTCAATAATATGGCAAATCTGATCCTGCAAATGCGCGACTATCGTCTCACCACGGCCGAGATTTTCTACCATCTCCCCGACCATCCGAAGCTTTTACAGCAATATCTCTGGCAGGAATACGACCTCGCCCACCATTTCCCCGAGCTCCGCCGCTTCCTCAATTTCTGGGAGAAGAAACTGGACGGCAAGCTGCATTCGGTGCGCGTCGCGTCTAAAAAACTCATCACCGCCGACGACCTGCGCTTCGCCGAAGGCGAGTTTTTAATCCACTAAAATGTAAGTGAAGCAGCTCTGTTAGAGCATCATGCCCAGCAGGGACATTTTCAGCGCGGGCTTGAGGACCTTGAGTTCCGGGTCTTCGTTGCGCTGCGGCGCCGATGCCATGCTGAAGATCGTGCTGACGGCCATCGCATTTGCAGCGATGCCTGCACCGCCGTGAACGGCAGTGTTGAAGGAAGCGGTCATATCCGCAAAGGCGTCAAAATCGAACATGTAACCATTATCGAATCCCGCGGCGGGGGAGTCAACAGGTAACGGCGTACATTTAATTGACGTAATTATTTGCCGGGCGGCCGGGGGGCGGCGGGGGCGCTGCGGCGCGCCATGCGCGAGGCAACATCCGTCGGCAGGTAAGGCGTGATCGAGGCTGCGAGGGCATCGACCTCGGGGTCGGCGGCGCGGGCCATGCCGATCGCCTGCCCTGTGGCGGCTTCGATCTCGCGCGCCAGCCTGTCAGCCACGTCCTTGATGCTGCGGGCCGTCGGTTCCAGCTTGCGCGCTGCGGTCTCGAGCTCGGCCGCGTTCATGCGGCTGAGCAGGTCGGGGTCGATATGGCTGACGGGGAACATGGCGGAATTGAGGTTCATCTCGAAATTCATCTGCAGGACCTGGCCGTCGAGGTCCGACTGGCCGGGGATGTCGATGTCGCCCAGCTGCAGCGTCATGTCCGACAGCTTGCCGCGGATTTCGCGCAGCAGGCCCTTGGCCCGCTTGGTCAGCTGGTACGACTTGATCTGCTGGTCGCGGCTGTCGGTGCGGAAATCGAACATTTCCTGCGCGCTGGCTTCCTTGCAGGCCTCGATTGTTTCCGAGATATCCGCATAGCCCTGCGAGACGATCTGCAGCAGTTTTTCCTCCGCCGATTTCGTTTCGCGCACGGTGGCGGCGGCGGGCAGCGCCATGGCATAGGACGCCAGATGGTCGTAAGTGTCCTTCGCCTTCTGGCTGATGGCATAGGTGGCGTTGCCAAGCTTGGTGTCGATTTTGCCGATCTTGTCGCGCAGGGGGGAAAGGCCGACGTTCTTGGCCATCTGGTGCTTGAGCTTGCCCCAGAGGCCCGTGGGCGCGTCCTTGTCGAAAGCGTCAAGCTCCGCCTGCAGCGGCTTGCGCTCCTTCTCGAGCGCCTGCTTCTTGGCGGTCTGGGCGCCGAGTGTTTCTTTCCACTCGCTATGCAGATTGCTGATCGTCGACATCGTCGTTTATTGAAGAACCCCCATTAACTATCGCGCCGGTATTCCGGCTTGGTTACAGTATGCCACAGTATTCTGTATAATAACAGGTGTTATTTTAACCATTCAGGCAGCCCTCTAACGGCGTTTCCCGCGGATTCGTTGCCTGCTGCCTGAAATATTTAAAATTACCAAGTAGAATCAGTGACATATAATATTTGACATAATAAGAAACGCGGGATATAGTCACTTAGCCAATTTTAAAGAGGGAGCGCCGTCATGGTTGCCTACTTGTTCAAGAAGCACGACAAAGACCTGAAGACGATGAAGGACGAAGAACTCCTCTCGGGCATCAAGTCGCGCCGCAACGGCATGAAGGTCGTGCGCTGGGCGCCGACCGTCGGCACGCTGGCGCTGACGCTGGGTGTTTTTGCCATGATGCCGATGGGCATATTCCTGGGTCTCGCCGTCTCGGTCGGCATTAGTATCGCCGTCGGCAAGCTTTCCGCCCCCTGGACGAACAAGGTTTCCAGCCGCCTCTCCACCGAATACACCACCATGGAACGCGAAATGCTGGATCGCATGGACAAACGCGAGAAGGCCGAAAAAGCCGCCGCAAAACAGGCCGATCTTGATGCAAAGGCAACGGCAGCTGCCCACGCCGCCGCCGGCACCAAGCCGCTGACGGGCCAGATCGCCGAGGAATTCAAGCAGGCGAAAGCAGCCGGCATGCCCACCACCGAAGACATCACCGTGCGCAAGATCTCGCTGAAGTTCAAGAAGCCGGGCGACAGCGCCCAGCCGTAAGGTACTTTTAAAATGTCCGAACCGCTCGAAATGACGCTCGATTTCGGACCCTATTTCCGCCTGCTGAAACGCAAGCCGGATCCCAAGAAAATGTCCGACGACGAACTGTCGAAGCAGCTGGCGCAGGTGCGCCGCCTGCCCGACCATACGCGGCCCTATGCGGGCACCTTCGTCATGTGCCTTGTCTTTATGTGCGCCGCTGTCGGCTATACGGCCATGGCGCTGGGCGCCGCCACGCCCGCGTTCTGGATGATCGGCGCCGGCGTTGTGATGTGGAAGGGCGGCGGCAAGGTGCTGCAAATGGCCGCGCGCCGCGCCCATAGCGATGTGGCCAGCCTTGAAGGCGAGATACAATCGCGTGAAACCATCCGCGAGATGAAGCGCCAGCACGATCTGGCAGAGGCAGAGCGGCAAAAGATCGCAAACGCTGCCGCCATCGCGCGGCGTGCTCAGGAAGCTTTCGATAGGGCGCTGGACGACGGCCTGCCGCTGGAAAAGCCGATCGCCGTGCACAAATCCCCGATCAGGATCAAGATGCCTTCGGCCCCGCGCCCTTTAACTTAAGGGGCTTGCCGACCGTGATGGCGCGTTCCGTCGCGGTATTGAAATCGCGCACCAGCTGTTTTTTCACGCGCGGCTTCGGCCACAGCTGCTGGCCCTTCGCATCCACCACGATGTTATTCTTGCCCACGACTTCGATATTGCGGTTACGGGTGAGCGCGAAAAGGCTGTTTTTCTCCAGCTTCACATCCCAGACAATCTGCGACATTGCGTTCAGCGGCCGGCCCGCAATCAATTCCTTCGCCTCCTCCCGCGTCAGCAGCTTGGTGGCGACGATATAGAATTTCGAACAGTTATGCTGGTCGCCGCCCGGGTCGTCCTTCACATCGCGCGGGCTGTCATAGAAATACAGGATGTCGGTTTTCGCCGGTATCGACAGCTTCGCCGGATCGCGGTGTTCCACCTCGACCACCGTCGCCCGCCCCGCCGGGATTTTCTTGTCCGGCTGTATGAATTCTACGTAGGTTTTCATGACGGGGGGATGATAGCCGATTCCGTAGCCGCCGCAAGGCGTCAGATTTACTCTAGCCCAACTCTTTTGGGGGGCCATACACGGGTTAATTCCCCGTCCTTCAGATTCCAAGTACTTAGCATTTGTAAATCCGAACCGGTAATGTAAACGGCATCATCGGTGACCAGAATGTCTGTTGGCTCGGGAATATTTTTCGTGAGTTGGGTTAAAATGGCGCTGTCAATTTTTTCACCTGCAGGCATGGGAATGTTCTGCTTCACTGTGGATAGCGTAGCTGTTGCAATGTCATAG
This sequence comes from Alphaproteobacteria bacterium, assembly GCA_041287865.1. Taxonomy (GTDB): domain Bacteria; phylum Pseudomonadota; class Alphaproteobacteria; order Micavibrionales; family UBA2020; genus JAPWJZ01. The sequence continues at coordinate 951 of JBGGMV010000002.1, read as the reverse complement.
ACGCGTATAGCGTTATTATAAGTATCGGCAATATATATTTTACCTTTATAAACGTTTAGTCCCTGTGGGTGCTGCAACATAGCTTCGGGATATTTTCCATCCACCAAGCCGTAATCAAACAACCCTGTGCCAATCAGCGTTTTAATTTGTCCGTCCTTCAGCATGCGCAGGGATGAACTTTCGGCATCGACGAAATAAATCGTGTCTCCATCGATAGCAAGACCGCTTGGCTGTGCCAGCGTCGCTTCCGCTGCGGGGCCATCCTTGATGCCTTCCGCGCCTGTGCCCGCCAATGTCGAAACGGTTTTCTTTTCTATGTCGTATGTCCAGAGCTGATGAAGCCCCGCCATTGCGATGACAAGTGTTTTGCCGTCAGGCATTAAAGCAACATCCCAAGGCGAGGCCAGTGGAATTTGGAGCGCATTGCGGTCTTTTACTTGCGGGTAAAGGCCACGCTCCCCTGTGCCTGCCACCGTCTTAATTCCACCACCACTAAAGGCCCTATATCGCAGCAGGTGATTGTCAGTATCAGCGATATAAATACCTTCGTCCGTCTCCGCGAAACCGCGAGGATGATTAAGGCTGGCACGTACTCTCCTGCCATCTTTAAAGCCTTCGTTCCATGTATCTGCGATGTTGCCTGCGCTGCGGCGATCCAGATCCCTTCGATAAATGGAATTATAACCCGTGTTGGCTACTATCAGCGTTCTTCCTTGATATGCTTCTGTGTTGAAACCCTTCTGAATGAATTTGTCAGGGTTTTTGGCTAGTTTTACACGAGAGGGAAAAGAGAATGGGGATAAGTCTTCTTCCTGCTTCATCTGCAATTCCGCCGCCTTCACATCGCCCAACGACAGTTTTTTAATCTCCCCCGCAATCGCGTCTTTATGCCCTTCGCCCGCATAACGGCCCACTTCCTTGCCATCCGGCCCCAGCAGCACCAGCGTGGGC
>JBGGMV010000001.1:0-17779 GCA_041287865.1 Alphaproteobacteria bacterium | reverse complement strand
GGTGCCGTCGATGGGGTCGACGACCCAGATCGGCCTGTCGGTGGCGAGTTTTTCCAGCACCTTCGGGTCTTTCGACACCGCTTCCTCCCCCACAACGTCCGATCCGGGGAGATATTCGCGCAGCATTGCGCTCAGCATTTTTTCTGAGGCTTCGTCTGCAACCGTCACGAAATCGCCGGGATTTTTTTCGCGCACATCGCCTTTTGACAGGTTGTTGAAGCGCGGCAGGACTTCCACATTCGCCACGTGGCGCAGGATATCGGCGACTTTGTTGACGTCTATTTGCATAATAATTTTCCTCTGTATTCCATGGCATTTTTACCAGTAAAACAGGCGTTCTTGCTAACGCTATTGTGAATTTCTTGACAGTGTTCAGATTTGCCCTAAACTATTCACGTAACTACAACCCATAAACGCAAACATAGAGGAAAGCACACAATGTCTCTCGATCCCCGCACCTGGCCTGTCCTGAAGAAACTCTTCGGCGGCGCCGCTGAAGCCCCCAAAGCAGAAGCTCCCAAGGCTCCCGAAGCAGCTGCACCTGCTGCCCCGGCTGCTGAAGCCCCCAAGGCTCCCGAAGCTCCCAAAGTGGAAGCTCCGAAAGCACCGTAATTAGTGCAATGCACAAAACCCCGGTCGGGCTGAACGGCGATTACGCCTTCTTCTTCGACCGGGGTTTTTTGTTGCCTAATTTGTAGGGGAACTGGCTGGCGAAGCGGTCGACGTCGGCCGGATCCAGCGAAACTTTCAGCACAACGTGCTTGTCCTCGTCCTTGCGGTCCAGCACTTCGCCGCGCTTGTACAGCCATGAAACGGCTTTGCCGTCGGCTATATCGATTTCCACGAAAAATTCCTGACGCAGCTCGCCCAGCTTGTTGTCGATCAGCGTCAATAATCTCTCGATCCCCTCGCCTGTCAGGGCGGAGGTGGCGACAAGACGGTCTTTTTTCTTCACCTGCGCCATGATGTCGTCGTGATCGTCCTTCGGCAGGCTGTCGATCTTGTTCAGCACCTCGATGATGCGCAGATCACGGTCGGTTTCGATGCCAAGATCGCGCAAAATCGCCAGCACGTCTTCTTTTTCTGCTTCGGTATTCGGCTGGCTGATATCGCGCACGTGCAGGATGACGGATGCCTCCTGCACTTCTTCCAGTGTCGCGCGGAAGGAGGCGATCAGGTGCGTGGGCAGTTCCGAAATGAAACCGACGGTATCGGAGAGGATGGCTTTCTTGCCCGATGGTAATTCAATACCGCGCATGGTGGTATCGAGCGTGGCGAACAAAAGGTCTTTGACGAAAACTTCCGCACCCGTCAGGCGGTTGAACAGCGTCGATTTGCCGGCGTTGGTGTAACCCACGATGGCGACGATGGGATAAGGTTCTTTCTTGCGCGACTCGCGCTGCAGCTTGCGGTTGGCGCGCACGTGTTCCAGTTCGTCCTTGAGCCGGCGGATGCGATCGTCAATCAACCGTCTGTCCATCTCGATCTGCGTTTCGCCGGGGCCGCCCATGAAGCCGAAGCCGCCGCGCTGGCGTTCAAGGTGCGTCCATGACCGCACAAGGCGGGAGCGCTGGTAGCCAAGTGCGGCGAGTTCAACCTGCAGCTGGCCTTCCTTGGTGCGCGCGCGGGCGCCGAAAATTTCAAGAATAAGCCCCGTGCGGTCGATGACCTTGCAGTTCCATGCTTTTTCAAGGTTGCGCTGCTGCACGGGGCTGAGCGAATGGTCGACGAAGACCAATCCCGCTTCATGTTCTTCCACAACACCCTTGAAACGATCGACAGTGCCGGAGCCGATCAGCGTCGCGGGCGTGATTTTTTTCAGGAAGACGGTTTCGTGATGCACGACCTGCAGCGAAATAGCGTCGGCAAGGCTGACGGCTTCGGCCTCGGAGGCTTCCGGTGTGCGCGCGGTTTTCTTATCATCACCGCCATGAGTCAACACTTCGGGATGCAGTACGACGGTTTTGGTGCTCATTGGATCCTGTTAGCCTACGGCCTCGGGCGCGGGGCCGCCGACGGGGGCGTCATCCGTGTCGTCATCATGCAGGCGCACCGGAGATGCGGGCATGATGGTCGAGATCGCGTGCTTGTAGATGAGCTGCGAATGTGAATCGCGGCGCAGCAGCATCGAGAAGTTGTCGAACCAGGTGATAATACCCTGGAGCTTCACGCCGTTCACGAGGAAGACCGTGACGGACATTTTCTCTTTGCGGATTTTGTTGAGGAATTTGTCCTGAAGGTTCTGGCTTTTATCGGACATTTTTTTATCCCGCCTTTAAATGCATAGTTTGAAAGGGCACTTGATCTATGCCACCAATAAAAAGATTAACGAGCGCCGGAAACTTTAACAAGAAAAATCAATAGCTTTCGCGCGATTCATGCGAAATATCGGGCGAGGTATTCCATAAGCTCGCCGTGATTGCGGAAGCGGGCAGCGGGTGGATTCTTGATCAACAGATCGGCGGGCGGCGGTTTTGATTCAAACAGCACCGCCGTACAGCCCGCGCCAATGGCGCACATCATGTCCGTATGGCTGTCACCCAGATACCAGACATGCGGGCCGGGTGTGATGCCGAGCGCTTTCAGCGTATGCAGCAGTGGTGCGGGGTCGGGCTTGTCGGCCGATGCCTCCCCTGCCCCCAGCACTTTCTTGAAAAACCGCCCGAAGCCGAGGTTGGCGACTTCCTCCGACAGCAGCGGGTTGCGCTTGTTGCTGACGACGGCCATGTGGATATTGTTGTCGGCCAGCAGTTGCAACAGTTCATCGGCCTTGTCGTGCAGGCGCGGGTTCGCTCTCACCAGCTTGCAGAAGGTATCGTAATAAACCTTGTCGGCTTCTTCCCAGCGGGCTTCGCCAAACAGTTCGGTAAACAGTGCGCGGGCGGTGGGGCCGGAACGGCGGCGCGTTTCTTCCTCGCTCCAGGGTTCCATGCCCATATGAACCAGTGCGGTGTTGAGCGCCTTGAAAGCCGTCTCCCAGTTGTCGACCAGCGTATCATCCCAGTCAAAGATGATCGCCGCCGGCTTGTGCAGCCCGGTCATGCCGGCGTCCAGACGTGCTGGTCGGCCGCCTGGTCTTTGGCGTAGTTCATGTAGAATTCGAGGATTTTCAGCGTCAGCGGCCCGGGCTTGCCATCGCCGATCTTCTTGCCGTCGATTTCGACGATGGGCATGATGAGGGCCACGGCGGACGAGGTAAAGGCCTCCTGCGCCTCATAGGCTTCCTTGGGCGTAAAGGCGCGTTCGACGATCTTCACGCCTTCCTTCTTCAGCAGTGCCTGCATGGCGTTACGCGTCACGCCCTTCAGGATGGAATTGTTTGCTGTCGCGCGGGTGACGAGGTTGCCTTTCTTGTCGACAATCCATGCGTTGCTGGACGCGCCTTCGGTGATGAAACCGTCATCATCCACCATCCATGCCTCGTAACCGCCCTTGTCGATGGCGGCCTGTTTCGACAGCACCTGCGCCAGCAGCGCGGTCGATTTGATGTCGCGGCGTTTCCAGCGGATATCGGGAGTGGTGAAGGCCTTGCGCGCCACCGCCTTGCGGCCTTCGAGATTATAGGTGGCGGGATAGACGGTCATGACGAAGGTATAATCGGGCGCAGCGGGAAACTTGAAATCGCGGGGGGCGGTGCCGCGCGTCACCTGCATGTAGACGGAGGCGTTTTTCAACTTATTGCGGCGGATGAATTCACGGATGACAAGTTTCATCGCGCGGCGCGGCATGGGCATTTCCATGCGCAGCTCTTTCAAGGATCGTTCAAGGCGGTCGAGGTGGCCCTGCTCGTCAGACAAATGACCGTTCATGCAGGCGATCACTTCGTAAACGCTGTCGGCAAACTGGAAGCCGCGATCCTCGATATGCACGGATGCATCGCGGTGCGGAATATACTGGCCGTTCACGTAAGCAAAGCGTGGCATGTCAGAAATACTCGGGGCGGACGGCGAACATCTGCTCGACCTTTTTCACCTGGTCGTGCGCCGCAAGGATAATCACGCGATCATCCGGCTTGATGACCGTGTCGGGCTTCGGCGTCATGATCTTGTCGCCGCGCACGATCAGGCCGAAGATCATGTTCTTGGGCTGCTTGATCTCGCGAATGGGCGTATTGACGATGGCGGAGGTATCGAGTGCTTCGACCTCGAGAATTTCCGCGAAGCCGTCGCGCAAACTGTGCGCCGCCTTGATACGTCCGCGCCGCACGTGCTGCAGGATGGTCGACACGGTGATGGCGCGCGGGTTGACGATGGCATCAAACCCGAGGTTGGTGGCAAGGTGCGTGAAAGACTGGTTATTGATCAGCGTAATCGCGCGCTCACCGCCGTGCTGCTTTGCCAGCATGGAAACAAGGATGTTGCTCTCGTCGTGGTTCATCACGGCGATAACGGCTTCGGTCTTGGATACTTGCGCTTCTTCGAGAATTTCGCGCGACAGGCCGTCGCCGTGCACGACTTCCACGCCCGCAAGACCTTCGGAGGCGCGCTGAGCCTTGCCAAAATCGGCTTCGATCAGACGCACGGACACGCCTGGCATCGTATCGCGGATGTCTGCGGCAAGGCGCGTACCGATCTTGCCGGCGCCCACGATCAGGACGCGGCGCGTCTGCTGTTCGTCATAGCCGAAGGCGCTCATGGCGCGCTGCAAATGGTCGGAGGAGCAAACGAAATAAACCTCGTCGCCGGGGAACAGCTCGTCATCCGATTTCGGGATGATGTTCACGTTGTTGCGTACGATGGCGACGATTTCGGTCGTGAGGTCAGGGAACAGCGAGGTCAGGTGTTTTAGCGGCGTATGCACCACGGGGCAGTTCGCCTTGCAGATCACGCTCACCAATTGCACACGGCCATCGGCCATCGGGATAATGTTAAACGCGCCGGGCACGCGGATGCGGTTGGCGATCGATTTCGCGACCTCGATTTCGGGCGAAATAAGCACGTCAATCGGCATGCTGTCGCGGCCATAAAGCGCGGCGGCGGCGTAAGATAAATAACTTTGTTCGCGCACCCGTGCGATTTTGACCGGCACCTTGAAAATGGAGTGCGCGACCTGACAGGCCACCATGTTGACTTCGTCGGAATGGGTGGCGGCGATAATCATCTCGGCGTCGGCCGCGCCCGCGCGGTCGAGCGTATCGGGCAATGACGCATGCCCGACGATGCCGCGCACCTCGAAGTTATCGTTCACTTCCGCGATCAGTTCGGCGTCTTTATCGATGATGGTGACGTTGTTGCCTTCTTCGGAAAGATAGGCCGCGATGGCTGTGCCGACCTGGCCTGCCCCGCAAATAACGACTTTCATGGTCCCCTAGCCCCTATTAACCTTCTGCCGCCCTGTCCTTGTCATTCGCCTGAATGCCCAGCGACTTCAGCTTGCGGTGCAAGGCCGAGCGTTCCATGCCGATGAATCCGGCGGTCTTGGAAATATTGCCCCCGAAACGGTTGACCTGCGACAGCAGGTATTCCCGCTCGAAAATCTCGCGTGCTTCGCGTAAGGGTTTTGACATCAGCTCTACGCCCTCGCGGCCGCGGATCATCTCCACCACCTGCTGCTGCAGGTCGGGCGGCAGCATGTCGGCGGTGATGGGTTCCGAAGCCGATCCCGGCGCCATGATGAGCAACCATTCGATAACGTTTTTCAGCTGGCGCACGTTGCCGGGCCAGTCGTAAGACTGCATCAGCGCCATAGCGTCGCCCGCAAAGGTGCGCGGCGGTGCGTTGGCGGTGCGTGCGGCCAGTTCCATGAAGAATTTGGCCAGCACGGGGATGTCTTCCAGACGCTCTTCGAGCGCGGGAATGTCGATCGGCACGACGTTCAGGCGATAGTACAGATCCTGCCTGAACTTGCCCTGCGTCATCAGGTCTTGCAGTTTCTGGTTGGTGGAGGCAACGATGCGCACGTCGACTTCAACGCGCTCCGTGCCGCCGATGCGCGAGAAATGCTGATCCTGCAGCACGCGCACGATCTTGGCCTGCGTTTCCAGCGGCATATCCGCCACTTCGTCGAGGAACAATGTGCCGCCATGGGCTTGTTCCAGCACGCCCGCCTTGCGGCCGCCGGGGCCTTCGGAGCCGAACAGTTCCAGCTCGATACGATCGGGCGCCATGATGGCGCAGTTGAGCACGACATAGTTTTTATCGGCGCGTTTCGAATTCATGTGGATCATGCGCGCGGCCACGTTCTTGCCCGTGCCGGGCGCGCCGGTGATAAGGACGCGGCTGTTGGTGGGCGCCACGCGCTCCAGCCCCTGTCGGATTTGTTGCATCGCGGTCGATACGCCGTGAAGTTCGGAGACAGAACCCAGCGCGGTCAGGCGAAGTTCCTGGTTTTCCTTTTTCAGTTGCGCGGTTTCGATGGCACGGCGGGCGAGAACCAGAAGCTTGTCGGCCTTGAAGGGCTTTTCGATGAAGTCATAGGCGCCGATCTGGATGGCGCTGACAGCGGTCTCGATATTGCCGTGGCCGCTGATCATGATGACCGGCATATCGCCGTTGGTCTTGACCAGCTTTTTCAGCATTTCCATGCCGTCCATGTCGCTGTTCTCGAGCCAGATGTCGAGCACGAGCAGTTGCGGTTCTTTTTCCGCAATCATCTTCATGGCTGTCTGGCTGTCTTTGGCCGAACGGGTTTTGAAACCCTCGTCCTGCAGAATGCCTTCGATCAGCGAACGGATATCGTCCTGATCGTCGACAATGAGTATGTCTGCATGTTGTTGCTGTTGCATCATTACACCACCTGGTTGCTCTATTACAACTTACACGTCTCTCGCGAAAACGAGAACTGCTTTTGCGCCTGTTTTTGTTTCTTGTACATAATTGTCCTCAATCGCTATCGATCCGTCATGGTCTTCCATAATCTTTTTCACGATAGCGAGGCCGAGGCCGGAGCCTTTTTTCTTGGTCGTCACATAGGGCTCGAGGATCTGGTCTTTCACCTTCTCCGGTAATCCCATGCCGTTGTCTTCCACGGAAATCAGGATGTTGGAGCCCTTGTATTCAACCAAAATCTTAATACGTCCGTCGCCCGGCTTTTGCTGCTGGCGCTCGTGGATCGAGTCAATGGCGTTGTTCAGCAGGTTGGTCATAACCTGAGTAAGCTGCGCACGGTCGCAATTTGCCTTCATCTCGGGCTCGGCGGCGATAAAGCCGAAGCCGATATCGGGATGCGCCTGACGCTGCAGAATGAGCGCCTCCTGGCAGACCTGCACGACATTCTCGATCTGCTTCATCGGCTCGGGCATGCGCGCGAAGGCGGAGAATTCACCCACCATATGGCCGATGTCGTTCACCTGACGGATGATGGTGTCCGTGCATTTCTCGAAGGTTTCGGGGTCTTCCACGATCTGCGGCAGGTACTTGCGCTTGAGGCGCTCCGCCGAGAGCTGGATGGGGGTGAGCGGGTTCTTGATCTCGTGCGCGATGCGGCGCGCGACATCCGACCATGCGGCCTTGCGCTGGGCGGAGACAAGGTTGGAAATATCATCGAGCGTGGCGACAGCACCCTGCCCGCCCTCGCCCTGTTCCGCGATGATGCGCACAAGAATGGTTTTGCGCGGCCCGTCGCCGGCGGCATATTCCAGCTGCAGCGGCCATGCGCGGTCGCCGTGAGCGAAAGCCTTTTGCAATATTTCGATTGATTCAGGAATGATATCGCCAAGCTTGCGGCCCGTCAGCGTGTTGCCGGCGGCGCCCAGCAACAGTTCTTCCGCCATTTCGTTGGCCAGCGTGATCGTGCCGTCGTTTTCAAGGCCAAGGATACCGGATGACGCGCCCGCCAGAACGGCTTCGGTGAAGCGGCGGCGTTCGTCCATCATGCGGTTGGCGGCCAGCAGTTTTTCCTGCTGTTCTTCCAGCTGGCTGGTCATGCGGTTGAACCCGCGGCCAAGCATGCCCAGTTCGTCGTCCGACTGCGTATCGGGCACGCGCACGGAAAGATCGCCTTCCCTCACCCGCTCGGCGGCAAGGATGAGCGCGCTGATCGGCGCGACAAGGCGTCCGGCGAAGGATAGACCGAACCAGACAGCAGCCATCAGCAGCAGCAGCGATACGGCCACGAACATCGCCGTGGTCATCAGCTGCATCTGCGACTTGCGGCCCTCCAGCGTGGTGTATTCCTCAACGGCTTTCTGTGCCGTCTGCATGTGCTGCAATACCTGCGCGTCGACCATGCGGCCGACATACAGATAGGCGTCAAAGAAACGATCAAGCTTTACCAGCGCGCGGATGCGGTCGCTGTCGTCACCGCCGGTCATCAGCACGACGTCGCCACCGGAGGCTTCTTCCATCGTTTTCTCCGGCAGGTGTTCCATTTCCAGCGTGAAGGAGAGGCGCGAACGGGCCATGACTTCGCCGTCGGCGCGGAAGACCAGCGCCTCCGACAGGTTGCGCAGCATCGACTGCGTCTGCACCATCTGGTTAAAGGCGGTGGGATTATCGACCAGCTGGGACGACGCGCGGTTAAGGTCGTTGGCCATGGCCAATACGTCTGCGCGCATCACCTGCTGGTGCTCTTTCAGGTATGCCTGCGCCACGGCAAGAGATTCATTGACGGCGGTGCTGACGCGGTCGTTGAACCATGCGTGCACGCCGAAATAAAGGAAGACGGTCGAGAAAACAGCCATCATGATGGCGGGGGCTGTGGCCAGCGCGCCGAAAATAACGACAAGTCGCACATGCAGCTTGGCGCCGGCGATGCCGCGCTTGCGTTCGGCCCAGAGGTTGACAATGGTGCGTGCCAGCGTACCGCCCAGCAGCAGCAGCAGAACGAGGTCGAGGTTCAGCAGCCAATAGGCCGTATTGATGCTGGCCGTGCGCTGCGTCATCACGACATAAGTCGCAACACAGGACAGGATGGCGCCCGTCGCCAGCCACAGCGTCGCGGTGCGCGACAGCAGCAGGTTTGTCAGGCGGCGATAGAATGTTAAGGGTTGCGAAGCGGCTTCAGCGGTCATGCCTTCCTCACTTCCACGCCCAGCTCGCGGATCTTCTTGCGCAGCGTGTTGCGGTTCAGGCCCAGCATTTCGGCGGCCTTGATCTGGTTGCCCTTGGTGATTTTCAGCACGCGTTCGATCAGCGGTTTTTCGATCTCGTTGATCAGCGGCTCGTAAATTTCGCCCGTGGGCAACGCCGCGAAATAATCCTGCATCAGCATGGAAATAATCTCGGTGCGCGAATGGCTGGTGGCCATGCCGGGCGACAGGCGCGACAATTCAGCCGAAACCGTGTCTGCGCCAATAATATCCTGCGGGCAGAGCGCGACAAGGCGGCGGGTGAAGTTTTCTAGCTCGCGGATGTTGCCTGTCCAGCGGTGCTGCTGCATCAGGCCCATGGCGGCGGGCTCGAAGACTTTGGATGCTCCCGCCTGCAACACGAAGTGCTGGACGAGCGCAGGAATGTCCTCGGTGCGTTCGCGCAGCGGAGGAATATGCATCGGCACGACGTTCAGGCGGTAGAACAGGTCTTCGCGGAACTTGCCGCTGCGTACCAGCTCGGCCATATTGCGGTGCGTGGCGGCGACGATACGGAGTTTCGTCTTGACCGCGCGGCGACCGCCGACGGCGGTAAATTCGCCCTCTTGAATGACGCGCAGCAGGCGCGTTTGCGCTTCGTAAGGCATATCGCCGATTTCGTCGAGGAAAAGCGTGCCGCCTTGCGCCTGTTCGAACCGGCCAATGGCTTTGTGCGTCGCGCCCGTAAAGGCGCCTTTCTCATGGCCGAACAATTCGGATTCAATCAATTCGCGCGGAATGGCTGCCATGTTGAGCGCAACGAAGGGTCCGTCTTTCCAGCGGCTGTAGCCGTGCAGCGCGCGGGCGATGACTTCCTTGCCGGTGCCGGACTCGCCCGTCATGAGCACGGTGAGGTCGGATGTCCGCAGGCGGGCGATGGTGCGGTAAATTTCCTGCAGCGCGCGGCTTTGGCCGACGACGAATGATTTATCCATCGCGGCGGCGGTATCGAAATTGTCCTGCCCGGTTTCAACGGTTTTCAGGAAGGCGTTGCCGACCAGTTGCAACAGCGCCTCGATATCGAAAGGCTTGGGCATGTAATCCATCGCGCCGCGCTCCGATGCCGTCACGGCGGTGGTCAGCGCGTTCTGCGCGCTCATGACGATCACTTTCATCTCGGGGCGCTTCAGCCGGATTTTCGGCAGCAGGTCGAGCCCGCTTTCGCCTGGCATCATCACATCGGTGATCACCAGATCGCCGCGTCCTTCCAGCACCCATTGATAGAGCGTCGCGCCGTTGTCGGTCGCCTGCACGTCGTAGCCTGCGCGTTTCAGCGCCTGTGTCAGCACGGTGCGGATCGAAACGTCGTCGTCTGCAATCAAAACGGTCTTGGCGTTCATGCGTCACCTTTGGGGAAACTGACTTTGAAAATAGTTTTGCCGGGAGCGCTGGTCACATCCACCGCGCCGCCGTGGTCGTCGATAATTTTCGAGACAATCGAAAGCCCCAGCCCTTCGCCCTGTGGCTTGGTGGTCTGGTAGGGTTCGAAAAGCTTGTCCAGCATGCCGGGCGTAATGCCGCAGCCGGTATCTTCCACCGCAACGCAGACGGGCAGCCGCGCATGGGTTTCGGGGTTGTAACCAGGCGTCGCGTCGTAATAGGTCCGGATCGTCACGCTGCCGCCGGCCTCTACCGCGTTCTTGACGAGGTTCAGGAAAGCCTGCGCCAGCCTGTCGGCATGGCCGTGAATGTCGGGCAGCGAGGGGTCATACTGCGTCGATACCTTCGCACCGAAGCCCGATTGCGCAAGGCGGATCACCTGCCCCAGCACTTCGTGGATGTTCAGCGGCGCGTATTGGTGGTGTGGCGCATCGTCGAAGACGTTGACTTTGTCGATCAGGCGCATGACGCGCTGGGTTTCGGTATCGATCAGCACCGCCAGTTCGCGGTCGTCAGGGCCGAGGTTCGATGACGCCAGCAACTGCGCCGCGCCGCGAATACCCGTTAGCGGGTTTTTGATTTCATGCGCCAGCATACGGGCGAGGTGCTGCGCCGGCTTCAGCGCGCGCTTGACCTTGGCCGCCCATTCGCTTTTCACCGGTACGGCGTCGCAGCGGAGCACGATGACCGATAAATCATCCAGCGGCACGGCCGACAGGCTGCCCACGGGTTTGCCGTTGATAACAAGGTCATGCACAGTCAGCGCCTGCCCCGGCGCAACACCCGCAAAGGGGTTGCCCGCGCCCAGCAGTTCGGGCAGGCTGCGGGCCGCCAGCGCCTTTTTCCCCATGCCGAAAAATTCCTGCGCAGCGGGGTTCGAGAACGCGACAACGCCTTCCGCATCCACCGCAAGCACGGCATCGGGAAGGACGTCGATGAGTTTCCTCATGTCCGGCGCAATCGCCCTGTTCAGCGGGACGACCTTTGTGCTGTTATTTATAGTCTTCATCAGGCTGTGCGCTTTTTATTTTGTTTTTGCTGCCTATTATTTGTGCATTTCAGGTTACCGCCTAAAATTTATGCACGGGCGTATATTTGCCCTATTTTGTGAAAAATAACAAGCGTTGACCGCACTTAGACGCGGTTTTAAAGTCTTTACAGGCAGAAAACGGTTTAAAGTATTATGGATAATAAAAAACCCAATATTACCGCGCTGATAGTCGCCGCCGGCCAGGGCGAGCGTTTCGGCGGCAGCCTGCCCAAACAATACCTCCCCCTCCTCGGTCGTCCCGTTTTCATGTGGAGCGTGGAGGCCTTCAGGAATCATCCCGCCATTTCAGACGTGCGCGTCGTCATCCATCCCGATCATGCGGGGCTGTCCGGTATTGAAAATCCGGTCATCGGTGGCGCGACGCGGCAGGAAAGTGTGCTCAAGGGGCTGGAGGCTATCGCGCCCTCGAACCCCGATTACGTGTTGATCCACGATGCCGCCCGCCCGGGTATTACGCCTGAGCTGATCAACGGCATTATCGAAGCATTGAAAACTAAAGAAGCTGCCATCCCCGGCCTGCCCGTCGCCGATACGCTGCGCCGCTCGGTTGATGGCACGACGAAGACCGAGAGCCGCGATAACCTGTTCGCTATCCAGACACCGCAGGGTTTTAAATTTAAAACGATTTATGACCTGCACCAGAAACACAAAGGCCAGTCCTTCACCGACGACGCCGCGCTCTGCGAGGCTGCGGGTATTCCGGTGACAATCGTTTCGGGCGACAAGGGTAATTTCAAGTTGACCGTACCGGAAGACTTCGCCTTCATGGAACAAACGCTGGCCTTCCGTTGCGGCGATGTGCGCACAGGGCAAGGTTATGATGTCCACCGGCTCGTCACACCCGCAAACGACCTGCATAAGCTGAAACTCTGCGGCATCACCGTGCCGCATGACAAATCGCTGGAAGGCCATTCCGATGCCGATGTCGCGCTGCATGCGCTGACCGACGCCCTGCTGGCCACCATCTGCGACGGCGATATCGGCGTGCATTTCAGCCCGAAAGACGCCCGCTGGAAAAACGCCGACAGCGCGAAATTCCTGAAACACGCGGGCGAGCTGATCGCGGCCCAAGGCGGCCTTATCACGCATGTCGACGTCACAATTATATGCGAAGCGCCAAAAATCGGCCCGCACCGCGACAAAATGCGCGAAAGCATCGCCGGAATTTTATCGCTGCCGGTCAGCCGCGTCAGCGTGAAGGCGACGACGACGGAAGGCCTCGGATTTACAGGACGCGGCGAAGGTATTGCGGCAGAGGCCGTGGCCACCGTGCGCTTGCCCTTCACAAAGACGCAGGGCGCAACGAAGGACGACATCAGAAAATGGGGAACGTAATGGGAAACGTGTTGAGTAAATTCAGGATCGAGTCGCTGCCGTCAGACGCAAAGATGAAGGATTGGGGCATCTGGGTTTCGACATGGTTCGGCTCTGGTCGCCTGCGCCCCGCGCCCGGTACCATGGGTTCGCTGGCCGCCATTCCCTTCGGCATTTTGATCCAGCATTTCGGCGGCCCCGCCGCGCTTGGCATGGCGGCTGTCGCTATCACCTGCATTGGCGTCGTGGCCTCCAACCGTTATGCGAAAAAATCGGGCGTGGTCGACGACCAGACCATCGTCGTCGACGAAGTCGCCGGCATGTGGATCGCCGCCATTCCGGCCGAAACGCACCTTGACCTCTGGGTCGCGGCCTTCCTGCTCTTCCGTCTCTTCGACATCTGGAAGCCCTGGCCCGCGTCCTACTTCGACAACAAGAGCCGCAGCGGCACCGATGTGATGATGGATGACGTGGTTGCCGGTATCTACGCCCTGGTCGGCGTGGGCGGGCTGGCGACGATCTTTTATATATAAGGAACCCGCCTTGTTTCCCCAGCATCTCACCCAGCTTGCCGAAGCCGTGCTCTCCGCCGCCCGTAAAAAGGGCCTGCGCATTGCCACGGCTGAATCCTGCACCGGCGGGTTGATCGCAGGATGCCTGACCGAAATCGCTGGATCATCAGATGTGGTCGATCGCGGCTTCATCACCTATTCCAACGACGCCAAGGTTAAACTGGTGGGTGTGCAGCAAGCGACGCTGGAAAAACACGGCGCCGTCAGCGCCGAAACCGCGCTTGAAATGGCACAAGGCGCGCTGAAAAATTCGCAGGCGCAGCTGGCCGTATCGGCCACCGGCATCGCAGGCCCCGGGGGCGCCACAGATACAAAGCCTGTCGGGCTTGTCTACATCGGCATCGCCAGCGGCAAGAATGCTTTTACAATTAAAAACCTGTTTGGCGGTGATCGCGCGGCTGTACGCACCGAAACGGTTGAAACAGCGCTGACCGCACTGAAGAAGGAAATCGACGCGCTCTAGGCTTTTTTGCCGTAAAGCTCCGCCGCGCGGTCTTCGAAGGAATTGATCATTTTCACCAGCACGCGGTGGAAAAACTGGTCGACCAGCGTTTCGAACATCTTCGATTTCATCGAAAATTCGATATAGAAATCCACTTCGCACTGCCCGCCTTTGATATCCTTGAAGGCCCAGCGGTTTTGCAGGTGTTTCATCGGGCCCTGCTTGTATTCGACTTCGATTGTTTTGGGCCGCTTGAAGACGACGGTGGAATTGAATTTTTCGCGGAAGACCTTGTAGCCGACGATAACATCGGCGTTCAGCACATCCTTGCCGCGCGAGTTGATGCGCGTGGCGATGCACCAGGGCATGAATTCCGGGTATTTCTCGATATCCATCACAAGGTCGAAAAGCTGCTCGGATGTATAGGGCAGGACGCGCTTTTCCGCGTGCGACGGCATTACCTGCCCGCCGCCAGCTTTTCCTCGCGCGCGGCGCGAAGTTTCTCGAAATCGCTGTCGGCGTGGTAGGAAGACCGCGTCAGCGGCGAAGCGGAAACCATCAGGAAGCCCTTGGCGCGGGCGATGGTCTCATACGACTTGAACTCTTCGGGCGTGACGAAACGGTCGACAGCCGCGTGTTTCGGCGTTGGCTGCAGGTACTGGCCGATGGTGAGGAAATCTACATCAGCGGCGCGGAGGTCGTCCATCACCTGCATTACTTCCTGTTTCGTTTCGCCAAGGCCGACCATCAGGCCTGATTTGGTGAAGATCGTGGGGTCGATTTTCTTGACACGGTTGAGCAGTTCGAGCGACGTGAAGTAACGCGCGCCGGGGCGGATCGTCGGGTAGAGCCGCGGCACGGTTTCAAGGTTGTGGTTGAAAACGTCGGGACGCGCGACGGCAATCGGCTCGATGGCGTTTTGCTTGTCTTTAAAATCCGGCGTCAGGATTTCAATCGAGGTGCCGGGCGACAGGCGGCGGATTTCGTTGATCACCTTAACGAACTGCTCCGACCCGCCGTCGGCAAGGTCGTCGCGGTCGACGGAGGTGATAACGACGTGCTTCAGCCCCAGCTTCGATACGCCAATGGCAACGCGCGCGGCCTCGAACGGATCCAGTTTATCGGGAATGCCCGTCGCCACGTTGCAGAACGAGCAGGCTCGCGTGCAGGTCGCGCCCAAAATCATGAAGGTCGCGTGTTTCTGTTTCCAGCACTCGCCGATGTTCGGGCAGGCCGCCTCTTCGCAAACCGTTTTCAGTTTCAGGTTATGGACGAGCGTTTTTGTCTCGTGATATTCGGGCGAGACCGGCGCCTTGACGCGGATCCATTCCGGCTTGCGCAGGATGGGCGTGTCGGGGCGGTTCCGTTTTTCCGGGTGGCGGAAATCGGATTTTTTCTTTTCGCTGATGTCGATATCGTCTGACATGTCTCTTACTTAGGCCGCCTTGCGCGTTAAACCACATCTATTTACCGGATTTAGCCTTGGCGGAGAATAGAAATATTATCCTTCTGATAATAAAGGCATAAATAGGAATTGACATAATAAATCAAAAGGCCTATACCTATGCCGGTATTTTTCTTCAAGGAGAATTGCCATGACATCATTCACAAAGGCATCCCTGCTGGCCGGCGCTTTCGCCGCCGTCGCGCTGACAACAGCCGGTTGCACGCCGCCGCCCCCGCCGCCGCATAACGAATATAACATCACCATGGACTGCATCGGCAGCAAGCCCGAACGCTTTGAAGGCGTATCTCTCTGGGAAGGCGCGACGCTCTATCACGTCCGCAAATTCGAAGTTGTCGAAAACAACAAACTGCGCATGAGCTTTGAAAAGAACTTCCGCAAATTGACCTGCAGGATGGAACGCGAAGTGGTCGAGAGCAAAGCCGTTCCCCCTGCCCCGAAACAATAATTTTAACCCCGAGGAGTGTATAAAATGGCTACGAAAAAAGACAAATCGCCCAAAGAAGAATTCAAGAAAAAAGCCCCCAAGGCCAAGAAGCCCAAGGCAAAAACGTCCAAGAAAGAAAAAGAGCAGCCCTATACCGGCGGCATCAACTGGTGCGGCACCATGAACCGCAACCGTCGTTTCCCGGGCGGCCGCAGCGGCGAAAGCTGGTAAGCAGCCAAATTCCAAAAAAACAGCCCCGCGCCATCATGGTCGGGGCTGTTTTTTTGTGCCTTTTCAAGGGGCAGGAACCTATGCCCCCGCGCGGCTGTTGGCGTTAAATGAAAGCCTTTATAAAACATAAGTATACGCACCGCGCCGCCATCTTCCTCTCCGCAGTTCTTGTGCTGGCGGTGACGGCGACTGCCTTTTTCCCCTCTGCATGGTTCCGTGACAAGCTGACGACGTCTTTCGGCAACCGCCTGGGCCGCGAAGTCGCGATCGAAGGCCCCTTTGACATCCAGTGGCGCTGGGGCCGCACACGCGTGACAGCTGAAAAAGTGCGCATCAAAAACGCAGAGGCCTCCAAAGATCCCTATATGTTCGATATCGCCCGCGTTGATATGCGGCTTAAAATCCTGCCGCTTTTTATCGGCCGCGCGGATATTCAAGAGATGACGCTGGAACAGCCGCGCATCGTGCTAGAAAAATTCCCTGACGGCAGCAATAACTGGTCGTTCCTGCCGGGCACGAAAGCTGCCGCGCTGAAAGAAACCGCCCTGCCCGACAACCGCCACGAATTCCCCGAAATCGATTACCTGCGCGTGACCGACGGCCAGTTGATTTACCGCGACATGCCGCGCAAGCTGGATCTTGACCTGAAGCTTGACGTCGCCCGCGCGGAAGAACAGGAAACCTTCGGCTTTGAAGGCAAGGGCACGCTGGACGGCAAGACGCTGAACGTGAAAGGCGAAGGCGGTTCGCTCGAGATATTACGCGATACTTCGGCTGATTACCCGCTGGAACTGCAGATCACCATGGGCGGTACGAAGGCGCTGCTGGACGGCACCTTCCGCGACCCTGTGCGGCTCAAGGGCCTTGATGCGCGGTTGCAGCTAACCGGTACCGACATGGCCGATATCTTCTCCCTTACGCATATCCCGCTGCCGCCGACGCCTGCCTATACGCTGAAAGGCGCTCTTGTGAAAGCGGATGATGTTTGGACCTTCAGGAATTTCACCGGCAAGGTCGGCAATAGTGATCTTAGGGGTAACGTTGCATTCGATACCGGCGGCAAAAGATCGAAGCTGACCGGAAAAATCATTTCCACGCGCCTTGATGTTGAAGACCTTGGCGGTTTCTTCGGTTATGTGCCGGGCCGGAAATTGCCGGCGGGCCGTCTGCTGCCAGACGTGCAGCTTGACCTGACAAAATTCCGCGCCGCCGATGTCGATGTAACGCTCCATGCAGATAAACTGAACGCGCCCGGCTGGCCGCTCAGCAAGCTGGATGCGCGCTTCGACCTCGAAAACGGTCTTTTGAAGGTTGCCCCGCTGCGGTTTGGCGTTGCGGGTGGCACGGTCGACGGGCAAGTCACTGTCAACGGTCGTGATAATTCGCCCTATACGCAAGTGGCATTGAACCTTAAAGGCCTTGGCCTGCGCCAGTTCCTGACCGCCGCGCATCTTGGCGATCTTTCCAGCGGCCTGATCAG
Organism: Alphaproteobacteria bacterium; assembly: GCA_041287865.1. Classification (GTDB taxonomy): domain Bacteria; phylum Pseudomonadota; class Alphaproteobacteria; order Micavibrionales; family UBA2020; genus JAPWJZ01. The sequence goes on along the minus strand of JBGGMV010000001.1, from coordinate 410 downwards.
CGGTAAAATCGCTCTGCGCGGCGGCGGCAAGACGACCGCCGACGTGCTGGCCAATAGCGACGGTCGCGTCACGCTGACCATGGCAGGCGGCCGCCTGAGCCTTGCAGCTGTGGAGGCCGCCGACCTTGATATCGCCGAGCTGCTGCCGCTGCTGGGCAGCGACAAGACGACCGAGCTGCGCTGCGCCGCCGGCGACTTCGGCGTGAAGGACGGCTTGCTCCGCTCCCGCGTTTTCGTGATCGATACGCAAGACACGGTTTTCAAGGGCGAAGCCAGCGTTAACCTGCGCAATGAAAATATAAACATGAAACTGAACCCGAAACCTAAAGACGGCAGCCTTGCCTCGCTGCAATCCGACGTGGTTGTCGGCGGTACCTTCAGGAACCCCACCTTCGGCATCGACCTCGGCA